>NZ_CP029608.1:2400000-3000000 GCF_003352185.1 Pseudomonas kribbensis
ACAGGCACAGCGCGACCACGTTCCACGCGGCGGGGAAACCGACGAAGTAGTTGTCCTTGCTCTTCATGTTGACGTTGCAGAAGCAGAACAGCGACGACACCAGAATCAGCGACACCGTCAGCAGCAGGGTGTAGTCGGGCAGCGGAATGTAGCGATAGATGAACAGCGCCGGAATGAACACGTAGGTCAGGTAATCGATCACCAGATCGAGGATCGATCCGTCGAAACTCGGCAGCACCGACTGCACGTTGACCTTGCGCGCCAGCGCCCCGTCGAGGCCGTCGACGATCAGCGCGACGCCCAGCCACATCAGGCAATGGGTCGGCTGGTTTTCCAGCAGGGCGAGGGTGGCGAGGAAGGCGGTGACCACGCCGGTCGCGGTGAAACCATGGGCGCCCCAGGCCTTGAGCCTGGCAATGTGGACGGTCGATATCACAGGGGCGTTCTCCAGAAAGTGAAGCAAGCCGGGAATCACACTTGAGCAACAAGGGTGGCGGCCAACCGGGTCGGGTTTGCAGCTATCGACCGGTCGGGCCGGGATAAGGTTCATCCTTCATGAATCTTAGCTGGCCGGGAAAATTTTTCGACGCCGATATCGCTTCCCCGCAACAGCGTCAGCCAAACGGTGCTGGCGCAACTCGTGCGCAGGTCTATCGTTGCCTGACGCCGTTACGCTTTTGCCTGAGGATGACGTCATGAACACCAGCGATCTGCTCGAACAACTGCTGCGAGGCCAGGCCTCGGCGGGACAACAAAGTGGCGCCTCGGCCGGCGATGGCCTGGGCGGGCTCGGCGGATTGCTGGGTGGCCTGCTCGGTGGCGGTGGCACCAGCGGCGGCGGTGCGCCTGCCGGCGGACTGGGTGGGCTGCTCGGAGGGTTGCTCGGTGGCGGCGGTTTGGGTGGCGGGGCGCTTGGCGGTGGGACGCAAAGTCGTTCCGGCGGCACCAACTACGCGGCCCTGGCCTCGCTGGGCATGATGGCGTTCCAGGCCTATCAGGCCTGGCAACGCAGTCAGGCGTCAGCCGCGCCGCAGCAGACACCGCAGACCGCGGACCTGTTGGCCGGCCCGCAAGTCGAGGAGCACAGCCACGCGGTATTGCGCGCACTGATCGCGGCGGCGAAGGCCGACGGGCGGATCGACGACTCGGAGAAGCAACTGATCGGCAGCGAAATCGGCCGCCACACCGATGACCCCAACCTGCAGCAATGGCTGGACGCCGAAGTCGCCAAACCCCTCGATGCCCGGGAAGTTGCGCAAGCCGCGAACAACGATCCGGCGGTGGCCGCCGAAATGTATATCGCCAGCGTGATGCTGGTGGACGACCAGCAGGACGCCGAACGCAATTACCTGGATGAACTGGCGGCAGCCTTGCAGATCGATCCCGAGTTGCAGGTGCATCTGGAACAACAGGCCAAAGGCACCGCCTGAAAGTCCTCAACACCCGGGCCCCGGACGTTTCCATCCGTCCGGGGCTTTTTTACGTCGATTGAATTTTTCCGGGCAGGCGTCGCTCTTCTGCATAACAGCACCAGACTGCAGCCGGAGCCGCCATGAACAGGAACCTCGACGACTACAACCGCATGCGCGACTTCTCGGCGACCTCGGAACCGGCGGCGGTCAAGCGTCGGGGCAAGAAGGCTGGCGCCGATCACGCGCTGCAGTTCTGCATCCAGAAGCATGACGCCTCGCACCTGCATTACGACTTTCGCCTGGAGCTGGACGGCGCACTCAAGAGCTGGGCGGTGCCCAAGGG
Organism: Pseudomonas kribbensis; assembly: GCF_003352185.1. Lineage (GTDB taxonomy): Bacteria > Pseudomonadota > Gammaproteobacteria > Pseudomonadales > Pseudomonadaceae > Aquipseudomonas > Aquipseudomonas kribbensis. Next base: position 2,401,756 of record NZ_CP029608.1, read on the forward strand.
CCCGTCGCTGGATCCCAAGGTCAAGCGCCTGGCGGTGCATGTCGAAGACCACCCGCTGGATTACGCCACCTTCGAAGGGCACATCCCCGAGGGGCATTACGGTGCAGGAGACGTCATCGTCTGGGATCGCGGCGTGTGGATTCCGCTGGAGGATCCGCAAAAGGCCTATGCCAAAGGCAAGCTCAAGTTCGAGCTGCAGGGCGAGAAGCTCGGCGGGGTGTGGAATCTGGTGCGCACCCACATGCCGGGCAAGCAGGAACAATGGTTTCTGATCAAGCATCAGGACGCCGCCGCCCGGCCGCAAAGCGATTACGACGTGCTGGTCGCCGAGCCGGACAGCGTGCTCAGCGAACGCACCCTCGTCGACAAACCGAAGCTCGACGCCCGGCAGGTCAAACCGCTGAAACAGCCCGCGCGCAAACCCGCCTCGGGCAAGCTTGTCGGTGCACACAAGGCGCGAATTCCCGCCCAGTTGAAACCGCAATTGGCCACGCTGGTGGACAGTGCTCCGGCAGGGGACTGGAGCTACGAAATCAAATTCGATGGCTACCGGATCATGGCGCGCATCGATCATGACGACGTGCAGTTGTTCACCCGTAACGGCCATGACTGGACCCACAAACTGCCCGAGCAGGCCCAGGCACTCGCAGCGCTGGGGCTGGAGTCGGCGTGGCTTGACGGTGAAGTGGTGGTCACCAACGAAAACGGCATTCCGGACTTTCAGGCGCTGCAGAACGCCTTCGACGACAGCCGCAGCAGCGACATCCTTTATTACCTGTTCGACCTGCCTTACCTCAACGGTGTCGACCTGCGCGAAGTCCCGGTGGAAGAGCGGCGCGCAGCGCTGGCCACGATATTGAAGGCGCACAAGAGTCCGTTGCTGCGTTTCTCCGAAGCCTTCGACGAAACCCCGGAGGCCTTGCTCAACAGCGCCTGCCAGATGCAGATGGAAGGGTTGATCGGCAAACGTCTCGGCTCGCCCTATGTGTCGCGGCGCAGCAGCGACTGGATCAAGCTCAAGTGCAAGCATCGCCAGGAATTCGTGATCGTCGGTTACACCGATCCGAAGGGTTCGCGCAGTGCCTTTGGTGCTTTGTTGCTGGGCCTGCACGATCGCGACAGCGGCGAGTTGCGTTATGCCGGCAAGGTCGGAACGGGCTTCAACGAGGCCACCCTGAAAACAGTGCTTGCCCGGCTCAAACCGTTGCGGGCGAAAAAGACTGCGCTGGCCAACCCGCCCGTTGGTTTCGAGGCCAAGGGTGTGCACTGGCTCAAGCCGAACCTGCTGGCGGAGGTGGCGTTTGCCGAAATGACCCGGGAGGGTTCGGTTCGCCACGCCGTGTTCCATGGTCTGCGCGATGACAAACCGGCCAGGGACATCACCGAGGAGCGCGCCAAACCCATGAAGACCTCAAAGGCTCAAGCTACCGCGCCGTCCCAAGCCGGCCTGGCCGACGGAAAGGTGCGGATCACTCACCCGGACCGGGTCATCGACGCCAGCAGCGGCACCACCAAGATGCAACTGGCCGAGTATTACGCCAGCGTCGCCGAATGGATCCTGCCGCAGCTCAAGGATCGGCCCGTGGCGCTGGTGCGGGCCCCGGACGGCATCGCTGGCGAACTGTTCTTTCAAAAAAACGCCGAACACCTGGCGATCCCCGGCATCCGCACGCTGGACAAGGAACTGACCGGCCAACCGATGATGCTGATCAACAACGCCGAGTCGCTGATTGGGGCGGTGCAGATGAGCACCGTCGAACTGCACACCTGGAACGCCACCACGGCGGATCTGGAAAAACCCGACCGCTTCGTTCTCGATCTGGACCCGGATCCGGCGCTGCCCTGGAAAAGCATGGTCGAAGCCACCGCCCTGACCCTGACCGTGCTGGAGGAACTCGGTTTGCGGGCATTCCTCAAGACCAGCGGCGGCAAGGGCATTCATCTGGTGGTGCCGCTGATCCGCAAGCATGGTTGGGATGAGGTCAAGGATTTCAGCCATGCGATCGTCAGTCACATGGCCAAACAGTTGCCGGAGCGGTTTTCCGCGGTGTCCGGACCGAAGAACCGCGTGGGGCGGATCTTCATTGATTACCTGCGCAACGGGCTCGGCGCCACCACGATTTGTGCTTACGCGGCGCGGACCCGCGAAGGGCTGCCGGTGTCGGTGCCGTTGTTTGTCGATGAAGTGAAGGCGATCAAGGGCGGCAATCAGTGGAATATTCATAACGTCCACGAACGTCTGGCGGACGTCGGCGATGAACCCTGGGCGGACATGAAGAAAACCCGCCAGAGCATTACCGTCGAGATGCGCAAACGGGTCGGCCTGAAAACGTGATCAGGCGTCGCGCAGCAAGTCGTGGGCGTTGAGCAGTTCGAAGGCGATTTCCGGATTTTTTTCCAGCCCGCGGCGAATGGCGGCCGGGATCGCCTGACGAGTCTTGCGACACATCCCCGGCAATTCATCGATTTCGATGGCGATGCCACGCATGGTTCGCACTTCGTTGAAGCCCGGCGCGATGGCCATGCGAATCCCCAATTGCTCGAACATCCGCTGTTGCAGGCGTTCGAGGTCAGCCAGGCTTTGCAGGTTTTCCAGGCGTTCGAGCAGGCGCTTCTCCTCCTGCCGGGTGAGCAAGAGTATGCGCAGATCCGCGCCGGGCATTTCCAGCAACGGATCGCGCCCGCAGATGCAGGCGCCGGGCGGGCAGGGGGAGCGAAGCGGGGCGGCAATCGTCATGGCCTCCATCATAGAGGCCGTTCGACGGTTTTGCCCATGGTCGCCCGGCTGCCGTCCATCGGCAGAACGCAGAGGTGGCAAATCCGTCAGCCACCGTCGTCGAGCGTGCGGCTGTTACTGCGACAGGCCTTCGTAGTGGACCAGGATCGCATTGGCCAGCTCTTCATCGCTGGCGTTCAAGCCCGGGTTTTCCTGACGAACCTGTTGCAGCGCCGATTCCAGATACGCGCCACGAATGGCACCGCCGCTGGCGACGAATGCGGACAAGTCGTCACGGGCCGGAATCACCATTTTGTGATCCTTGAAGGTGGAATACAGCGACGCGGAAACACCGGCCGAAGTGGCGACATCCCCCGCATCCACGCGGGCGAAGGCCGAGCCAAAAGGCAGGCAGAGCACAAGAGACGAAACGAGTAATAAACGACGCATGACGGTGTTCCTCCAGCAGCGTAAAGCGAAAAGGAAGTACCACATAATGTGAGAGGTGCGGCGTGGCTCGGGAGTTCCATGCGCCGGAACAAGTTCTCGGGGCTGCAAACCGATAACTGCCGCACAGAATTCTTTTTTACTGGATGTGACGACATACCTTGAGACGCTCTAACCCGGCGGGTTCGCGGAAATAGGCTTAACTGAAGCGTTGAAAGCGCTGTGCGGCGCGACCAGGGAGGAAATCACCGTGTCGATCAAACTGCGTTTGGTGCTGCTGATTGCGACCAGCCTGCTGACGGCGCTGATCGTGAGCCTGGTCAGCTATGTCGGCAATCAGCGCATGGCGTCGGCAGTCAGTGCCAATGCGGTCAGCATGAGCGCGCTGCGCAATCACATGGAAGCCGACATGATGCACGACGCCCTGCGCGCCGATGTCTATTCGGCGATGCTGGTGGGGCTGGGCAAAAGCACCGGCACGGCGGACGGAGTGCGCAGTTCTGTCGAAGAGCACGCCGGGCATTTTCGCGAGGTGCTGGGCGAAAACCTGAAATTGCCGCTCGATGCCACGATCCGGGCCGCGCTGGAGCAGATCAAGCCGAGCCTCGACACTTACATCAACGCGGGCGAGCGGATTGTCGGGCTGGCGCTGGACAATCCCGACACGGCGCAACAGGAACTCGGCACCTTCAGCGCTGCGTTCAGCCAGCTCGAAGAGCAGATGGCGTCTCTGAGCGAGCTGATTGAAACCAACACCCGGCAGACCAGCCAAGGCACCGAAGCCGCGATCCGCAATGCCAACATCGCCCTCGGCATCGTGCTGATCGCCAGTCTGTTATTGCTGTTGGTGCAGGGGCGCTGGGTGATCCTGAGCATCACGGGCCCGCTGAAAACCGCCAGTCGCATCGCCGAAAGCATTGCTCATGGCAACCTCAGCGAACCGATCGCCGAGCCTTCCGGCAAGGACGAAGCCAGCACGCTGATCCGCACCCTGGCGACCATGCAGCGGGATCTGCGGGACATGATCGACGTGGTGCGGCGTAATGCCCATGGTGTCAGCGGCATGAGCGAGCAACTGAGCCATGGTTGCCATCGGGTGGCGGACAGCAGCCAGCAACAAAGCACCGCCGCAGGCACCATGGCCGCTGCCGCGAGCCAGATGACCGCCAGCATCGAGGAAATCACCCGCCATGCCGAGCGGGCCCTGAGCATGGCGAATCAGGCCGAGTCATTGGCCAAGAACGGTGGGCAGGTGATCCATCAAGTGGTCAGCGACATGGACGACATCGCCCGCTCCGCTCAGCAGTCGGCACAGGTGATCCGCACCCTGGACCATGAGTCCGAAGGCATCTTCAACATCATTCAGGTGATCAAGAGCATCGCCGACCAGACCAATCTGCTGGCGCTCAATGCGGCTATCGAAGCGGCCCGGGCCGGTGAGCAGGGCAGAGGGTTTGCGGTGGTCGCTGATGAAGTGCGCAGCCTGGCTGCCCGCACCAGCGCCTCGACCCAGGAAATCGCCGCGATGGTCGCGCGCATCCAGAACAGCACCCGCGAAGCGGTCAGCAGCATGGAGGCGGGCGTGGCCCAGGTCGACAAGGGCATGGCCGTCACCGCCGATGTCGAACGCGCCATTCGCGAAATCCTCGACGCCACCCTGAACACCACGCAACTGGTCAACGACATTACCCGCACCATCGGCGAACAGAGCCAGGCCAGCAACGAAATCGCCCATCAGGTGGAGATGATCGCCGGCATGTCGGAAGGCAACAGCAAGGTGATAGGCGAGACGGCGAATACGACGGACGAGTTGTCGAATCTGGCGGGGCGGCTGGCGCAGTCGGTGGATCGTTTCCGGTTGTGAGGCGGGCGCCGTCTACTTCATTTGTAACAAGTGCAAGGCCGCAGGCGAGCGGGGAAAAGGCGATCAAATGCCTGAAAGGCTTCAGCCAGAGGCACTGCCGGGGTCATGTTCGGCGATTGGCCGCCGATAAGTCTCTGGGCGGATAAAGACCATCAAGTCGGGAACAGACGCGCGGGTTTGCCCTGACGTGATATTCTTCGCGCCACTTGGTTTGACCTAATTCAGTCTGGCGCGCTTTTTGGCGGGCCGACCGAACCCCTGTCGCTCAAGTAGCTGAAGCCAATAATGATAAAAAGTCAGTTCAGAAGGGACATATAACTGAGGTCGACGCAGCCTGTCGGCCTTGTGTGCCCACCCGTCAAAATTGAAGTGTGCCGGAACCCGCGACGCTGGCCTGAGTGTCGCGAAAAAAGGGGAACGCATACGCACAACAGCGGCGGGCGGAAGGCGTTTTATCATAGGTGCAACAGATGTTTAAAAAAGTGAACACAGCCTTGCTGGGGCTGGCTTTGGCGATGGGGATGTCTTCCGCCAATGCCGCAGAAGCAAAGAAAGTCGACGTCCTGCTGATCGGCGGCGGCATCATGAGCACCACCCTGGGTGTGTGGATCAATGAGCTGGAACCGAGCTGGTCGATGGAAATGGTCGAGCGCCTCGACGGCGTCGCCCTGGAAAGCTCCAACGGCTGGAACAACGCCGGTACCGGTCACTCCGCCCTGGCCGAGCTGAACTACACCCCGGAAGACGACAAAGGTAACGTAACGATCCCGAAAGCCGTCGAGATCAACGAAGCGTTCCAGGTTTCCCGTCAGTTCTGGGCCTGGCAGGTTCAGCAAGGCGTTCTGAAGAACCCTCGCTCGTTCATCAACACCACTCCGCACATGAGCTTCGTGTGGGGCGATGACAACATCAAGTTCCTGAAAAAGCGCTACGAAGCCCTGCAGGCGAGCCCGCTGTTCGCCGGCATGCAGTACTCCGAAGACCCGGCCGTGATCAAGAAGTGGGTCCCGCTGATGATGGAAGGGCGTGACCCGAACCAGAAAATCGCGGCCACCTGGAGCCCGCTGGGTACCGACATGAACTTCGGCGAAATCACCCGCCAGTTCGCCGGTTACTTGCAGACCAAACCTAACTTCGATCTGAAACTGTCGAGCGAAGTACAGGACATCACCAAGAACGCCGACGGCACCTGGCGCGTCAGCTACAAGAACCTGAAAGACGGCACCAAGACTGAAACCGACGCCAAGTTCGTGTTCATCGGCGCCGGCGGCGGTGCCCTGCACCTGCTGCAGAAGTCCGGTATCGAAGAAGCCAAGGAATACGCTGGCTTCCCGGTAGGCGGCTCGTTCCTGGTGACCGATAACCCGGCCATCGCCGAGCAGCACCTGGCCAAGGCCTACGGTAAAGCATCCGTTGGCGCGCCTCCGATGTCCGTTCCGCACCTGGACACCCGTGTCCTGGACGGCAAGCGCGTCATCCTGTTTGGCCCGTTCGCAACCTTCAGCACCAAGTTCCTGAAAGAAGGTTCGTACCTGGACCTGCTGACCAGCACCACCACCCACAACATCTGGCCTATGACCAAGGTCGGCATCAAGGAATACCCGCTGGTCGAGTACCTGGCCGGTCAACTGATGCTGTCGGATGAAGACCGCATGAACGCGCTGAAGGAATACTTCCCGAACGCGAAAGCCGAAGACTGGCGCCTGTGGCAAGCCGGCCAGCGCGTGCAGATCATCAAGCGTGATGAAGCCGCTGGCGGCGTGCTGAAACTGGGCACCGAAATCGTTGCTTCGAAAGACGGCTCCATCGCCGGTCTGCTGGGCGCATCCCCAGGCGCATCGACCGCTGCACCGATCATGCTGAGCGTGCTGCAGAAAGTCTTCAAGGACAAGGTCGCTACCCCTGAGTGGCAAGCCAAGCTGCACCAGATCGTTCCGAGCTACGGCACTCAGCTGAACAACGATCCAGCCAAAGTGGCCGAAGAGTGGGCTTACACCGCCAAGATCCTGCAACTGCCAACGCCTCCGGCGATTGGCCAGGCTGCACCTGCGGCGGCACCTGCTTCGGCTGAAAAGCCACAGGCTCCGAAAGAAAGCGCTGCACGTGACATGGCTCTGTAATTCAGACGCCTGACACACAAAGCCCACTGAACCGGTGACGGTCAGTGGGCTTTTTTGTGTCCGGGTTTCAGGCTTTGGCGTTAGCCAGATAAGCCCCAAGCCGCCGTCCCATCTCTTCCCCCAGCGCCTGCAACCCGCTCAACGGCCGCACCATCACCTCAAATTCAACAATCTTCCCCTGTTCATCGAAGCGGATCATGTCGATGCCTTTCAGCTCTTTCGCCCCGACCTTCGCGCTGAATTCCAGCACCACGTTCAAGCCATCCGCTGTCGCCAGCTCTCGGTGGTATTTGAAGTCTTCGAACACGTTGAACACGGTGTTGAGGATCATCGAGACCACCGGTGCGCCGGGGTAAGGCGTGTGGGCCATCGGCGAGCGGAACACGGCTTTGGGATCGAGCAGGTCGGGCAGTGCCTTCAGGTCGCCGGTACGGATCATGTCGTGCCAGCGGTTCAGGGACTCGGCGGCGTTGGGGTGCAGATTCAGTTCGGACATGGTTTCACTCCTGTATTTTTTGTTGTTCTTGGCGCGGCGCCCATGACTCTAGATCAAAGCGGCGCAATGGGAACCCTCTGTACCGGTCTGAATATCGACACATGCGCGGGCCGAATCCATCTGATCCGCTTTTTCCGGTTGAATCTGCATCTGTAACCGTCTCAGCCATAGGCCCAAAATACCCTTGCCGTTCGGCCATACGCGACGCGCTTCATTCCGAAGCGCCCGGTGCGCCGGACATTCAGTATTCAGGAGGCCTTCATGGCTAAGATGGCGTTTTTCCTCGGCGGCTTTCTCGTGTTGACCATCATGATCGGTGTTCTGGCGACGATTTCACCGGTCTGAGTCGTCCCGCGTCAGTCGTTTTTCCGCAGGCCCAGACTGGTGCCTGCACAGGATCTGGACTAAACCGGGGTATCCCTTCACTGGAGTACCCACTGTGGCGCCTATGTCATGGACTCGCTGATCAACGCCGCCGGCCGAGCCCTGGCGGCGGGTGACCCGCTGGCGGCGCTGAATTTCGTGGCTCTGCGAGAAGATCCACCGGCTCTGGCCCTGCGCGGAATCGCCATGGCCCAGCTCGGCGACATGGCGCGGGCCAAGGCATTGCTGCAACGGGCGGTAAAAGCGTTCGGCGCCAACGAGCCCTTGTCCCGGGCGCGCTGCGTGGTGGCCGAGGCGGAAGTGGCGCTGGCGGCGCGGGACCTGGGCTGGCCGGTGAAGGCGCTGGAGGCGGCGCGGCAGGTCTTGCAGGGGCACGGCGACCGACTCAATGCGGCACACGCGCGCTATCTGCAGATTCGTCGGTTGTTGTTGATCGGGCAGTTGAATGAGGCTGACGCGCTGCTCGATGAACAGGAGCCTGCACCGTTACCCCCGGCCTTGCGCGCCGCCCATGAACTGATGTCAGCCGGGATCGCGCTGCGGCGTGTGCAGGCGCACAAGGCGCAATCGGCACTGGAACGTGCGCAACGGGCGGCGCGGCTGGCCGACATTCCGGCGCTCCTGGCGGAGATCGAACACGCCCGGCAAACCCTCGACACTCCCGCCGCCCGATTGCGCATTGCCGGTGACGTGAAAACGGTCACGCTCGCTCAGGTCGAAGCCTTGTTTGCGTCTGCGACGCTGGTGGTGGATGCCTGTCGCTACAGCGTGCGCGGTGCCGGCATGACGGTGGTGCTGGCTACACGACCGGTGTTGTTCAATGTGCTGCAACTGCTCGCCGAAGCCTGGCCCGGGGATGTTCCCCGAGAGACGCTGATCGCCAGGGCCTTTCGTTTGAAACTCGATGATGAATCCCACCGCGTCCGATTGCGGGTCGAGATCGGCCGGCTGCGCGCTGCACTGAAACCACTGGCCGGAATCACTGCGACTTCCCGTGGCTATGCGCTGGTCGCGCAAGACGTTGCGCTGCTGACGTTACCCCTCGAAGACAAGCACGCGGCACTGCTGGCCCTGCTCGCCGACGGCGAGGCATGGTCGAGTTCGGCACTGGCGCTTGCGCTGGGCAGCAGTCAGCGCCAGATACAACGGGCCCTGGAAACCCTGGCCGCGCAAGGCAAGGTCCAGGCATTCGGTGTCGGCCGTGCGCGACGCTGGCTGACCCCGCCGGTGCCGGGTTTCGCGACGATCTTGTTACTCCCGGTGTCGTTGGGCAATGGCTAGGCTGGACTCACCACTCAACGAGGCAACCGAAATGAAACAGGCAAACGCAGAAATCCTTCGTGAATACGGCCCGTTCGAAGGCATCCACGGCGTCCATGGTGTGACTTTCGACGGCCAGCAGGTCTGGTTCGCCAGTGACGGCCAGCTCAATGCGCTGGACCCGGCCAGCGGCGAAACCGTGCGCACGATCAAGATCGGGGCTGATGGCGGCACGGCATTCGACGGCAAGCATCTGTATCAGATTGCCGACCGCCGTATCCACAAGATCGATTCGGCCACCGGCAAGGTGCTCCATACCATCGCGGCTCCCGGCGGTGGTGGTGACTCGGGCATGGCCTGGGCCGAGGGCACGTTGTGGGTCGGCCAGTATCGCGAGCGCAAGATTCATCAGATCGACCCGGAAACCGGCAAGATCCTCCGCACGCTGGAGTCAAACCGCTTTGTCACCGGCGTGACCTGGGTTGACGGTGCGCTGTGGCATGGGACGTGGGAGGGCGATGAAAGCGAGATCCGGCGTGTCGATCCGGGCAACGGCGAGGTGCTGGAAAGCCTCGCGTTGCCCAGCGGGATCGGCGTCTCGGGACTGGAGGCCGATGGCGGTGAACGCTTCTACTGTGGCGGTGGGGACACCAGCAGCGTCCGGGCGGTGCGCCGGCCGAAGTGAGTCAGGGCGCGCCGAACAGCATCGTCCAGTACACACCGTTGTCACTGCGGGCATCACTGGCAAAACCGGCGCCGACCTGGGTGAACATCGGGTTCATCAGGTTGGCGCAGTGCCCGGGGCTGGCGAGCCAGCCGGCCATCGCGCTGCCGGGTGAGCTTTGCCCGGCGGCGATGTTCTCTCCGATCTGCCGGCCACGGTAGCCGGCGGCGTGGGCACGGTCGGCCGGCATGTCGCCGTCCGGGTCCTGGTGAGCGAAGTAGTTGCCGTAGGCCATGGCCTTGCTATGGCCCTGGGCGGCGGCGCCGAGGGACGGGTTCCAGCTCAAGGGGCGGGCGGCGGCGAAACGCTGGCGTCCGCACATCCGGGGCCGGGCGCGGGCGGCGTTGACTTGCGCCAGCAGGGCCTTGCCGACGCTGCGGTTGTCGCCCATGCGACTGTCGATCACCGGCCGGGCCAGTACCACTTGCCATTCACTGCGGGCGCGGCTGATGCCGATGTCGGCGTACTGCGCGTCGATCAGTGCGCTGCAATGTTCGTCCTGCAATTGATCGAACGCCTCTTCGGCATCCTCGGCCCCGACAATGCGGATGCTGCGCACGGCCACCGCCGCATAACCGGAAGACTTCAACTGCTCGCGCAACCCGCCGCCGTAGCCATAGCCGATGGGCAACGCAATGTTCTGCTTGAGCGCCAACGGCGCCAGGCGTTGTGCCGCACGCCGGTCACAGCGTTGGGGATGGGCGCGCAGGTCATTGATGGCGGCCGCCAGTTGTCGTTCCGCGCCGGCATGGGCAGTGGGAGCGAGCAGAGGGGAGAGGATCAACAGGCACAGCGATACGAAGCGAGACGAACGAACGGCGTGGCGCATGGGACGCAGGACTCTGAAAAAAGACAGCGCTGACAGGGAGTTAACCGCGAATGCGGCGCGAGTAGGACTGGCCTTTCTGCACTTGGTTCACGGGGTGCCCATGGCTTTGTCCGGAGGCCGACGAACTGCGCAGTGGCCGCTCACCGGTTCAACACTTCCTTCATCCATTGCAGGTATTGCGGGCGTTCGGAAATCGAATTGTGCGTCGCTTCCGGCACCTCTTTCAGGGTCGCCACGCCATCCGGGAAATTGCGCAGCAGGCGTTCGCTGCTGCCCCGTGGCACCACCTCGTCATCGCTCGCCGCCAGCAGCAGGGTCGGCGCGCGGATATGCTCGGCGTATTTGCCGGATTCGTAACGCTCCTTGAGCAGCCATTTCACCGGCACCCACGGGTAATGCCGGACGGCGAGTTCCTGGAGGCTGTTGTAGGGTGTGACCAGAACCAGCCGGGTCACCGGCCGCTGACTGGCCAGCCGCACCGCGACGCCGGAACCGAGGCTGCGCCCGATCAGCGTAATCTGCGGATGCCTGGAAAACACCTGGTCGAACAACCCCAGGGCGTCCCGGGCAATCGCCTCTTCGGACGGCGAACCGCCGCTGCCGCCAAAACCGCGATAGTGCAGCAGGTAGATCGCGTAGTCGGGAAAGGCCTCGGCAAACGCCGGCAGATTGCGCGAAACGTCCTCGGCATTGCCGCCGAAGTAGATCAACGCCCGCGCCCCGGAATGCTCGCGGACACTGACGCGAATGTCCGCATCGGCCATGGTCAGGGTCATCCGCGATTCCGCCGAATCCACTGAGCCCGCCTGCGGAAAATAGATCAGCGAGCGCTGGAACACGAACAGCGCTGCACACAGGATCAGGTACAGGGCCAGCAGCAAAGCGACGAGTGACATCAGGATTCTGGACATTCGACTAACTTTAACGGGGCGTGAGGGTTCGCCAATGCAGTGTAGTTGAGCCTTCCCCGGTGACCGCCGCTGCACACAAGGTGCAACAGATCCATCCGACAGAGAAGCTAGCATGAGCCACACTGAGGGCTATTCCCGCCGCCGTCTGCTCGAGCTGGCGGCGGGGATAACGACCGTTTTCACGTTTGACCGGGCGTTGGCTGCCGCCACGTCGTCGAGTGCCCCAGGAGGCCAGACCATGCAGACCCGCGCCATCCCTTCCAGCTCCGAGCTGCTGCCGTTGGTAGGGCTGGGCACCTATCGCGGCTTCGATGTCGCGCCCGGCGACCCCGCTTACAGGCAATTGCCGGCGGTGCTCGACGAGCTGTTCAGAAAGGGCGGCACGCTGATCGACAGCTCACCGATGTATGGCCGCGCCGAAGAAACCACCGGCGAGTTGTTGTCGATTCACGAACCACGCTCACCGGCGTTTCTGGCGACCAAGGTGTGGACCCGCGGACGCGAGGAGGGCATCGCGCAGATGGAAAACTCCTTTCGCCTGCTGCGTACCGATCGCATCGACCTGATGCAGATCCACAACCTGCTGGACTGGCAAACCCATCTGCCGACCCTGCGCGAATGGAAGGAACAGGGCCGCATCCGCTACATCGGCATCACCCATTACACGCCCTCGGCCTACGAGGAAGTGGAAGCGGTGTTGAGGGCCGAACCGCTCGACTTCCTGCAAATCAATTACGCCCTCAATGACCGTGGCGTGGAAAAACGCATCCTGCCGTTGTGCCGCGAACGGGGTGTGGCGGTGATCTGCAATCGGCCGTTTGGCGGTGGCGGGTTGCTGACCCGGCTCAAAGGCAAACCCCTGCCAGGCTGGGTGTCGGACGTACAGGTCAACAGCTGGCCGCAACTGGCGCTGAAGTTTCTGCTCTCGAACACGGCGGTGACTTGCGTAATCCCCGGCACCGGCAATCCACGTTACATGGCCGACAACGCCGGCGCCGGGTTCGGGCCGATGCTGACCGATGCACAGCGGCAGCAGTTGATTGCGCTGGTTGGTTGAACGCTCGATTCAAACCAGACGTTGCTCAGGAAACAGATGCTCCTTGAGGAAGTCGATGAACACGCGGAGTTTCAACTGCGGGTGCTTGCCCGAAGGCCACATGATCCGGTAGACCCCGGTCTCCGCACAGTCCGGCAGTATGCGTTGCAGTCGACCGTCAGCCAGTGCCTCGCCGACGCAGAAGTCCGGCAAGTAAGCGATCCCCAGGCCTTGCAGGGCGAAGCAGATGCGCGCTTCGAGGTTGTTGCAGACCATCGAAGTCGGCACTTGCAGATCGACTTCCTGGCCTGCCTCGCGCAACGGCCAGACCTGCAGTTTTCCGGTGTTGGGAAAACGAAACTGAATGCACGCATGGCTCAGCAGGTCGGTGGCTTGTTGCGGTATTCCATGGGCCTGAAAGTATTCCGGGGCACCGACCAGAATCATCCGGTAGCTGCCGATCAGGCGCGACGTGAGGCTGGAGTCCGGGACATCGCCGGCACGCAACACTGCGTCGTAGCCTTCCTCGATCACATCGACGCGACGGTCATCGAACGTCAGGTCAAGGTCCACCGCCGGATAGGTTTTCTTGAAGCGGGCCAGCACCGGAAGGAACGGCTCGCCCACCAGCGGCAGGCTGATTTTCAGGCGACCGCGCGGAGTCGCGTTGGTCTGGGAAAACTCGACTTCCGCCGCTTCGATCTCGGCGAGGATGCGCAGGCTGCGTTGCAGAAACCGGGTGCCGTCTTCGGTCAAGGTGACGCTACGCGTGCTGCGGTTGAACAGGCGCACACCAAAGCGTTCTTCCAGGCGGGCGATGCTTTTGCCGATGGCCGACGCTGATACACCCAGCAGACGCCCGCTGGCGACAAAACTGCGGGTTTCCGCCACTGAAACAAACACGTTCAACGCAGTCAGGCTGTCCATCACGACTCTCGAATTCACCGAAGGCGATCAATTTACCTTAGTCATTGCGGAACAAAACGTCCGCATATAACGGAGTGGCGACCTACTTAATCGGCACGGGGCATGGCTTCTATCATCGGCGCCACAGTCCTCCACCGAGTTCATCGCCATGTCCGACACAATGCAGCGCTGGGAAATTTCCGCTTTCGGCCTCGACAACCTCAACCGCGTCCAGGCTCCGCTTCCGGCACCGAAAGCCGGGGAAGTTCTGGTCAAAATCGACGCCGTCTCGCTCAATTACCGCGACACTCAAGTGGCGGAAAACGGCATGACCGCCGCGCTGAAGTTTCCCTTCACGCCAGCGTCGGACATGGCCGGCACCGTGGTGGCGGTCGGTGAGGGCGTAACCCGCTTCCAGATCGGCGAGAAAGTCATCTCCACTTACATTACCAACTGGATCGACGGCAATCCCAAGACCTGGGCCGAGATGCCGACCCAGGGCGGGCCGATTCCGGGCATGTTGGCCCAGTACGTCGCGACGCCGGCCGACTGGTGTGTGCGGGCGCCGAAGCACCTCAGTGCGGTCGAGGCCAGCACCTTGCCGATTGCCGCGTTGACCGCGTGGATGGCCCTGATCGAACTGGGCCACCTGCATGCGGGGCAAACCGTGGTGGTGCAGGGCACTGGCGGTGTATCGCTGTTCGCCGTGCAACTGGCGGCGGCCAGTGGCGCGAACGTCATTGTCACCAGCAGCAGCGACGCCAAGATCGATCTGGCCATTGCGCTGGGCGCCACTCATGGCATCAACCGCACCACCACACCTGACTGGCACACCGCTGTGCTGGAGCTGACCGGTGGGCGCGGTGCCGATCACATTCTGGAAATGGCCGGCGGCGACAACCTCGGGCGTTCGCTGCAGGCGGTGGTTCCCGGCGGCCGGGTATCGATCATCGGCCTGCTCGACTCCGACGAACTACGCACACCGATCATGCCGCTGCTCGGCAGCCGTGCATCGATCGTCGCCGTGGCAGTCGGCCCTCGTCGTGCACTGGAGGATCTGGTGCGGATGGTCGATCACCACGGCATCAAACCGGTGATCGATGCGACCTATACCTTCGATCAGGTGCCCGAGGCGTTCGCCCATCTCAATCGCGGGGCGTTCGGCAAGGTCGTGGTCGATTTCAACAAATCCTGAGTACGACACCACTCAATTGTGGGAGCGAGCTTGCACGCGAAGAGGGAGTGTCAGTCGGCGACGCCGTCGCTGACCCACCGCATTCGCGGGCAAGCCCGCTCCCACAGGGTTTGCGTGATGGCAGTTATCAAGGGCCTGCCACAGGGTTTTGTGCTGTCCGGTAGATTTTCTTTCCTGATGTGATGAGTGTTTATGAATCGTTCCCCCCATCCCATGTCCGTTATGCCCTTCATCATTCTCGGGCTGTTCGGGCTGTACACCCTGGAGCTCGGCGTGGTCGGCATCCTGCCGCTGATCGTCGAACGCTTCGGCGTCAGCGTCGCCCAGGCCGGGCTTTTGATGAGTCTGTTCGCGTTTATCGTGGCGTTGTCCGGTCCGTTTCTGGTGTTGCTGTTTTCGCGTTTCGACCGTAAGAAAGTGCTGGTCGGCGCGCTGCTGTGTTTTTCCGTCAGCAGCGTGTTCTCGGCCTACGCGCCGAACTATTCGACACTGATGGCGCTACGGATCGTTCCGGCGATGCTGCATCCGGTGTTCTTCTCGGCGGCGTTCGCCGCTGCGATTTCGCTGTACCCCAAGGAGCGCGCCACCCACGCGACGACGGTGGCGTTCATCGGCACCACGCTTGGGCTGGTGTTCGGCGTGCCGATCACCGCGTGGGTCGCCGGGCGTTTTTCCTATGAGGCGTCGATCCTGTTCTGTGCGGTGGCGACGTTGCTGGCCGGGCTCGGCCTGTTGCTCAGGCTGCCTCGGCAAACGGCTGCGCCAGAGAGCTTCGCCAGCCAGTTGTCGATTCTGAAAAAACCTGCGGTATGGCTGGCGATCATCGCCACGGTGCTGGTGTTCACCACCAAGTTTGCGGTGTACAGCTACGCCGCCGAGTACCTGAAAAACCAGACCGGTCTGGACGGTGAAACCATCAGTTTTCTATTGGTGATCTTTGGTGTGGGCGGGGTGCTGGGCAACCTGCTGGCCGGTCGCATGCTGGCGACGCATCTGGTGGCGACGGCGGTGCTGTTTCCGATTCTGTTGAGCATCGCCTACCTGATTCTGGCCACGTTCGGCAGCGCATCGCTTGGCTCGATGCTGTTGATCGTTCTGCTGTGGGGCGCGATTCACACCAGCGGCATGATCATCACCCAGATGTGGCTGACCAGCGCCGCGCCCGAAGCGCACTCGTTCGCCACCAGCCTGTATGTCTCGGCGGCGAACGCCGGGATCGCCCTCGGCTCGTGGATCGGCGGGATATTCATCGACACCTGGGGCCTGCCGGGAACGATCTGGTGCGGGTTGCTGTTTGCGCTGTTGTCGTTGCTGACGATTGGCGCCAGGGCGATGTTCTACGGCGGTCACCAAAAGCGCCCCGACCTGCGCGGGGCAAGCGCCGCCTAGTGAGCCTTGCGCAACGCGGCGATGAAGGCCTGCAGCGCCGACGACATCTGTCGGTTGCTCGGGTAATACAGGTAGAACGCGGGGAAGGGTGTCGACCACTCTTCCAGCAGCGCCACCAGTGCGCCGCTGTCCAGTTCGTCCTTGATCCATTCACGGATCCACACCGTGATGCCCAGTCCATCCAGCGCCGATTGCATGGCAACGGCGCAGTCACTCACCACAAGTGAGCCCTTCACGCTCAACTCGAACGGCAGACCGTCGCGGAAAAACCGCCATTTGTACAAACCGGTTTCGCCGGAGCGGCGCCAGTTCACGCAGCGATGGTCCAGCAGATCGGCCGGTTCTTGCGGATGGCGCTTGCCCTCAAGGTACTGCGGCGAGGCGATGGCGATCTGGGTCAGGGGTTCGCTGAGTTTGAGTGCGACCATGTCCTGCTCGATGAACTCACCGAGACGAATCGCCGCGTCGTAGCCCTGGGCGACGATGTCGGCGGTGCTGTCGTCGGTGGTCAGTTCGAGCTTGATGTCCGGGTACGCTGCCTGGAACGACGGCAGGATCGGCTGGATGAAGTGCAGCATCGCCACCTGCGGCGCGCAGATGCGCAGGGTGCCGACCGGCGTGTCACGGTAATCGTTGAGCTGTTCCAGCGCCGCGTCCAGGTCGGCAAAGATCTCGCCCAGGCGTTCGAACAACCGGGTTCCGGCCTCGGTGGTCGACACGCTGCGCGTAGTGCGATTGAGCAGGCGCACACCCAGGCGTTCTTCCAGACCCTTGATGGTCTGGCTCAGCGCCGACGGCGAAACCCCCAGCGATTGCGCCGCGCGGGAGAAATTGAGCTCCCGTGCAACGGCAAAAAACGCCCTGAGATGGCCGAACTCTTGATCGCGCATTATGTATATCCAGCTTCACAATGTGTGTAGGTGTTTGGGAATTCTAAATAAAGGCTCCCGGTCAGACAATGCGGCTACAGGCCAATGTGCCGACCGCTACCGAGGAGCCACCCATGTCTTTCAATGCTCATTTCGATGTTCTGACCTCTGCGCTCGAACCGCTGCCCGATGACCGGCGACTGTTGCTGATCAAGGGCGGAACCCTCGTTACCCAGGACGAACGCCTGGGCAACTTCATCGAAGGCGACGTGCTGATCCGTGGCACCGAAATTGTCGAGGTCGGCAACGGTCTGTCCGCACCGGACGCCGAGGTGATCGACGCCAAAGGCATGATCGTGATTCCCGGCATGGTCGATACCCACCGGCATGCCTGGGAAGGTCAGTTGCGTCGGATCAATCCGAACTCGCCGACCCTGGAAGACTACTGCAACGCCACGCATTTCTCGTTCGCCAAATACTACCGCCCGCAAGACATGTACGTCGGCAACCTGCTGACCGCGCTTGGTGCGATCAACGCCGGCATCACCACCATCATCGACAACTCGCACAACGCTCGCAGCGGTGCTCACTCGGACGCGGCCATCGATGCCCTGACCGACGCCGGCATCCGCGCCGTGCATGCGCCGGGCGCGCCGTTGTCGGGGGAGTGGGAATCCACGCAATGGCCGGGCGACTTGCGACGCCTGAAAGACAAATACGCCAGATCGTCCGATTCGCTGGTGACCCTGGCGATGATGGCGCAGCTCGACCGTGAACAATGGGCGGTCGCCCGTGAGCTTGGTCTGAGCATCGTCACCGAGTTCTTCGGTGCCGGCATGGCCGCCGAGCTGGATGCGCTGCACGAAGAAGGGCTGCTCGGCCCGGACAACATTTTCAATCACTGCACCTGCTTGCCGGATCACGGCTGGTCGATCCTGCGCCACGCCGGGGTCAAGGTGAACGTCTGCCCGCGCTCCGATGCGCACTATGGCCTGGAAGACGGGGTTTTCGCCTGGCAGAAAGCCGTCGATCACGGCATGCAACCGGGACTGAGCGTCGACAACGAAAGCTCTTACGGCGGTGACATGTTCGGCGAAATGCGCGTGGCGTTTTACTTGCAACGGGCTGCTGCACACAGTGCACGTTTCCACGGTCAGCCGGCGCCGGAACTGGTCAGCGCCGCGCAACTGCTCAAGGCTGCGACTCTCGATGGCGCCGCGTGTGCCGGCCTCGATGCGCGCATCGGCAGCATCACCCCCGGCAAACAGGCCGACATCGTGCTGATCCGCACCGACAACCTCAGCGTCTATCCGTCGAACAATGCCCTCGGCACGGTGGTGCATGCCGCCGAACGTGGCGACATCGACACCGTGATCATCGCCGGGCGCATCCGCAAACAGGCGGGAGTGGTGCTGGGCGTGGATCGCGAGCAACTGAACCGGGCAACCGAAGAGTCGCGCAGCTACCTGTTCAACGCGGCCGGCTACAGCCCTGATCCCTTCGCGGAGCATTTCGCCCCGCTGCATTCCTGCTGAGAGGTGCACGGTCATGATCCTGATTTCCTTTGCCCTGGCCTTGTTGGCCGGTGTGGCGATTGCCGTGCAAGCGGCGGTGAACAGTCAGTTGGCCGGGGCCATGACCGGCAACACCTTGGCGGCGGCGTTCTACTCGTTTCTCAGCGGCATGCTGGTGCTAGGTGCACTGGCGTGGATGCGCGGCGGACTGGGCGATGCGTTGAGTGTGATTCCGGCGCAACCGGGCTGGCGTCTGGTCGGTGGCGTGCTTGGCGCCGGGGCGATTTTCTGCACCGTGTGGCTGGCGCCGCGCATCGGCCTGGCGAACCTGCTGGTGCTGGTGATTGCCGGGCAACTGCTGTCGTCGGTGGCCATCGATCACTTCGGCTGGCTCGGCGCAGTGGTACGGCCGGCGGCGTCGATCAAGATCGCCGGCGCCGTGGTGGTGCTGCTGGGCGTGGCGCTGACGCTGTTCGGTGAACGGCTGATCGCGATGCTCGCCAGGGCTTTTTGACCTGCTTCTTCAGATCCTTTCGCCACTCATTTCATAGGTGTCGCCGTGACTGCATTCATTCATTCGGGGATGCGCAATGGACTGTCGACCCTGGCCGGTACGCTGCTGCTGGCAAGCTTGAGCCATGGAGCCCGTGCGGATTTTCTGGCGGACTCTCACGCCTCGTTCGAAACCCGCAACGTCTACTTCAACCGTGACTTTCGTGATGGGCCGTCGACTCTTCAGTCGAAGCGCGAGGAATGGGCCCAGGGCCTGATGTTCAGGTTCGAGTCCGGTTTTACCCCGGGCGTCGTGGGTTTCGGTGTCGATCTGCTGGGCATGGTTGGCGTGCGTCTTGATTCCAGCCCGGATCGCGCTGGCAGCGGTTTGTTGCCGGTGCGCAGCGACGGTCGTGCAGCCAGCGAGTACGGCAAGCTTGGGGTGACGGCGAAGGTGAAGTTTTCAAAAACCGAAGTGAAGGCAGGCTCGTTGTTTCCCGTGCTGCCGACACTACGCCCGCAGGACGGCATGATCCTGCCGCAAACTTTTCGCGGCGCGTTGGTGACCTCCCAGGATTTGCCCGGTGTGGTGCTGACGGCGGGGCAACTTGATCGGGTCAAGGGACGCAACGATACGAGCTATGAACCGATTGCCCTGAACAACAAGAACAACCGCTTCGTGACCAACGCCCAGGGCGCGCACCTGAATCTGGTCGGGGTGGATCGGCAGGTGAACGAACATCTCAAGGTCAGTTATCACTATGCATCGTTGAGCGATGTCTACGATCAGCACTTCATCGGCCTTACCGATACACGACCGATGGCCGGTGGAACGGTAAGCAGCGATCTGCGGTTTTTCTCCAGCGAAAGCCAGGGCGCGGCCAAGGCCGGGAAGATTCACAACCAGTCACTGAACGGCATGGTCGGCTATGCCGCCGGCGGGCATAAAGTCAGTGTCGGTTATCAGGCGATGTTCGGTGAAAGTGCATTTCCCTATGTCGAAGGCAGCGACGCCTATCTGGTCAACTACGCGCAGATCGGCGATTTCGCTGAGGCCAAAGAGCGTTCCTGGCAAATGCGTTACGACTTCGATTTCGAGCGCCTGGGCATTCCCGGCCTGACCTTCATGAGCCGCTACATCGACGCCGACCACGCCCAGGTCGCGGGCAAGACCGGGCAGGAATGGGAGCGCAACACCGAAATGAAATACGTGATTCAAAGCGGCACGTTCAAGGACGTTGCCTTGCGGGTGCGCAATGCGACTTATCGCTCGTCGTTCAGCCGCGATGCCGACGAGACGCGGATCCTGATCACCTACACCAAAGCCCTCTGGTGAAGTCACTCGACCCCTTGTACCCCATGCTGGTGCGCGAGCGGATTCAGATCATCGGCGGTAGCGAATCGAGAATTTTGTCCAGGGTAATCGGATACTCCCGCACCCGCGCCCCGGTGGCGTTGTAGATTGCGTTCGCCACCGCCGCGCTGACCCCGCAGATGCCCAGTTCGCCCACGCCCTTGGCCTTCATCGGCGAAGAGATCGGGTCGGTTTCATCGAGAAAAATCACCTCCTGATGCGGGATGTCGGCGTGCACTGGCACCTCGTAGCCGGCCAGGTCGTGATTGACGAAAAAGCCCAGGCGCTTGTCCACTGCGAGCTCTTCCATCAGCGCCGCCCCGACGCCCATGGTCATCGCGCCGATCACCTGGCTGCGGGCGGATTTCGGGTTGAGAATCCGCCCGGCAGCGCAGACCGCTAGCATGCGACGCACGCGCACTTCGCCGGTGGCGGCATCGACCGCGACTTCGACGAAATGCGCGCCGAAGGTCGATTGCTGATACTGCTTGGCGAGGTCGGCGAATTCGATGCTGTCCTCGGCTTCGATCACGCCGTTTTGCGCGGCGTTGCGCAACGGCACGTGTTTGTTGCCGAGCTGCACCTGGCCATCGGCGAACACTGCGTCACCCTCGGTCATGCCCAGTTTCGTCGTCACCGCTTCGCGCAGTTTCATGCACGCGGCGTAGACCCCCGCGGTCGAGCAATTGGCGCCGAACTGGCCACCGGAGCCGGATGACACCGGAAAACTCGAATCCCCCAGATGCACCACCACATCCTCCAGGCCCACGCCCATCATCTCGGCGGCGGTCTGGGCGATGATCGTGTAGCTGCCGGTGCCGATATCGGTCATGTCGGTTTCCACGGTGATCTTGCCGTCACGCTCCAGGCGCACCCGGGCGCCGGATTTCACCAGCAGGTTGTTGCGAATCGCCGCCGCCACGCCCATGCCGATCAGCCAGCGACCTTCGCGACGGGTGCCGGGCGTTGCATTGCGCTTGTCCCAGCCGAAGTGTTCGGCGCCGGTCTGCAGGCATTCGATCAGGCGTCGTTGGGAGAACGGTCGCTCGGTTTTCACCGGATCGACCTGGGTGTCGTTGAGGATGCGGAACTGGATCGGGTCGAGTTTGAGCTTTTCCGCCATCTCGTCCATGGCGATCTCCAGCACCATCAAACCGGGTGTTTCGCCGGGCGCGCGCATGGCGTTGCCTTCGGGCAGATCCAGCGGTGCGAGGCGCATGCTCACCAGACGATTTTCCCCGGCATAGAGCAACTGACTCGGCTGCGCGGCGACTTCGACCTTGCCCTCGGCCAGGTTGCCCGACCAGCCTTCGTGGGCGATGGCGCTCAGTTTACCGTCCGCCGTGGCGCCCATGCGGATGCGCTGGATGGTGGCTGGGCGGTGGGTGGTGTTGTTGGCGATTTGCGGGCGGGCGAGGGCGACTTTCACCGGGCGGTTGGCCAGGCGCGCGCCGAGTGCGGCGAGGATCGAGTCGGCGCGGATGAACAGCTTGCCGCCGAAACCGCCGCCGATGTAGGGCGAAATCAACCGCACTTTTTCTTTGGGCAGGCCGAGGGTGGTGGCGATGTCGCCGACACTCCAGGCGATCATCTGGTTCGAGGTCCACAGGGTCAGTTGATCGCCTTGCCACGCGGCGAGTGTCGCATGGGGTTCCATCATCGCGTGGGACTGGTCCGGGGTGCTGTAGGTCTGGTCGAACTGCACCGGGGCGGCGGCAAACGCGGTGGCGAAATCGCCGTGTTTGACGTCCGGCAGTTCTTCCTTCGGTTCCTTGCCCTGATCGCGTACGGCGGCCAGATCGAACTGGCCTTTATCCGTCGCGTACTCGACATGCACAAGCTGCGCGGCGGCCCGTGCCTGTTCGAAGGTTTCTGCGACCACCAGCGCCACTGCCTGGTGATAGTGCTGCACCTCGGGCCCGGCCAGCAGGTGTGCGGCGTTGTATTTGCCCTTGCCGAGTTTGCCGGCATTGGCGGCGGTGACGATGGCCAGCACGCCGGGGGCGGCGTGGGCCTCGTCCAGATCCATGCGGGTGATGCGACCCTTGGCGATGGCCGCACCGACCATGACGCCGTAAGCCTGATTTTTTGCCGCTTCGTGTTGTTCGTAGGCGTAAGGCGCCTGACCGCTGGTCTTCAGCGGGCCTTCGATGCGGTCGGTGGGTTTGCCGATGACCTTCAACTGGTCAATCGGATTGGTGGTGGCGGGCGTGTCGAATTTCATGCTTCGTCCCTCGCTTGGGCCAGCACCGAGGCGAGCGTGCGCTCCACCAGCGTTACCTTGAACTGGTTGTCATGGGTGGGCGTGGCGCCATCGAGCAGACGTGCACTGACGGCTTTCGCGCCTTGAGGCAGCAGCGCTTCTGCGGCCTCGACGCGCCAGGGTTTCGGCGCGATGCCACCGACGGCGATGCGGCCGCTGCCGTCCTTTTGCAGGATCAACCCGACAGACACCAGCGCGAAGGCATAGGACGAACGGTCCCGCACCTTGTGATAGACGTGGGTGCCGCCCACCGGAGCGGGCAGGGTAACGCCAGTGATCAATTCCCCGGGTGTGAGCGCGGTTTCGATGTGCGGTGTGCTGCCGGGCAATGAGTGGAAATCGGCCATGGCGATGCGCCGGGTGCTGCCATCGGGTTGGAGGGTTTCGATCTGCGCATCCAGCGTACGCAGGGCAATCGCCATGTCGCTCGGGTGCGTGGCGATGCACGCGTCGCTGACACCGATGATTCCCAGTTGCCGCGTGACCCCACCAATCGCCGCGCAACCACTGCCGGGATTACGTTTGTTGCAGGCCTGATTGGTGTCGTAGAAGTACGGGCAACGGGTGCGTTGCAGCAGGTTGCCGGCGGTGGTTGCCATGTTGCGCAACTGCCCCGAGGCCCCGGCCAGCAAGGCACGGGAGAGCAGGCCGTAGTCTTTGCGCACACGCGGGTCGGCGGCCAGATCGGTGTTGCGCACCAGTGCGCCGATGCGCAAGCCGCCGTCGTCGGTCGCTTCGATCCCGTCGAGTCCCAGATGATTGACGTCAATCAGGTGCGGCGGCGTTTCGATGTCGAGCTTCATCAAGTCCAGCAGGTTGGTGCCGCCGGCGATGAACCGCGCGCCTTGCGTTTGCGCCGCTTGTGCAGCGGCTGCGGCGGGGGAATCGGCGCGACTGTAATTGAACGCTCTCATGCCGAGACCTCCGCGACTTCGCTGATGGCTTCGATGATGTTGGAGTAGGCGCCGCAACGGCAGATGTTGCCGCTCATGCGCTCCTGCAACTCGCTGACGATCAGTTGCGGCGGCTCGGTCAGACTGGGGCTGGCGTGACTGGGAATGCCGTCGCGAATTTCCTTGAGCACCGCCACCGCCGAGCAGATCTGCCCCGGCGTGCAATAGCCGCACTGATAACCGTCATGCTTGATGAACGCCGCTTGCATCGGATGCAGGTGGTCCGGCATGCCGAGGCCTTCGATGGTGGTGACCTTGGCGCCGTCCTGCATCACCGCCAGGGTCAGGCACGAATTGATCCGCCGGCCATCGACGATCACCGTGCAGGCGCCGCACTGGCCGTGGTCGCAGCCTTTTTTGCTGCCGGTCAGGTGCAGGTGCTCGCGAAGAGCATCCAGCAGCGTGGTGCGGGTATCGATATCAAGGGCCTGCGGCTTGCCGTTGACTTCAAGCGTCACTTTGCTCATGGCCGGTTGCTCCAGACTGGCCGCGTAGGCCTTGAGGCTGATGAAAGGCGGTAGCGCAAAGGCTGTCGCTGTCACGGCGCCGAGAATCAGGAACCGGCGTCGGGACATCCCCGATGGCGGATGATCGTTCATGGCTGGGCTTCCTCTGATCAGGTCGGCGGGTCGCGAATGACCCGCACGCATGCCGGCGTGGTTGCCAGTCTTGGTCTGTTCTAGGAGTGACCGCCAGGGAGAGGAAAAGGTTTTGTCGGATTTTTGTTCGGGCATCAGGCCCGCCACGCAGAGGCAAACGAAGCGATCAACGGTCACGGGTCGTCAGTGAATCATCGGAGTTTTCCCCGGTCGAAACCGCGGCTGCGCGCATTGCGCTGACCACTTCCGTCGTCAAGACCTTGGTTTTAGGGAAATTCTGAATGATGCGTGCAACAAGCCTGTTGCTGACAGTTTCTGCCGCCGTACTGCTGGGCGGTTGTGTGGCGGACTTTGATGATGACTACCGCCATGGCCGGCATTACGACCGCGACCATGGCCGTTATTACGACCATGACCGGCGTTGGGATGATCGCGACTACGACCGTCGCGACGGGCGTCGCTATCATCGCGGCGATAACGACGACCAGTGATGAGAAAAAAGGGGCGTTCCCTCACGGGAACGCCCCTTGGCATTAAAAATGAGCGTTCGCCCGGACGCTGGATCGCGCAGGCACGGAGGCCTCGATGTCCAGCAAATGGGTGGCGAGTATGTCGCTCAGAAAACGGAACTGATCGTTGAGGCCCACCACTTCATTGCTGAAATGATTGCTCGCGGCGGGCATCAGCAGATCTTCGAAATCTTCGTTGAACACCAGCGGCTGCGTCTTCAGCGACACCGGGTGCTGGTCGTAATAGTTGTTGCCGAAGACCGGGAAGCTCACGGCGAGGGTAACGGTATGACTCATGATGTGAACTCCTCGTGGTGTGTGTCTCGGATGGGTGAATTCTGCGCCGGACGCGTCTGATGCGGAAGGCAATCGTCGTAATGGTGATCATCGACGTCAGTGATGGTTGGAAAAAAAGCTGAAATCCCGCGCCCGGATCGAGGATCGATACAACCGGACAAACGGCTGAAACCCGCACCTATACTCAAGTCGTTACCTCCAGATCTGACCCACCAAAGGACACCGCCACCGTGAACCTGCGTGCGCTGATCGTCGCCGCACTGATGTTGCTGGCCGGTTGCGCGAGTTCGGCGCGGGGCCCGGCGAGCGCGCCGGCGGTGGTGGTTTCGCCGGCCACCTGGCAGCAGATCGACCGGGATATCGTTGTGGCTTCCCGGCAGTCCACCGAACAGGTCAAGGCTTTTGCCCGCGGTTCGATGGAACATTGGCGCATTCGGGTCTACGAGCAAACTGAAGAAAAATTCATCCCGTGGTTCAGCAGCTACTGGACCCAGGAATGGCTGTCGATGAAAGTCAGCTGGTACACCCTCAGTGCCGGTGGCGAGCAGGACGCCTCATCCAAGCGTCTGGCTGCCTATTTGCTGGAGCAATATCAGGAGCGGGTGCTGGTGCCGGTGGCTCAGGAGATCGACCCGGACGCGATCCTCGCCCAGTCCACCGCGTTCTACGCGCAACTGATGGCACAGCAGATGCCGGTCATCGCCCAGCGCTATGGCGTGCCCGTCGCCCAGCTCAACGGGCATTTGCAGAAAATCCCCGCCATTGCCCTCGGCCCACCGCCGGCCCGGGATGCCTCGCTGTATCAGGTCGTCAGCACCGAGCCGTTGAACACCTTGCCGGCCTATGCCGCGCTGATCGACAAGATCCACACCGAAGGCGGGGCCAAGGGCATCGCCTCGACCGATGCCGGCATGGCCCCGGTGGCCAAGCGTGCCAGCCAGCGCATGGAAGCGGAGATGGCCCCTCGGGGCGCGGCCAGCGCGGTGGCGGCGGCGGCAGGCAAACTCGTCGGTGGGGTGATCTCGGTCGGCGTGGCGGGCATCCGCGCCATCCTTCAGGCCAATGATCGTCCGGACAGCGAAGCACTGATCCGCAGCAGCCTGGGCAACACGTTCGACAAGGCCTGGCTGAAACTGGTGCAGAACCCGACGACCGGTGTGATGGCCGGTACGTTGCACATGGCGGCGCAGGTCGAGGGCAATCTGGGCAGGGGCGATGAACCGTCGGTCGGATTGGGCGCCACACCTGTCGAATGGCGGCCGCCTGAGTCGACTACTCAGCAGATCAATCCCTAAACCCGCAGGAGCACGACCATGGCTTACATCGATGTTTTTGTTGCACCCGTTCCGAACGCCAATCGCGAACAGTACAAAAAACACTGCGAAATCGCCGAGAAGCTGTTCAAGGAATACGGCGCCCTGGAGGTGGTTCAAGGCTGGGGCGATGACGTGCCGGACGGCAAGGTCACCTCATTCCCGATGGCGGTGAAACTCAAGGAAGGCGAAACCGTGTCGGCCGGTTGGCTGGTCTGGCCGGACAAGGCCACCCGCGACGCCGGCATGGGCAAAATGATGGAAGACCCGCGCATGCAGCCGGACGTCAATCCGATGCCATTCGATGGGATGCGGATGATCTTCGGTGGCTTCAAGAACATTCTCGAGTCTTGAGGCAGAACAGCCGGATCACTCCGCCGACGGGGTGATCCGGCAGCCTTTGCGGTTGCGAATCTGCTCGTCCGTCGGCCGCTCGCGCACGAATTCGAAACGCGGTTCTCCCTCGCTGTAATGCACCAGCCAGCCCCATTCCAGTTCGCTTTCATCCTGTCCGGGATTCGGTGGCCGAGCCCACCAGGGTTCTTTGCTGAGGATCTCGCGCATGATGTCCTCCGGTTGATGGCAATCGTTGAACTATAAACCCCATGCTGAGAGTCGCCAGAAACGGGCGTGTAGAATCCAGGGATCTCGACGAACAAAGGAGCGTGGCCGTGACGGACGAAACACGCGGGGATCAACCGTTCAAGCGGCTGTTCTTCGCCCTGGACTGCCCACCGGCACAGCGCAAGGCGATTGCCCAGTGGCGCAGCGAACTGGGACTGCGTACCGGCAAACCGGTGCCGGCGGACAACTTTCACCTGACGCTGCTGTTTCTCGGCGCAGTGCCGTTGGCGCAGATTGCTGAAGTCTGTGAGGCGGCCGCGAAAGTGCGCACGCCGGGCGAGGCGCTGAGGATTTCGCTGGACCGGTTGCAGGTCTGGCATCGCGCCGGGGTGTTGTCGCTGGCGCCGGAACAGGCACCTGCGGGTTTGTTGCGGCTGGTTTATGGATTGGAGCAGGCGATGTTGCCGTTCGGTTTTGAAGAGGCGACGCGTGAGTACCGTCCACACCTGACGCTGGCCCGGGACTATCGCGCTCCGGAGCCGGAATCTGCGACGCCGCCGGAGTTCTTCTTGCGGGCCGAACGCTTTGCGCTGTTCGAATCCCACAAGGGTCGTTATCGAATTGTTCAGGATTGGCCGCTGACCTGAGCCCACAAAAAAAGGCGCCCGAGGGCGCCTGAATTCACCTGAACCGAGGGAGGCCAGGTGAGGCCGTTCAGAGCGAGGGTGCAGCGGTGGTAAGGCGCTGCGTGAACGGAAATTGATGTGTGTTTACTTGCCGAGTTTCACGCGGGTCCAGCCCCGGGTCATGATCCGTTGCGTGGCAATCGGTTGATCCGGCACCGCGTACAGCGTGGCCATCACTTCCTGCGACGGGTATGAGCCCGGGTCGTTGCGGATCGCTTCGTCCACCAGTGGCGTGGCGGCGGCGTTGGCGTTGCTGTAGCCGTTGCTGTTGGTGATCTCGGCGATGATGTCCGGACGCATCAGGAAGTCCATGAACAGGTAAGCGTTCTCGACGTTCGCCGCATCGCGCGGGATGGCGACCATGTCGTAGAAGCTGCCGGCACCTTCCTTGGGAATACTGTAATCGATCACCACGTTGTTGCCCGATTCCACCGCGCGGGCCTTGGCCTGCAGCACGTCACCGGAGTAACCGACCGCCACGCAGATGTTGCCGTTGGCCAGGTCCGAGATGTATTTCGACGAGTGGAAGTACGCCACGTTCGGGCGAATCTTCATGAACAGCGCCTCGGCTTCCTTGATGTGCGCGGTGTCCTTGTCGTTCACCGGATAGCCCAGATAGTGCAGGGCCGCCGGGATCATTTCGGTCGGCGAGTCGAGGAAACTGATGCCGCAAGCCTTGAGCTTCTCGGCGTTCTCCGGTTTGAACAGCAGGTCCCAGGAGTTGGTCGGCGCGTTCTTGCCGAGTACTTCCTTGACCTTGGCCGGGTTGAAACCGATGCCGATCGAGCCCCACATGTACGGGAACGCATGGGCGTTGCCCGGATCGCTGGCGGAGGCGTTTTTCAGCAGCACCGGGTTGAGATTCATCCAGTTCGGCAGCTTCGATTTGTCCAGGGTCTGGTAGACCCCGGCCTTGATCTGCTTGGCCAGGAAACTGTTGGACGGCACCACGATGTCGTAGCCGGACTTGCCCGCGAGCAGACGCGCTTCGAGGGTTTCATTGCTATCGAACACATCGTAGGTCACGCGGATGCCGGTCTCGTCTTCGAACTTCTTGACGGTGTCCGGGGCGATGTAGTCCGACCAGTTGTAAACGCGCAGCACCTTGTCGTTGGCCTGGGCGCCCGTGGCGATTGCGCCCAATAAGGACAGTGTCAGCAGAGTCCTGCCAAACATTTTCATCGGTACAACTCCATTCTTTTTATTCAAAAGCTTTATTCAAAAACACAAAGCGGAATTTCAGTGAATCGGTGGCGGGGGAGAGGCTCCCTCGCCACCCGGTACTCAGGCTGTCGCTGCCACTCGTTGAGGTTGCGGTTGCTGCCACGATTCGTTGGCGGTCTGATCCATCGCTTCTTGAATCGCCCGCTTGCGGTTGGCTTCTGCCTTGCGGCCGAAGTACCAGACCAGGAAGGTCACCAGCGACACCGCCAGCAGAATCAGGCTGGCCACGGCGTTGATCTCGGGCTTCACGCCCAGACGCACCGCCGAGAACACTTCCATCGGCAGGGTCGTCGAACCCGGGCCGGAGACGAAGCTCGCCAGCACCAGGTCATCCAGCGACAGGGCGAACGACATCATGCCGCCCGCCGCCAGCGACGGGGCGATCATCGGGATAGTGATCAGGAAAAACACCTTGAACGGTTTCGCGCCCAGATCCATCGCCGCTTCCTCGATCGACAGGTCCAGCTCACGCAAGCGGGCGGAGACTACCACCGCCACATAAGCGGCACAAAACGTGGTGTGGGCGATCCAGATCGTGACGATGCCACGCTCCTGCGGCCAGCCGATCAGTTGCGCCATCGCCACGAACAGCAGCAACAGCGACAGACCGGTAATTACCTCGGGCATAACGAGCGGCGCGGTCACCAGACCACCGAACAGCGTACGACCCTTGAAGCGCGTCACGCGGGTCAGCACGAACGCGGCGAGGGTGCCCAGCGCCACTGCGGCGACAGCGGTGTAGCAGGCGATTTCCAGCGAGCGCACCACCGAGCCCATCAGTTGCGTGTTGTCGAGCAGGCCGACGTACCACTTCACCGACCAGCCGCCCCAGACCGTCACCAGTTTCGAGGCGTTGAACGAGTAGATCACCAGAATCAGCATCGGCAGATAGATGAACATCAGGCCGAAGATCAGCATGAACTTTGAAAATCCGAAGCGTTTCATCCCCGTCCCTCCATCTCTTTGGCCTGGCTGCGGTTGAACAGCAGGATCGGCACAATCAGGATCAACAGCATCACCACCGCCAGGGCGGACGCCACCGGCCAGTCGCGGTTATTGAAGAACTCTTGCCACAGCACGCGACCGATCATCAGGGTCTCCGGGCCGCCCAGCAGTTCTGGAATCACGAACTCGCCCACCACCGGAATGAACACCAGCATGCAGCCGGCAATGATGCCGTTCTTGGCCAGCGGCACGGTGATTTTCCAGAAGTTGTTGAAGTTGCTCGAACCCAGATCCTGCGCGGCTTCCAGCAGGCTGCCGTCGTGCTTCACCAGGTTGGCGTAGAGCGGCAGCACCATGAATGGCAGATAGGCGTAAACCACGCCGATATACACGGCCGTGTTGGTGTTGAGGATCTCGATCGGGTGATCGGTGAGCCCGGTCCACATCAAGAACGCATTGAGCAGACCGTTGTTGCTGAGGATGCCCATCCACGCGTAAACGCGGATCAGGATCGCGGTCCAGGTCGGCATCATGATCAACAGCAGCAGGACGTTTTGCGCTTCCTTGCTGGCCTTGGTGATCGCGTAGGCCATCGGGAAACCGATCACCAGGCACATCATCGTGCTCAGTGCCGCAACCTTCAGCGAACCGAGGTAGGCCGACAGGTACAGCTCGTCTTCGCCGAGCATGGTGTAGTTGCCGATGTTCAGGAACAGCTGGAATTTCTGTTCGGCGTAGGTGTAGATCTCCGAGTACGGCGGGATCGACAGCGCGGCTTCCGAGAAGCTGATCTTCATCACCAGGAAGAACGGCAGCATGAAGAACAGGAACAGCCAGATGAACGGGATGCCGATGACGAACTTTCGCCCGCTGGGCACCAGGCGCAGGAATTGCTGATTGAAGGTTCTCATGAGCGCAGTACCACGCCGCTGTCGTCTTCCCACCAGACGTAGACCTTGTCGTCCCAGGTCGGCCGCGCGCCACGGCGTTCGGCGTTGGCCATGAACGACTGGACGATCTTGCCGCTCGGCAATTCGACGTAGAACACCGAGTGGCCGCCGAGGTAGGCGATGTCATGCACCTTGCCTTCGGACCAGTTGTAGCGGGTCTCCGGCTTGATCGTGCTGACCAGCATTTTTTCCGGGCGGATCGCGTAGGTGATCGACTTGTCCTGCACCGAGGTGCTGACGCCATGACCGACGTAGATCTTTTGCTGCAAGTCCGGGCTGTGAATGATCGCGTGACCTTCAAGGTCCTCGACCACGGTGCCGTCGAAGGCGTTCACGTTGCCGATGAATTCGCAGACCATGCGGCTGACCGGTGCTTCATAGATGTCGACCGGGCTGCCGATCTGGGCGATCCAGCCCAGGTGCATGATCGCGATGCGCTCGGCCATGGTCATGGCCTCTTCCTGGTCGTGGGTCACCATCACGCAGGTCACGCCGACGCGCTCGATGATTTCGACCAATTCCAGCTGCATCTGCGAACGCAGTTTCTTGTCCAGCGCGCCCATCGGTTCGTCGAGCAGCAACAGCTTCGGACGCTTGGCCAGCGAGCGGGCGAGGGCCACGCGCTGACGCTGGCCGCCGGACAGTTGATGCGGGCGGCGCTTGGCGTATTGGGTCATGTGGACGAGGCGCAGCATTTCTTCGACGCGGGCGTCGATTTCGCTGGCCGGCAAACGGTCCTGCTTGAGGCCGAAGGCGATGTTCTGCGCGACCGTCATGTGCGGGAACAGGGCGTAGGACTGGAACATCATGTTGATCGGCCGCTCGTACGGCGGCATGTCGGTGATGTCGACACCGTCGAGCAGAATGCGTCCTTCAGTCGGCCGTTCGAAACCGGCGAGCATGCGCAGCAGGGTCGATTTGCCCGAGCCGGAGCCGCCGAGCAGGGCGAAGATTTCGCCCTGATGGATCTCCAGGGACACGTCGTCCACAGCGGTGGTTTCGTCGAACTTCTTGGTGACTCGATCGACTTTCACCAGAACCTTTTTCGGTTGCTGATGACCTTCAAGAGCCTTCCTGTAAGTGCTGGAGGCGTTTGCCATGTGAAACTCCCAACAGGTTTCAGTCGCCGGGCCAACGCGGCCTGGCTTAAGAGTGGATTGCAGACCCGCACCGTGCGGGTTGTTCGGCGCCGCCGTCCTGGCTGCCGGGTGGTGCTTTTTGTTTTCGCGGTGTGTTGCTGATCGCGGATGACGGATGCGCAAGCGCGCAGCCGCCGACCCCGCGGGGGCAGTAAAAGGTTTTGCAATCGTTGGGTGGCGTCAGCGCTGGTTGCGTCGCGCCGCACGCTGGCGGCAGGCCTCGCCGAACGCCTGGAAGATCCGCAGGTAGTTCGGGTTGTCCAGCACCTGCCATTCCGGGTGCCATTGCACGCCGAGGGCGAAGGTCGGGCTGTGCTCCACCGAGACCGCCTCGATCAGGCCGTCCGGCGCCACGGCTTCGGCGCGCAGGCCGGGAGCGAGGCGGTCGATGCCCTGACTGTGAATCGAGTTGACCTGGAATTCACCCGGCAGCTCCAGCGCTTCGAACACGCCGCCGGGCAGTACCGACACGGCGTGGGCCGGGGCGTATTGCACGGCGACATCCGGGCTGTCGGCTTCGCGGTGATCGAGCATGCCCGGCAGCTCATGCACCTTCTGGTGCAGGCTGCCGCCGAACGCCACGTTCATTTCCTGGAAGCCCCGGCAGATGCCGAGTACCGGAACGCCCGCCGCGATGGCTGCACGCAATAGAGGAAGGGTAGTGGCATCCCGCGCCGGATCGTGATCCGTGCCGGGAGCGCTGGCCGGGCCCTGATAGTGGAAAGGTTCCACATTGGACGGCGAGCCGGTCAGCAACAGACCGTCGAGTTGACCCAGCAGGTCTTCGATTTCAGTCAGTTTGCCAAGGGAAGGAATGACGACGGGCAACCCCAGCGCCGCAACGCTGACAGCGCGAACGTACTTGTCGCCGCTGATGTGGTAGGGGTGCAGGCCAATCTGTTTGACGCACGCAGTAACGCCGATCAATGGCTTGAATGCCATTTTTATTCACCTCGAAGTTTGACACTTGAACGAGCTTTTCCGGAGCTTAGCCTCGTTGATTTTAATTAACAACTCCCATGTAAAAAATTCTAAACGCCGTTCATCAAATCGTCATCAAAACCGGGGCTCTGGCGCCTGTGTTGGCACGAGAGTGTTAAAAAAAGCCCGAAAAATAAACGCTGAACGGCCAGGTGTTCGCTATTGACTTCACTTTGCCGTTCGGGTTGACTGGCTCCGCGAAACAGCAGTGAACATAATAATTAACAGCTAAATAGGTGCATCATGTCGGTCCCTCTGCGTGCCGTTCAACTCAACGAAGCAAACGCATTCCTTAAGAAACATCCTGAGGTTTTGTACGTCGACCTTCTGATTGCAGACATGAACGGTGTGGTGCGCGGCAAGCGCATCGAGCGCACCAGTCTTCATAAGGTGTACGAAAAAGGCATCAACTTGCCGGCCTCGCTTTTCGCCCTCGACATCAATGGCTCCACGGTGGAAAGCACCGGTCTGGGCCTGGACATCGGCGACGCCGACCGTATCTGCTACCCGATCCCTGGCACCCTGAGCATCGAACCCTGGCAGAAGCGTCCGACCGCTCAACTGCTGATGACCATGCACGAACTGGAAGGCGAGCCGTTCTTCGCCGACCCCCGTGAAGTGCTGGCCAACGTGGTGCGCAAATTCGACGAACTGGGCCTGACCATCTGCGCCGCGTTCGAACTCGAGTTCTACCTGATCGATCAGGACAACGTGAACGGCCGTCCACAGTCGCCACGCTCGCCAGTCTCCGGCAAGCGTCCGGTATCGACTCAGGTTTATCTGATCGACGATCTCGACGAATACGTCGACTGTCTGCAAGACATCCTCGAAGGCGCGAAAGAGCAGGGCATTCCTGCTGACGCCATCGTCAAGGAAAGCGCCCCGGCGCAGTTCGAAGTCAACCTGCACCATGTTTCCGACCCAGTTAAAGCGTGCGACTACGCCGTCCTGCTCAAGCGCCTGGTGAAGAACATCGCCTACGACCACGAAATGGACACCACCTTCATGGCCAAGCCGTATCCGGGCCAGGCGGGCAATGGTCTGCATGTGCACATTTCGATCCTGGACAAGGAAGGCAACAACATCTTCGCCAGCGAGGATCCCGAGCAGAACGCCGCGCTGCGCCACGCGATCGGCGGTGTGCTGGAGACCCTGCCTGCGCAAATGGCCTTCCTGTGCCCGAACGTCAACTCGTACCGACGCTTCGGCGCACAGTTCTACGTACCGAACTCGCCGAGCTGGGGCATCGACAACCGCACCGTGGCCGTCCGTGTGCCGACCGGTTCGGCCGACGCCGTGCGCATCGAGCACCGTGTCGCCGGCGCCGACGCCAACCCGTACCTGCTGATGGCTTCGGTGCTGGCCGGTATTCACCACGGCCTGACCAACCAGATCGAACCGGGCGCCCCGGTCGAAGGCAACAGCTACGAGCAGAACGAACAGAGCCTGCCGAACAACCTGCGCGACGCCCTGCGTGAGCTGGACGACAGCGAAGTCATGGCCCGCTACATCGACCCGATGTACATCGACGTGTTCGTCGCGTGCAAGGAAAGCGAGCTGGCCGAGTTCGAAAACTCGATCTCTGACCTTGAGTACAACTGGTATCTGCATACCGTCTGACGCTCGAGCGCTTACCTCGCAAGCACCGCCGCTCCCATGTGAGCGGCGGTCACCTCTTTCTCTGTGTGAGTCACCCCCATGACCATGACCCGCAACGACTGGGAACAACGCTTCCAGTCCCTGACCCTCGAATCCCGTGCCTTCATCAATGGCGAATACCGCCCCGCGATCAGCGGCGATACCTTCGAATGCCTGAGCCCCGTCGACGGCCGTTTCCTGGCCTCCGTCGCCAGCACCGATGAAGCCGACGCCAACCTCGCCGTCGAAGTCGCGCGCCAATCCTTCAATTCCGGCGTGTGGGCCAACAAGGCCCCGGCCGAGCGCAAGCGCATCCTGATCCGCTTCGCCGACCTGATCCTGCAACACCAGGAAGAACTGGCGCTGCTCGAAACCCTCGACATGGGCAAACCGATCAGCGACTCGATGAGCATCGACATCCCGGCGACCGCCAACGCGATCCGCTGGAGCGCCGAAGCGATCGACAAGATTTACGACGAAGTCGCCGCCACTCCGCACGACCAGCTCGGCCTGGTAACCCGCGAGCCAGCGGGCGTAGTCGCGGCCATCGTGCCGTGGAACTTCCCGCTGATCATGGCCAGCTGGAAATTCGCCCCGGCGCTGGCGGCGGGTAACTCGTTCATCCTCAAGCCTTCGGAAAAATCCCCGCTGACCGCGATCCGCATTGCGCAACTTGCATTGGATGCGGGTATTCCGAAAGGCGTGTTCAACGTCCTGCCAGGCTTCGGCCACACCGTCGGCAAGGCGCTGGCGTTGCACATGGACGTCGACGTGCTGGCCTTCACCGGCTCCACGGCGATTGCCAAGCAACTGATGATTTATGCCGGCCAAAGCAACATGAAACGCGTCTGGCTCGAAGCAGGGGGCAAGAGCCCGAACGTGGTGTTTGCCGACGCACCGGACTTGCGCGCGGCAGCACAAGCGGCGGCCGGCGCCATTGCGTTCAACCAGGGCGAAGTCTGCACCGCCGGCTCGCGCCTGCTGGTGGAGCGTTCGATCCGCGAACAATTCATCCCGCTGCTGGTGGAAGCGCTGCAAGCGTGGAAACCGGGTCATGCCCTCGACCCGGCGACCACCGTCGGCGCCGTGGTCGATCAGCGGCAACTGGACAACGTGCTGCGCTACATCAGCATCGGCCGGGAGCAGGGCGCCGAGCTGATCGCCGGTGGCCGCCGCACCCTCGAAGAAACCGGCGGCACCTATGTCGAGCCGACGATTTTCGACGGCGTGACCAACGCCATGACCATCGCCAAGGAAGAAATCTTCGGCCCGGTGCTGTCGCTGATCACCTTCGACACTGTCGAGGAAGCGCTGCAGATCGCCAACGACAGCATCTTCGGCCTCGCCGCCGGGGTCTGGACCAGCAACCTGAGCAAGGCCCACACCTTCGCCCGTGGCCTGCGCGCCGGCAGCGTGTGGGTCAACCAGTACGACGGCGGCGACATGACCGCGCCGTTCGGTGGTTTCAAACAGTCGGGCAACGGTCGCGACAAATCGCTGCACGCGTTCGACAAGTACACCGAGCTGAAAGCGACCTGGATCAAGCTCTGACTCTTTTACAGCGGTGGTCGCCTGCAACCGGCGACCCTCGGAGAATAAAAAATGAAACAACAACACGTGAACAGCTACTACGCCGCCACCCGCAACGAAGTGATCGATTTTCCGGTCCTCGAAGAGTCGGTGGAGTGCGATGTCTGCATCATCGGCGCCGGCTACACCGGCCTGTCTTCGGCGCTGTTCCTGAGCGAAGCCGGCTACAAGGTGACGGTGCTGGAAGCGGCGAAAGTCGGCTATGGCGCCAGCGGTCGCAACGGCGGTCAACTGGTCAACTCCTACAGCCGCGACGTCGACGTGATCGAAGAGCGCTACGGCGACAAGACCGCGGAAATCCTCGGCAGCATGATCTTCGAAGGCGCCGACATCATCCGTTCGCGCATCAAGGAATACGACATCAAATGCGACTACCGCCCGGGCGGCATTTTCGCGGCGATGAACAACAAGCAGCTCAAGGGCCTCGCCGAGCAAAAGCGCAGCTGGGAACGTTACGGCAATAAAAACCTGAAGATGCTCGACGCTGCGGACATCCGCCGCGAAGTCGGCTCCGACGCCTACGTCGGCGGCCTGCTGGACATGCAGGGCGGCCACATCCATCCGCTGAACCTGGCCCTCGGTGAAGCTGCGGCCATCGTGCGTCTGGGTGGCAAGATCTACGAGCAGTCCGCTGCGGTAGAAATCAAATACGGCGAGCCCAACGTCGTGCGCACCGCCAAAGGCCAGGTCCGCGCCAAGTACCTGCTGATCGCCGGCAACGCCTACCTGCCACAAGGCCTCGACAACCGCGTGACGGCCAAGAGCATGCCGTGCGGCTCGCAGATCTGCGTCACCGAACCGCTGACCGAAAAGCAGGCCCGCAGCCTGATCACCAACAACTACTGCGTCGAAGACTGCAACTACCTGCTCGACTATTACCGCCTCACCGCCGACAACCGTCTGCTCTACGGCGGCGGCGTGGTCTACGGCGCCCGTGAACCGGACGACATTGAAACCCTGATCCGCCCGAAGATCCTCAAGACCTTCCCGCAGCTCAAGGACGTGAAAATCGACTATCGCTGGACCGGCAACTTCCTGCTGACCATGTCCCGCATGCCGCAATTCGGCCGCATCGAGAAAAACGCCTACTACATGCAGGGCTACAGCGGTCACGGCGTCACTTGCTCGCACCTGGCCGGCAAACTGATCTCGGAAATGATCCGCGGCGACGCCGAACGCTTCGACGCCTTCGCCTCGCTGCCACACATGCCGATGATCGGCGGCCGTACCTTCTCGGCCCCGCTGACCGCCCTCGGCGCGGTGTATTACTCGCTGCGCGACCGTTTCGGCATCTGATTTACCTCGCCGGCGGCGCCCCCGAAAAGGGCGCTGCCGGCTTTTTCATGTGCCGTCCATCGAACCTGCTGAGCAACACCGACAAACGTGATTTAATAGCCGCCTTTCACGGTTCCGGGACACGGGAGCAACGTGATCCGCGCGCCTTGCGCGGCACCCGCCACCCACCCCCATTACCCTTAAGTCGTTCTCACATAAGGCTGTCATGGATACGGGTTCTCGACTCAAACTAGTACGCGAAAGCTACAAACTCTCCCAGCGCGAGCTGGCCCGGCGTAGCGGCGTGACCAATGCCACCATCTCCCTGATCGAACAGAATCGTGTCAGTCCTTCCGTCAGCTCACTGAAAAAGCTGCTCGAAGGCATCCCGATGTCCCTGGCCGACTTCTTCACCTTCGACCAGCCGCCCCGCGAACACCAATACGTCTTCCGCGCCAACGAACAACCCGACCTCGGCCGCCACGGCCTGCGCCTGCTGCTGATCGGCGCCTCGGTCCCAAGTCGCCAGATGCGCCTGCTGCGCGAGCAATACGCGCCGGGCGCGAGTTCCGGCGAAGAGCCGATTGTTCACGCGGAAGGCGAGGAGTGTGGGCTTGTCACCCGTGGCACGGTCGAGTTGACGGTGGACGGGCAGGTGAGCGTGTTGAGTGCGGGGGACGGGTATTACTTTCCGACGACGCTGCCGCACAAGTTCCGGAATATCGGGGCGGATGAGGCGGAGATTATCAGTGCGAATACGCCAGCGAATTTCTGAGTCTGATTTTTCGTAGCGCTTTCGAGTGATCTATAAAAAACCGCAGAAGTGCGGTTTTTTTGTACCTGATTTTCAGTACCCCGTTTCGGTTCATGTGATAAATTTGGCGATGTCTATATGCCATCATTTAGGGCGAGAGCGAAGATAATCGCTAAGGCTCGCGATAAAGGCACGTGATTTATTGCCCTCGTTGCTGCGGCTTCCACGTGTAAGGTCTTGAGAAAGTGGACGTGGCGATTGATTGAAATGAAAGCGACGAAAACATTCTTGACGGGTTTTCGGATTGTTGAGTCATTGGGTTTTGATTGAAATTGTAATTGGGGTGAGTCTTGCTTGGGAAAATTGCTGGTTTGTTAGGGATCGTAAGTAAAGACAGATCAACTCCAGCTGTCATACTTAATACAAGGCGACTCAATCGTTTCTCGAAAGGTTTGTTGTGTTTTTCTTTTTTTCTGACGTTGATGGCCTATTCGCTCTGGATTTATCCAGTATTTGAAGAAGTCGATATCACAAACTCGGCAGTGGTGGGTGTTGTGACCTCGAAGGAGTATCAATCGATCACGAATGGGCAGTTTGAAAAGCTCGCTTCTTATAATGAAGGGTTTTTAAGTGAAAATGATTTTGTAAAGTATGACCTTCATGGGGTTCAGGGTTTTAAAGGTGTGGTTGTAAAGTTTGACCTTAATCTTGTTCCTGTGTCGGGAGAAAGGTCTGGAGGAGGGCATAAATACAAGTATGAGAGTGTTTACAGGTTGAGTTTGAACTTCGTTCACCTGGTTGTGTTTTTGATCATTGAAGCCTGTATTTTGTTGTTTGGCTGGTATTTTCTTCTTTGGAAGCCGCCTGCGGCGCAGATTGAGTTTGAAGAAGATGTGTTAAGGAACTTCTTTGCTTTTGAAACGGGTGAAAACGCCTCCAGTAACTTGAGCGTGGAAGAGCGTGTAGAGTTGCTTCTTCGGAAATTCCATCGTTTCGCGAAAGACTTGAGTGTACGCAAGCGTAATCGTCCGGCACTTTTGGTGGAGGATGAGTACGATGTTCAGTATCTGGTTTTCGCATTGTTGAGAATGTATTTTTCAAATGTCAAATCAGAGGATATCGCGCCAAACGTCCTGGGTGGAGGGTCAAGGGTAGACTTCTCGATTCCCGATGAGGAACTAGTTGTGGAAGTCAAGATGGCACGAGCGAGTATGAGTGATCGCTCGCTTGGTGATGAGTTGATTCTTGATATCGCCAGGTATCAGTCGCACACGGCGTGCAAGACAATTATATTTTTTGTGTATG
The DNA here is from genome assembly GCF_003352185.1 of Pseudomonas kribbensis. Lineage (GTDB taxonomy): Bacteria > Pseudomonadota > Gammaproteobacteria > Pseudomonadales > Pseudomonadaceae > Aquipseudomonas > Aquipseudomonas kribbensis. Next base: position 2,441,247 of record NZ_CP029608.1, read on the forward strand.
ATCCGGACGGTCATATAAGAAATCCGGCTGCCTTGAAAAAGGAGTTTTGCGCGGCTTCGGATAAGTTGAAAGTCATTGTGGTGTTTGCTCCCGATTACTAAGTCTGCTTTGCAAGAGAAAAGGTGACAGAAAAAGGTGACGTTGATTGATCCGCAAACCCCGAACGAAAAAAAGGGACACCCGGTGTGTCCCTTTTTCATGGGCGTAAATCTTCAACGTCATTCGATGTGCATGAACGCCGATGCCCAGCCGGGCATCGGCGTTTTTTGCATCGCAAACGTCAGGCAGCCTTGCTCAGCAGCGCTGCAAACTTGCGTTTGGCATCTTCCACTGCATCGGCGATGTCACGGGCGGCATTGCTTGATTCGGCGCGGTAGCTGTCGGTCAGGCTCTGCATGTCGGTCTGGAAGCTCAGGGTCGCATCGGCAAGTGCGCGAACCGAATCGACCTTGATGGTCGAGCCGTAACTGGCTTTGACCGCGGCTTCAATCTGTTGATTGCCGGCAGAGCCCAGCGTTTCGAGCCCTTTGCTGATGCCTTCGGTGGTGGCGTTGAGTGTGTGGGTCGCTTCGGCCAGGCCGCTGTTGCTGGTGAAGGATACGGCGAGGCCGGTCAGTACCACTTCGTTGGTGGAGAAGAACGAGACCATGCGCTGATATTGGCGTTCCTTGATCACATGCACCTGATTGATCCGGGCAAACACCATTTCAGCAGTGTTGTACCCGACCTTCAAATCATCGGCGATGTCCTTGACGATCTGGTAGCGCTTGTCTTCATCCTGCAAGGCACGTACGGCTTCATCGCGTTGCAGCTCCAGACTGGCGCGCCGGGCCGGCTCGGAAGTCTCGGCAGCGGAGACCAGAGCACTGGCGTCGTTCAGCGCTTGAGTGCGTTGCTCCAGCACTTTGCCGGCCACAGCCAGAATTTGCTGGGCGTCGACTTCGGCGGCTTTCATCGCCATCCGGAAATCCATGTACGCCTCAAGCACCACGCTTTCCCGGGTAATCTGGTCATTGGCCGATTTGCACACCTGCAAGTAGCTTTCGCGAATGTCATTGAAGCGGCTGGGAATCGAGCCGCGGCGCAGGTTCATCCAGTTCAGCTTGAGTTTTTCCAGGGTGTCGAGGCGGCCGTCGTCCATCCATTCGGCCATGGACGAAGCGTCTTCACGGATCGAGGTGAAGCGCTGGGTGATGTCCATGAAGCGCGTGGAAATGTCCATGCCTTCAATCTGCTCGCGGACCATGCTGTTGAACGCGGTCGACTGCTGCAGTACCGAAGCGATGGCGGTGACTTTGCTGTTGTCGTACTGAGCGACGCGGTCGAGCAGTACCAGCACTGGTGCATCGTGAACCGGTTGAAACAGGTTGATGCCGATCGTGCGCAGACCCGTGAGTGCCCGTTCGAGGTAGTTGGTCATCGAGTGTCCTTACGTGGTGTCGTCTGTTCTGTGTGTGGGCAAGCATTAACGCTCAGCGGGCAGGCTTGCCGTGCAGCTCTTCATTACGCGCCTGCATCGCCAGCAGCATCAGCTCGTTCTGGCGGTTGCCAGCGTAGTTGATGCGTTTGGCCAGCAGGCCGTCGAGCCAGCGCTGGAGAAAACCGAACGCGTATTGGTCGGTGCCATAGGCCCGATCACGCAGGAAGACATAGGCTTCGTTCTCACTGTAGGCGCGCAGTTTTTCCCTGCATTCCTGGCGGATGTCTTCGTAGTCTTTGGCACTGTGGGCCGGCGTCTGTCTGGCGGTCGATTGACTGGTCGATGACGCCTTGTTCTGGGTGGTTGAGGTCATTGCTGTACCTGTTGAGTCGCGGGTCAAGGGAAGAAATTGCAGGCTGAAAGTCGGCCTGGTCAATACAGCGACCAATAGCCTGCTGCCCTGAGTTTTTGTCGTGTCTGAGTGATTTTTTTCTCGGCGGCGTTCGAGTCGCCCTTGTTCAGGTCGGTTTCGATTTCCTGCAGGCGCGACTGCAAGGATTCGCGTAGTTCTGCTGGAAATTCCTTGCGCTCAATCCGTGCCCGCAAGCCCTGGAAGCGGCTGGTCTGCAACTCCAACAGGCTGGTATCGCCGAACAGATCACGCGACAGCTCCCAGTAAGCGGCATTCGCCGCCCCCTGATCGTCATCCATGTTTTTCAGCGCCAGATCAATCTCGGCCAGGCGTTCATCGAGGTTGCTCGACTGGGCAATGGCGGCGGCACGTTTCGGATCTTTCAGTAATTCCTGGACCTTTCGGCGTATGCCGAGAATACCGCTGGCGCGCTGGATGTCTTTGTCGGCCGCGTAGGTGTCCCGATTCAATTGCAGACGTTGCCGCTCAAGGTCGTTGATCTGCGAGTCCAGGGCCAGGACGTTATCGCGGGTGACTTGGGTGTTACTGCTGATATCGGTCTGCAGGCCGCGAGCCGGGAGTTTCTGTTCGGCACGCTGGAGCAGGCGGGTCGCGGTTTCGTCCGGCTGTTGTGCGTTTTCGTGCTGAACCTTTGCCAGCAGCGTCCGAAGCTTCTCAAGCTCTGTGTTCTGATCGCGCAGACTGCCGGACAAGTTATGCGCAGCTAATTTGACTTCAATAAGCTTCAGGTCGTCCCCGCCGGAAGCCCACTGCTTTTGCAACAGCACGCCACCCCCGAGTACGACTCCCAACAGCAGCAGGATCCCGAACCGGGGCAGCAGGCGTCGAATGCGACCGGCCAGCATCTGCCGATCAACCAGCGTTCTGATCAGCCACGAGTCGACAGGATGGGTTGGCGGCGTCTCGAGGATCAAGCGCCGGGCAAAGAATTGATGCACACCCTGTTCGATCAGGTCGTCGTCCACGGGCAGGTCCTGGCTCAGGTAATAGGCACGGATGCGCTCGGCGATTTCTGCGCGACGGCGGGGCAGGTCGAGGTGCTCCTGGACCTGTTTGCGCTGATACCGCAGCTCGTCGATCAGGGCTACGACCTTCATTTGTTCCGAGAGTGAAATGCTGCGCATCAGGAGTCCTTTCGTGAGGGGGCCAGGCAGTCGGTGGTTTATAGACTGAGGCCAAACAGCTCATCGTCGATATCGCGGAACGTGGAGAACGCATCGCCGTAAGCCTTCTCGTTGTTGATACGCTCAAGCTGTTGCCCGAGCAGGGTCAGTCGCTGTTTCAGACTGCTGGACTGTTCGATCCTGGCGACATTCTTCGGGTCCTGGCGGATGTCACGCAGGGTCTGGCGCATCCAGATGATTGCACCGGCATACTTCATGTCGATGTAGATCTGTTCAGAGTCGGCTTCGAACCGCCATTGCTGCGCGTTGAGTGCCATGACCTGCGATTCCATCAGGTCCAGATTGTCCTTGGTGATTTTTATATCCACCCCGAGATCCGTGCGAAAAGCGCTGGCGGGCACTCTGGACTGCGCATGCTGGAGCAAACGGCCGACGTTCGCGTTCGGGTGCTCGGCGTTGCTCTTGCGCAACACCGCGAGACGTTTGGTGATTGACTGCATTTTCTCGTTCAACTGGAAACTTCTGTCGCGCAACGTCCCGGCATTTTTGACGACGCCGTCAACTCTCCCGGCATCCTTGTAGTGGTGAGTCGCCCACAGGGTCAGCGCGCTGGATAACAGGATCAGCAGCATGAGCGGCCACCGGCGTCTGTTTGCCGGTTTGACGCTCGCCGGCGAAGCGCCGCGGCGGCAGAGCCACTTGACCAGCCACGCATCGAACCCGTTGAGCGCCGGTGTTTCCAGCGTCAATCTATGGGCGAAAAATTGCCGCACACCCTGTTCGATCAGTTTGTCATCGAACTCGATGGCGTTGCTGATGTAGTAGGCGCGGATGCGCTCGGCGATGTCCGCGCGGCGGCTGGGCAGGTCCAGATGATCCTGAATCTGCTTTTGCTCATGGCGCAGTTTGTCGATGAACGCCATCGCCGTCAGTTGCTCGGAGAGTGCGGTGCTGCTCATGGGGGGTGTCCTTTTCAATCTGTCATTCTCCCGAACCACCCCAGCGGCGCCAGTAGCCTGCATCTTTCATCGAGCTGATCAGATGATTGATTTTTCGCTCGGCGGCCGTCGAGTCACCGGCTTTCAGGACCTGGTGGATGACTTCGACTTTTCTGCGCAACTGGGTTCGGATTTCATCCGGTACCCAGCGGGAGGCGATGCGCTCTTTCAGCGAGCGGTAGCGCTTCGACTGCAGTTTGAGCATGTCTTGTTCATAGTCCCAGAGATCGCTACGCAGATCGTTGTACGCATCTTGTGCATCCTGGTGACTGTCGTAGTCGTTGACTTGCTTGAGCAACTGGTCGATTTCCGCCAGGCGCTGATCCAGATTGCTGGAGTGGGCAATCCCGATGGCAAACTGCGGGTCTTGCAGCATTGTTTTAAGGTCATTGCGAGTGTCGAGGATACGTCGGGCGTACTTCACGTTGTTTTCAACATCGCTCAGAGACCGGTTGATCGCATACCGGCCCTCCTCGAGTTCTTTGACGCGGGTATCGATCGCGCCCGCGTTTGCCGATGTCACGGGTTCGGAAAGGCCGATAGACGTACGCACGTCGGTAGCCGGCAACGCACTTCGGGCGCGCTGCAGCAATACGCTGGCGTGCGGGTCCGGTTGTTCGGCCAGCCTTCGAGCCAGGGCCTCTACGGCGCCACGCTGCTTGTCCACTTCCAGGAACAGCTTTTTGCGATCATCGCGGACCATCGCGGCGGCGGTGCTGACCTTGCGCACTTCGGCCGGACTGTAAACCGTCGGGCTGGTGAATTTGTAGACCGCGAAGGCAATGACCAACAGCACCAGGGCAGAGGTTCGCAGCGTTTTGAACACACTGGAACGCCGGACTAACAAGTTGATCAGCCAGGTGTCGATGGCACCCGTGGGCGGTATTTCCAACAGCAGGCGACGCGCAAACACCTGACGCACGCCTTGCTCGATCAGGTTGTCGTCGAATGCGATGTTGTGGTTCTGGTAATAGGTGCGAATGTGCTCGGCAATTTCGGCTCGGCGTCGCGGCAGGTCGAGGTGTTCCTGAACCTGTTTGCGCTGATGGCGCAACTCATCGACCAAGGCCATTGCGCCCATCTGTTCGGAGAGTGGAATACTGCTCATCGGTGTCCTTTCCAGGTTGAGGCGTCATGCAGGGCAAGCATGGCGGGGGAGTATACCGGGGCGGTCAATCCCGAGTGCCGGCCTCGTGCCAGAGGCAGGCAAACATCATTCTCGAGATGACCGGACCGGAGTGACTCCTGGTGGCTGCGGCGTCAGCGGCAACCTTCAGCCATTGGTCGTGGCTCTGCAATCTCTGCGCATGTCATCGTTTTTGATGTTCTGGCAGCCACCCCGACCTTGTTGTGCCCTGCACAAGTTACGCAGGTCATCGTCGTGAATGTTCGTGCAGCTGTCGATGCCTCTCTTGCCTTTGCAGAGGTTGCGCTGATCATCGTCGCGGATATTCCCACAGCTATCGCTACCTTCGGCTTCGGATTTGCAGGCGTTGCGCATGTCATCATTTTTGATGTTCTGGCAGCCGCCCCAGCCTTCCTTGGCCTTGCAATAGTTGCGTTGGTCATCGTCTTTGATGTTTTCACAACCGGCGTGTGCGTAGCCACTCAACATCAATAACATCACGAGAATCAGTCTCATCGGGGTACTTCCATGATTGTCAGGAAACAGCCTGACGCTGAGCGGTGCCGTATGCCTGAAGGCAAACAGCGATATCGCATTGACATCATTTTAAAGAAAAGTTCATGGACGGCCTATGTGCAGGGCGGAAATTTTGGAGCGTCTCCGGACGTTGATGGGTGCAGTTCAGTTGATTTTTGATTTGCCATGGCGGGGTGAATCCGTGAAGGTATACATGAAACAGTTTGTAACGCCTCGCCAGGGATGGACCCGCGCATGATTCAGATCGGCAGCCGCAACAACGCCCCCACGCCGCAGCACAAAACCCAGGATATCTACATCTTCAGCATCGACCTGTCCCGACCGGCGACGCCGTTCTGTTTCGAGCAATCGATTGGCGGCGGGCATGTCGAACAGGGTGGTGCGCGGTGGCTGGCACTGGATGAGCTGGATGGCTGGCCCGGGGAGTGGCGCGAGCATTTGAAGAAGGCCAATTGCGCGTGGGTGGCCGAGTTGCTGGATGCGCATCCGGGAGAGAGTCAGGCTGATCTGGTCTCGCTGATTCTCCAGCGCTACGCCGAGCCGGCGCAGCCGACCGGGCGTTTGCAGGCAATCGGGCGCTGGTTCAAGCGTCATTTCTATATTGGCGGCCGGTACGGCGTCTGACCCGAGGTTTCCCCCTATGACCCAGACTCTGGAACGCGCCATCGCCATTGCCGCCACAGCCCACGCAGGGCAGGTAGACAAGGGTGGTGCGCCGTACATTTTGCATCCGCTGAAAGTCATGCTGCGCATGAGCAGCCTGGAAGAACGCATCGTCGCGGTGCTGCACGATGTGGTCGAGGATTGCGGCATCAGCCTGGATGATTTGCGCAAGGAAGGCTTCAGCGAAGCCGTGCTGTCAGCCATCGAATCGGTGACCAAAGTGCCCGGCGAGTCCTACGAGGACTTCGTCGAGCGCGCCGCGCAGAACCCGATCGGGCGGGTGGTGAAACTGGCGGATCTGGAAGAGAACAGCGACCTGTCGCGGATTGCCTCGCCGAGCTGGGAGGATCTGGAGCGGATCGAAAAGTATCGGCGGGCGATTGGACGGTTGCGCGCCTGACGTCATTTGAATAGCCAGGAAGGCGACCATGAAATCCATTCTGTGTCTGTTGATCGCTGCCGGATTCGGCGCGCTGTTGCAGTTCGAGGGCGTGCCCCACGGGTTGCTGTTGGGCTCGATCCTGGTTACGGCACTTGCCGCTACCAAGTTCAGTTTTTCACCCAGGACCCCATATGGCTTGGGTTACATCCAGGTCACTCTCGGCATCGCCACAGGCTTGATGTTCGAGGCCTGGGACAGTGCGACCGTCTCGACAATGCTGCCAAGCCTCGGCCTGTTGCTGCTGTGCCTGACAGTACAAGTGGCGCTGTCCGCCTGGTGGCTGGCGCGCGGGGCAGGGTGGAATCGCACTGATGCCCTGCTGGCGGTCTATCCGGGAGCGCTGGCGGCGGTGTTTGATTTGCTGGAATCGCATCAAGCGTCGAGCAAGGTCATCATCGTGCATTTGATGCGTTTGCTGCTGATCACGGTGCTGGTGAGTTTGCTGATTCCCGGCCAAGCAGCGGTCGCGGTTGCCGAGGTCGATCCGCTGTCCACGGGCATGGCGTTGACCGTGTTCTCGCTGATTGTTTCGAGCATTGTGGTCGGTCGATTGCTGCTGGCGATTGGCGTGCCGGCGCCGTTCATGTTGACGGCGATTATCCTGACGGCCGTGTTCTTGAAATCGGGATGGCTGCACGGTTTTCACATGCCGGACTGGAGCCTGAATCTGGCGGCGTTGATTCTCGGTGTGCGGATCGGCTCACGCTTCCAGGGCCTTGGTCTTGCGGAACTGGGACGTCATGGCCGCACCGCACTGGTGTCGGTGGGTTTGATGATTCTGGTTGCGGCGGGGTTCGCCGAAGTGGCGGCGCGGTTGTTGGGGAGTGATGCGTTGTCGCTGTGGCTGGCCTACATGCCGGGGGCAATCGAGACCATTGCCATCGTGGCGTTTGGGGGCGGGTTGAACGTGGTGTTTATCCTGACTCACCATCTGGTGCGGATGGTGGTGCTGCACTTTGCGCCGGCGTTGCTGGTGCAGGTGCGTAGAGCGCGGGAAGAGGTTTGATCGGTGCACCGTTTACTTTTTTGTGTCTTGAGGTAGGTCATGGGGTCATGGGTTCGGTGCAAATGTGATGAGCTGGTTCACAAAAACTGGTATTGCGGGACGGGTGTATCTCTGGTGGCTTCAGAGGATGCGCTTGATCTGCCGGATGGAAATGCAATGTCCGCCCATCAACTCGTCGACAAGCTGTTTGCAGAGTCCGACATGCTTCTCAGGTGCTGGAATTGCTCTCGGATCATTTTGTTGAACGAGCGGGGCGGGGAGTTTGTCGTCAAGTTCTTCGCGCCCGAAGAAGATTGATCTGTTGTGACGTGATTGTGAGCCTGGGCTGCCTGGCAGCCGACAGGAAAACACGAGATAAGGCAATTAGAGGTGCGCCGCAAATCCTTCACCACGTGCTGGCGGCGTCGGTGTGAATCACGCATGCCCCAACGCAATCGCAAACGACACGACGATCATGCACGCAAACGCAAAATTGAGATTCATGAGTTGTTCATCCTGAGCCTTGTTGAAGTGGTGCCATTGTGAACAGGCTGAAAGCAAAGAAAAAATTCGGCTTCATGATTTCAAAGATCGAAACAATTGATATCAGCCGGTTTGTGTTTGGCAGATGCATTGGTTAGGCTCGCCAAACCTGCAACTACAAGCACAAACAGGCAAAACCATGCACGATCATTCCGCTTCCGAGCTTCCCTCCCTGCGTCGGCAGAAAATCCTGCTAATCCTCGAACGTGACGGCAAGGTCATGGCGTCCGAGTTGAGCCAGCACTTTGCGGTGTCCGAAGACACCATCCGTCGCGATCTGGCGGAGCTGGACAATGCCGGGCTGGTGCAGCGGGTGCATGGCGGGGCGCTGCCGCGACCGAAGGACACTGGCAAGGATTACTTCACGCGGATCAGTGAAACCGACGAGGTGAAAACCAGCCTCGCGCAGCTGGCGGCCGGACGGGTGAAGGACGGTCAGATCGTGCTGTTTGATTCCGGCACCACCACCTTGCAGATCGCCCGTTCGTTGCCCTCGGATATTTCGATCACTGCTGTGACCACATCACCGATGACGGCGATCACCCTGGCGGAATACAAGGGGATCAAGGTGATTCTGGCGGGCGGGCAGTTGAATCTGGCGACAATGTCGGTCAGTGGCCACGAGACGGTGCGACTGCTGCAAAGCATCAAGGCTGACCTGTTGTTCACCGGGGTGTGTGCGATTCATCCGGAGGTGGGGTTGAGTTCGCTGTATTTCGATGAAGTGCCGGTGAAGCAGGCGTTGTTCGACAGTGCGGCACAAGTGATTGCCGTGACCACCGCCGACAAGCTGGGGGCGGTGGAGCCGTTTGTGGTGGCGCCGTGCAGCCGGGTGCATACGTTGATTACCGAGCGGCATCTGGCGTCGGGCAGTGCCGAGGATTATCGGCGGTTGGGGATTGAGGTTGAACAGCTGCAGGATTGAGATTTTGTGGTGAGGTTAAAGGCCTCTTCGCCAGCAGGCTGGCTCCCACAGTAGATCGTGTGGGAGCCAGTCTGCTGGCGATGGGGCCCGTTCAATCAGCGCAGTTTTTCCAGCATCTGGTAGTACCACATCCCCGCCGCCAGCATCGGATTCCCCAGTAGATCCCCCATCGGCACGCGAATGTGCGAGCACGCGGCAAACGTGTCGAACTGCTGCATCTGCCCGGTGATCGCGCGGCTCATGATTTCGCCCATGATGTGGGTCGTGGCGATGCCATGGCCGGAGTAGCCCTGGCAATACCAGACGTTGTCCGAGAGCTTGCCCAGTTGCGGAATGCGGTTGATGACGATGCCCATCGCGCAGCTCCACTGGTAGTCGATCTTCACCCCTTTGAGCGCCGGGAAAGTCTGTTCGATGCACGGGCGCAGTTCGCCGGCGATGTCCCGTGAGTCCTTGCCGCTGTAGTTGGCGCCGCCGCCGAACAGCAGGCGGCCGTCGGCGGTGAGGCGGTAGTAGTCGAGGACGAAGCGGCAGTCGTAAACGGCGAGGTCTTCGGGGTTGATCTGCCGGGCCAGATCCCCCAGCGGCTCGGTGGTGACGATGCCGCCCATGGCCGGGAAGATCTTGCCCTTGAGCTGGCCAGGTTCGAGCTTGTGGTAGACATCGCCGGCCAGCAGCACCTGATTGGCGTCGATCCGGCCATGGGCCGTGCGAACGCCCGGGCTATCGCCGTGGATAATCTCCAGCACTTCGCTGTTTTCGAAGATCAGCGCGCCGAGGCTTTCCGCCGCCCGCGCCTCGCCGATGCACAGGTTGAGCGGGTGCAGGTGCATGTTGCGGGTGTTCTTGATTGCGCCGTGATAGAGGTCGCTTTGCAGCAGGTCGCGCACCTGGCTGCGGTCGAGCAGGCTGACTTCATCGCCCATGCCGCGACGCACGGCTTCGTCGTAATCGCTGCGCAAACCGGCCATGTGGCTCGGCTTGTAGGCCGCGTGCAAGTGGCCGTGTTTCAGGTCGCACTCGATCCCGTATTTTTCGACGCGCTGTTTGATGATTTCGTGGCCGCGCCAGCGCAGGTGCCAGATGAAATCGTCGACCTCATCGCCCAAGGTGTTGCGCATCTGCTTGCGCATCGCACCATCGCCGGACAGGCTGCCGGTCACCTGTCCGCCATTGCGCCCGGTGGCGCCCCAACCGATCTTGTGGCTTTCGACGATGGCGACTTTCAGGCCTTTCTCGGCGAGTTCCACTGCAGTGGCGACGCCGGTGAAACCGCCGCCGATGATCACCACATCGACCTTGTGCCGGCCTTGCAGGGTCGGGTAGTCGGTGTCGCGGTTGAGGGTCGCGGTGTAGTAGGAATTGCTGCGTTCAGTCATGTCGGTATCCAAGGCAAAAAGAGGAAAAAGGGATCAGGCTTCGGTCAGGTACCAGCGCCAGTCCTGCTCACCCACTTCAGCCATGAACTGCCGGTATTCCGCACGCTTCACCGCCAGATACACCCCGAGAAATTCCTGCCCCAGCGCATCCCTTGCCCACGCTGATTTTTCCAGTGCGGTGAGCGAGGTCAGCCAGTCAGTCGGCAGCAATTCCTTCGCCTGCGCATAGCCATTGCCTTGCACCGGTTCGCCCGGATCGATGTCTTCTTTTATCCCGCGATGAATGCCCGCGAGGATCGCCGCAGCCGCCAGATACGGGTTGGCATCGGCGCCGCAGATGCGGTGTTCGATGTGCCGGGTGTTGGCCGGGCCGCCGGGCACGCGCAGGCTGACGGTGCGGTTGTCGACGCCCCAGGTCGGCGCCAGTGGCGCATAGCTGTTGGCCTGGAAGCGGCGGTAGGAGTTGGCGTTGGGGCAGAACAGCAGCAGCGAATCGAGCAGGGACGCGAGCATCCCGCCAATCGCGGTACGCAGCAGCGGGGTGCCGGCCGGATCCTCGGAGGCAAACAGATTGTGCCCTTCGGAGTCGGCGAGGCTGACGTGCATGTGCATGCCGGTGCCCGCCAGATCATCGAAGGGTTTGGCCATGAAAGTCACTTGCATGCCGTGCTTGTGCGCCACGGCCTTGACCAGTCGTTTGTAGCGCACGGCCTGGTCCATCGCCTCCAGCGCATCGCCGTGTTCAAGGGTGATTTCCACCTGGCCCGGCGCGTATTCCGAGATCGCCGTGCGCGCCGGAATGCCGTGCAGTTTGCAGGCGCTGTAGAGGTCGGCGAGGAACGGTTCGATCTGCTCCAGCTCACGCAAACCGTAGACCTGGGTGTGCCTCGGTCGACCGCCGTCGGCATCCAGCGCCGGTTGCGGGCGACCGTTGTGATCGCGTTTCGCGTCGAGCAGATAGAACTCCAGCTCGCAGGCCATCACCGGGTGATAACCCTCGTCCTTGAGGGCGTCGATGACCTTGATCAGCAGGTGACGCGGATCGGCAATGCTCGCCGGCATGCCTTGTTCCGGGTGCATGCTGACCTGCACCGCAGCAGTCGGAATCTGCCGCCACGGCAGGCGCACCAGACTGCCTTCCAGCGGGTAGGCGCGGCAGTCGATGTCGCCGACGTCCCACACCAGACCGGAGTTTTCCACGTCCTCGCCGTGCACGGTCAGGCCGAGGATGGTGCTTGGCAGCGGGCGTCCGCTTTCGTACACGGCGAGCAGTTCTTCACGGTGCAACAGCTTGCCGCGCGGCACGCCGTTGGCGTCGAGGATGAACAGCTCGATCATGTCGATGTCGGGGTTCTGATCCAGAAAATTGCGTGCGTCTTCAATGGCTGCGAATTTCATAATCAATCACTCACGATGGCGCCGCACAGGCGCGCAGATTCGGGCCGGACGCAGCTCGGCAAAAGGCGCGGGCGTCCTGGCAGGGATATCGAAAAAAGAGGGGGAGCTGTCGCGATTTTTAGCGGCGCGATCAGACGGGCAGGCAGATATCCGGCGGGCGTGCGGAGTGACGCAGCTTGGAACGGCTCAGGGCCATGGGGAGATTGACGATGCGATTCATGCGCGGCCCCTGTGAAGGAGGGCGCACAGTGCAGAGACGTTCAACGATTCTGATTGTTGTAGTGACGTGCTCATGACGCGTGTTTCCGTTGGCGGAAAACGTCGGCGGCGGGAGTGTCCCGCCATGCCGGTGTGGCTGGATAGTAAGGGGGAAGTCCGGGATAAGTAAACGCCTGATTCCGATGCACGCGGCAAGCTACCGGCTCAGCGCAACAGATGAAACCCCAGCCCGACGAGGGCGCAAACGATCAACACCTCGATCACCCCGCGCTTGAAAACAAACAGCCCGAGGGTGGCGGCGAGGGCGAGCAACAGCGCAAAAAAATCAGGCGGTGCGGCAAAACCCTTGGGCCAGAACACGTGGTATGCAAAGAAACACGCCAGATTGAGGATCACCCCGACCACGGCAGCGGTGATCGCCGTCAGCGGTGCGGTGAACTTCAATTCGTTGTGGGTCGACTCCACCAATGGTCCGCCGGCGAGGATGAACAGGAACGAAGGCAGGAAGGTGAACCAGGTCACCAGCGTCGCGGCCAGCGCACCGGCGGCAAACGCATGTTCCGGGCCGAACGTCGGTTGCACGTAAGCGCCGACAAACCCGACGAACGCCACCACCATGATCAGCGGCCCCGGCGTGGTTTCGCCCAGGGCCAGTCCGTCGATCATCTGCGTCGGCGTCAGCCAGCCGTAATGCCCGACCGCGCCCTGATACACGTAGGGCAGCACCGCATAAGCGCCGCCGAACGTCAGCAATGCCGCTTTGGTGAAGAACCAGCCCATCTGGGTGAAGGTGCCGTCCCAGCCGAACAGCGCCGTCAGCAGCGCCATTGGCAGACACCACAGCAACCCGCCGATCAGTACCAGACGCAACAGCCTCGGAAGGCTGAATCGCGCATGTTCGGGTGGCGGGGTGTCGTCATCGATGAGTGCCGGGCCGAAGGACTTTTCGCTGCCTCGATGACCGCCATTGTTGAACCGCTGAGGCGCCCAGCGTCCGCCGAAATAGCCGATCACTGCCGCACCAAGCACGATCAGCGGAAACGGCACGTTGAAGGCGAAAATCGCCACGAACGCCGCTCCGGCAATTACCCACAACCAGCCATTTTTCAAGGCTCGCGAGCCGATGCGATGGGCCGCGTGCAACACAATCGCGGTCACCGCCGGTTTGATCCCGTAAAACACCCCGGCCACCACCGGTACGTCGCCAAACGCGATGTACACCCACGACAGGACAATCAGAATCAGCAGCGACGGCAGCACAAACAGCGCCCCGGCCAGCACACCGCCACGGGTTCGGTGCAGCAGCCAGCCGATGTAGGTCGCCAGTTGCTGGGCCTCGGGGCCGGGCAGCAACATGCAGTAGTTGAGCGCGTGCAGAAAGCGCCGTTCGGAAATCCAGCGCCGGCGCTCCACCAGTTCCTGATGCATGATCGCGATCTGCCCGGCGGGGCCGCCGAAGCCGATGCAGCCGAGTTTGAGCCAGAAGGGCCAGGCCTGGCGCAGGCTGACAGGCTGGGAGTGAGGCAAGTCCTCGGGGGGCGTTGTGCTCAAGTGCGGCTCCACGATCCAATCGGTGCGAGCCGCTATCTAATCAGGCTTTTGTTGCAGCCGACAGTGCCCCGTCAGGCATGCGCCAGACTCCAGCGAAACGCCGCATTCTGATCACTCTCCCGCGCCTCGACCCAATGCGAACCCTCAGGCGTCGTCTCACGCTTCCAGAACGGCGCACGCGTCTTGAGCACATCCATGATGAACGCACAGGCCTCGAACGCCGCATGCCGATGCTTGCTGCTGACGCCGACAAACACGATCGGCTCGGTCACCGACAGCGCGCCGACCCGATGCACGATCTCCACCGCCAGCAGCGGCCAGCGCTCGCGGGCCTGTTCGGCGATCTGCTCCAAGGCCTTTTCGGTCATGCCCGGATAGTGCTCCAGAAACAGCTCGGTCACCGACTGCCCGACGTTCAGATCCCGCACATAACCAATGAAATTCACCACCGCGCCCACCCGTGGGTTGCGCGCATGCAAATCGGCAATCAACTGGCCGGCATCGAAGCTTTTGCGCTGAACTCGAACCCCCATGGTTCAACCTCCCGTGACCGGCGGAAAAAACGCGATCTCGTCGAAATCCTCGATCGCCTGATCCGGCTGACACAACTCCTGATTCACCGCACACATCAGGTTGCCGGCGCCGAGCACTTCACGCCACAGATCACCACGCTGCATCAGCATCTGCCGCACGTCTTCGACACTGTTGAGTGAATCCGTCACGGGGATTTTTTCACCGCCCAGATTGAGCCGGTCACGGTAGCTGGCGAAGTAGTTGATCAGAATCATTGCGGGTTCTCCCATTGAAAGTGCCCGGAGCGGCCACCCTGTTTGCTCAGCAGGCGGATGTCGCCGATGACCATCGCCCGGTCCACCGCTTTGCACATGTCATAGATCGTCAGCGCGGCGACGCTGGCGGCGGTCAGGGCTTCGAGTTCGACACCGGTCTGGCCGTTGAGGCGGCACGTGCTGGTGATCTGCACGCGGTCCGGTTCGCAGGCTTTGAGTTCGACGTGGATCGAGCTGAGCAGCAGCGCGTGACACAACGGAATCAACTCGTGGGTACGCTTGGCCGCCTGAATCCCGGCGATCCGCGCCACGGCGAACACATCACCCTTGGGGTGGCCGTTGGACTGGATCATTTGCAGGGTTTCCGTGCGCATCTGCACCCAGGCTTGCGCGGTGGCTTCGCGGCGGGTCGCAGCTTTGTCACTGACGTCGACCATGTTGGCGCGGCCCTGATCGTCGAGGTGGGTGAGGGTGTCGCTCATTCGGTTGGCTCCTGGATCGGGCTGTAGATTCGGGGGGCGTTGCGGTGCGGGACGTGGATCAGGTTCAAGCGGTGCTTGAGGGCCCAGCGCACGGTCAGCGCAGTGGGGGCGGACAGGCTGACGAGGGTGCCGAGGCGGGCACGCACGGCTTTGTGGATCAGTTCGAGGCTGCAACGGCTGGTGACCACGACGAAGCCCCGACGCGCATCGAGGCCTTCGAATTGCAGGGCGCCGATCAGCTTGTCGAGGGCGTTGTGGCGGCCGATGTCTTCGCGGCACAGCAGCGCTTCGCCGTCGGCGTTGAAGTACAACGCCGCGTGCAGGGCGCCGCTGCTGCGGGCCAGTTGCTGGGCCTGTTCGATGCGCTGGCGGATGCCGTCGAAATGCGCGGCCGGTGGCAACGGTGTCGGGGTCAGGATCTCCAGTTGCGGCAGGGCCTGCTCAAGGGCCTCCACGCCGCAGAGGCCGCAACCGCTGGTGCCCGCCATCTGCCGCCGGTGATCCTTCAGGGCCCAGAACGCACGGCTGGAAATCTGCACGTCGGCCTGGCAGGCCTGGTCGAAATGGGTCAGTCGGATGTCATGAATATCGTCGAGGCTGTCGACGATGGCGTTGCTCAGGCTGAAGCCGCGAATGAAGTCTTCGATGTTGCCCGGCGAGACCATCATCACCGCCTGGTTCAGACCGTTGTAGCTGATGGCCAATGCAATTTCCGCCGCCAGTGCCGCGTGGGACACCGGCGCGTCGTCGAGGTATTCGCGATAAGCGACCTGCGCCGGTTGTGGCGCGGGGGCGTTGGCATCGCCCGTTTCGATGGTTGGTTCAACCTGGCACAGCATCCTGAAAATCCCCGAAGCGCTGAAGTGGGTTCAGGCTACGGGGCAGGGAAAAGTGCGTCCAATCGCTTGTTCCGATGCAGTGATTGGATTGGTCGATCACTGAAGGCGTTAAACGGCAGGCGCCTCGATCCCGAACATTTTGCGCGCCTCGGCAAAGCACTTCTCGGCAATCGCCGAACGCGGTTCAGTCTTGCGCATCACCAGCCCCAACGGTGCGAGCACGCTGGCATCCGGCAGGTTGATGAAGGCAAGGTGCTCGATCGGTTCTTCCAGACCACTGTCCAGCGGCATGATCGAGCAGCAGAAACCCTGGTGAATCGCCTGCAACAGTTGATAGGTCGAATCGCTTTCCATGATCGGCTGCGGATTCAACCCGCGACTGCGGAAACTCAGGTCGATGGATTTTCGGTAATGCATGCCGGTGGTGATCATCCCCAGCGGCAGTTCGGCGGCGTCTTCCCAGCTCATTTCCGGGCCTTCGAAATGGAAGTGGCGGGTGTCGTAAAGCAGGCCAACGCGGGTCTCGCCAATCTCGAAAAACTCGAAATAGTTCGGGTTGACGTGGTCCAGATAACACACGCCCAGGTCCAGCTGATTGTTGCCCAGACCCTCGATGATCTCGTCGGAACTCAGGGACGACAGGCTGTATTTCAGCTCGGGAAATATCCCCGACAAACCCTGAATGTAATTGACCGGATTGAAGTTGCTCAGCGGCACCAGTCCCAGACGCAGGCTGCCGACCAGTTGCCCGCGACAGGCAGCGGCTTCGGCGAACAACCCGTCGTGGGCGGCCAGCAGGGTGCGGGCCCAGGCCAGTACGCGCTCGCCGGCCTGGGTGAAACCCTCGAAGCGCTGGCCGCGATTGACCAGCACCAGATCCAGCTCGTCTTCCAGATTGCGCAGGCGCATCGACAAAGTCGGCTGGGTGATGTGGCAGCGTGCGGCGGCCTGGCCGAAGTGGCGGGTTTCGTCCAGCGCAATCAGGAACTTGAGTTGTTTGATGTCCACGATGGCACCTGCTCGAAGGGAAATTTGGATTGAGTATTGACGCAGATGCGTACGGCGCACGAAAAGCGCAGGTGGCGACGATCCCATTGATCGCGTTTTACGTCCAATCGGAAGCGTTGAAGAGGCTATCGAGGGATTCAATCATGGCCGGTTTCATTGGCTGGATCAGTGAGCGCCGCCCGATAAAAAACAGCCGATAGAGCGGCTCGATAATGTGGTTGGTTAGAGTGATTAGACAGTCTTGATAAGTGGCACTTAGGCTCTGGCCCAATTGAATTGGCGAAGGCCGGAGAGTGCCATGAGTGTTAAAGCGGATGCCCTGTTTGTTCCCTTGAATATTGCCGTGCTGACGGTCAGCGATACCCGCGATTACGCCAGCGATACCTCCGGCCAGTTGCTGGTCAGCCGCTTGCTCGAAGCGGGCCACACCTTGAGTGAACGCAACCTGCTCAAGGACGACCTGTACAAGATCCGCGCCCAGGTCGCCCAGTGGATTGCCGACGACGGCATTCAAGTGGTGCTGATCACCGGCGGCACCGGTTTCACTGGCCGCGACAGCACTCCGGAAGCCGTGGCTTGCCTGCTGGACAAGCAAATCGACGGTTTCGGCGAACTGTTCCGCGCCATCTCGATTCTCGACATCGGCACCTCGACCGTACAAAGCCGCGCACTGGCGGGGCTGTCCAACGGCACGCTGGTGTGCTGCCTGCCGGGCTCCACCGGCGCGTGCCGCACGGCGTGGGAGGGCATCCTCGCCGAGCAACTGGATAATCGTCATCGCCCGTGCAACTTCGTTCCGCACCTCAAACCGGTGCAAGCCTGCGGGCCACGGGGATGAGCAAGCCTGGATTGATGCCGGTCGAGGATGCACTTGATCAGTTGCTGGCGATGGCCAACGAACAGCGCCTGCCGGACAGCGAACCGGTGCCGCTCAATGAGGCACGCGGCCGAGTGCTGGCCAGCGATCTGGTAGCGACTCTCGACCTGCCGCCATGGCCGAACAGTGCCATGGACGGCTACGCGCTGAACCTTGCCGATCTGCACCGTCAGCCGCTGAGCGTGTCGCAACGGGTCTATGCCGGACTGGCGCCGGACGCCTTGCTGCCCGGCACCTGCGCGCGAATCTTCACTGGCGCGCCATTGCCCAATGGCGCCAATTGCGTGGAAATGCAGGAAAACACCGAGGTGCTGGAGGACGGTCGCGTGCGGTTTCTGCAACCGCTGAAAGTCGGCCAGAACATCCGTGCCCAGGGTCAGGAGAACCGCGTCGGTGACACGCTGCTGCGCGCCGGCAAACGCCTCGGCCCGTTCGAACTGGCGGTGGCGGCGGGGCAGGGCATGACTCATCTGCCGGTGGTGCGCCGCCCGCGCGTGGCATTGCTCTCCACCGGTGACGAGCTGGTGGAGCCGGGCCAGCCCCTGCGTCCCGGCAGCATCTACAACAGCAATCGCACCTTGCTCGACCACTGGTTGCGCGAACTCGGTTGCGAGGTGATCGACGCCGGGATTCTTCCCGATCGCCCGGCGCAGACCCGGCTCAAACTGGAGCAGTTGCAGGTGGCGGCCGATCTGATTCTGACCACCGGCGGCGTGTCTGCCGGCGATGCCGACTGCCTCGGCCAGGTGCTGCGCGACAACGGCAAACCGCTGCTGTGGAAACTTGCGATCAAACCCGGCAAGCCGTTGACCGTCGGCCATTTCGGCACGGTGCCGGTGATCGGTCTGCCGGGCAATCCGACCTCGGCGCTGGTGACCTTCGGCCTGTTGGCGCGTCCGTATCTGCTGCGCATTCAAGGCGTAGAAGAGGTGATGCCGTTGAGCTTCACCGTCAACGCCGGGTTCGACTGGGCGAAACCCGGCAGCCGCCGTGAGTACCTGCGGGTGCGTCTGGAAGGCGGGCAGGCGGCGCTGTATCCGAACCAGAGTTCCGGCGTGCTCCTCGGCGCGACGTGGGCCGACGGGCTGGTGGAAATCCCGGAGAACAGCACGCTGCGAATGGGCGATCCGCTGCGCTTCATTCCGTTCAGCGAGCTGTTTTAAGCGCGATCAAAAGGTGTAGACCACTTGCCCGGCAAGGGACGTCTGCAGCCGACGCTCGACAATCGGGCTGTCGGCGGCTTCGTGATTCAGGTACTGCACCGCCAGCACCGTCGACACGCTCCACTGTTTGTCCAGCGGCAATGACCACGTCAGGTCAGCGCCGCGACTGATCAACCCGGTCCGGGTCTTGTACGCGCGGAACTGGCTGCGCGAAGCCTGGGCATCGCTGACGCCGTACCAGGTGCGCATGTAGTTGCTGTCGCCGAATTGGCTGTTGAGACCGCCGGAAACCTTGCCAAAACGTCCTTCGTAGAGCGGCGCGCTGATGCTCAGCTTGAGGCGGTTCCACGAGGAGCCGGTGTCGTGGTCATCGTCGTCCTTTTCCAGCGCATGTTCGAAACTCGCGCCGAGAATGAGCGGGCCCAAGTGATACGTTCCGTCGAGCCCGATCACCGGGCGCGACTTGATCGAACCCATGCCGTTGAGTTCGTCCGAGCCTTTGAATCCTGTCTTGCGATCCTTGCGCACGTCACTGGCGCCGACGTAAACGCTGAGGCCGAAATCCTCTTCATCGAAACCCCAGCCGAGGCCTCGGCTAGTGTCGAGGAACACGCCGTAGGGGCTGACGATTTCAACGCCCACCAACGGTGCCACCACCCGTTCATCACTGCCGCTGTAGCGTGGCGCACTGGCGGCCCCGGCGCGCAGGGTGGTGTGCCAGTCTTCGGCGCGCAGCGAGTCGCCGGGCAGCAGCAGGCAAAGGGAGGTCAGGGACAGCGAGAACGTACGCAACGAAACCGGCATGGGGCACCCGATGGGGAAGATGGATGCGCCATGCTAGGCGGGGAGCGGCCGGCAATCTTTGGCAGCTTTGTCGGGAAACTGTCAAAGACTGTGAAGGCGGCTACCGGGTCAATCCGAGCCGTTCGTGCCATTGGGCGATGGATTCTTCGGGGTAGACCTCGAATTGCCGGTCCTTCGCGCTCGCCTGCACTTCGACCCACGGCGCTTTCGAGCCGAGCATCAGGTGGGTGTGCTCCGGCGGCACCGGCAACGGTGTGTCGATGGCCGAGGCGAACGGGTGAATCAGTTCCGGCCATTCCGGGCTGAACAGCCACAGACCGCTGCCGCACAACGAGCAGAAGTGTCGTTCGGCGGTGCTGCGATGGGCGCGGGCATCGCCTCCGTCTTTCATCTTCGCGTGGTAGATCGTGATGTTTTTGCGACCGCGCACCTTGAGGCTGGCCGCGTCGCCGCCGAGGTTGATCGCATAGCCGCCACCGCCCTGGGTCTTGCGGCAGATCGAACAGTAGCAGCGCTGATAAGGGTAGGGGTGGGCGCTGTCGAGGGTGAATGAAACCGCGCCGCAGTGGCAGGAGCCTTCGAGGTGCATGGTGGCCTCCGGTTTGGCGTTGTCGATGCGGTTCAGCCTAGAAGAGATGCTGCGCCTGTGCCGCCGCTATCGCGGTACAACTGGACGCCCACGAAAAGCCCGGTCAGCATGTCCGCAAAAAAGGGACTCACCCCATGCGCCGACTACCTTCCCTGGCCGCCCTGCGAACCTTCGAGTGCGCCGCCCGCCACGCGCATTTCGGCCGGGCCGCCGCCGAGCTGTGCGTCACCGACAGCGCCGTCAGCCACCAGATCCGCCAGCTCGAAGAGCAACTGGGCGTGTCGCTGTTCATCCGCGAGGGCCGGCAGATTCGCCCGACCATCGCTGCCGGACGCCTGATGCAGAGCCTGCAACAGGCCTTCGAGCTGATCGGCGATGCCTGCGACGAGTTGCGCGATCCGTCTTCACTCGCGGTATTGCGGCTGGCGGTCACGGCGGAGCTGGCGCAGAAGTGGCTGATGAACCGTCTCACCGATTTCTATGCGCGTTATCCGCACATCACCCTGCACCTCTACGAACAACCGATCGACGCCGCCGCACCCGGCGAAGACATCGACCTGGCGATCACCTACGGCACCGGCCCGGTGGACAGCAGCGCGTATTTCGTCCGCCCGTTGCCGGCGCTGCAGTTCTTCCCGGTGTGCAGCCCCGGCCTGTTCAACCAGGGCAACCTGAAAACCCCGAAGGACCTGGCCCGCCATTGCCTGCTGCACGACGATCAGGATGGCAAGACCTGGACCGCGTGGCTCACCAGCCATGCCGGCGACTTGCGCCCGGAGCGTCAGTTGTATTTCGCCCACGCCGGGCTGGCGTTGGAAGCCGCGGCGCAAGGGCAGGGCGTGGCGATGGGCGACAACCTCACCGCGCAGGAGGATTTGCAGAACGGGCGTCTGGTGCGCCCGTTCACTTCCAGCATGACCGCGCTGGGCCAATACGCGCTGGTCTGTGAGCGTGTGCGGCTGGAGCGTCCGGCGGTGGCGCAGATGCTGGAATGGTTCAACGATCAGCTGGCGGATTGATGAGTTGAATTCAACTGTTCCGAAATAATCATCGTTGGCGGGCCGACCGCTCGCGACCGTAGCCTGAGGTCATTCCCATCCCGATGACGAGGTTTGACCATGGCACGTTTGCTCGACACCACCCCGAAACAGGACGGCTTCCGTCTGCCCGGCGAATTCGAAGCCAAGTCCGGTTGCTGGCTCGGCTGGCCGGAGCGCACCGATGTCTGGCGCAACGGCGCCAAGCCTGCGCAGAAAGTCTGGGTGCAGATCGTCACCGCGATCTCCCACAGCGAACCGGTGACGGTCTGCGCTTCGGCGGCCCAGTTCGCCACTGCCCGTCGCCAGTTGCC
Organism: Pseudomonas kribbensis; assembly: GCF_003352185.1. Lineage (GTDB taxonomy): Bacteria > Pseudomonadota > Gammaproteobacteria > Pseudomonadales > Pseudomonadaceae > Aquipseudomonas > Aquipseudomonas kribbensis. The sequence continues at coordinate 2,462,891 of NZ_CP029608.1, forward strand.
GCCGCAAGTGCGCGTGGTCGAGATGACCTGCAACGACACCTGGTTTCGCGACAGCGGCCCGTGCTTCGTGGTCAACGATCAAAGCGGTGAAGTGCGCGGCGTCGACTTCGAATTCAATGCCTACGGCGGCCTCGATGGCGGGCTCTACTACCCGTGGGACAAGGACGACCAAATCGCCAGCAAGATCCTCGAAATCGAACGTTTCGACCGCTATCGCGCGCCGTTGATTGCCGAACTCGGCGGCATTCAGAGCGACGGCCAGGGCAGCATCCTCACCACCGAACAATGCCTGCTCAACCGCAATCGCAACCAGCACCTGGGCAAGGACGAAGTCACCCGCCGCCTGACCGATTACCTCGGCGCCGAGCAAGTGATCTGGCTGCCGCGCGGTTGCAAGTTCGACGAAACCGATGGCCACGTCGACGACCTCGCGTGCTTCGTGCGCCCCGGCGAAGTGGTGCTGCAATGGACCGACAATCGCGACGACCCGCAGTGGGAAATCTATCAGGAGGCCTACGACATTCTGCGCAGTACCCGCGACAGCCGTGGCCGCGAACTGATCGTGCACAAATTGCCGCAACCGGACGTGCTGGAGTGGACCGCCGAAGAAGCCGAAGGCCTCGATCAGCAGGACAGCACCCACACCCGTCAGGCCGGCACCAGAATCTGCGCCTCGTACATCAACTACTACGCCGGCAACAGCTCGATCGTGGTGCCGCTGTTCGGTGATCGCAACGATCAGGTGGCGCTGGCGACCCTCGCCGAACTGTTCCCGCAGCACAAGATCGTCGGTATCGAAAACTCCCGGGAAATCCTGCTCGGTGGCGGCAACGTCGCGTGCATCACCATGCCGCAATACGCCGGCCAGAAAAAAGGAGCCTGAGCATGGGCCTGCACAAACTGAGTAAAGCGTTATTGCTGGTGCTTGCACCCCTGTGTGTGCAGGCTGCCGAGACGGCGAAACCGGTGGTCAATCTGTATATCTGGGGCGAGTACCTGGCCCCGGATACCCTGAAGAATTTCGAGGCGAAAACCGGGATTCAGGTGGTCGCCGATCACTTCGATTCGCTGGAAACCGTCGAGACCAAACTGCTCACCGGCCGCAGCGGCTACGATCTGGTGCTGACCGCCGGCCAGCACCTGTCGCGGGCCATCGAGAGCGGTGCGATCCAGACGTTGAACAAGCAGCAGCTCCCGCACTTTGCCGGGGTCGGTGAAGAGTTCCGTCAGCACATGGCGGTGTTTGATCCGGGCAACCGCTATGCCGGGATTTACGCCTGGGGCACCACCGGCGTCGGCTATCAGGAGGAGGCCGTGAAACAGCGGCTGCCGGAGGCGCCACGGGACAGCTGGGCGATGCTGTTCGATCCGGCGGTGGTGTCGAAATTCGCCGATTGCGGGGTGAGCCTGCTCAACGATCCGAACGAAGTGTTCGCGGCCGTCATGAAGTACATGGGCCTGGACATCAACCGCCAGAGCCTCGACGACCTGAAACTCGCCGAACAGCAACTGGCGAAGATCCGCCCCTACATCCGCTACTTCGACAACGACCTGAACATCAGCGACCTGGCCAACGGCAATACCTGCGTGGCGATGTCGTGGAACGGCAACGTCGCCATCGCAGCGGGGCAGGCCGAAGCGGCGAAAAAGCCGTTCAAGTTGAATTACCGGATTCCGAAGGAGGGCACGCTGATCTGGTTCGATGCGATGGTCATTCCCAAGGATGCACCGCATCCCGAGGCTGGATTGGCATTGATGGATTACTTGATGACGCCTGAGGTGATCGCGCCGATCACTGACACCATTCACTACGCCAACGCGATTACGCCGGCGGACGGGTTGATTGATCCTGCGATTCGTAATGATCCGGGGACTTATCCGCCGGAGGCGGTGAGGGCTTCGTTGTATAGCAAAAACGACAACGGCAAGGCGTTCAACCGGGCGTTGGTGAGGGCGTTCAGTCGGTTGAAGTCCGGGCTTTGATGCGTCATTGAACAGACTGACGCCATCGCGAGCAGACTCACTCCCACATTTGGAACGCATTTCAAGTGTGGGAGCGAGCCTGCTCGCGATGAACGATAACGCGGTCTACGGCTTGGCTACCCGCCACAAATACCACGCGGCAACGGTCCGAAACGGACTCCACCCCAACCCGATCTCAATCATCTGCTTACGCGTCGGCTGCACCTCCAGCCCCTTCAACCGCCGATACCCCTCGCGCACGCCGAAGTCATCTGCCGGCAAAATATCCGGGCGCTCCAGGCTGTAGATCAGCAACATCTCCACAGTCCAGCGCCCGACGCCGCGCAGGCTGACCAACCGCTCGATCAGCGCTTCATCCTCCATCGCCAGCGCAGTCGAGTAATCCGGCACCACGCCGTCCAGAGTCGCCTGGGCAATCCCCTGAATCGTCGCAATCTTGCCCGCCGAAAACCCGCAACTCCGCAGTCGATCACAATCCGTGGCAAGGATCTGTTCGGGGCGCGGAAACGTCTGCCCGGGAAACAACCCCACCAGCCGCCCGACAATCGCATCGCCAGCCTTGGCGTGCAGTTGCTGATAGGCAATCGCCCGCACCAGCGATTCATAGGGATCGCGCGCCGGATGTGGCTGATGCAGACATGGGCCGACCGCAGCAATGTGGCGCTGCCAGTCGGCGTCGAGGCTGGCCAGAAACTCGCTGGCCGGTTGGTAGGGATCGGGCATGGCTTACTTCAGCAGACCGTTGACTTCGCCATAGGTGAAGGCCTTGAGGTCGTGGGTATCGAGCTTGCCGCTGGCGAGGAAGCTTTTCACCAGCGAGCCCATGGCGCCGTACATGAACTCGGCGATCCCGGAGCCGGCGCTCAGGCGGCGTACGCCGAGGGTTTTCAGTTCGTCGGGCGAGGGCAGGCCGGCGAAGCCCAGAACGTTGACCGGCAGGGTCGTGCCTTTGCAGATCGCTTCGATTTCGTAGGCGGAAGTTGCCCCGGCGGCGAACAGGCCATCGGCCCCGGCTGCCTGATACAGCGCCGCGCGGCGCAAGGTTTCGGCAACGCGATCTTCGGCCGGCACCAGACTTTTCAGATAAACATCGGTGCGGGCATTGATGAACAACTTCACATCGCGTTTGTCGGCAACCTTGCGCGTCACTTCGATCTTGCGCGCCAGCAGTTCCGGCGTGCCGCTGCCGTCTTCGATATTGATCCCGACTGCGCCTGCCGCGACCACCGCGTTGATCACTTCAGCGACCCGGTCGAGGTCATCGGAATAACCGGCCTCGATGTCCACGCTCAGCGGCACCTTGATGACACGGGCAATCGACTCAACGGTGCTGATCAGACGCTCCAGCGGCAGGGTGTTGCCATCCGGGTAACCGTGGGCCCAAGCCACGGCGGCGCTGCTGGTGGCGACGGCTTTGCCGCCGAGTTGCTCGACCAGTCGCGCGCCGGTGGCGTCGGCGACGTTGGTCAGGATCAGCAAGCCGTCTTGGTGCAACTGGTGAAACGGTGTGTCGAGCGCGTTCATCGAAATCCCTTCTTGTCGTCGTTCAGAAAGCCAGCGGTTGCGTCAGTTGCACGCCAGCGTTTTCCAGCCTGAGCAGAAACGCCTTGCGCGGTTGCCCACCACCATAGCCGGTCAGCGAGCCGTCCGCACCGATCACTCGATGGCACGGCACCACGATCGACAGCCGATTGTGCCCGTTGGCCAGGCCCACCGCGCGACTGGCGCCGGGTTTGCCCAGCCGTGCGGCGATGGTGCCGTAAGTGCTGGTGTGGCCGTAGGGGATTTGCTGCAACTCGGCCCAGACCTGACGGGCAAACTCGCTGCCGGGCAAGTGCAGCGGCACGCTGAATTCGCTCAGTTTGCCGGCAAAGTACAGCGCCAGTTCGTTTTCGATCTGCTGCAAATGCGCGTTGTGCCCCGGTGCGACCACGTAGCCGTAGCGGTTCTGCAGCTCTTCGACTTCCCGGGTCAGCGCCGGGCGGTCGAGAAACTCCAGCAACACCAACCCGCGTCGTTCGGCCATGGCGATCATCGGCCCCAGCGGCGTGGTCAGGCGGGTGAACAGCAGCGGCTCGCTGGCCGCCGCACGGCCCGGCGTGATGTGGAACGACTTCTGAAATGCATCGCGAAAACCGCTGAGGGATTCATAGCCGGAATCGAACGCCGCGTGGTCGATGGACGTGCCTTGCTTGATACCGCCCAGCGCCACGCCGAGCCGACGGGTGCGCAACCACGCGTGAAACGTCATGCCGAAATGCTGCTTGAACCAGCGCCGCAGTTTCAGTGGCTCGATGCCTTCGGCGAGCAATTGCGCATCGCTCCAGCGCAGCTCCGGATCGGCGTCGACGGCCTTGAGCAGCCGTTGCACCCAGTCCGGGGCGATGGCGGCAGCGTCCAGCGGCTTGCAGCGCAAGCAGGCGCGATAGCCGGCGGACAGGCAGTCGTCAGCGTGGGCGAAGAACTCGACGTTTTCCGGTTTCGGCTTGCGCGCGGTGCAGGTCGGGCGGCAAAAGATCCCGGTGGTTTTCACCGCCGTGAAGAACACGCCTTCATAGGCAGTGTCGCTTGCGAGCATGGCGCGAACCATTTCGGCGTGAGGGGGCAGGACAGCGGTCTGTATGTTCATGGGCCGAGGATAAAACCAGTTATTCGATGGCTCCACCGAAAAATCGACAGTGAATTTTCGGGCCGCTGCACTACAGTGATCGGGTCGCTACAACTCGGGAAATGAAGGTATGCCACCGTTCACGATTCACCACATCGATCACATCGTGCTGCGCGTTGCCGATCTGCAACGCAGCATTGATTTCTACGACCGGGTCTTCGGCGCCGAAGTGGTCAAGCGCAACGAAAAATTCGGTCTGGTGCACCTGCGTGCCGGCACGTCGATGATCGATCTGGTCGACCTCGACGGCGAAATCGGCCGCAGGGGCGGCGCCGCTGCCGGCAGCGAGCGGCGCAATGTCGATCACTTCTGTCTGCGCATCGAGCCGTTCGACGAAGCGGCGCTGATCAGCCATTTGCAATCCTGTGGCCTGACCGTCGACAAGGCCGCCACCCGTTTCGGCGCCGAGGGCAACGGCCTGTCGCTGTACTGCTTCGATCCGGACGGCAATCAGGTCGAACTCAAAGGTCCGTCCGAAGCCTAGGCCCGCTTGGCCATCAACAACACCGAAGCCGCCGCCGACAGCAGCCCCGCGCAGCAACGATTGAAGATCCGCTTGCCGCGCGGCTCGGCGAACCAGCGACGCATGTGCAAGCCCATGTAGGCGTAGGCGCTGATGGCGATCCATTCCAGCAACAGGAACAGCACGCCCAGCAGCATGAACTGCGGGGTGATGGCGCGGTTCGGGTCGACGAATTGCGGCAAGAAAGCGGTGAAGATCAGGATTGCCTTCGGATTACCCGCTGCCACCAGGAATTCCTGACGCGCCAGTGCCAGCAGACCGCTCGCCGGCGCGGTAATGGCGTCTTCAGCGGCAGGATTCGCCCGCCACAGCTGCCACGCCAGATACAACAGATACCCCGCACCGACAATCTTGATCCCGTAGAACAACAGCTCGGACGTTTGCAGCACCACCGCCAGCCCCGCCGCCGCGAGGGCGATCATTCCCGCAAATGCCAGCAACCGACCGACCCCGGCCACACAGGCGCGGCGATAGCCATAGCGGGTGGCGTTGCTGACCGACAGCAGGTTGTTCGGGCCGGGCGCCATGTTCAAGGCGAAACAGGCGGGCAGAAACAGGGAAAGGGTGGCGAGATCCATGGCGCGGGCTCCGGTGGCGGGACGGCTATTTTTATCACGCTGGCGGCAGGCCGGAACCGTACAGTCAGGCTGCGGAGTCGCGGTACAGCGATGGTCGGGCGTGAATCCGTTCGAACTTTCCGCCGCCCCGTCAACTCTGAAACCGTCACAGGGTGATGAATCCGCCAGAAAAAATTATCTGCCGGGTCAGAAAGGACAATTGCCGTGTAAGCTTTCGCGCCATGCGTTTCCATTCCCCAATGGCCCCAGGCGGCCCACTGTACGAGCGACTACATGCAAGCAAAGGCCCGCGAGGTTCATGTACCACCGGTGTTGCAGGACTTGCGCGCCGGCACTGCCGAACTGCACATCGCACTGGAAAAACGCCTTCCTTTTTTCTCCGACACCCTTGATCTGCGCGCTTTCGAGCGATTGATGCGCGCCTATTACGGCTTCTATCAGCCACTGGAAGCCGCGTTGCAGGACAGCGGCGCGATCCCCGCCGATTTCGATCTGGTTTCACGCCTCAAGGCGCCGACCCTGCAACGGGATCTGCACGCGTTGGGCGCAAATGGCGGGGACTTTTCACTTTGCCGTCAGTTGCCCGCCATCGATTCAGCTGCCGCATGCCTGGGCGTGCTGTACGTGCTGGAAGGCGCGACCCTCGGCGGGCAGATCCTGCGCCGCGAAATCGCCACACGCCTGAGCCTTGGCGCGGACAACGGCGCGGCGTTTCTGGACATCTACGGCGCTGCCACCGGCCGACGCTGGCGCGACTTCATCGAATACCTGGGCAGCCGCCCGATGGACGCCGACGAGCGTGAAGCCGTCGTGGCGGCCGCTCACACCACATTCAGCTGTTTCGAGCGCTGGCTCGAAAGCCAGGAGGTTCTGGTATGACCCCGCAAGACAAAGAAGCCTTTGAAGAGTTGCTGGCCAACTGCGCCGACGAGCCGATCCGCTTTCCCGGCGCGATCCAGCCCCACGGTCTGCTGTTGACCCTGAGCGAGCCCGAGCTTTCGATCATCCAGATCAGCGCCAACGTCGAGACCTTGCTCGCGCGCCCGGCACCGGAACTGATCGGCCAGCCGCTGCAAAGCCTGATTGGCGATGCCCATGCCGCGCAGGTTCGCGAGGCCTTGCAGCAGTCGACCCTGTCCGACGCGCCGCCGCTGCACTTTCGCCTCAACGGCACGGCGTTCGAAGGCTTGCTGCACCGCCATCAGGATGTGCTGATCCTGGAACTGGAAATCCACGTCGAAAACTTCCAGCCACGCAACGTCGCCGGCACCGAAACCCACCTCGGGCGGATGCTCGCGCGCCTGCAAAAGGCCCAGAGCCTGCAGGCGCTGTACGACATCAGCGTCAAGGAAATCCAGGCCATGACCGGTTACGACCGGGTGCTGATCTATCGCTTCGAAGAGGAGGGCCACGGCCAGGTCATCGCCGAAGCGTCCGACCCTTCGATGGAAGTCTTCAACGGTCTGTTCTTCCCGGCCTCGGACATCCCCGAGCAGGCCCGAGAGCTGTACCGCACCAACTGGCTGCGGATCATCCCGAATGCCGACTACCAACCGGTGCCTCTGGTGCCGAAGCTGCGCCCGGACACCCAGACCCCGCTGGACCTGAGCTTCGCCACGCTGCGCAGCGTGTCGCCGATCCACTGTCAGTACATGAAGAACATGGGCGTGCTGTCGTCGATGAGCATTTCCCTGCTCAAGGGCGACCGGCTCTGGGGCCTGATCAGTTGCGGCAACCGTCAGCCGCTGCATGTTCCGCACGAATTGCGCACGGCGTGCCAGACCATCGGCCAGGTGCTGTCGTTGCAGATCAGCGCGATGGAAGCGCTGGAAGTCAGCCGTCAGCGTGAAGAAAAGGTCGAGGCGCTGGCGTTGCTCAATCAAGCGATGATCGATTCGCCGCAGAACGTCTTCGATGGCCTGGCCAACCAGCCGCAGGTCCTGATGGCGCTGGCCAATGCCGGCGGCATCGCGATCATCGAAGACAAGCAATTGCACCGTTACGGCAACTGCCCGGAGCCGGAAGACATTCGCGCCCTGCACAAATGGTTGCAGGAGCGTGGCGAGCCGGTGTTTGCCAGTCATCACCTGGCCAGCGTCTATCCGCCGGCCGCGCAGTATCAGCAGGTCGCCAGCGGCGTGCTCGCCATGAGTCTGCCCAAACCGGTGGACAACGGCGTGCTGTGGTTCCGCCCGGAAGTCAAAGAGAACATCAACTGGAGCGGCGACCCGCGCAAGCCGCTGGACCTGGAAAACTCCGACGCCGGCCTGCGCCTGCGGCCGCGTACTTCGTTCGAAATCTGGAAAGTCGAGATGGCCGGGATCTCCACCAAGTGGAGCCACGGCGATCTGTTTGCCGCCAACGACCTGCGCCGCTCGGCACTGGAAAACGATCTGGCCCGCCAGGTGCGCCGCGAGCAGGAAGCGGTGCGCGCCCGGGATGAGCTGGTGGCGGTGGTGTCCCACGACTTGCGTAACCCGATGACCGTCATTTCGATGCTGTGCGGCATGATGCAGAAGGCCTTCAGCTCGGACGGACCGCACACCTCGCGGCGCATCTCTACCGCCATCGACACCATGCAGCAAGCCGCCGGGCGCATGAACACGTTGCTGGAAGACTTGCTCGATACCTCGAAAATCGACGCCGGCCGCTACACCATCGCGCCACAGAAACTCGATGTCGCGCAGATGTTCGAAGAGGCGCAGTCACTGCTCGCGCCGCTGGCGCTGGACAAGGACATCAGCATCTCGTTCGAGGCCGATCCTGACCTGAGCATTCATGCCGACCCGGAGCGACTGTTCCAGGTGCTGTCGAATCTGGTCGGCAATGCGATCAAGTTCACACCGCGTCTGGGCACGGTCGATGTGTTTGCCAAATCGGTCGGCGACGACATCGTCTTCACGGTGCGCGACAGCGGCGAAGGCATTCCCAAGGATCACTTGCCGCATGTGTTCGACCGTTACTGGACGGTGAAGGAAGGCAATCCGAACGGCACGGGGCTGGGTCTGTACATCACGCAGGGGATCGTCGAAGCCCATGGCGGGCGGATCGTGGCCGAGAGCGAGCCGGGGCAGGGCAGCGAATTCCGCTTCACCGTACCACGTCTGGACTGAGCAGCGGCTCGCGACGGGTGGCCTGCAACAGGGCCACCCATTCGGCGGCGAATCGATGGCAGTCGCCGGGCCAGCGGGCCGTGAGCAGGTTGCCGTCGCGCACCACAAAACCGATTTGCGGGTTCCCAGCGTGGTCGCGTTTGGCAATGAGCGGGCCGCGAATGAAATCGGTCTTGCTTGCCAATGCGGTTTTCACTTCTGCCTCGACGGTCTGCTTGTAGGTGCGGTAGTAGCGCCCCAGCCACGCAGCGGTCATCAGCCACGCCGGCAACTCCATGGTTGCCGCGAGCAACGCCGTGACCTTGCGCCCGAATAACACCGAATGTCCGGTGTCGGGATCGAGCGTGCGGGCCAGCAACAACACGCCATGACACACCGCTGCCACGGGTTTTTCGGCCTTGAAAAATTGCAGGGCGATCTGCTGGGCCTGTTTGGATTCCAGCAATGTGCGCATCCCCTTGGCATGACCACCGGGAATCAGCAGACCATCGAACCGGCTCGTGTCGACATCGGCGTAGGCAAGTGGCTGCCTGAACGCTTCGGACTCGATCATTTGCGTGTAACTGTGAAGGTCGGCCTTGCGCGTCATCAGCATCGAACTCAGCAGGCCGAAGCCGATATCCACCAATCGTGGATCGGCGTGAGCGGGCAAGCCTTGCGGCGTGGCAAAGCGCATTTCGATGCCCGCATCGCGCATGGCCTGCCATGGCACGCTGCTTTCGGTGGGGTCGTAATCGGCGGAGGGCAGCAGAATCAGAATCATCGAGGGCGACTTCCTGGTCGAGAGTGGTCACTGAGGTAGAGCGTAGTGGGTCTGCGCGTTCGGGGGTAATTTCGTTCAATACCCAAGGCAGGGCGCTGGTTACCGTGAGCGCCTTGTTCCTCGATTTGAAGCAGGTGTGCGATGAGTCTGATTGTGTCGATGGCGGCGTTTGCCCTGGCCGCGTCCATTACCCCGGGGCCGGTGAATATCGTGGCGTTGAGTTCGGGGGCGCAGTTCGGCTTTCGCGCCAGCCAGCGGCATGTGGCCGGGGCGACGCTGGGGTTTGTGTTGTTGCTGGTGTTGATGGGACTCGGTCTTCACGAAGTGTTGAAACTGTGGCCGGCGCTGACCCGTGTGGTGCAACTGGCCGGGGTGGCGTTTCTGCTGTTCATGGCCTGGAAACTGGCCACCGATAACGGTCAGTTGAATGCGGGAGAATCGGGCAGGGCGCCGTCGATGCTCTACGGCGCGGTGATGCAATGGCTCAATCCCAAGGCCTGGCTGGCCTGTGTGGCGGGTATGGGCGCGTTTGTCGCCGATGGCGAGGCGCGGCTGGTGTGGCAGTTTGCGGCGGTGTATCTGGTGATCTGTTATCTGTCGGTGGGTTGCTGGGTGTATGCCGGGACATTCTTGCGCGGCTATCTCGGCAACCCGGCGGGAATGCGGTTGTTCAACCGAGTGATGGCGGCGTTATTGGCGATTAGTGCGGGGTATTTGTTGATGCCGTGAGCGTGACGGGTCTTGGGTTTAAAGGTGTTTAAGGATGCTTCCGGCAAGCTACGACACCTTGCGCCATTGCCTACGCATCCGCCAGAATCCGCCGGCTTGTGGGCCTTGGGGCCGGGTTCTATCGTGTGTCGGTCGCTGACGAATCAGCGACCGGGCTTGACCGTCCGACTCAATCAAGGCGCCAGCGTGCCGTTTTCGTTCAGCTTTCATGGCTGTTCGTTTTATGGCGGTTGTGCGCGGGATACCTTCGGGTATGCCGGGTTCCTTGATTCCCGGTCGGTCAACCCGCGTACAGCTGCCACCTGTTTCGATTGACCGCGAACGGTTGCAGCTCCGCCTATCAAGGAGCTTCACCATGATCAAACCAACGCCAAACCCACCCGAAACCGATCCGACCTCGCCCTACGAAACCCTCGACTCCAGGAAATTCCACGAAGCCGCCGAACGCGCCCTCGATCATTACCTCAATCCGTTCCACCCCAGAAAACCGCTGCTCAAACCCAACACCCGCTACCTCATCGCCCCAGGCATCCCGAGCGAAGAACTGCTGGCCGACGCCTGCGAAACCCTGACCTCGGCTAAAACCATGGCCAGCGATTTCGCCGGGATGATCGATGCGCCGCAGCGGCATGTGCTGTTGGGCATCGGACAACTGATCATGCTGGCGGAACTGGCGGTGAATCGGGTGCTGGATAATCTGGACGTGGCGGCTGAACCTCGTGTCTGAGTGCTAAAAGCAGAAACGGCCCATTGCGGGCCGTTTCTGCTTTTAGCCCCGATACTGCCCCGGCGTCACCGCCAGATGCTGCTTGAACGCCCGCTGAAAATGCGCCTGATCGGCAAACCCCGCCTCCAGCGCCACATCCGCAATCAACTGCCCGCGCCGCAAACACTCACGGGCAAACTGAATACGCTGGTTGACCAGAAACGCGTGGGGCGTCATGCCGAAGTGCTGTTTGAAGGCGCGGATCAGGTAGGACGGTGACAGCTCGGCAGCGGCGCAAATGTCGTCGAGGCTGAGCAGGTCAGTGCAGTGCCGGCGGATGAAGTCGGCGGCACGTTCGAGTTTGAAGTTTGGCTCGCGCAACGGTTGTTCGATGGGGTTCAGGCGCTGTTGCAGCTCACTGAAAAACTCCACGGCGGCGCTCTGTTTGCGCAGCACATCTTGCTGAGCGTCGACCAATACCGCGTACAACGCATTCAAGTCGTCAAACAGGCGAACGTCATTCAAATGGGTATCGGAAAATCGCCGAAACTCAAGCTCCGCACTGAATCCCAACTGATGCTGCAGATCCGTCAGCCACGGCGTTTCCACATACAGCATCAGATACGACCACGGCTGATCGTCGATCGGATTACACGCGTGCACATCCCCCGGATTCATCAGCACCACGGTGCCGGCCGTCACTTCGAACGATGATTGTTCGTGCACATAGGTGCTGCGCCCGGCGGTGATCGCACCGATGGAAAAATGCGCGTGGGAATGTCGGGAATAACAGACCTCGCGCCCATCGGCGATGGCCCGGGCCTCGATGAAGGGCAGGGCGTCGTCGCGCCAGAAGCGCGGAGCTTGTTCGGGGTTTTTGGCGGCAACTTTCATTGTTGGGGTTCTCGGCAGGCCAGTGCCCGAGTGTATTAGCTCTGGCCGGCGAAGGCTCGCTCCAGTTCGGCGATGTCGAGTTTTTTCATTCCGAGCATGGCCTGCATCGCCCGTTGGGCCTTGGTCTGGTCGGCGTCGGTCATCATGTGCATGAAGGCTACCGGCACGATCTGCCACGACACGCCGAACTTGTCCTTGAGCCAGCCGCATTGCTGCGCCTCCACCGGGCCGCCGGCGCTGAGGTTGCCCCAGAAATGGTCAACTTCCTCCTGGTTCTGGCAATTGACCTGAAACGAAATCGCCTCATTGAACTTGAACATTGGCCCGCCATTGAGCCCGGTGAAAGTGTGGCCGTCGAGTTCGAAACTGACGGTCATCACCGAGCCTTCCGGGCGGCCGTGAAACTCCTGGCCGGCCTTGCCGTAGTGGGTGACGGCGGTGATTTTCGAGTGGTCGAAGATCGAGCAGTAAAACTTCGCCGCCGCCTCGGCCTGATCGTCGAACCACAGGCACGGAGTCAGTTTTTGAAAGCGTTGCATGGCAGTCTTCCTCGGCAGGTTGGACACGCTGGATTAATAGCGTAGTCAGTCTGTGCCCGGCTGGCGGTGTCGCGGATCGATGGTTGAATGCAGTGAAGAAGGAATGTAGTCGTATTGACTTTGTGGTTTGTCAAAATGACTCATTTGTGTTTGTGTCAAATTGACTCGTTGTTTCGCAAGTGACTGATATTTCTGGGCTAATTATCTGGCATGCAAGTTGAATTGCCTTACGTACAAACTGATCCGCTCAGGAGTACGAAACATGTTCACTTTCTTCGAGAGTCCGCTGAACGTTCTGCACCTGTCGAGCAAAATGCTCGTCGCCGGTCTGGTCATGTTGCTGGCCGGGATCTACGGCGCTTATCTGTATCAGGGCCACATTCCGATTGCGCTGCTGGTGGCGATGCACGCCATGACCATCGTCGGTCCGACGCTGATCAAGATCGGCTATGTGATGCGTTTGCTGTCGCAATATCGACTGGCCCGGTTCCCTGTCATGGCGGTGGCCTGAGATGCGCAGACTCGCCGCAGCACCTGTGTTCAGCCTGGGTTTTCGGCCGCTGTTTCTGGCCGGTGCCGGATTCGCCGCGCTGGCGATTCTGATCTGGGGCTTGTGGCTATACGGTCACTGGTTCGACCCGCAACCGGCGGGCGGCATGCTCGCCTGGCATCGGCATGAAATGCCGTTCGGTTTCGCGGCGGCGATCGTTGCCGGGTTTCTGCTGACGGCGGTGCCCAACTGGACGGGGATTCCCGGCGTGCGCGGCGGGGCGTTGATTGCGTTGGTGATCGTCTGGTTGCTCGGGCGAGTGGCTTGGTGGATGCCGTTGCCCGTTGCATTGATTCTCGCGCTGCAATGGGCCTTTCTGCCCTTGCTGGCGGTGCTGCTGGCACGGGATCTGATCGCTGCGGGCAAGCGCGATAACTACCCGATTGTGCTGGTGCTCGCGCTGATAGCGGGTTGTCAGGCACTGACCTTGATTGGCCTGTTCAACGATGACACCGGTTTGCAGCGCCAAGGCGTGCTGGGCGCGTTGTGGCTGATTGCGGCGCTGATGACTGTGATCGGCGGACGGGTGATTCCGTTCTTCATCCAGCGAGGCTTGAACCGTCCATCGGCGCCGGCCGCCCATCCGCTACCCACGCGGTTGCTGTTGGTCGGCAGTCTGCTGACGGCGATCACGTTTGCGACGGGTCTTAACGATGTGCTCCGGCCGTGGCTGGCAGCGCTGTTTGCGCTCACCGGCAGTTTGCAGATACTGCGGCTGATCCGCTGGCATGATCGCGGGATGTGGCGGGTGCCGCTGCTCTGGTCGTTGTACCTGGCTTACGGGTGGATGGCGCTGGCGATCTGGGCCATGGCGGCGTGGCATCTGGGGCTGCTTGGTCAGCAAAGTCTGGCGACCCATGCGCTGGCGGTTGGCGGGGTAGGCGGGTTGATTCTGGCGATGATTGCGCGGGTCAGCCTCGGCCACACCGGGCGGCTGTTGCAGCCACCGAAAGCCGTGGTGCTGGGCTTTGCATTGGTGTTGATCGCGGCGGGTTGCCGGGTGTTGCTGGTGCCGTTTTCCGGTCTGGGACTGGGGTTGTCCGTGGTGCTCTGGTGTGCGGCTTTTGTTTTGTTTTTACGGCATTACACCGCGATTCTGCTCAAGCCGAGGCTGTAGCTTTTTCAGCCACGAAGCTCGGCAATCATCAACAACGACTGTGGCACGGGGCTTTGCGGATGCTGCGGCTCGCGCAGGCTGGTCAACTGAAACCCGGCCATGTCCAGCGCATTCAGCCAACTGGACAGGGTGCGGAAATACCACGGCATCGGCTGCCACTGGCCTTTGAAGCCGTCGAAGGTTTCCTCCCGCCAGCCATCCTGATAATCACCGGCGGCCACCGACCATGGATGCAGCGTCTGGATCACCAGCGCGCCGCCGGGGGCGAGCAGGGCGTTCATGGCGGCGAGCAGCGGGATGATGTCCTGATGCAGCAGGGAGAAGTTGGCGCAGATCAGGTCGTAATCGCGGCCTATATCGACCTTCGCCTCAACCAGCTCTTCGTAGCTGGCGACATGCACCGGCGATGAACCGGCCACCCGCGCGGCCTCGGCCAGCGTGGCATCACCATCCGCGCCGACCGCTTCGATCCCGCGTTCAGCCAGCGCCCGCAACAGCCAGCCTTCGCCGCATCCCAGATCGAGCACGCGCTCCGGCTGGCGCCCCATCACCGCCAACAGAATCGCCTGATCGGTGACTTGTTGGCGGCTTTCGATGGCGCCACTGCGGATGGCTTCGGTCCAGGCCTGAGCGTTGTGGCTCCAGCTCTGCAAAAGGATGGATTCAGGCGAGGACATGACGAACTCCAAGAAAGCGGGTGCAGGCAAGGATAGGTCAGGTGCAGTCCGCCAGACGAATCCGGTTGCGTCCGCCGCGCTTGGATTCGTAGAGCGCGCTGTCACCCTGTTCGATCAATGCCGCGAGGCTGGCCGGTGGCTGGTCGAACACCTTGGCGCCGATGCTCAGCGTTACCGCTTCCGGGGTGACGTAGGACTGAGAGGTCATCTGCTGAAACTGCTCACGCAGCTCGCTGCCCAGCACCATGATCTGTTCGTGGGAAGCATCGCCCAGCAACATGACGAATTCATCACCGCCCAGCCTTGCCGCCAGCGCGCCCTGAGGCAGCTGCGAGCGGATCATTTCGCTGAGCGAGATCAGCAGGCGGTCGCCGGCCGTGTGGCCATACAGATCGTTGATCAATTTGAAGTTGTCGATGTCGATCAGCAGCAGGGCGCCGGGGCGGGCGCTGGAGACTTGATCGAGCAGGCGCGGCGCGTGGACTTCGAGGGCGCGGCGGTTGTACAGCGCGGTCAGCGGATCCCGGGCGGCCAGTTCGGCGATCTGTTTTTCCCGGCGGTAACGCTCGGTGCCGGTCATCGACAGCGCGATCAGCATGATTGCCATCGCGCCTTCGACCAGGGAAATCTGGATGATCGTGCCGCGAAACGCCGCCAGGTCGATCAGCGTGCCCGGGAGCACCGCCGTAATTGCCTTGGCAAAATAAAACAGCCCGTGAATCAACAGCACATAACGCAGTTGCACGGCGCCGATGCTCAGCGACTTGCCGTGCGGGCGCAGCAACAGACTGGCTCGCAGCATCAACGCGGCAATTAGCAGCGAGTTGGCCACCAGCATGATCTTCGACCACGAGGGATCTTCCGGTAACAGCAGCAACGCCAGCCACACGAGGAACATCAAGTACCAGGCTCGCGACAACGACCGCCGGGTAAACCGCGCGACGCCCAGCAGGAACAGCCAGTGCGCAACGACCAGCAAACCGTTGGCGAACCAGATGCCGATCAGCGGATAACCGTTGGCGCGCAACAGGGCCAGACTCGAGCCGACGGTGATGGTGGCGAAACCGGCGCTCCAGAACAGCAATGAGGATTCGCGGATGCTGCGCCATTCGACCGCCAGGTAAAGGGCGGCCGCCGCTGCCAGGGCGGTGGAAATGGTCAACATCGTAAGGGGGTCGAGCGCCATGAAGGGAGTGGTCTGTCTGAATGGTGGTAATGGGCCACGATTGTAAGCGTTCCCCCATTGCGCTGCTATTTTCACTCACCGGATATTCCATTTGCGGGAGGTGTGCCATGGATCGACTGACGGGCGGTTGTCTGTGCGGCGCGGTGCGGATCGAAACGGCGGGCCGACCCTGGCGGGTTGGCGTTTGCCATTGTCTGGATTGCCGCAAACACCATGGCGCGCTGTTTGCGTCGGCGGCGATCTTTCCGGCGGAGGCGGTGACCATCACCGGCGAAACCCGTGATTACGACGGGCGGTTTTTCTGCCCGCGCTGCGGGTCGTCGGTGTTCGGGCGCAGTGGTGATGAAATCGAGGTCAGTCTCGGCGCGCTGGATGCGCCCGATCAGTTACAGCCGACTTATGAACTCTGGACGGTGCGGCGCGAGTCGTGGCTGCCGGCGTTTCCATTGGCCAGACACTATGTGGGTAATCGCGAGGGGGCGGGGAGAACCGAAGAGTAGCCGGGGGCAGGTATCGCACCTGACCCCGGCCAATAAAATCAGCCGCGAATAAAGGCCAGCAAATCCGCGTTGATCGTCGGCGCCTCGGTAGTCGGCATGCCGTGAGGGAAGCCCGGATAAATCTTCAGCGTGCTGTTCTTCAGCAGTTTGGCGGAGAGCACACCGGAGTCTTCATACGGAACGATCTGGTCGTCATCGCCGTGCATCACCAGCACCGGGATCGAAATACCTTTCAGGTCTTCGGTGAAGTCGGTCTGTGAGAACGCCACGATCCCATCATAGTGCGCCTTGGCGCCGCCCATCATGCCCTGACGCCACCAGTTGAGCACGACGGGTTCCGAAGGCTTGGCCCCCGGCCGGTTGTAGCCATAGAACGGACCGGCCGGCACATCGTGATAGAACTGCGCACGATTGGCCGCCAATTGGGCCTGAAGATCGTCGAACACCGACTTCGGCAGACCACCCGGATTGCTCTCGGTTTTCACCATGAGGGGCGGCACGGCACTGATGATTGCGGCTTTGGAAACCCTATCCTCGCCATGCCGGGCGATGTAATGGATGACTTCGCCGCCACCGGTGGAGTGGCCGACATGCACGGCTTTCTGCGTCCCCAGATGATTGACCACCGCCGCCACGTCGTCAGCGTAGTGATCCATGTCGTGGCCGTCCCAGACCTGGCTCGAACGCCCGTGACCGCGTCGGTCGTGGGCCACGACCCGGAAGCCCTGGGCGAGGAAGAACAGCATCTGCGCATCCCAATCGTCCGCGCTGAGCGGCCAGCCATGATGGAAGTGGATCACCGGGGCGTCTTTCGGACCCCAGTCCTTGTAGAAGATTTCGACGCCGTCTTTCGTTGTGACATAGCCCATGTTCGCTACTCCTGGAAAATGCGGAACGGAAACGTGAAGGGGGGAAGACAAGCGTTATGAACTCTAGGATTGAAGTGCGCTTTAAGGTCAAACAAGTTCCGAACGGTCATCGCTGGCGTGAATGGTGGGCCATAGCCGTTGTGCGCTTGACCTTAAAGTTTGGTTGAACCTTAGAGTGGCGCTGACCGGCCACCTGCCGGGCCACTCATCGAGAAAGGTCAGCGAACATGAGCAAGCGCTTTACAGAAGTCGAATTCGGATCGCACAAGGTCGAGGTGCTGGAGGGCGGCTACTACGACCGTTTCCGCATGAACCCCGACCTCGACGAAGTGGCCCGGGACAAGGCCGCCGGCAACATCGACTTCTTCCGGCGCATTCCCAAGCAGCAGGTCGCGTCCAGAGTCGGGCCGACCTGGGCGCCGAACTTCTATTACCGATCCGGCAGCGTGCAGTTGCTGTTCCTCGCACCGCTGGACCGCTTGCGCGCCACGTTGCCGGCGCCGCTTGAGCCGCTGCGGGCGTTTCCCGGCTACGGGCTGGTGGCGCTGACGTTTTTCTCTTACTCGGTCTGCGATAACGATCCGTACGACGAAGTCTCCGTGGCGATTGTCGTGCGTCGCCCCGGCGCCCGTGGCTCCCACGCGCTGGAACTGATGGACGCCATGCGCCGACGCAGCTTCACCGCCCATGTGCTGGCGCTGCCGGTGAACACCGAAATCGCCCGGGTGCGCGGTGTGCACGGCTATCAACTGCCCAAATGGCGCGCCGACATCAACGTGAACATCGGCGCTAGCGTCAGTGCTCGCATCGAAGGGCACAAGGGCCTGCCGGACCTGGTACTGAAAGCGCCGCTGCCGACCCTGAAAAACGTCACCCCGCAATCACGCATGAACACCGCCACCATGATTCATCAGGTCGATGGCCTGTGGCACCAGAGCGTGGTGCAGAGCAACACACTATCCTTTGCCCAACGCCTGTTTCCCCGCGATGTGCAGCTGGATCGCAATGGCGGCCCGCTGAGCCAGTTGCTCGATGGCCTCGGGGCTTCGCGGATTCTGCGTCTGGACGTGATCAAGGACGCCCAGATCGTGCTCAACCTGCCGGTGCCGCTGACAGCACAGCCATGACCGGTGGTCGCGGCGGCTGGTCGTCGGGGCAAAATGCGCTTAGCTGAAAGGGATAAGCCGAGGCGTGCACGGTATCGAATGCTGTCGCAACGCCCCTTCAGAACACCGTGAGTCTGAGGAAATCCCCGATGCTGACCTTGAACATCAATGGCAAGGATCAGGAGCTCGATGTCCCCGCGGACATGCCGTTGCTCTGGGTTCTGCGCGATGTCGCGCACCTGACCGGCACCAAGTTCGGTTGTGGCATGGCCCAGTGTGGCGCGTGCACCGTACACGTCGATGGCGCACCGCTGCGATCCTGCATCACCCCGACCACCGCTGTAGCCCATGGGCAGAAGATCCTCACCATCGAAGGTCTCTCGACCGACGGCTCGCACCCGGTGCAACAGGCCTGGGCCGAGCTGGACGTGGTGCAGTGTGGCTACTGCCAGTCCGGGCAGATCATGTCCGCCGCCGCGTTGCTGGCGAAAATCCCCAAACCCACCGACAGCGACATCGATCAGGCGCTCTCCGGCAACATCTGCCGCTGCGGCACCTATCCAAGAATCCGCGCAGCGGTCAAACGTGCCGCCGACATCGGCTGAGCGAGGGGAGGTGAGTGATGAACAGTCCTGTATCCCGTCGCGGATTTCTCAAGGGCAGTGCGGTACTTGGCGGTGGTCTGGTGGTGGCGTTTGTGGTGCCCGGTGGCAACCGGTTTGCCACGGCGGCGGAAAATGAAGGCAAGGCCTTTGCGCCGAACGCGTTCCTGCGGATTGCGCCGGACAACAGCGTCACCGTGCTGCTCGGCCATTCGGAAATGGGTCAGGGCATCTGGACCGGCCTGACCATGTTGATCGCCGAAGAACTGGACGCCGACTGGTCGAAGATCCGCGTCGAGCACTCGCCGGCCTCGGCTGCCGATTACGGCATGCCGGCGTTTGGCGGGATGCAGATCACCGGTGGGTCGACCTCGACCTGGATGGAGTTCGACCGTTATCGGCTCGCGGGAGCCACCGCGCGGCAGATGTTGATCGAGGCGGCGGCCAAGCGTTTCAACGTGGCGCCCTCGACGATTCGCACCGAATCCGGCGTGGTGATTGCCGGCGACAACCGCGCCACCTACGGCGAACTGGCGGATGCCGCCGGGCAACTGCCGGTGCCGGATCCGAAGTCGATCACCTTCAAGGAGGCCAAAGACTGGAAAATCATCGGTAAACCCACCAAACGCCTCGACACCCCGGAGAAAATCACCGGCCGCGCCAAGTTCGGTATGGACGTGCAGTTCGACGGACTGATGACGGCGATGGTCGCCCGGGCGCCGGTGTTTGGCGCCAGCGTCAAATCCTTTGAAGGCGCGCAGGCACTGGCCGTTCCCGGTGTACGCAAAGTGGTGCAGGTGCCGACCGGCGTGGCGGTGATTGCTGATCACTACTGGGCGGCGAAGCTCGGTCGTGATGCATTGAAAGTCGATTGGGATCTGGGGCCACACGCGGATCTGAGCAGCGAAAAGCTGCTGGAGAGTTTCCGCAAACTCGCGGCCACACCGGGAATTTCCGCCAGTCAGGCCGGGGATGCCAAGGGCAGCTTTGGCAAAGCGGCGAAGAAAATCGATGTCGAGTACAGCGTTCCGTATCTGGCTCATGCGCCGATGGAGCCGCTCAACTGCACGGTGAAGATCACCGCCGACAAATGCGAGATCTGGACCGGCACACAATTTCAGACGCTGGACCAAATGATCGCCGGCAAGATCACCGGACTCAAACCCGAGCAGGTGGAAATCCACACCGAATTCCTCGGTGGCGGCTTCGGTCGGCGGGCCAACCCGACCTCGGACTTTGTCGCCGAAGCGGTGCAAGTGGCGAAGGCTGCCGTGATGCCGGTGAAAACCGTGTGGTCGCGGGAGGATGACATTCGCGGCGGCTACTACCGCTCGATGTTCCTGCATCAGGCGCGGATCGGCCTCGGTGCCGACGGCATGCCGCTGGCGTGGCAGCATGTGCTGGTGGGGCAGTCGATCATGGCCGGCACCATGCTGGAAAAAACCATGGTCAATAACGGCGTCGATCAGACCTCGGTCGAGGGCGTGGCGGACAGTCCTTACATCCAGGGGCTGGCGGATCATCAGGTCGATCTGCATTCGCCGGCCACCGGGATCAACGTGCTGTGGCTGCGCTCGGTGGGCCACAGCCACACCGCGTTTGTCATGGAGTCGCTGATCGATGAGATGGCCACGGCGGCGGGCAAGGACCCGGTGGAATACCGGCGAACGTTGCTCAAGGATCACGCCCGACACCTTGGCGTGTTGAATCTGGCGGTGGAGAAGGCCAACTGGAAAGCGCCGCTGCCCGACGGCCATGCGCTGGGCGTTGCGGTGCACGAGTCATTCGGAAGCTATGTGGCGCAAGTTGCCGAGGTGTCCCAGGACAACCTGAAGATCCGCGTACACCGGGTGGTGTGTGCGGTGGATTGCGGGATTGCGGTCAACCCGCAGAGCATCGCCGCGCAGATGGAGTCGTGCATCACCTTCGGCCTGGGCATGGCGTTGCACAGCAAGCTGACGCTCAAGGACGGTCAGGTCGTGCAGTCCAACTATCACGACTATCAAGTGCTGCGGCTGAACGAGATGCCGGTGGTCGAGGTGCATATCATGCCGAGCACGGACAAGCCCGGTGGCATCGGCGAGGCCGGTGTGCCGCCCACCGCGCCGGCGGTGGCCAACGCGGTGTTCGCCCTGACCGGGCAGCGCCTGCGGGAACTGCCGCTGCAACTGTCGGGGGTGTGAGATGAAACGACATCTGTTGTTGGGCACGGTGATTCTGGTCGGTCTGGGCGGTTACGCTTCGGACCTGTTCGCTGACGATCAGGAAGCCCTGAAGGCCTTTGGCACGGTGCAGAAAGTGTTCCAGAGCCCGCGTTGCCAGAACTGCCACATTCCCGGGGATTCACCGTTGCAGTTCGACGCCGGCACCCCCCACGCGATGAACGTGGTGCGCGGCATGGACGGCAAGGGCGCCGCCGGTTTGCCCTGCGCCACCTGCCACGCCGAGAGCAATCCTCCGGCCAGTTACGGCCCCCATGCGCCACCGGGTGCGCCGCACTGGAGCCTGCCGCCGGCATCGCACAAGATGGCCTGGATTGGCCTGCCGCCGGATCGCCTGTGCGCGATGATCAAGGACCGCAGCAGCAACGGCGACCGGGACTTCGCCGCGCTGATCAAGCACGTCAGCGAGGACAAACTGGTGCTCTGGGGCTGGGATCCCGGAGCAGGACGGCAACCGGTGCCGGTGCCCCACGACATCTTCGTCAGTCAGTTCAAGCTGTGGGCGGATGCCGGAGGGCCATGCCCGGTGGCCGGCGGATGAGCATTTGAGTCATCGCCGAATCGGTCTACGCTAAAGACCACTGATGACAATGGAGTGTACTGATGCTGGTTCCAGGCAAACCCGCCAATGAGGCGGCTCGGGTTCAGGCGCTGTATGGATTGAACCTCCTCGATACTGCCCCCGAAGAACGCTTCGACCGCCTGACCCGTCTGGCCAGGCGCCTGTTCAATGTACCGATTGCGCTGGTCACGCTGGTGGACAAGGAGCGGCAATGGTTCAAGTCCTGCGTGGGGCTGGACACTACCGAAACGCCACGTTCTGTTTCGTTCTGCGGCCACGCGATTCTCAAGGATGAACTGCTGCTGGTGCCCGATGCCCGCGAGGACGAGCGTTTTCACGACAATCCGTTGGTGACCGGCGATCCGAACATCCGCTTCTACGCCGGTTACCCGCTGACCGTGCCCAACGGCAACAAGATGGGCACCTTGTGCCTGATCGACACCAAACCCCGCGAACTCGACGACGAAGAACGCGAGTTGCTGCGTGATCTCGCCGGCATGGCCGAGCAGGAACTGATGGCCGTGCAGATGGCGAGCATGGACGAGCTGACGCTGCTGTCCAACCGCCGGGGCTTCAAGATGCTGGCCCAGCATGCGCTGGACGCCTGCGCACGGATGGACAAACCGGCGACGCTGCTGTTTTTCGACCTCAATGATTTCAAGCAGATCAACGATCTTTATGGGCACGCCGAGGGCGACAGCGCGCTCAAGACCTTCGCCGATGTGTTGCGCATTGCCTTTCGCGAGAGCGACGTGGTCGGGCGCTTGGGTGGCGATGAATTCGTGGCGCTGCTGACCGGCTCCAGCCACATCGAAACCACGGCAATCATGGCGCGGCTCAAGGAAATCCTCGAGGAGCGCAATGCCACGTTGCACCGGGGTTACGCGATTCGCTTCAGTGTCGGGCAGATCGAATACGACCCGCGACGGCATGAAACCGTGGACAAGCTGTTGGCGGATGCGGATGGGGCGATGTATGCCCATAAGCAGGCCTTGAAGCGCTGCTAATGCTGGCCCTATCGCCAGCAGGCTGGCTCCCACAATTTGAATGCATTACCTGTGGGAGCTAGCCTGCTAGCGATGGCGTTGGCACCAAGGATCACTTGGCAAACAACTGCCCGATATCCTTGAACGCCTTGAACTCCAGCGCATTGCCGCACGGGTCGAACAGAAACATCGTCGCCTGCTCGCCCACCTGACCCTGAAAACGAATCCCCGGCTCGATCACAAACCGCGTGCCCAGCGATTTCAGGCGCTCGGCCAGCGCGTGCCATTCCTCCATCCCCAGCACCATACCAAAATGCGGCACCGGCACGTCATGCCCGTCCACAGCGTTGGTGTGGGCGGCTTCTTGCGAGGCGTTTTTCGGCGCCAGGTGAATCACCAGTTGATGACCGAAGAAATTGAAGTCGACCCAGTGATCGCTGGAGCGGCCCTCTTCGAGGCCAAACACTTCACGGTAAAAATGCCGGGCGGTGGCGAGGTCGTATACGGGAATGGCCAGATGGAAAGGGCTGAGTTGCATGGGAAGGCCTCAATCGACGGTTGGGTGACCTGAGTCTAGCGCTGTGCTTTTCAATTGTGGGAGCGAGCCTGCTCGCGATGACGGTATCAGGCGCACCGGGGGCGTGGATTGATACATCGCGATCAGTCAGCAGGCTGAATCACACAGAAAAACGATATTGCTCAAATCGCAGGCAATAAAAAGCCCGCCAATCGGCGGGCTTTTTATCGGCAGCGCGAAGATTACTCTTCGATGTTGCCCATGGCGGTGGTGTTGAAGCCGCCGTCCACGTAGGTGATTTCACCGCTGATGCCGGACGCCAGGTCCGAGCACAGGAAGGCGCCGACGTTGCCGACTTCTTCGATGGTGACGTTGCGACGCAGCGGGGTCTGCGCTTCGTTGGCGGCCAGCATCTTGCGGAAGCTCTTGATGCCGGAAGCGGCCAGGGTGCGGATCGGGCCGGCCGATACGCAGTTGACGCGAGTGCCTTCCGGGCCCAGGGAGCCGGCCAGGTAACGGACGCCGGCTTCCAGCGAAGCCTTGGCCATACCCATGACGTTGTAGTTCGGCATGGTGCGCTCGGCGCCCAGGTAGGACAGGGTCAGCAGGCTGCCGTTGCGGCCCTTCATCATTTCGCGACCGGCCTTGGCCAGGGCGACGAAGCTGTAGGCGCTGATGTCGTGGGAGATGCGGTAGCCTTCACGGGTGGTGACTTCGGTGAAGTCGCCGTCCAGTTGATCGCCCGGTGCGAAGCCCACGGAGTGCACGATGCAGTCCAGGCCGTCCCACTTCTTGCTCAGTTCTTCGAAGACCTTGGCGATTTCCGCATCGCTGGCCACGTCGCACGGGAAGCACAGCTCAGGGCTCGAACCCCAGCCCTGTGCGAACTCTTCAACGCGACCTTTCAGTTTTTCGTTCTGATAAGTGAAGGCAAGCTCAGCGCCCTCGCGATGCATGGCGGCAGCGATGCCGGATGCGATGGACAGCTTGCTGGCGACACCGACGATCAGTACGCGCTTACCGGCGAGAAAACCCATGTGTTGCTCCTCTTTCAGGTTATTGCGCAGTGGCTGGTGCCAGAAAAGCGGCTTCCAGCAACTGCTGTGTATACGGATGTTGGGGGGCGGCAAAAATACTTTGCGCGTCTCCCTGTTCGACCACTTGGCCATGCTTGACCACCATCAACTGGTGGCTCAGCGCTTTCACAACAGCCAGGTCATGGCTGATGAACAAATACGTCAGGTTGTACTTGGCTTGCAGTGAACGCAACAGCTCCACCACTTGCCGCTGCACCGTCCGGTCGAGGGCCGAAGTCGGCTCGTCCAGAAGGATCAGCGCCGGTTTGAGCACCAAGGCCCGGGCAATGGCGATACGCTGCCGCTGCCCACCGGAAAATTCGTGGGGGTAGCGGTGCCGGGTTTCCGGATCCAGACCTACCTCCTTCAATGCCGCAATAATCGCCGCTTCCTGCTCGGCGGCGGTACCCATCCTGTGGATCCGCAGGCCTTCGCCAACGATGTCGCTTACGCACATCCGCGGGCTCAGGCTGCCGAACGGGTCCTGGAACACCACCTGCATCTCCCGACGCAACGGGCGAACCTCGTTCTGCGTCAGGCAGTCTAGCTGCTTGCCCTCAAAACGGATCGCGCCTTTGCTGCCGATCAACCGCAAGATCGCCAGACCGAGAGTGGATTTGCCGGAACCGCTTTCCCCCACGATCCCCAGGGTCTGACCCTGAGGCAGGCTGAAATTGATGCCGTCCACTGCCTTGACGTGATCCACCGTGCGTTTGAGCAGGCCTTTCTTGATCGGGAACCAGACTTTCAAGTCCTCGACCTGCAACAGCGGCGCGCCGATTTTATTGCTCGCCGGGCCTCCGCTGGGCTCCGCCGCCAGCAGCTCCCGAGTGTACGGATGCTGCGGAGAACGGAACAGCTCTGCGCACGATGCCTGTTCGACGATGCAACCGCGCTGCATGACACATACGCGATGCGCAATTCTTCGCACCAGGTTCAAATCGTGACTGATCAGTAGCAGCGCCATGCCCAATCGAGCCTGCAATTCCTTGAGCAGGTCGAGGATTTTCAGCTGAACGGTCACGTCCAGCGCGGTGGTCGGCTCGTCGGCGATCAGCAGTTCCGGCTCGTTGGCCAGGGCCATGGCGATCATCACCCGCTGGCGCTGGCCGCCAGACAACTCGTGGGGCAGGGCCTTGAGGCGCTTGTGCGGCTCGGGGATGCCGACCATTTCCAGCAGCTCCAGCGTGCGCTTGGTCGCGACCTTGCCGCTCAGGCCTTTGTGGATGCCGAGGATCTCGTTGATCTGTTTTTCGATGGAGTGCAGCGGGTTGAGCGAGGTCATCGGTTCCTGGAAGATCATCGCGATCCGGTTGCCACGGATATGACGGATGGTCTTTTCGCTCAGTTCCAGCAGGTTCTGCCCGGAATAAGTGATGCTGCCGGCCGGATGCCGGGCCAGCGGGTAGGGCAGCAGGCGCAGGATCGAGTGCGCCGTCACCGACTTGCCCGAGCCCGATTCGCCCACCAGCGCCAGAGTCTCGCCACGCTTGATGTCGAAACTCACACCTTCGACCACCCGGTGCGCGCGATCGCCCGTGCCGAATTCGACGGCGAGGTCGCGGATTTCGATCAGATTGTCCTGATTCATTTCACTTCCTCGGGTCGAAGGCATCGCGAGCGGACTCGCCGATAAACACCAGCAGGCTCAGCATCAGCGCCAGCACCGCAAACGCGCTCATGCCCAGCCACGGCGCCTGCAGGTTGGATTTACCCTGAGCCACCAGTTCACCCAGCGACGGACTGCCGGCCGGCAAGCCGAAACCGAGGAAATCCAGCGCGGTGAGGGTGCCGATGGCGCCGGTCAGGATGAACGGCATGAAGGTCATGGTCGAGACCATGGCGTTGGGCAGGATGTGGCGAAACATGATCGCGCCGTTCTGCATCCCCAGCGCCCGGGCCGCACGCACGTATTCGAGGTTGCGCCCGCGCAGGAACTCGGCGCGCACCACGTCCACCAGGCTCATCCACGAGAACAGCAGCATGATCCCCAGCAGCCACCAGAAATTCGGCTGGACGAAGCTGGCGAGAATGATCAGCAGGTACAGCACCGGCAAACCCGACCAGATCTCCAGAAAGCGCTGGCCGGCCAAATCCACCCAGCCGCCATAGAAGCCCTGCAACGCGCCGGCGATCACGCCGATGATCGAGCTGAGCACGGTCAGGGTCAGGGCGAACAGCACGGAAATCCGGAAGCCGTAGATCACCCGCGCCAGCACATCGCGGCCCTGATCGTCGGTGCCCAGCAGGTTCACCGTCGAGGGCGGGGCAGGGGCCGGGACTTTCAGGTCGTAGTTGATGCTCTGGTAACTGAACGGAATCGGTGCCCACAGCACCCACGCGTCCTTGGCCTTGAGCAGCTCCTGAATGTACGGGCTCTTGTAGTTGGCTTCCAGCGGGAACTCGCCGCCGAAGGTGGTTTCCGGATAGCGCTTGATCGCCGGGAAGTACCAGTTGTTGTCGTAGTGCACCACCAGCGGCTTGTCGTTGGCGATCAGTTCGGCGCCGAGGCTCAGGCCGAACAGGATCAGGAACAGCCACAGCGACCACCAGCCACGCTTGTTGGCCTTGAACAGTTCGAAGCGCCGGCGGTTGAGCGGGGACAGGTTCATCTCAATGCTCCCGGCTGGCGAAGTCGATGCGTGGATCGACCAGGGTGTAGGTGAGGTCGCCGATCAGTTTCACCACCAGCCCCAGCAGGGTGAAGATGAACAGGGTGCCGAACACCACCGGGTAATCGCGGTTGATCGCCGCTTCGAAACTCATCAGGCCGAGGCCGTCGAGGGAGAAGATCACCTCCACCAGCAGCGAGCCGGTGAAGAAGATGCCGATGAACGCCGACGGAAACCCGGCAATCACCAGCAGCATCGCATTGCGGAATACATGGCCGTAGAGCACGCGATGGCGGGTCAGGCCCTTGGCTTTGGCGGTGACCACGTACTGCTTGTTGATCTCGTCGAGAAAGCTGTTCTTGGTCAGCAGGGTCATGGTCGCGAAGTTGCCGATCACCAGCGCCGTCACCGGCAGCGCCAGGTGCCAGAAGTAGTCGAGGACCTTGCCGCCCAGGCTCAACTCGTCAAAGTTGTTCGAGGTCAGGCCGCGTAGCGGAAACCAGTCCAGATAACTGCCGCCGGCAAACACAACGATCAGCAGAATCGCAAAGAGGAACGCCGGGATCGCATAACCGACGATGATCGCCGAACTGGTCCAGACGTCGAAGTGACTGCCGTGCCGCGTGGCCTTGGCGATCCCCAGCGGGATCGACACCAGGTACATGATCAGCGTGCTCCACAGCCCGAGCGAGATCGACACTGGCATCTTCTCCTTGATCAGGTCGATGACCTTGGCGTCGCGGAAAAAGCTGTCGCCGAAGTCCAGCCGCGCGTAGTTCTTGACCATGATCCACAGCCGTTCCGGCGCCGACTTGTCGAAACCGTACATGTGCTCGATTTCCTTGATCAGCGCCGGGTCCAGACCTTGCGCGCCGCGATAGGCGGAGCCGGCCACCGACACTTCGGCGCCGCCGCCGGCGATGCGGCTGGTGGCGCCTTCGAAGCCTTCGAGCTTGGCGATCATCTGCTCAACCGGTCCGCCGGGCGCGGCCTGGATGATCACGAAATTGATCAGCAGAATGCCGAACAGGGTCGGGATGATCAGCAACAGTCGCCGAAAAATATACGCCAGCATCTGATTACTCCGTGCCCACAGGGTCGGCTTGCAGTTGGGTTTGCACTTCTACCGCAGGTTTCGTGTCGGGCTTGACCCACCAGGTATTAATGCCGATGTCGTACTTGGGGGAGACTTTCGGGTGGCCGATGTGGTTCCAGTAAGCTACGCGCCAGGTCTTGATGTGCCAGTTGGGGATCACGTAGTAACCCCATTGCAGCACGCGGTCCAGCGCCCGGGCGTGGGCCACCAGACTTTTGCGCGAGTCGGCGTTGATCAGGCTCTCGACCAGTTGATCGACGATCGGGTCTTTCAGGCCCATGGAGTTGCGGCTGCTCGGTTTGTCGGCGGCGGCACTCATCCAGAATTCCCGTTGTTCGTTGCCCGGTGAGTTGGATTGCGGGAAGCTGCCGACGATCATGTCGAAATCCCGCGAACGCACGCGGTTCACGTACTGCGAGACGTCGACGCGGCGGATCACCAGATCGATGCCAAGGTCGGCGAGGTTACGCTTGAACGGCAGCAGCACCCGCTCGAATTCGGTCTGGGCCAGCAGGAATTCGATGACTACCGGTTTGCCGGTGGTGTCGACCATTTTGTCGTCGACGATCTTCCAGCCGGCCTCTTGCAGCAGTTGATAGGCCTCGCGTTGCTGCAGGCGGATCATGCCGCTGGCGTCGGTCTTGGGGTTTTCGAAGGCTTCGCTGAACACCTGCGCCGGGAGCTGGCGCCGGAACGGGTCGAGGATCGCCAGTTGATCGGCGTCCGGCAGGCCGGTGGCGGCCATTTCCGAGTTCTCGAAATAACTGCGGGTGCGCACGTAGGCGCTGTTGAACAGCTGCTTGTTGGTCCATTCGAAGTCGAGCAGCAGACCCAATGCCTGGCGCACGCGAACGTCCTGGAACACCGGACGGCGCAGGTTGAAGACGAAACCCTGCATGCCGGTCGGGTTGCCGTTGGGGATCAGTTCCTTGACCAGTCGGCCTTCGGTGACCGCCGGGATGTTGTAGGCGTTGGCCCAGTTCTTCGCGGTCATTTCCAGCCAGTAGTCGAACTGCCCGGCCTTCAGCGCTTCGAGGGCGACGGTGTTGTCGCGGAAGTAGTCGGTGGTCATCACATCGAAATTGTAGAAACCGCGATTGACCGGCAGGTCCTTGCCCCAGTAATCCTTGACCCGCTCGTAACGCACCGAGCGCCCGGCCTTCACTTCGGCGACCCTGTACGGGCCGCTGCCCAGCGGGATTTCCAGATTGCCCTTGTTGAAATCGCGACTGGCCCACCAGTGTTTCGGCAGCACCGGTAACTGGCCGAGGATCAGCGGCAGCTCGCGATTGTTGTTGTGCTTGAACTTGAACAGCACCGTGAGCGGGTCTTCGGCGACGGCTTCTTCGACATCGCTGTAGTAGCCGCGAAACATCGGCGAGCCTTCTTTCGTCAGGGTCTCGAAGCTGAACACTACGTCTTCGGCACGCACCGGGTGGCCGTCATGGAAACGCGCTTCGGGGCGCAGGTAGAAACGCACCCAGCTGTTGTCCGGGGCCTTTTCGATCTTGCCGGCGATCAGGCCGTACTCGGTGAACGGCTCGTCGAGGCTATGCCGGGTCAGGGTGTCGTAGATCTGCCCGACGTCATCGGCCGGCACGCCTTTGCTGATGAACGGGTTGAGGCTGTCGAAGCCGCCGAAACCGGCCTGACGGAAAACCCCGCCCTTGGGCGCATTGGGGTCGACGTAATCGAAATGCTTGAAATCGGCGGGGTATTTCGGCGGCTCGTTGTACAGGGTCACGGCGTGTTGCGGGGCGGCGCAGGCCAGCCCGGCGAACAACAGGCCGCAAGCCTGCACGAGCAGGGTGCGAACGGCGTTCATTGACCTTTCTCCGAAGATTTCAGCCACCACGCGCTCAGGCCCAGGGTGTAGGGCGGCGTGGTGACGAAGGCGAACCGGTTGCGGTACGCCAGACGGTGATAATTGAGGTACCAGTTGGGAATGCTGTAGTGCTGCCAGAGCAGCACGCGGTCCAGCGCCTTGCCGGCGGCGACCTGTTCATCGCGGGTGCGGGCGGCGAGCAGTTGCTCGAGCAGATGATCGACCACCGGGTTGGCGATGCCCGCGTAATTCTTGCTGCCCTTGACCCCGACCTGGCTGGAGTGGAAGTACTGCCACTGTTCCAGCCCCGGGCTGAGGGTCTGGTTGAGGGTCATGAGGATCATGTCGAAGTCGAACTGATCCAGGCGCTGCTTGTATTGCGCGCGATCCACCGTGCGCAACCGCGCGTCGATGCCGATGCTGTTGAGGTTCTCGATGTACGGCTGGAGGATCCGCTCAAGGTTCGGATTGACCAGCAGCAGTTCGAAACTCAGCGGTTGCCCGGCGGCGTTCTGCAAGCGTTGGCCATTGAGCTTCCAGCCGGCCTCGGCCAGCAGCGCGAGGGCCTTGCGCATGGTTTCCCGGGGAATGCCGCGTCCGTCAGTCTTTGGCAGCGTGAACGGCTCGGTGAACAGCCGGGCCGGCAGTTGATCCTTGTACGGCTTGAGCATCAGCCATTCGTGACCGACCGGCAGGCCGCTGGCGCTGAATTCACTGTTCGGGTAGTAACTGGTGGTGCGCTGGTAGGCATCGCTGAACAGCGCGCGGTTGGTCCACTCGAAGTCGAACATCAGACCCAGGGCTTCGCGGGTCTTGACGTCCGAGAAGGTGGCTCGCCGGGTGTTCATGAACAGGCCCTGGCTCTGGGTCGGGATCTGGTGCGGGATCTGCGCCTTGATCACGTCGCCACGGCGGACCGCCGGGAAGTTGTAGCCATTGGCCCAGTTCTTCGCCTGATGCTCGATATAGATGTCGAACTCGCCGGCCTTGAACGCTTCGAAGGCCACGTCGCTGTCGCGATAGAACTCGACTTCCATGCGATCGAAGTTGTATTTGCCGCGATTGACCGGCAAGTCCTTGCCCCAGTAATCCTTGACCCGTTCGAAAATCAGCTGCCGTCCCGGCGTCACCGAGGTGATGCGATATGGCCCGCTGCCGAGCGGCGGCTCGAAGGTGGTGGCCTTGAAGTCGCGGCCCTTCCAGTAATGCTGGGGCAGCACCGGCAGCTCGCCCAGGCGCAGGATCAGCAGCGGATTGCCCGAGCGCTTCATGATGAAGCGAATGCGCTGCGGGTTGAGGATATCGACCCGCGACACTTCCTGAAGCGCCGTGCGGTACAGCGGATGACCTTCCTTGAGCAGCGTCCGATAGGAGAACGCCACGTCGTAGGCGGTGATCGGCGTGCCATCGTGGAAGCGCGCTTCCGGGCGCAGATTGAACACCACCCAGCTGCGGTCTTCGCTGTATTCCACCGATTGCGCGATCAGGCCATAGCTGGAGGCCGGCTCATCGCCGGACGGCGAATACTGGCCGGTGCCGACCATCAGCGGCTCGTTCAGCTCGTTGATGCCGTACTGCAGGAAATTCGGGGTGGTGACCGGGCTGGTGCCCTTGAAGGTGTAGGGATTGAGCGTATCGAAGGTGCCAAACGCCATCACCCGCAAGGTGCCGCCCTTGGGCGCTTGCGGGTTGACCCAGTCGAAGTGGGTAAATCTGGCCGGGTACTTGAGCGTGCCGAACTGCGCATAACCGTGGCTTTCGGTGATCGTGGCGCTGACGGGGGAGCTCAAGGCCAGGCTGATCAGGAGCAGGAGGAGGGGACGCTTCAAGTCAGATCCGATCCAGGCGGCTTGGGCTTTGTGGGCCGTACAGTAACAGCTTGTATGGACAGGAAAAAGACAGGGGCTTAATGCGCGGTTAATTGCGGGAGTTGCCTGCATCGACAGCAAAAAATGACAGGCAAAAAAAGCCCCTGAAAATCAGGGGCCCTTTGTCAGTGCGGCTGGTAGACCGTGAGCATCTGCCCAGGCTTGAGTGCCTTGCCGGCACCCGGGTTCCAACGCTTGAGATGCTGCATCTCGACGTTGAAACGCTTGGCAACAACATACAGCGTGTCGCCGCGCTGGACCTTGTACTGGGTCTGCTGCTTGCTGTCGTCCTTGGCTTTGCTCTTGGTGTTGGCTGCGATCACGGTGTTGATGCGCCCGCCGGACTTGCCGGCCGGGGTGCGTTTGGTGGTGTCCTGCATGACCAGGGTCTGGCCGACCTTGAGATTCTTGCCGGTCAGCTTGTTCCAGCGTTGCAGGTCCTTGACGTCGACCTTGTTGGCCTTGGCGATGGAGCCGAGGTTGTCGCCGCGTTTGACCCGGTACGCACGCTTGAGCTTCGCGACTTCGGTCGGATCGGCGCCTTCGAAGACCGGCTTCAGCGAACGAGGGCTGATCAGCTCTTCAGGACGCATGGTCTGCAGGCTGGCGGTCAGCAGCTGGGCCTTCGACGTCGGCACCAGCAGGTGCTGCGGGCCGTCGATGGTGGTGCGCTGCTTGAACGCCGGGTTGAGCTGGAACAGCTCGTCTTCGTCGATGTTGGCCACGGCGGCGACCTTGGACAGGTCCATGCGCTGGTTGATTTCGACGACCTGGAAGTAAGGTTCGTTGGCGATCGGGTTGAGGTTCACCCCGTAGGCTTCCGGCGACAGCACTACTTGCGACAGTGCCAGCAGTTTCGGCACATACGCCTGGGTTTCTGCCGGCAGCGGCAGGTTCCAGTAGTCGGTCGGCAGGCCGAGCTTTTCGTTGCGTTCGATGGCGCGGCTGACCGTGCCTTCGCCGGCATTGTAGGCCGCCAGGGCCAGCAGCCAGTCGCCGTTGAACATGTCGTGCAGGCGGGTCAGGTAATCCATCGCTGCCGTTGTCGAGGCGGTGATGTCGCGACGGCCGTCGTAGAAACGGGTCTGGCGCAGATTGTAATAACGCCCGGTGGAAGGGATGAATTGCCAGAGCCCCACCGCGTCGGCCCGGGAATAGGCCATCGGGTTGTAGGCACTTTCAATCACTGGCAGCAGGGCCAGCTCCAGCGGCATGTTGCGTTCTTCGAGGCGCTCGACGATGTAATGAATGTAGAGGCTGCCGCGCTCGCCGGCGTTCTCGAGAAAGGAAGGGTTACTGGCGAACCACAGGCGCTGTTGCTCGATGCGCGGGTTCACGCCCAGACCTTCCTGAAGCTGAAAACCGCCGCGCATGCGTTCCCAGATGTCTTGGGGCACCTGCGGGCTGGGCTTCTCGGACAACCAGATGGGCTTCTGCTTGGCTCGCGCAGCAATGTTCGGCGTATGGGTCGCTTCAGTCTGCGGAGCATGGCTGGAACAGCCCGCCAGCGTGGCGGACACAGCCACCGCGATGGCTTGCGCCAAGCGGGTCAATGCGTCTGAATTGACGGACTTACGTATGGATGACGACATTGGCTGGAAGTAAGTTCCGGGCAAAAATGTCGGGCGATTCTAGAAAGCGCACCCCCTGCGGTCAACCATTCAGCGTTTTTGTACCAAGTGGTGAACGGCTTAGAACTTATCTTTCCAAGCCCGCAGAGCCGCAAAAACCTCACTCGGCGCCCGGTTTTGAGCGCCATTCCGTTCGTCCACTTTTTGTGTAACTAATGTTTCACTGGTACGCAGAAACGGGTTTGTGAGCTTTTCCAGGGCAATGGTCGAGGGCAGGGTCATGACCCCGTTTTGCCGTTGCTGGCTGACTTTTTCCAGACGGGCGGCAATGTCCGGGTTGCCCGGCTCCACCGCAGCGGCGAATTTCAGGTTGCTCAGGGTGTATTCGTGGGTGCAGTAGACCAGTGTGTCTTCCGGCAGGGCGGCCAGACGACCGAGGGAGTGGTGCATCTGCTCCGGCGTGCCTTCGAACAACCGGCCGCAACCGGCGGCGAACAGGGTGTCGCCGCAGAACAGCAGGCCGTGATGGTAATAGGCGATGTGCCCCAGGGTGTGGCCGGGAACGGCGTAGACATCGAAATCCCAGCCGAGCACGCGAACCTTGTCGTTATCCTTGAGCGCTACGTCCCGCCCAGGGATGCTTTCGCTGGCCGGACCGTAGACAGTCGCGCCCGTAGCCTTTTTAAGCGTCTCGACACCGCCGACATGATCATGGTGATGATGAGTGATCAGAATATCGCCCAGCACCCAGCCCGGATGCGCGGCAAGCCACGCCTGCACGGGGGCGGCATCTCCCGGATCGACCACCGCGCAGCGCTGGGTGGCATGATCCTGTAACAACCAGATGTAGTTGTCGGTGAAGGCGGGCAGGGCACTGATCTGTATCATCTTCGGATTCGCCAAGCGGGTAACATTGGCGCATCTTAGAGGTTCCTGGCGTGTTGGAGAATGCAATGATCGATAAAGCGTTCGCTCAGGCCGATCCTGACTGGCTGGCCCTGATCGGGGCGGCCCGTGAATGGCTGTCCGGTCCCCTCGGGCAATTTCTGCTGGACGAAGAGCGGCGCATGCTCGAAGACGAGCTTTGCCGGTTCTTCGGCGGCTATCTGGTGCATTACGGCCCTTCTGCGGAAACACCGCCGTCGGCGCCGCAAGTGCAGCGCAACGTGCGGCTCGGTGCGCCATTGCCCGGCGTCGAGATCGTCTGCGAAGAGCAGGCCTGGCCGTTGAGTGAACACGCCGCCGACGTGGTGGTGTTGCAGCACGGTCTGGATTTCTGCCTGTCGCCCCACGGCCTGCTGCGTGAAGCGGCCAGCAGTGTGCGCCCCGGCGGGCATCTGTTGATTGTCGGGATCAACCCCTGGAGTACCTGGGGCCTGCGCCATGTGTTCGCCCATGACGCATTGCACCAGGCGCGCTGCATCTCGCCGTCGCGGGTCGCCGACTGGCTCAACCTGCTGGGTTTCGCGCTGGAGAAACGCCGCTTCGGGTGCTATCGTCCGCCGCTCGCGTCACCCAAGTGGCAGGCCCGTCTGGCCGGCTGGGAACGCAAGGCCGGCGACTGGCAACTGGCGGGCGGCGGCTTCTATCTGTTGGTCGCGCGCAAGATCGTGGTCGGCCTGCGTCCGGTGCGCCAGGAACGCCGCGAGCCGATGGGCAAGCTGATTCCGTTGCCGATGGCCAAGGTCAATCGGCGCCGCATCGAACCGTAAACCTTCTTTTATTGTGGCCGGGTCTGTCCCGGTCCGGGCCGTTGTCGATCCGTGATCGGCGAGGCCAGGCATTTTTCTGGATAGATTGGCATGAGCGAAAGCGTCGATAGCGTAGAACTGTTCACTGATGGCGCCTGCAAGGGCAACCCCGGCCCGGGCGGCTGGGGCGCCTTGCTGGTGTGCAAGGGCGTCGAAAAGGAACTGTGGGGCGGCGAAGCCAATACCACCAACAACCGCATGGAGCTGCTCGGCGCGATTCGCGGCCTGGAAGCCCTCAAGCGTCCTTGCGAAGTGCTGCTGGTGACCGACTCGCAATACGTGATGAAAGGCATCAATGAGTGGATGGCCAACTGGAAGAAGCGCGGCTGGAAAACCGCGGCCAAAGAGCCGGTCAAAAACGCCGATCTATGGAAGGAACTGGACGAGCAGGTCAACCGCCACAAGGTCACCTGGAAATGGGTCCGCGGCCACATCGGCCACCACGGCAACGAACGGGCCGACCAGTTGGCCAACCGTGGCGTGGATGAAGTGCGCGGCTACAAGCAGGACTGATCAGAGCATCAGAATGGCCTTGGCCAGCTGCTGGTCGGTGGCGGACAGTTCTGGCAACAGGCTGCGAATCCGCTGGAATGCTGCCTCCATCTGCGCGCCGCGAATGTCTCCGTCGCTGGCAACGAAGGCCGCCGCATCGTCCTTGGCGGCCAGCACGATCTTGTCGTCCTTGAACGACCCGCTGGTGCCTTTGCTGGAGCTGAGTGTAAGGCTCAGGGTGATGTCGGTGCTGATGACGAAACTGGTGGCGTGCGCTTCGGCCATCAGCAGGCAGGCGCCAAGCAATAAAACATATGCAGTCTTCATGACGTGCTCAAATCCACTGGGAAACAGGCCGCGCACGCTAACAAGCCGGTTTGCCCCAGACTTTATGAACATTGCTAATGATTGTTAAAAACTGCATGAGCGCCGATCACCCGGCGGTGCGCGACGTGCGCCACGGGCGTGTTAACATCGCCGCTTTTGCACGATTGACCCGTTGAGAGCTGAACACTGATGGCCACCAGATCCGTTGTACTCGATACCGAAACCACCGGCATGCCGGTGACCGATGGTCACCGGATCATTGAAATCGGTTGCGTCGAGCTGATCGGTCGGCGCCTGACGGGGCGGCACTTTCACGTTTACCTGCAGCCGGATCGCGAAAGTGACGAAGGCGCGATCGGCGTCCACGGCATCACCAACGAATTCCTGGTCGGCAAGCCGCGTTTCGCCGAAGTGGCCGATGAGTTCTTCGAGTTCATCAACGGCGCGCAACTGATCATCCATAACGCGGCGTTCGACGTTGGCTTCATCAACAACGAATTCGCCCTGATGGGTCAGCAGGATCGCGCGGACATCACGCAGCACTGCACGATCCTCGACACCCTGATGATGGCCCGGGAACGTCACCCGGGGCAGCGCAACAGCCTCGATGCCTTGTGCAAACGCTACGGCGTCGACAACTCCGGCCGTGAGCTGCACGGCGCATTGCTCGACTCGGAGATTCTCGCCGACGTCTACCTGACCATGACCGGTGGCCAGACTAGCCTGTCGCTGGCCGGCAACGCTTCCGACGGTAACGGCACGGGTGAGGGCGCGGACAACTCCGCCACTGAAATTCGTCGTCTGCCGGCGGACCGCAAACCGGGGCGGATTATTCGCGCCACCGAAGCCGAACTGGCCGAGCACCAGGTGCGCCTGGAGATCATCGCCAAATCCGCTGGTGCACCGGCGCTGTGGACTCAGCTGCTGGAAGCCGAATCCCAGGCGTAAAACGCAAAGGATCGTCCGAATGCGCTGGCCGCGTCCGGACGATCCTTTGTTTTTGGCAGTACTGACAACTGGCCACCCTCGCCACATCCGCTCCGACCCTCTACCCTGAGGACATTGGCAGATCACTCTCCGCCGCCTCAGGACACTGAGCCCCATGTACAAAGATCTGAAGTTCCCGGTGTTGATCGTTCACCGCGACATCAAGGCCGATACGGTTGCCGGCGAACGCATTCGCGGCATCGCCCATGAACTGGAGCAGGAAGGTTTCAGCATCGTTTCGGCCACGGATTACGCCGAGGGTCGGCTGGTGGCGTCGACTCATCATGGTTTGGCGTGCATGTTGATCGCCGCCGAAGACGCGAGCACCAATTCCCATTTGTTGCAGAACATGGCCGAACTGATCGGTCTGGCCCGCGTGCGGGCGCCGGACTTGCCGATCTTCGCGCTCGGTGAGCAGGTCACTTTGGAGAACGCCCCGGCCGATGCCATGGCCGAGCTCAATCAGTTGCGCGGCATTCTCTATCTGTTCGAAGACACGGTGCCGTTTCTCGCCCGCCAGGTGGCGCGGGCAGCGCGCAAGTATCTGGATGGATTGCTGCCGCCGTTCTTCAAGGCCTTGGTGCAGCACACCGCCGATTCCAATTATTCCTGGCACACCCCCGGTCATGGCGGTGGCGTGGCGTATCACAAGAGCCCGGTAGGGCAGGCGTTTCACCAGTTTTTCGGCGAAAACACCCTGCGTTCGGATTTGTCGGTGTCGGTGCCGGAGCTGGGTTCGCTGCTCGATCACACCGGGCCG
The DNA here is from genome assembly GCF_003352185.1 of Pseudomonas kribbensis. Classification (GTDB taxonomy): domain Bacteria; phylum Pseudomonadota; class Gammaproteobacteria; order Pseudomonadales; family Pseudomonadaceae; genus Aquipseudomonas; species Aquipseudomonas kribbensis. Next base: position 2,500,646 of record NZ_CP029608.1, read on the forward strand.
CTGGCCGAAGCGGAAGCGCGGGCTGCGCGCAATTTCGGCGCCGATCACACCTTTTTCGTGATCAATGGCACCTCGACTGCCAACAAGATCGTCTGGCATTCGATGGTCGGGCGCGATGATCTGGTGCTGGTGGATCGCAACTGCCACAAGTCGGTGTTGCACGCGATCATCATGACCGGGGCGATTCCGCTGTATCTGTGCCCGGAGCGTAACGAGCTGGGGATCATCGGCCCGATCCCGCTGAGCGAATTCAGTCGCGAATCGATCCAGGCCAAGATCGATGCGAGTCCGCTGACCAAGGGTCGGGAGCCGAAAGTCAAACTCGCGGTGGTCACCAACTCCACGTACGACGGCCTTTGCTACAACGCGGAACTGATCAAGCAGAGCCTGGGCAACAGCGTCGAGGTTCTGCATTTCGACGAAGCCTGGTACGCCTATGCGGCGTTTCACGAATTCTTTGCCGGACGCTACGGCATGGCGACCTCGCGCAGTGCCGACAGCCCGCTGGTGTTCACCACCCACTCCACCCATAAATTATTGGCGGCATTCAGTCAGGCTTCGATGATTCATGTGCAGGACGGCGGCGCGCGGCAACTGGATCGTGACCGTTTCAACGAAGCGTTCATGATGCATATATCGACGTCGCCGCAGTACAGCATCATCGCTTCGCTGGACGTGGCTTCGGCCATGATGGAAGGCCCGGCCGGGCGCTCGCTGTTGCAGGAAACCTTCGATGAAGCCCTGAGCTTTCGCCGGGCGCTGGCCAATCTGCGGCAACACATCGACGCCAATGACTGGTGGTTTTCGATCTGGCAGCCGCCGGGTGTCGAGGGCATCGATCGGGTGCAGACCGAAGACTGGCTGCTGAAGCCCGAGGCGGACTGGCACGGTTTCGGCGAGGTCAGCGACGATTACGTGCTGCTCGATCCGATCAAGGTCACTCTGGTGATGCCCGGCCTGACCGCTGGTGGAGCGCTGAGCGACAACGGGATTCCGGCGGCGGTGGTCAGTCGTTTCCTCTGGGAGCGGGGGTTGGTGGTGGAGAAAACCGGGCTGTATTCGTTCCTCGTGCTGTTCTCCATGGGCATCACCAAAGGCAAATGGAGCACGCTGCTGACCGAGCTTTTGGAGTTCAAGCGCAGCTACGACGCGAACGTCAGCCTCGACACCTGCCTGAAGTGTGTCGCCCAGGAAGACCCGGCGCGCTATCGCGGCATGGGTCTGCGCGACCTGTGCGATCAGCTCCATGCCTGCTATCGCAGCAACGCCACCGCCAGGCACCTCAAGCGCATGTACACCGTGCTGCCGGAAATCGCCATGAAACCGGCCCACGCCTACGATCAACTGGTGCGCGGCGAAGTCGAGGCGGTGCCGATCGATGAGCTGGAGGGGCGTGTCGCGGCGGTGATGCTGGTGCCTTATCCGCCGGGGATTCCGTTGATCATGCCCGGTGAGCGTTTTACCGAATCCACCCGGTCGATCATCGATTACCTGAAATTTGCCCGCACGTTCGATGCGAGTTTTCCGGGTTTCGTGGTCGATGTGCACGGACTGCAACACGAAGACGAGGGCAATGGACGGCACTACACCGTCGATTGCGTCAAGGAATGAGGGCGTTTCCCAGTATGCAACCGGTCATGAATCCAAAATACCCCGGGCTGTCGGTGCGTGTTGCCGATGACGGTTTTGCCGCCTATATCTGGGGTAGCGATTTCAGTTTTGAGGTCGCCGCCTATGGCGCTGCCGAAATCGGCAAACCCGTCGCGCAATGGGGCGTGACGCCCATCGTGCCGTACCGCAAGTGCTACGGCATCGACCCCGAGGAATTCAGCAGTTTTCGCGATGCCGCCGACAGTGCGATTTTCATGGCGTATCTGGAAGACCAGCCGGTAGGGCATCTGGTGATCAGCACCAACTGGAACGGTTTTGCTCATATCGATGAGCTGGCGGTGCATGCGCCAGCACGCCGCCATGGTGTGGCGAAAGCGTTGCTGGATGTGGCGCAGTTCTGGAGTCGCAAGAAAAAGCTGCCGGGGATCATGCTCGAGACCCAGAACAACAACCTCGGTGCCTGCCGCTTGTATGAGCGCTGCGGTTATGTGATCGGTGGCATCGACCATCTGCGTTATCGCGGCATTGATCCGAACACCGCCGAGGTGGCGTTGTTCTGGTATCGATTGTTCGATAATCCGCTGGAAAACCCGATCAGCTCGCCAGCATCGCCTCGGCTTGTTCCGTAACGATACCCAGCAATGTCTGGATGGCCGATGTCGGCGGCGCGTGCTTGAAGGTCAGTGCATAGAGGCTGATCGGCACCGCCGGTGACAACGGGCAAGTGTCGATTCCACCGGCCCGGGCACCCAGCGCGGTGAACGGGTCGACGATGGCCAGGCCTTCGCCGGCCTCGACCATGCTGCGCATCATCTGATGGGTCTGCACCCGGGTGTGGATGCTCGGTGCCGGGCGCAAGGCCTGGAGTTTGTGTTCCAGCGCCGGGCTCAGCGGATCCTGGCCTTCGAGGCCGACCATCGCCTGACCGGCCAGGTCTTGCAGCGAAATGTACTTCTGCTTCGGTTGCAGCCAGCCGTGAGGCGCGAGCAATTGCAGCTTGCCCTGGGCCAGCGGCTGGCAATGGATATCCGGATGTTCGGGGTCGTGCAGGCTCAGTCCCAGATCGCTCTCGCGCAGCAACAGACTGCGAACGATGTGGCGGGTGGGTTCACTGAGCAGCGTGCAGGGCACGTCAGGCAGGCGTCGGCGCAATGCGGCGAGACTTTGCGGCAACAGCTGCTGGGCCAGCGGCGGGGTACCGATGATTCGAAGGGGTGGGGCGAGGTATTGCTTGAGGCTGCTGGCCAGCCGTTGTACCGGCTCCAGCGCGTCATAGATGTGGGCGATTTCGACTTGCAGCGCACGGGCTTCGGCCGTGGCCTGAAGCCGTCCGCGCACGCTGGCGAACAGCATGAACCCCAACTGACTCTCGGCTTCGCGAAGTCGCTCTTCGACATCGCCCGCCGGCAATTGCAGCCATTCGGCGGCGGTGCCCACGTGACCCGTCTGTAAAAGCGCCTGTATCACCTCGATATGACGTAAACGCATGCGTGAAGTCCATGTCCGGCCGTTGGGGTCAGTGGCTGAATCCTACCCCAACTCGGCGCGGATGACTTCTGCTCATAACAATCGGTTATGAAGCGACAGTCGGCTCGGGTTCGCGAATCAGCGTGATGCCCGACTGAACCAGCAGGAATTCGTTGTCGTCGATTTTATTGACCCGATCGCCAATGGCCAGTTTGTAGGTGGTAACAGGCTCCATGCCGGTGAAACCGTCTGCCGACGGGTTGGATTCCTGGAACTCATGCACGGAATAAACGCGGCCTTCCGCATCTCTTGCATGGAACTGACCGACGAGTACTGCTGCCATCTGCTTAGAACCTCTGGAGATAAAACGCTTGATTTGCGGCTTGGTAGACCGTCATCGAGCTTGGTAAGTTTTCCTACAGGAAAAAAATAATCCGGACGCGGGAAATATCCCTCGTCGTCTGGTGGAATCGTCGTCGGATCATCTATAACTACAGGCTCCTCCCACGGACAGTCGAGAGTCTTCCCATGAGCAATGTCTATAACGTCGCGGTAGTGGTCGGCAGCCTGCGTAAAGCATCGATCAATCGCAAGGTTGCGCTGGCGCTGGCGGAACTGGCACCGGCCAACCTCAAGCTGAACATTGTGGAAATTGGCGATCTGCCACTCTATAACGAAGACATCGACGGCGATTCACCGCCGGCAGCCTACAGCACTTTTCGGCAAAAAGTGGCGTCATCCGACGCGGTGCTGTTTGTCACCCCGGAGTACAACCGTTCGGTGCCGGCACCCTTGAAGAACGCGATTGACGTTGGTTCGCGACCTTATGGCAAGAGTGTCTGGGGCGGAAAACCGGGCGCAGTGATCAGCGTTTCGCCGGGTGCCATCGGCGGTTTTGGCGCCAACCAGCATTTGCGCCAATCCTTCGTTTTCCTCAACGTGCCGTGCATGCAGCAGCCGGAGGCCTATCTTGGCGGCGCCGGTACGGCGTTCGATGAGTCGGGCAAGCTGAACGAGTCGGTCAAGCCGTTCCTGCAGAGCTTCATCAATGCCTATGGCGAGTGGGTAGCGCAGCACAAGAAGTGATCCACTGATTTTTCTGACAACATAACGAACCTGTGGGGGGATGGCTCCCACAGGTTTTTTTGTGGTCTGATTCTTTCCCCTTTTATTGAAGGCTGTCGCGAATGCTCGCTGCGTCACTGATTTTCCTGCTGACCATCACCCTGGTGATCTGGCAACCCAAAGGCCTCGGGGTCGGCTGGAGTGCAACGCTCGGCGCCATTGTCGCGCTGCTTTTTGGCGTGGTGCACCTGAGCGATATTCCGCTGGTGTGGCAGATCATCTGGAACGCCACCGGCACTTTTGTAGCGCTGATCATCATCAGCCTGTTGCTCGACGAAGCGGGGTTCTTTGCCTGGGCCGCGTTGCATGTGGCGCGTTGGGGGCGGGGCAGCGGGCGCAAGCTGTTCGCCTTCATGGTGTTGCTCGGTGCGCTGGTATCGGCTTTGTTCGCCAATGACGGCGCGGCGCTGATCCTCACGCCCATCGTGATTTCCATGCTGCTGGCCCTGCGTTTTTCCCCGGCGGCGACCCTGGCGTTCGTCATGGGCGCGGGGTTCATCGCCGACACCGCGAGCCTGCCGCTGGTGGTGTCGAACCTGGTCAACATCGTTTCGGCCGACTTCTTTCACATTGGTTTCAATCGTTATGCGGCGGTGATGGTGCCGGTCAACTTCGTCAGCGTCGCGGCCACGCTGGCGGTGTTGTTGTGGTTCTTTCGCCGCGACATTCCGAAAGACTACGACCCTGAACAGCTTGAACACCCGGAGACCGCGATCCACGACAAGGCCACGTTCTACGCGGGTTGGGCGGTGTTGGTGATCCTGCTGGTGGGCTGTTTTGCCCTGGAGCCGCTGGGCATTCCGATCAGCGCCATCTCGGCCGTTTGCGCGGCGTTGTTGCTGGGCATCGCCGCTCGCGGGCACAAGATCTCCACGCGCAAAGTGATGAAAGAGGCGCCGTGGCAGATCGTGATTTTCTCCCTGGGCATGTACCTGGTGGTCTACGGTCTGCGCAATGCCGGGCTGACGGATCATCTGGCCGGCTGGCTGGATGCCTTTGCCGGGTATGGCGTGTGGGGCGCGGCTATGGGCACTGGCGTGCTGACCGCATTGTTGTCGTCGATCATGAACAATCTGCCGACGGTGCTGATCGGTTTGCTGTCGATCGATGCCAGTCAGGCGACCGGTGTCGTGAAAGAAGCGATGATCTACGCCAACGTGATCGGCAGCGACCTGGGGCCGAAGATCACCCCGATTGGCAGTCTGGCGACTCTGCTCTGGCTGCATGTGCTGGAGCGCAAGGATATCCGGATCGGCTGGGGCTATTACTTCAAGGTGGGGATTGTGCTGACGGTGCCGGTGTTGCTGGTGACATTGGCGGCTCTGGCACTGCGGTTGAGCGTCTAACTCTGCCCGGGCACGTTCGGCCACAGATCGGAAACCAGAAACAGCCGCTCGGCTTCTTCCCATTCGCCCCGGGCATTTTCGGTCAGGCGCACCATCAGTTGCGCCGGGGCGAGCGGTTCGAGCTCATCGAGCCAGGCCCGCAACTGCTCGTGGCTCCAGGCCTGATCTGCCGGGTAATGTGCCGGCGCCAGCCACGCATGGCGGGGCAGGGGTTGCCAGCGTCCGGCCGGGCGCTGGGCGATAAACGCCGGCCAGTCCTTTTGATGCAGCCAGCTGCCGCGCAGATGCTGCGGATGGGCGCCGCTCGGCGGCTCGGACTGTCCGGGCCATGGATACAGCAGATAACCGCCCAGCCACAACTGCGCACTGAATGACTCGATATCCAGCGATGCCAGGGCCTCGCGGCTTTCCGGGCGGGCGGAAATCGGCAATTGGTGTTCGCTCAGGTGGGTCAGTTTGCGGTCCAGTCGATCATGGCAGCCGGGGCCGAGCCACTGCGCCGGATCGCGGCCGTCACCGTTCTGCGGGCCGAGGTAGAGCTTGATCGCCAGTTCCAGGTGATGCACGCCGTCGCGGTCGCGCAGCAGCATGTCGAGTTCGCCGAGGGTGTGACCCTCGCGGCGGATCGGCAGGTTGGCGGCGATCAGTTCGATCCCCGGCGCATGCTCCACGGCAAACTGCCACAGCCGCTCGTAATACAGGCCCAGACGCCGGGTGCGGGCCTGGGACAGCCATTGCAGCAGACCGTAACTGTCCCGGTCGAGCCGGTGCAGCCAGTGCGCCAGCCGCTCAGGGTCATGCACCCAGTCGCTGCCCGCCAGCGGATGGCGTTGCGGCCACGGCGTGGCGGCGAGCATCGGCGGGGCGAGGATCACCCACGCCAGATCGCGCACTTCCGGGTGGCGCAACTGATGGGGCAACTGGAGCAAATCGGGAAATAGGATCATCTTGCGAGCATAGCCTTAAACGCAGGCGCACTCTCGGGCTGAAAGGGTTTTGTCTATCCGGCGCTTTCGCCCATAATCGTCGTTTTCGCCGTCGCAGCCCCAGCAGGAGTCCCATGGAGCAATTTCGTAATATCGGCATCATCGGTCGCCTGGGCAGTTCCCAGGTGCTGGATACCGTCCGCCGACTGAAACGCTTTCTGCTCGATCGTCACCTGCATGTGATCCTCGAAGACACCATCGCCGAAGTCCTGCCCGGCCATGGCCTGCAAACCTCCTCGCGCAAGATGCTCGGCGAAGTCTGCGACATGGTCATCGTCGTCGGCGGTGACGGCAGCCTGCTCGGTGCGGCCCGGGCGCTGGCCAAGCACAACATTCCGGTGCTCGGGATCAACCGTGGCAGCCTCGGCTTTCTCACCGACATCCGCCCGGACGAGCTGGAAATCAAGGTCGCCGAAGTACTCGACGGCCACTATCTGGTGGAAAACCGCTTCCTGCTGCAGGCCGAAGTCCGCCGCCACGCCGAGGCCATCGGCCAGGGCGATGCGCTGAACGACGTGGTGCTGCACCCGGGCAAATCGACGCGGATGATCGAGTTCGAGCTGTACATCGACGGCCAGTTCGTCTGCAGCCAGAAGGCCGACGGCCTGATCGTCGCCACGCCGACCGGCTCCACCGCGTACGCACTGTCCGCCGGCGGCCCGATCATGCATCCCAAGCTCGACGCTATTGTGATTGTGCCGATGTACCCCCATACCTTGTCGGGCAGACCGATCGTGGTCGATGGCAACAGTGAGCTGAAAATCGTCGTGTCCAAAGATATGCAGATCTACCCGCAGGTCTCCTGCGACGGGCAGAACCACTTCACCTGCGCGCCGGGCGACACCATCACCGTCAGCAAGAAAGCGCAGAAGCTGCGGTTGATCCATCCGCTCGACCACAACTACTACGAGGTCTGCCGCACCAAACTCGGCTGGGGCAGCAAGCTGGGTGGTGGAGGCGACTGATGCTCGATCCCGCGCGCAGTTATGACCTGATCGGTGACGTGCACGGATGCGCCCTGACCCTGGAACACCTGCTGGACCGTCTCGGTTACCACAAGCAGGGCGGGGTCTGGCGGCATCCTTCGCGCATGGCCGTGTTCGTCGGCGACATCATCGACCGTGGCCCGCGGATTCGCGAGGCGCTGCACATCGTCCACGACATGGTCGAGGCCGGCCAGGCCTTGTGCATCATGGGCAACCACGAATTCAATGCACTGGGCTGGAGCACACCGGCACCACCGGGCAGCGGCAAGCAGTTCGTGCGCGAGCACACGCCGCGCCACGCCCGTTTGCTGCATGAAACCCTGACCCAGTTCGAAGACCATCCGGGCGACTGGCACGACTTCCAGCGTTGGTTCTATGAGCTGCCGCTGTTTGTCGACGCCGGACGCTTCCGGGTCGTGCATGCCTGCTGGGATGCCGGCCTGATCGAGCCGTTGCGCGCGCTGTTCCCCGATGGCTGCATCGATGAGCACTTCCTTCAGGCTTCCGCCGTACCGGGCAGTTTCGCCTGCACGGTGTTCGATCGCCTGCTGCGCGGCACCGACATGCGCCTGCCGGATGGCCTGACCATGACCAGCGGCGACGGTCTGGTGCGTTCGTTCTTCCGCACCAAGTTCTGGGAGGACGATCCGCAGACCTACGGCGACATCGTGTTCCAGCCCGATGCACTGCCGGAGCCGGTGGCGCAAAAGCCGCTGACCTCCAGCGAAAAGAATTCCCTGCTGCGCTATGGCGTCGATGAGCCGTTGCTGTTTGTCGGCCACTACTGGCGCAGCGGCAAACCGGCGCCGATCCGCCCGAACCTCGCGTGCCTGGATTACAGCGCCGTGCTCTACGGCAAACTGGTGGCTTATCGTCTGGATCAGGAAACGCGTCTGGATCCGCATAAATTTGTCTGGGTCGATGTCGAGCGGCCGGAGGTGCTGCGATGAAATCGGTTCGCGCGTTCAATTTTTTCACTCTGCAACTGGCTGTCACAAGGATTCACCATGGATGACACGACGCTGGATCAACTGGAGGCGGCATTAAGCGCCTCGCCGGGGAACGTCGCGCTGATCACGTTGTTGCTCAAGGCGTGCCTGGAGCGCGGTGAAGTCGAGCGCGGGCTCAAGCTGATTCCCGAAGAACTCGAACAACGGGCCGACTTCGCATCGCTCAAGCCGGTGGCCGCGCAACTGTATCTGGCAGCCGGGCAGGCGCAGAAAGCCTTGTCTCTGGTCACGGGCGAAGATCCCGCAGCGCAATTGCTGCGGGCGCGGGCCCTGGCGGATCTGGATCGTCTCAAGGAAGCCCAGGTCGAATACCGGGCGGCCATCAACGCCAATCCGTCGCTGGAAGACATGGCGCTGTGGCGCCGCTTGAACGTCTCCGTCACCGATTTCAGGGGCGGGGAAGGGCGCCCGAAACTGCGGGTGATTTCCAACGACGACACTGATCAGACCGAAGTCCGGCGCCTGCTGGTTCCCGAGGACAAGACCGTCACGTTCAACGACATCGGCGGTCTGGACGATCTGAAGAAAACCATCCACAAGAAAATCATCCTGCCGTACCAGAAACCCGGGCTCTTCGAGCGTTTTCGCAAGCGTGTCGGCGGTGGTGTGCTGTTGTATGGCCCGCCAGGTTGCGGCAAGACCTTGCTGGCCCGGGCCACGGCCGGGGAGTGCAAGGCCAAGTTTTTCAACGTGGCGATTTCCGATGTGCTGGACATGTACATCGGCGAGTCCGAGCGCAAGCTCCACGCCCTGTTCGAGCAGGCGCGGGCCCAGGCGCCGGCGGTAATGTTCTTCGATGAAGTCGAGGCGCTGGGTGGCAAACGCTCCAATACCCGTGAATCGACCTCGTCGAAACTGGTCAGCACGTTCCTCTCGGAAATGGACGGTTTTGCCAAAAACAACCATGGCGTGCTGATCCTGGCCGCGACCAACGTGCCGTGGTCGGTGGATTCGGCGTTCCGCCGGCCCGGCCGGTTCGACCGGGTGCTGTTCGTGCCGCCACCGGATCGCGCGGCCCGGGAAAACATGCTGCAACTGATGGTCAAGGGCCGTCCGCTTGCAGCGGATATCGACTTCGCATTCCTGGCCAAACACACCTCGGGGTTCTCCGGGGCCGATCTCGGCGAACTGGTGGATACCGCCGCCGATGAAGCCATCGAAGAGTCGATCAGTGAGGGCGCTGAACAGCCGATCTGTGACCGCCATTTCAAGCAGGCCTTGAAAGATGTGCGCGCGACAACGCTGGAATGGCTGACCACGGCGCGCAATTACGCGCGCTACGCCAACGAAGGCAATCAGTACGACGAAGTGCTGGCTTTTCTCGACAAGCATGGCAAGGGGCGCTGATGGGAACCAAGAGTGTGTACCGGATCGAGGACGAACCCCGTCCGGGTGGCCTCGCCAGGTTTGCCGTGGCGCCGTTCTGGCCGCTGCTGGCCCTGATGATGGGCGGCCTGTGGCTGGGACTGCCGTGGTTTGTGCTGAATTCGATTGCGGTGGGCAGCCCGACGCGGGTCCGTGAATGGATCTGGGTCGGCGTCGGTACGGTCGGCAGCGTGATCATCGGCCTGTTGCTGATCAGCCTGCTGAACAATGGCTACCTGACGACCCAGGCCGAGATTCAATACGCGCTGCTGGTCCTGGTGGTGTGGAAACTCACCATCGGTTACGTGCTGTATACCCTGCAGAACTCCACCATCGAGCTGTATCAGTACTACGGCGGCGAGCTAAACCGCTTTGCACCGCTGGTCGCCCTCGGCGGCGCCTTTGTGCTCAAGGGAGTGGTGGTCAAACTGGTGCCTGCAACCCTTTGGTATCTGGTGGTGAGCTGATGAATACGTCCCAACTGTTGGAACTGGCTTACCAGCGTCTGCACGCCCATCACTATGACGGCGCCGTCGACAGCCTGCGGCAATTGCTCGCCGACGACCCCGAATGTGCGGAAGCGCACGCGTTGCTGGCGCTGTGCCTGATCAGCCTGCGGCGACTGCATGCGGCGCGGCATGAAGCCTCGATGGCGCTGGCACTGGATGCTTTGCTGCCGCTGGCGCATTACGCTGCCGCAATGGCCGACATGGGTGCCCGGCGGTTCAAGAGCGCCGAACAGCACCTGTTGCAACTGCTCGAACTGGAGCCGGACGAGCCGAGTTATTACCGCAGCCTCGCTGATCTGTTCCAGCTCACCGGGCGTCTGAGCCAGAGCCAGGCGCTGCTGGAAAAGGCCCTGGAACTCGACCCGGATGGCGCAGCCAATCTGGTGGCCATGGCCGAATACCACAAGGCCTGCGGTCACTGGGAACAGGCCGAAGGTTTTGCCCGACAGGCGTTGCAGGCCGATCCCGGGCATGCAGCGGCGGTGATCGTGCTGGGTCACTTGCTGTTGCGCCAGGGCAATATCAACGGCGCGCGCGAACACGCGATCTGGGCCCTGCAGGAAAACGCCAACAACGTCGCGGCGCTGGGCCTGTTGACTGCCGTAAAAGCGCGCAGCAACCCGTTCATGGGGCTGTGGTGGCGCTTCAACAGCTGGATGACCGAGCGCAGCAACACCCGGGCCATTGTTCTGTTACTGGCCATGTTCGTGGTCTACCGGGTTACGGTCATCACCGTCACGGCACAGGGTTATCCCGCTGCCGCCGAGGTCATCGACTGGGTCTGGCTGGGCTTTGCCCTCTATACCTTCACTGCGCCGCAGATCTTCCGGCGGGCGCTGGAGAAGGAACTGACTCAGGTAAAACTTTCAAGGGAGTTCTAGGACGACGGGCGTGACGCCCGTCGATCCGCTCGCCCATCTGATGCCCGGCAGTGTGCCGGGGCATCGGCACCGTTAAACTAGCGACATTTTCTGGAGAGTGTTCAACATGTCGTCTTTTTCCGAACTGATCAAAAACATTACCCCCGACATCTACCAGAGCCTGAAACTGGCTGTGGAAATCGGCAAATGGTCCGACGGTGGCAAGCTCACCGCCGAACAGCGCGAGCTGTCGCTGCAGGCGATGATCGCCTGGGAAATCCAGAACCTGCCCGAAGAAGAGCGCACCGGTTACATGGGCCCGCAGGAGTGTGCGTCGAAGTCGATCGAAGTGCCGAACATCCTGTTCAAATCGGACGCCATCCATTGATCGAGATTGGCCGCGGTGCAATCAGCAAAATGTCGGCGCGCCTGGACGGGCCGAACGTGCAATACGCGTTTCGTCTGGATGACGTCGAGGTACCGGTCAACCCGTTGATCGGCACCACGGTGCGTCTGGAATACCTGGGGGCGATTCACTGCACCCATTGCGGACGCAAGACCAAGACCAGTTTCAGTCAGGGTTACTGCTACCCGTGCATGACCAAACTGGCCCAGTGCGACGTGTGCATCATGAGCCCGGAGCGCTGCCACTTCGACGCCGGCACCTGTCGGGAACCGGAGTGGGGCGAGAAGTTCTGCATGACCGACCACGTCGTCTATCTCGCCAATTCGTCGGGGATCAAGGTCGGCATCACTCGCGCGACTCAACTGCCGACCCGCTGGCTTGACCAGGGCGCCAGTCAGGCGCTGCCGATCATGCGCGTCGCCACGCGCCAGCAGTCCGGATTCGTCGAAGACCTGTTTCGCAGTCAGGTGGCGGACAAGACCAACTGGCGCGCGCTGCTCAAGGGCGATGCGGCGGCGGTGGATCTGGCACAGGTGCGCGATCAGCTGTTCGACAGCTGCGCCGAAGGCCTGCAAGGCTTGCAGGAACGTTTCGGCCTGCAGGCGATTCAACCGGTCACCGATGTCGAGCCGCTGGAAATCCGTTACCCGGTCGAGCAGTACCCGGCCAAGATCGTCAGCTTCAACCTGGACAAGAACCCGATTGCCGAAGGCACGCTGCTGGGGATCAAGGGCCAGTACCTGATCTTCGACACCGGCGTGATCAACATTCGCAAGTACACGGCTTATCAGCTCGCCGTGCATCAATAAGGACTTCAGCATGCGCACCGAACAACCGAAGATGATTTACCTGAAGGACTATCAGGCGCCCGAGTACCTGATCGATGAAACACACCTGACCTTCGAGTTGTTCGAGGACCACAGTCTGGTCCACGCGCAACTGGTGATGCGCCGCAACCCGGCCCGTGGCCCGGGCCTGCCGCCGCTGGTGCTCGATGGCCAGCAGCTGGAACTGCTCTCGGTGACCCTGGCCGACCAGGAACTGAGCGCCGCCGACTACCAGTTGACCGAGAATCACCTGACCCTGCAGCCGAAGAGCGAAACCTTCACGGTCGACACCAGCGTCAAGATCCATCCGGAAACCAACACCGCGCTGGAAGGCCTGTACAAGTCCGGCACGATGTTCTGCACCCAGTGCGAGGCCGAAGGCTTCCGCAAGATCACCTATTACCTCGACCGTCCGGACGTGATGAGCAAGTTCACCACCACTGTGGTCGCCGAGCAGCACAGCTATCCGGTGCTGCTGTCCAACGGCAACCCGATCGCCAGCGGCCCCGGCGAAGACGGCCGGCACTGGGCGACCTGGGAAGACCCGTTCATGAAGCCGGCGTACCTGTTCGCGCTGGTGGCCGGTGACTTGTGGTGCGTTGAAGACTCTTTCACCACCATGACCAACCGCAACGTGGCGCTGCGCATTTATGTCGAGCCGGAAAACATCGACAAGTGCCAGCACGCCATGAACAGCCTGAAGAAGTCGATGCGCTGGGACGAAGAGGTCTACGGTCGCGAGTACGATCTGGACATCTTCATGATCGTCGCGGTGAACGACTTCAACATGGGCGCGATGGAGAACAAGGGCCTCAACATCTTCAACTCCAGCGCCGTGCTGGCCCGTGCCGAAACCGCCACCGACGCTGCGCACCAGCGGGTCGAGGCGATCGTCGCCCACGAATACTTCCACAACTGGTCGGGCAACCGCGTGACCTGCCGCGACTGGTTCCAGCTGTCGCTGAAAGAAGGCTTCACCGTATTCCGTGATGCCGGTTTCTCCTCCGACATGAACTCGGCCACGGTCAAGCGCATTCAGGACGTGGCGTACCTGCGTACCCACCAGTTCGCCGAAGATGCAGGTCCCATGGCCCACGCCGTACGCCCGGACAGCTTCATCGAGATTTCCAACTTCTACACCCTGACCGTCTATGAAAAGGGTTCGGAAGTGGTCGGCATGATCCACACCCTGCTGGGCGCCGAAGGCTTCCGCAAGGGCAGCGACCTGTACTTCGAACGACATGACGGCCAGGCCGTGACCTGCGATGACTTCATCAAGGCCATGGAAGATGCCAACGGCGTCGACCTGACTCAGTTCAAGCGCTGGTACAGCCAGGCCGGCACACCGCGACTGGCGGTGAGCGAGTCTTACGACGCCGCCGCGAAAACCTACAGCCTGACCTTCCGTCAGAGCTGCCCGGAAACCCCGGACAAGGTTGAAAAGCTGCCGTTCGTGATCCCGGTGGAACTGGGCCTGCTCGACAGCCAAGGCAACGAGATTGCCCTGCGTCTGGCCGGCGAAGCCGCTGCACAAGGCACTACCCGAGTGATTTCGGTGACCGAGGCCGAGCAGACCTTTACCTTCGTCGACATCGCCGAACAACCGCTGCCGTCCTTGCTGCGTGGTTTCTCGGCACCGGTGAAACTGAGCTTCCCGTACAACCGCGATCAACTGATGTTCCTGATGCAGCATGACAGCGACGGATTCAATCGCTGGGATGCCGGCCAGCAACTGTCGGTGCAGGTGTTGCAGGAACTGATCGGCCAGCAGCAGAAGGGCGAAAGCCTGGTGCTCGACCCACGTCTGATTTCCGCCCTGCGTACCGTGCTGGCTGACCAGACGCTGGATCAGGCGATGGTTGCGGAAATGCTCTCGCTGCCGAGCGAAGCCTACCTGACCGAAATCAGCGAAACCGCCGACGTGGACGCGATCCACACCGCTCGCGAATTCGCCCGTCAGCAACTGGCGGACAACCTGTTCGAGGCCCTGTGGCAGCGTTATCAGGCCAACCGCGAACTGTCGAAAAAGACCCCGTACGTGGCCGAAGCCGAGCATTTCGCCCGTCGCGCGTTGCAGAACATTGCGCTGTCGTACCTGATGCTGAGCGGCAAGCCTGAAGTGCTGGCGGCAACGCTCGAGCAGTTCGACGCCTGTGACAACATGACCGAGCGCCTCACCGCGCTGGCGGTGCTGGTCAACTCGCCGTTCGACGCCGAGAAGGCCAAGGCCCTGGCCAGTTTCGCCGAGCACTTCAAGGACAATCCGCTGGTCATGGATCAGTGGTTCAGCGTGCAGGCCGGCAGCACTTTGCCCGGCGGTCTGGCGCGCGTGAAAGCGCTGATGCAGCACCCGGCGTTCAACATCAAGAACCCGAACAAGGTGCGTGCGCTGGTCGGCGCTTTCGCCGGGCAGAACCTGATCAACTTCCACGCGGCGGATGGTTCGGGTTATCGCTTCCTCGCGGATCTGGTGATCGAGCTGAACGGCTTCAACCCGCAGATCGCTTCGCGCCAATTGGCGCCGCTGACGCGCTGGCGCAAGTATGACAGCGCTCGTCAGGCGTTGATGAAGGCAGAGCTGGAGCGGATTCTGGCATCCGGTCAGCTGTCCAGTGATGTGTATGAAGTGGTCAGCAAAAGCCTTGCCTGAAGCTGTTTCAGGGCAATAAAAAACGCCGCTCGATGAGCGGCGTTTTTGTGGGTGGATGAAAAACTATTGGCGCAAATCAAACCGGTCCAGATCCATCACCTTCGCCCATGCCGCAACGAAGTCATTGACGAACTGCTCTTTCGCATCGGAACTGGCGTACACCTCGGCCAGCGCCCGCAGTATCGCGTTGGAACCGAACACGAGATCGACGCGCGTGCTTGTCCATTTCACATTGCCGGTCTTGCGGTCGCGACCTTCGAACTCGTCCGCCGCCTTGGACGTCGGTTTCCATTCCACGCCCATGTCCAGCAGGTTGCGGAAGAAGTCGTTGGTCAGTGCGCCGGGCTTGTCGGTGAACACCCCATGCTTAGTTTTGCCGACGTTGGTGTCCAGCACCCGCAGTCCGCCGACCAGAACGGTCAACTCCGGTGCCGAGAGCGTCAGCAGTTGCGCCTTGTCGATCAGCAACGCTTCGGCCGGCACGCGATAGGTGCTGGCGGCGTAGTTGCGGAAGCCGTCGGTGTGCGGTTCGAGGAAGCCGAACGATTCGACGTCGGTCTGCTCCTGAGTCGCATCGGTACGGCCGGGAGAGAAGGGGACGGTGACCGAATGGCCGGCGTTTTTCGCTGCCTGTTCGACCCCGGCATTACCGGCCAGCACGATCAGGTCCGCCAGCGAGACTTTCTTGCCCGATGCGCCGACGTTGAACTCGTTCTGAATGCTTTCGAGGGTTTTGAGCACCTTGTCCAGTTGTTCCGGCTGGTTGGCCTGCCAGAACCGTTGCGGTGCCAGACGCAGACGTCCGCCGTTGGCGCCGCCGCGTTTGTCCGAACCACGGAAAGTCGAAGCGGCCGCCCAAGCGGTGGAGACCAGTTCCGAAACCGACAGTCCCGACGCCAGCACTTTGCCTTTCAACGCCCTGATATCGTTGTCGTCGATCAGCGGATGCTTGGCCTCGGGAATCGGGTCTTGCCACAGCAGTTCTTCCTGCGGCATTTCCGGGCCGAGATAGCGTGACAGCGGACCCATATCGCGGTGGATCAGTTTGTACCAGGCCCGGGCGAAGGCGTCGGCCAGTTGATCGGGATTGGCCAGGAAACGCCGCGAAATCTTCTCGTAGGCCGGGTCGAAGCGCAGGGCCAGGTCAGAGGTGAGCATCGTCGGGTCGATGCGTTTGTTCGGGTCGTGAGCATGGGGAATGGTGCCGGCCCCAGCGCCGTTTTTCGGTTTCCATTGATGGGCACCGGCCGGGCTCTTGGTCAGTTCCCACTCGAAGCCGAACAGGTTTTCCAGATAGTTGTTGCTCCATTTGGTCGGAGTGGTGGTCCAGGTCACTTCCAGACCGCTGGTGATGGTGTCCGCACCTTTGCCGCTGCCGAAGCTGTTTTTCCAGCCCAGGCCCTGAAGCTCGAGACCGGCGGCTTCCGGTTCCGGGCCGACGTTATCGGCCGGGCCGGCACCGTGGGTTTTGCCGAAGGCGTGGCCGCCGGCGATCAGGGCGACGGTTTCTTCGTCGTTCATGGCCATGCGGCCGAAGGTTTCGCGAATGTCCCGGGCCGAGGCCACCGGATCGGGATTGCCCTCTGGGCCTTCCGGGTTCACGTAGATCAGGCCCATCTGCACGGCGGCCAGCGGGTTTTCCAGATTGCGTTCGCCCTGGTTGGTGCGGCTCTGTTCATGGCCGTGCTCGGCCGGTTCGGCCACCAGCGTGCCGTCGCCCGGTTCCTGCATGGCTTCGGGGTGTTTGCCGTAACGGGTGTCGCCACCCAGCCAGGTGTTTTCCGAACCCCAGTACACATCTTCATCCGGCTCCCACACATCGGGACGGCCGCCGGAGAATCCGAAAGTCTTGAAGCCCATGGACTCCAGCGCGACATTGCCGGTGAGGACGATCAGGTCGGCCCAGGAAATGTTGCGGCCATATTTCTGTTTGATCGGCCACAGCAGGCGCCGGGCCTTGTCGAGGCTGACGTTATCCGGCCAGCTGTTGAGCGGGGCGAAGCGTTGCTGGCCGGAACCGGCGCCGCCACGGCCGTCAGCGGTGCGATAGGTGCCGGCGCTGTGCCAGGCCATGCGGATAAAGAGCGGGCCGTAGTGGCCGAAGTCAGCGGGCCACCAGTCCTGGGAGTCAGTCATCAGCGCCGTCAGATCGCGTTTCAGGGCCTGGAAATCCAGGCTTTTGAAAGCCTTGGCGTAGTCGAAGTCCTTGCCCAGCGGATCGGAGGCGGGCGAGTGCTGACTCAGGATTTTCAGGTTCAGTTGATTCGGCCACCAATCGCGGTTCGTCGTGCCACCGCCGGCGGCGTGATTGAACGGGCATTTCGATTCATTTGCCATGTTCGGGTCCTTATCAGGTCTTCTGCGGCCGGCTCGTGCCGACTTCGGATTAGTAAGGCTAGACCCGACTGGGCAGGTCAGCTAATAGGCCGACTATTGGTGGCTGATAGGCAAAGTCTTTTACCGCTGTCTGTTCAGGATTTTTTCGGAGAAACGCGGGGCGTGCGTGCGCAATCGGCGATACCGCGTGCTGAAAGACGCGTCCTTGAGCGGTTGTTGTAAACATCGGGCAAGAATCATGATGGCCATTGGAAATGTTATTGTATAACATAAAAATGATTTCATCTGATCGATGTTACTGACATGTCCGTGTGGCAGCGGCATCGGTCCCTTCCTTTCTGCCTTACGGAATACTAGAAATGTCTGCCCGTTTTCCCTCCTTCCCGCCAAGCCTGCTGGCCTCTGCGCTGCTGATCGCATCCCCCGCGTTCGCTGCCGAACCCCTTGAACTGCAACCGCAAGTCATCACCGGCAATCCACTGGGCAGCCAGACCCTGGCTTCGCCCTCGACCGTGTTGAGCGGTGATGACCTGACGCTGCAGCAGAAGGGCAGCCTCGGCGAAACTCTGAACAAGCAGCCGGGCGTGTCGTCGTCCTACTTCGGGCCGGGTGCCAGTCGCCCGATCATTCGCGGACAGGATGGCGATCGCATCCGCATCCTGCGCAACGGCGTCGGCGCGCTGGACGCCTCGTCGCTGTCCTATGACCACGCGGTGCCGCTGGATCCGATCAACGTTGACCGCATCGAAATCGTCCGTGGCCCGGCCGCGTTGCTCTACGGCGGCAGTGCCATCGGCGGGGTGGTCAACACTTTCGACAACCGCATCCCGACCGAATCCATTGACGGCATCCACGGTGCCGGCGAGCTGCGCTATGGCGGCGCCGACACCACCCGCAGCAGCGCGGGCAAACTCGAGGCCGGCAACGGTCAGTTCGCTCTGCACCTGGACGCCAGCGCCCGCGAGTTCAATGACCTGAAAATCCCCGGCTACGCCAAAAGCAGCCGCGAACGGGCGGGGGATGATGGCGATTCCAGCAAGCATCGCCTGGCCAACAGCGACGGTCGTCAGGACGGCGGCGCGGTGGGCGGTTCGTACACCTGGGATGACGGTTACGCGGGGCTGTCGTACAGCAACTACGACTCCAATTACGGCTCGCCGGCCGAAGACGACGTGCGGATTCGCATGCAGCAGGAGCACTACGCGTTCGCCTCGGAAATCCGCAACCTCCAAGGGCCGTTCAGCTCGGTCAAGTTCGACGCCGGTTACACCGATTACCAGCACCGCGAAATCGAGGACGGCGAGGTCGGCACCACATTCAAGAACAAGGGTTACGAAGCGCGGGTTGAAGCCCGGCACCAGCCGTTGGGGCCATTCAACGGGGTGATTGGCGCGCAGGTCAGTCGCAATGAATTCTCGGCGCTGGGCGAAGAAGCCTTCGTGCCGCACACCGATACCAACGCCGGTGCACTGTTCATTCTGGAAGAGCTGCAAGCCACGGATCGCCTGCTGTTCACCCTCGGCGGACGCCTGGAACACACCACGGTCGACCCGGACGCCAAAGGCAACGAGCGTTTCGCCAACGCAGATCGCTCCAGCAGTTTCACCGCCGGCAGTCTGTCGTCCGGCGCGGTCTACACGCTGACGCCGGTCTGGTCGGTCGCCGCAACGCTGGGCTACACCGAGCGGGCACCGACGTTCTACGAGCTGTACGCCAACGGCGCCCACGTCGCCACCGGCACTTTCGAAGTCGGGGATGCGGGTCTGTCGAAAGAGAAAGCCGTCTCCAGCGATCTGGCCCTGCGTTTTGACAATGGCACGCACAAGGGCAGCGTCGGCGTGTTCTACAGCCACTTCTCCAATTACATTGGTCTGCTCGGCACCGGGCGCACGCTTAATGATGAAGGCGAAGAAGATGCCGCCGGCATTCCCGAATACGCCTATTCCGGTGTCCGCGCACGCTTCAGCGGCATCGAAGCCCAGGATCGCTGGCAGCTCGGCGAGAGCGCCTACGGCAAGTTCGCGCTGGAGTTGTCGGGCGACTACACCCGGGCCAAGAACCTCGACAACGGCCAGGATCTGCCACGCATCGCACCGTTGCGCTTGAATACCGGTTTGTTGTGGGAGCTGGATCGCTGGCAGGCACGGATCGATGTGGAGCACGCCAGCTCCCAGCATCGGGTGCCGGACAATGAAAGCAGCACCGATGGTTACACCACGCTGGGTGCGAATGTGGGGTATCACTTCGACGTTGGCCAGAGCAAATGGCTGGCCTTCGTCAATGCCGAGAACCTGACCAACCAGACCGTGCGCTACGCCAGCTCGATCCTGCGCGACATTGCGCCGGCAGAAGGGCGAAGCATTCAGGTGGGGTTGCGCACTACCTTCTGATCGTCCCTGCGCCAGCGTCCCGCGAATCGCGTGACGCTGGCGTCGGCATCAGCTCGATTGGGCGGTGTCGTCTTCCGGGAGTTCCTCCCGCAGATCCTGCTGCCCCGGCAGCTCGGTGATCACGCTGAAATCCGTAACCTCCACGGCCCCCAGCCCATAACCCAGCAAGTGGAATGAGAAGGCCTTGCGCGGTTGCGGGTTGTCGAAACTGAAGTCCATTTCCAGCGGCTGCTCCGCCGTGGCGACCATTTCCGAAGGTAGGCCCAGTTGCACGTCCTGCTCGAACTCCTTGGCCTTGAGCTGGATGTACGCCGCCTGTTGCGGGTCCATCGAGCGCACGGTCAGGCGCACGCGGGTGTGCGAGCCCTTGGGCATTTCCAGGTATTGCGCGCCGATCAGGTTGTCGGCCCAGTCATCCTTGATCTGCGCCTGCAGCGGGATGACGTTGTCGCTGCCGAACTGATAGCGCTGATTCAGTGGAGTGCGCAGCAGCGACAGGTCCAGTGCATCGGCACGGGCCGCAATCTGCCGCGCATTCTGGCCGCTGGCATTGCCCTTGAACGTGGCGCTTTCGGCGATGAAACCTTCGCTGGCATAAGCGCGGCAGCGCCGTGGCATGTCGCATTCGGTGAGGATGCCGTGGCCGTCGTGGTAGCGCAGTTTGCCGTTGGTGAACGACATGATTTCGCGCCCGGTGTCGTAGTCGCGAAACAGAGAGCGGCCGCTAAGTGCGGCGGGCACCGGCAGGTCAAAGTAATCGAGGATCGATGCGCTCAGATCGACATGCCCGTAGACCCCGGCGTTCAGGTGTGGCAACTGGGCCTGTTCCGGTGCGAGGGTCAGGTTGAAGCCCCAGGACGAGGCGAGCCGCACGCCATCGATGCCATGGGATTCGTCCGAGGTGATCACCACCAGCGTGTCTTTCAGCACGCCCTGGCGTTCGAGGCCGCTGAGGAACTGGTCCAGGGCATCGTCCAGATACCCGACGGCGGCCTGTTTCGGCGTGTCGTAGCGTTGCAGGTAGTCTTCCGGCGCGGAGTAGGGCTGATGGGTGCCGACGGTCAGCAGGGTCAGCATCCACGGTTTTTTCTGTTTCTTCAGTTGGCCGACGTAACCCAGCGCGCCTTCGAAGAAGGCCTTGTCGTCCTTGCCCCACGGGAATTCCAGGTAGTTGGCGTTGGTGAACCACTCAAGGCCATGGGTCGCATCGAAGCCGATGTGCGGCATGATCTTGTCTTTGGCCATGAAGCGCAGGCCGGCGCCTTGCAGGTAATGCGTAGTGAAACCGTTCTGACGCAATTGGGCTGGCAGGCAGGCCTGATTGCGTTCGTTCTGGGTCAGCATTTCCACGCCTTTGGGCGTACCGTTGTTCAGCTTGTCGTAATCGCCGCAAAGCATGGCGTACAGGCCGCGAATGGTCTGGTGCGTGTGCAATACGTAATCCGGCGTGTTCATGCCGCGCTCGGCCCAACGGCTGAGCTTGGGCATCAGGTCTTCCTGATAATGACTGCCGATGGCCTCGCGATTGGCGCGGATGTAGGCGCCGGGAATGCCTTCTACGGCAACGATCAGTACGTTGCGTGCCTGGCCTTTTGCTGCCAGTAACGAGTGGCCGTTCAAGTCGAGGTCAGTGAGCCCGGCCATCGAGGGGGGAGGTATTTCGCTACCGCCTTCCAGCCATTCCTCGGCCTGCATTTGCGCGTCGGCGACCTGCGCGGCGAGCAACTGATGCGGCAGGTTGTACAGGCGCCATGGGTCGGCGTCGCTCGGCGAAAGATTCTGTGCGCCCCAATGGGCGGCAAACAGCAACACCGGTGCCGACCACACGGCGCGGGGCAGGGCCGGCGCCAGCGTTCCTCGGTTTGCCCACTGCGTCGCCAGCCACATCAACAGGCCCAGCAGCAATGCACCGGCCACTCCCGGATGGGCGAAGCCGCCACCGGTGGAGTTCTCGACGAATTGCGGGTCGATCAGGTAATGCAGGTCCTGGGGATTGGGCAGGCGCCCGACCGCACTGACCAGTTCTGCCGTCGCCACTGCCAGCAGACCCCAGAACACCAGCACCGGCAGGGCCAGCCACCACGGCCGGCGATGCAACAGAACCACCAGCAGGCTGCCGATGGCCAGGTCCGAAAGATAGCCGAACAGGCTCGACCAGCCGAGTGCCGCACGCAAGCACACCGGTACGATCAGGACCAGAAAAACCAGAGAGAGAAGACGGGCGTCGGGGTGCCGAAGCCGTTGAAAAAGAGCGCTCACAAAAAAGACCTTCCAGCCATCAAACCGTCATAAAAGTGTGCGCGATGATACCAAGGGTGGGCTGTCTGATCGCCCTTTTAAACGCGAAGCTGATCCGCTGTCGAACGGCTGTGCGATCACGGCGAAATGCCTGAGGCCCAGACCTGCGTTCATGTCAGGGGTGGCGGAAGGCTTTTTCCGGCGTACCGGAGCAGGGGATTAATTGTTTCAGGCTGTTTATTACGCCTTTGATCCCTTTCGGCTGCATTTGCGAAACGTTGCGATTTACAATGCCCGACCTCTGATGGAGACCTGCCTCCGTGGATGTCCTCACGCAACTCAACGCTTATCTGCACCGACTGCTGGTTGAACCGGTCGCCGAGCAGTTCTTCAGATCTGTTCGATCTGAACGGTCGCATCGGCGTGGTGTTTATCTTCACCTCCTATTGCGTGGCCTATGGTCTGTTCCGCTACAGAAAATCCCGAGGCCTGACCGAGGCCCCAGGCTTCTGGCAGTTCCTCGGCGGCGGTCGCGTGCATGGGCATCGCTCGGCGTGGCTGGATTATCGCTACTACTTCATCAAGGGCATTCTGCGGGTCGCGCTGGTGTTGCCGGTCGTGGCGCTGGTCGATCCGCATATCCTGCGCTCAGGCGACTACGTGCAGTTTTTCACCCGACTCTGGGGCGCCCGCGAGCAGGTCTCGGATCATCCGTCGATCGCGTTGTTATACGGCCTCGGCGTATTTGTGTTCAGGGACTTTTTGCACTACTGGATTCACCGCGCCTTTCATTCCCGCTTTCTGTGGGAATTTCATAAGGTCCATCATTCGGCACCGGTGCTGGTGCCGGCCACGGCCAGCCGGATTCACATCGTCGAATCGATCATTGAACGAATCGTCATCACCGCCGGCCTTGGCGCCTTCGCCGGTGTGGTCTGGTACGCCTGTGGCGGGGAGGTCAGCCGCTACACCCTGTTCGGCGTGACCTGGCTGGCATTGATCATCAACAGCCTGGGGGCCAATCTGCGGCACAGCCATGTCTGGCTGTCGTTCGGGCCGGCGGTCGAGCATGTGCTCAACAGCCCGGCCCAGCACCAGATTCACCACAGCGACGCCCCGCGACATTTCAACAAGAACTTCGCGATCAATCTGTCACTGTGGGACTGGTTGTTCGGCACGCTGTACGTCACCACTTCAAAACCCGAAACCTTGCGCTTCGGCACGGGCGAGCAAGACCGCACACGTTATCTGACGGTGTACAGCCTGATCGTCACGCCGTTTGTGGACACAGCGAAACGCTTGTCGTCGAACGCCGACGGGCTCAGAACCTGGTTCAACCAGCGTACGCCATAAGGGCTTTGCCGAAGGCCTGTACGCCACGCCCGAATTGCTGGCGGAGCAGGGCGTGCCCGAAACGCCTGAGGACTTACGCCGTTTTTCGCTGATCGGCCCGGATCGCAATTCGGGCGAGATCGAGTTTCTGCGCGAGCGCGGCTTCGATTGTTCCGCCGAGAACACGGCGATCCGCACCGATGATCAACTGGCGCAATGGGCGGCGTTGCGTGCCGGATTGGGGATTGGCGTGTGTTCCCGGCAACTGGCACAGCGTCATGGCTTGGTCCGAGTCTTACCTGAGTTCTTGGATTTTGCGGTGGATGTGTGGATCGCCATGCATCAGGACATGCGTCGGGTACAGCGGGTTTCGGCGGTGTTCGATGGCTTGGGCGCGGGCTTGCAGGCGCTTCTGGAAGGCTGACGTTCAGGTGAAATCAAAAAGTGCTGAGTTCCTGCGACGTACTCGGCGGCCAGGCCACGTTCAACGTGCTCTACACCACAGAAAAATTCCACGACGAAAACCCGAAAACCTACAAGGCGTTCTACGACGCCCTGGCCGAGGCCGAGCAGATCATCAAGGCTGACAAGCCTGCGGCGGCTCAGACCTACATTCGCGTCGAGCAGTCGACGCTACCGCCGGCGCTGGTGGAGAAAATCGTCACCGACCCGGAAATCGATTTCACCGTGATGCCGCAGCGCACCTTTATATATGCAGAGAAACTGCAGGAGCTGGGTGTGCTGAAAAACAAGGCGGACAGCTGGAAGGATTATTTCTTCGAAGAGGCGCATGGTGAGGCGGGGAGTTGAATCCCAGGGCATTCTGGACACCGTAGTGGCCTCTTAGTAGCATTTGCCGCCAGCGCTCTGAGCCCATAGTGCAATGCTCTGAATCTACAAGGACGGCCATGCTTGATTTTCTGTACCGCAAAATGAATGTCGATTTTATTGTCTGGAGTGGCACGGTACGCAAAATCCAAAAGCTCACTGACGACGACGGGTATGTCGAAACGGTCGTGCGAATCGAAAACGATAATGGCGAGATCGAGGACATCGATGTTTCCGGCCTTGAGTTCGATCTGAAACGAAACCATCGCGTCAGCGTCTTCAATGCCACCACGGCGGCCATCGACTACAGCGTCTTTGCCTTGTTGCGCAATGACTGCCTGTCTCGGTCCGCATTGCTGGTTGATGGCGAAATGCTTTTCAAGGAGCTGGGTATAAAACTCCCCAGGTTCACCATTTTCCTGATTTCGTTGGTGTACGGCGCGATCGCGACCTGGATCGCTGGAGAGGGGGGATTGATTTCCGCCATCGTCCTTTTCGGCGCTCTGCACATGGACGGAAGCCGACGTCGCAAGCTTTTCGCTGCCAGAATCGAGGCTCATTTACACAAGCTCGATAAGCAGTATCAAAGCCACCGCATGGTCAAAAGAGCGCTGGCGCGATCGTGATGAGCGTCGGGAGCGTCATCCATGTCGAGTTGAAACCGGCTTGACACCTAGACGCAAACGGGGCGGCATGATCGTCGATCATGCCGCCCCGTTTGTTTTTTGAAGCCGTAACGCGGTCAGCCGGCGATCAATGCATCTTGCTGTGATCGTGGCCTTCCATGTTGGTCAGCGAGCGCACTGGCGCCTGGACTTCGATGGCCTGTTTCTCGCCCTTGGCATTTTCCACGGTCAGGGTCAGCGGCACGGTTTCGCCTTCCTTCAGTTGACCGTTCAGGCCCATCAGCATCACGTGGTAGCCGTTCGGATCGAACTTCACAGCCTTGCCGGCCGGCAGGTCGACCGAGTTGACCGGGCCCATGCTCATCACGTCGTTTTTCATGGTCATTTCGTGAATCTGCACGTCCTTGGCCACCGGCGAGGCAACGCTCAGCAGTTTGCTGTCGCTGTCGGCGGTGACGGTCATGAACGCGCCGCTGGCCGACTGGTTTGGCACGGTTGCACGCACCCAGGCGTCATCGACCCTGGTCTGCGCCGAAACCTGGAAGGCCAGGCCCAGCAGGGACAGGCCCAGTGCGGCACGTTTGATGTTGTTCAGGAAAGGGTTCATCAGCAGACCTCCATGACGGTTTGCAAATCTTCCGTACACTCTTGTGCAGAAAGCGATTGGGACAGACCCACGCGCAGGTTGCCGCGGGTGTCGTAGACATAACTGGTAGACGTGTGCGACAGGGTGTAAGTGTCGCCGGCAGGGACTTTTTCGTAGAAGACGTCGAATTCCTTGGCGGTGGCCTTGGTTTCCTCGAGGGTGCCGTAGAGGGCGACGAAGCTCGGGTCGAAGGTCTTGACGTAGGCGTCGAGGATTTGCGGCGTATCGCGTTCCGGGTCGAGGGTGATGAACACCACTTGCAGGATGTCGCCATCCTTGCCCATCAGCTTCTTGATTTTCGCCGCGCGGGCCAGGGTCGTCGGGCAGACCGCCGGGCACTGGGTGAAACCGAAGAAAATCATCGGCATCAGGCCGCGAAAGCTCGACAGCGTCACGGTGTTGCCTTCGGTGTCCTTGAGCTTGAAGGTGCGTCCGAGGATCTTGTCGCTCAGATCCTTGCCGTACTTGTACGACAGTTGGCCGCGGGTGTCGCAGCCGGCGAGCAGGCCCAGACCGAGCACGCCCATTCCCGCAAGCACCTTGCGGCGAGTCAACAAAGCCGTCATCTAATACCGCCTTTTGCAGCCCGCCGGTCAGCAAGACAGGCGGGGGGTTAACCGTAAAAGCGGCGCATGATACCAAAATGAACCGGCAGGTCGGTTTTTGATCACCGACGGATGTCAGATCTGGCGACAAAAGGTGTAAGAAAACATGACCTGCGGTTATTGCGGTGACGGTTCCGCAGGGCTCCAGCTACCGCCCAGGGCGGTGTACAGGTTCACTTGCGCCACCAGTTGCGCCAACCGGTCGGAGATCAGACCTTGCTGCGAACTGAACAGCGAACGCTGGGCATCGAGAAACGTCAGGCTGCTGTCGACACCGGTCCGGTAGCGGTGCTGCGCCATGTCGTAATAGTCCTGCGTGGCCTGCACCAGATCGCGCTGGGCCTGTAGCTGCTGCTGATAGGTCTCCCGCGCGGCGAGACCATCGGACACTTCCTGAAATGCTGTCTGAATGGTCTTTTCGTATTCGGCGACGGTGATGTCCTTCTGCAGCTTCGCGTAATCGACGCTGGCGCGCAGGCTGCCGGCGTTGAAGATCGGCAGGTTGATCTGCGGCTGGAAGGTCCAGGCGCCGGAGCCGCCCTTGAACAGTCCCGACAGGTCCCGACTCGACGTGCCGGCATTGGCCGTCAGGCTGACACTGGGAAAAAACGCCGCCCGGGCTGCGCCGATATTGGCGTTGGCAGCTTTCAGCTTGTATTCGGCCTGGAGAATGTCCGGCCGGCGTTGCAGCAGATCCGACGGCAATCCGGCCGGTACTTGCGCCACCAGATCACTGGCCAGCGGGCGCGCCGGCAGCGTTTCCGGAACCGGCGCCCCGACCAGCAACGTCAGGCTATTAAGGTCCTGAGCGACCTGGCGTTGATAGCGGGCGAGGCTGGCACGGGTGCTGTCGACGCTGGTCTGCGCCTGGATCTGATCCAGCGCCGAAGATTTGCCGGCCTCCCGGTTGCGGGTGGTCAGGTGCAGGCTTTTCTCGTCGGCGGCCAGGGTTTCCTGAGCCAGGGCCAGCAATTCCTGATCGGCGCGCCAGGTCAGGTAGGCATTGGCAACGTTGGCCACCAGGCTCAGTTGCGCACTGCGCCGGGCCTCTTCGGTGGACAGCCAGCTCATCAAGGCCTGCTCGCTGAGGCTGCGGACCCGGCCAAAGAAATCCAGTTCATAGGCGCTGATGCCGAGGTTCGCCGAGTAGGTCGAGGTGATCGCCGCTTTGGTTTTGGTCACGCTGGCCGGCACCCGTTGCCGCAGCTCATTGGCATTGGCTGAAACCGCCGGCAGCAGATCGGCGCGTTGAATGCGGTACTGCGCCTGGAATGCTTCGACGTTCAGCGCGGCCACCCGCAAGTCGCGGTTATTGACCAGTGCGCTCTCGATCAACTGCTGTAACGCGGGGTCATTGAACAGCCCGCGCCAGTCCTCGACAGCGGTCGTGGTCTGGGTTGACGCAGGGTAGGCGGGGCCTTTTGGATACTGCGCCGCGCTGGGTGACGCCGGACGCTGGTAATCGGGAATCAGCGAGCAGCCGCCCATCAGCAACGCCATGGACAGCAGGGAGATCGGCAACCTGGACATCAAACAGCCTCGTTCACAAGTAGGAGTGGGCGCGAAGGCCCGTGATGAGAAAACGCCGGATCAGGCCCCGGCCATCCATTTCGCCAGACCGTGACGCCCGCTGACCCCGAGTTTGGCCGCCGCGCGTTTGAGGTAGGTCTCGATCGAGCTGTTCTTGACCCGCAACCGCTCGGCCATCTGCGGCACGGTGCCGCCGGTCAGCAGGCCCAGACAGACTTCCTTCTCACGGACTGACAGGGTGATGTCGCCCAGTGCCAGGCGCTCGTCGAACACCTGCTGCAACGGTGTCTGCTCCTGATCGGCCTGAAGTGGGCGCGGTTGCCGGGCGATGATTTGCCGACGGATCTGCGCATGACGCTCGATCAACGGCAGCAGGGTGTCGGACAGGCTTTTGAGAAACGACAGCTCCGGCAGGGAAAACACCCGGTGCGTGTGAGGGCGGCAAAACGAGATGACACAGCGGCGGTTGGAGGTGCGTGACACCAGATTGCACTGATGGACGCTGTGGTGCGGGTGTCGTTGCTGCAGCGAGGCCTTGAGTTGAATCAGCAGCGAGTCATTCATCTCGATCATTTTCTGTAACAGCGGATGATCGTCCTGACATTGCAGCGGGTCCGGGGGCGGGAAGGTATCCGGCAAACCGGCGCTGCCCAGGGCCTTAATCTCGACCACGCTGGCCTCGCGCTCGTCGAGTGTCCATTCGCTGAGATCCACCCGGTTGACCGGCACCAGGGTGTCGACCAACTGAAACATGTTGGAGGCGAATCGTTCGTTCCCCGTACTGGCGATCAATTCGCCCAGTTGCCAGTAGAAGTGCGGGTTTTCCATGTTGCGAAGACTGCCGGTCAGATTCATATCCTTGTCATCCCTGATTTAAAGCCATTGCCGAATCATCTGCCGTGCATGCACCTGTGAAGCCGCCAACCAGCGTTTCTCCTTGAAATCGATCTGGAGCGGGATTTAAGCCTATGCATTTGTCCTACGTCTGTAGGGGAAAACGGGGACACAAAGTGCCACTAATTCCGAAAAAATGGCGTCACGTTTCTGTCAGATCTATGTGTAAGGGCTCGTAGTCCGTGACTGTACGGTCTAGTGGGAACCCCGAAAACCGGGGCTCGGACCGCCGCGTCCCACATTTGCGAGGCGCTGGTCGGTAGTAGCGTGTGGCGATTGTCCTACAGGATTTTCAGCCATTTCTTTCCGAACTTTCGGGGGAATAACTGACTTGTCCGGGGCTGGGGACCCTCAGGGCGGGGCAAAGAGGGGGGAGTTGTCCGGGTTTCACGTGTCATGCGGGTTTCGGGGCCGATGCTTGAATACGCGCCAAATCACATGAGACGGATCTTATGAACCAATTTGCTGCCGATGCGGCGGACGGTCTGTCCGCGATTTCCGAAGCCTTCCCGCTGACCGCTGCCCAGCGTGACATCTGGCTCGATCAACTGCGTCAGGGGGATTCGCCGGTGTACAACATCGGTGGTTATGTCGAGATGACCGGTGCCCTTGATCCTGCGTTGATGCACGCGTCCCTTGAAGGCCTCGTGGCCCGGCATGACGCCCTGCGCACCAGCCTGCTGCTGGGTGCCGGTGAGCACGGTCTGCCGTTGCAGCGTTTTGCGCCATCGATGCCGGTGCCGATGCCGTTCCATGACTTCAGCACCCATCCCGAGCCGGAGGCTGCGGCGCGCCGGTTGACTCAGGAGCGCATCGAACAGCCGTTCACGCTGGACGGCGGGCCGTTGTTCCGTTTCTGCCTGATCCGTCTCGATGACCGCTGCCATTGGTTTTCGCTCCAGGCCCATCACCTGATTGTCGATGGCTGGGGCTTTGGCGAAATGCTCAAGTCCCTCGACGAGATCTACAACGCCCTGGCACTCGGGCAACAGCCGCCGGATTCGGCGCCGTCCTATGTCGACTTCATTCATGACGACGCACGGTATTACGAGTCCGCCCGCTACGTGCGTGACCGAGCGTACTGGCTGGAAAAATACCGGCATCTTCCCGAGCCACTGTTATTGCCGCGCTATCAGGAACGCTTTGCCGGCGCGACGGCACCGACGCGGATTTTCTCGCAGGTCTTTCCGGCCCGCCTTCACGACCGTATGAAGCAGGTGGCCGCAGAGTACGGGGCTTCGGCGTTGCACTTTCTGCTGGCGGCGATGCATGTGTACTTCAGCCGCATCGGCCAGCGTGATGAATGGGTGGTGGGCTTGCCGTTGCTCAATCGGTCCGGGGCCCGTTTCAAGTCGACCCTGGGGCTGTTCACCCAGGTCAGCGCCGTGCGCATGGGGTTCGGGCGCGAGCTGGCGTTCGGTGCACTGGTCAAGGCCGTTCGCGATGAGCTGAAACAGGATTTCCGCCACCAGCGTTTTCCCCTGAGTGAGATGAACCGCGCGCTGGGTCTGCTGCGCGAGGATCGTTCACAGCTGTTCGAAGTGACCGTCTCCTACGAGCGGGACGCCCATGAGTACCGGTACGGAGAGGCCCGGGGGCGGGTGGTCAAAGTGTCCAACCATGAAGAGGGCACGCCGCTGTCCGTGCACCTGTTGAGCAGCCGTGGCGACGAAGAGGACAGTTTGTACATGGTGTACAACGAGGCCTACTTTGACGCGGATGAAATCGCGGCGCTGTGCGGTCGATTGCTGTGGGTGCTGGAGCAGGGGCTTGAAGACGCCTCGCTGGCGGTGGGCGATTTCAGTCTGAACCTGCCGGCCGAGTCGGCCTTGCTGCAAGAGTGGAATGACACCCGCGCCGATTACTCCGACGGGCTGGCCATCCATCAGCGCATCGAAGCGCAAGCGGCGATGCGGCCGGATGCGGTGGCTGCAGAATCCCGGGGACAACGGCTGACCTATGCCGAGCTGAACCGAAAGGCCAACGCCCTGGCCCATCATTTGATCGGGCTGGGTGTGCAACCCGATGACCGTGTGGCGCTGGTCGCCCGTCGAGGGCTGGACACGCTGGTCGCGTTGCTGGCAATTCTCAAGTCCGGCGCCGGTTATGTGCCGGTCGATCCGGCCCATCCTGCGGAACGTTTGAGCTATTTATTGAGCGACAGTGCGCCGGTCGTGGTCCTGACCCAGGGCAATCTGCGTGAACGTCTGCCGGCGCTGAACGTGCCGCTGATCGACATCGACTCGCGCACCTGGCCGGTCAACGATCTCAACCCCGATGTCTCGGGCCTGACCACCGCGCATCTGGCCTACGTGATCTACACCTCCGGGTCTACCGGCCAGCCCAAAGGCGTGATGGTCGAACATCGGACCCTGTCGAATCTGGTGGACTGGCATTGCACGGCCTTCGGCCTGGGCGCGGGTGGCCACACCTCGAGCCTGGCTGGCTTCGGCTTTGACGCCATGGCCTGGGAAGTCTGGCCCGCACTGTGTGCCAGCGCGACCCTGCACCTGGCGCCGTCCCGTGACGGCGGCGAAGATATCGATGCGCTGCTCGACTGGTGGCGTGCGCAACCGCTGGACGTGAGTTTTCTGCCAACGCCGATTGCCGAGTACGCCTTCAGCCGCCACCTTGAACATCCGACTTTGCGCACGCTGCTGATCGGCGGTGATCGCCTGCGCCAGTTCAATCGCGAGCAAACGTTCGAGGTGATCAACAACTACGGCCCGACCGAAGCCACCGTGGTTGCCACCTCGGGTCGCATCGAACCGGGCCGGACGCTGCACATCGGCAAACCCGTGAGCAACGCCACGACCTATCTGCTGGATGACCGACAGCGACCGGTGCCGATTGGCGTGGCCGGTGAGCTCTACGTCGGTGGTGCCGGGGTGGCGCGGGGTTAC
The DNA here is from genome assembly GCF_003352185.1 of Pseudomonas kribbensis. Lineage (GTDB taxonomy): Bacteria > Pseudomonadota > Gammaproteobacteria > Pseudomonadales > Pseudomonadaceae > Aquipseudomonas > Aquipseudomonas kribbensis. The sequence continues at coordinate 2,532,123 of NZ_CP029608.1, forward strand.
TTCAACCGCCCGGAACTGACCGCCGAACGCTTTCTCGACGATCCGTTCAGCCACCAGCCCAACGCGCGGATGTACCGCACCGGCGACCTCGCACGCTGGCGCCCGGACGGCACCATCGAGTATCTGGGCCGTAATGACGATCAGGTGAAAATCCGTGGTGTGCGCATCGAGCCCGGCGAAATCGAAGCGGCGTTGAGCAGCCATGAATCAGTGAGCGATGCCGTCGTGCTGGTGCGCGACGGGCAGTTGCTGGCCTGGTTCACCGAACACCAGCCGCTGGACATCACGCAGCTGCATGCCCATCTGCAAACCCGTCTGCCGAGCGCGATGCTGCCTTCGGCCTACGTGCGTTTGGAGGTTTTGCCGCTGACAGCCAACGGCAAACTGGATCGCCAGGCGTTGCCGGCGCCGGGGCCGGAAGCGTTGATCCGCCGCGAGTATGAGGCCCCGCAAGGCGATGTCGAAATCCTCTTGGCGCAGATCTGGGCCGAGGTGCTGCAAGTCGAACGGGTGGGGCGTCACGATCACTTCTTCGAGCTGGGCGGGCATTCGTTGCTGGCGGTCAATCTGATCGAGCGCATGCGTCAGCTCGGCATGAGCAGCGACGTGCGCGTGCTGTTCGGCCAGCCGACCCTGGCGGCTCTGGCCGCGTCGGTGGGCAGTGGTCGCGAAGTCAAAGTGCCGACCAATCGCATTCCGCCGGGTTGCACGCAGATCACCCCGGACCTGTTGCCGTTGGTAGAACTGGATCAGGCCACCCTTGACCGGATCATCGCTACGGTACCGGGCGGGGCGGCCAACGTGCAGGACATTTATCCGCTGGCGCCGTTGCAGGAAGGCATCCTCTATCACCACATCACCGCTGCGCAGGGCGATCCGTACCTGTTGCAATCGCAGCTGGCGTTCGACAGCGTCGAGCGGGTCGAGGCCTATGCGGCCGCGTTGCGTCAGGTCATGGCGCGCCACGACATCCTGCGCACTGCGGTGGTCTGGGAAGGCTTGACCACGCCGGTGCAGGTGGTCTGGCGCCAGGCTGAATTGCCGGTGCAGGAACTCATGCTCGACCCGGCCGAGGGCGATGTCCTCGCGCAGCTGCATGAGCGCTTCGATGCTCGGCGTTATCGCATTGACGTCAGTCAGGCGCCGCTGATCCGGCTGATGTATGCCCGCGATCCGGCTCATGGGCGGATCGTGGCGATTCTGTTGTTCCATCACCTGGCGCTGGATCACATTGCCCTGGAAGTCCTGCGCCATGAAATGCGCGCCAACCTGTTGGGGCTGAGTGAACCGTTGCCGCCGGCGGTGCCGTATCGCAATTACGTGGCCCAGACCCGGCTCGGTGTCAGCGAACAGGAACATGAAGCGTTCTTCCGCGAAATGCTCGCCGACATCGACGAGCCGACCCTGCCGTTCGGATTGCAGGACGTGCAGGGCGACGGTCGCGGCATCGACGAAGCCGTGCGAACCCTTGCACCTGAACTGGACCGCCGCTTGCGCCTGCAAGCGCGGCAGGCAGGCGTCAGTGTGGCCAGCCTGATTCACCTGGCCTGGGCGCAGGTGCTGGCAGCGACCTCGGGACAGGAACGTGTGGTGTTCGGCAGCGTGTTCATGGGCCGCATGCAGGGCGGCGAGGGCGCGGACCGGGCGCTCGGGGTGTTCATCAACACCTTGCCTTTGCGAGTGGACATGGACCGAGGCGCGCGTGATGCCGTGTTGCTTACCCACGCCCGACTGACCGACCTGCTCGGGCATGAGCATGCGTCGCTGGCGCTGGCCCAGCGTTGCAGCGGCGTCGCGTCACCGGCACCGCTGTTCAGTGCGCTGCTCAACTATCGGCATACCGATCTTGAGGTGCAGGAATCGACGGCGGATCCGGCCTGGCAAGGCATCCAGACCCTGGAGAACGAAGAACGCACCAACTATCCGCTGACCTTGAGCGTCGATGACCTGGGCAGCGCCTTGCAGATCACCACGCGAACCCTGATCAGCATCGGCGCCCGGCGCATCGGCGACTACGTGCAAACCGCGTTGCAGGCGCTGGTCGATGCCCTGGAGCAAACGCCGCAACAGCCGCTCAATCGCTTGCCGATCCTGCCGGCGGCGGAGCTTGAACAACTGCTGGTCGAGTTCAATGCCAGCGAAGTCGATTGCCCGATCGATCAGCCGCTGCAGACCTTGTTCGAGCAGCAAGCGCAGCGCCGACCCGACGCCATCGCCTTACAGGCCGGAGAACAACAGCTGACGTATCGCCAGTTGAACGAACAGGCCAATCGTCTGGCCCATCATTTGCGTGAACAAGGCGTGCAGCCCGATTCCCGGGTGGCGATCTGCGTCGAACGCAGCCTGGATCTGATAGTCGGCCTGCTCGGCATTCTCAAGGCAGGCGGCGCGTATGTGCCGCTGGATCCCGACTATCCGCTGGAACGCCTGCACTACATGTTGCAAGACAGCGCCCCGGTGGCGGTGCTGGTACACGAGGCCACCCGCAATCTGCTGACTGATCCGGGTGTGCCGGTCATCGATTTCGACCGTTGCACCTGGCAGCACGCGTCCGCCGACAATCTGCAAGTACCGGGTTTGAGTGCCGTGAACCTGGCCTACATGATCTACACCTCGGGCTCCACCGGTACGCCGAAGGGCGTGATGATCGAGCATCGCAGCGCGTGCAACATGGTGCACTGGGGCTCGCAGATCAGCCCGCCGACCGGGCACGGCGCGCTGTTGCAGAAGGCGCCGTTCAGCTTCGACAGTTCGGTGTGGGAGATCTTCTGGCCGCTGTGTTCAGGCCTGCGGCTGGTGCTGGCGCGTCCCGACGGCAACCGCGATTCGGCCTATGTGACCCAGGTGATTCGAGAACGGCAGATCACCGTGGTCAAGTTCGTACCGGCGCTGCTGCAACAGTTCATCGAGCAGGACGATGTCAGCCAGTGCACCAGCCTGACCGACGTGCTCAACGGTGGCGGTGAACTGACCGCCGCACTGGCCCGACGCGTCCGCGAGCGCCTGCCGTGGGTGCGTCTGCATAACGTTTACGGCCCGACCGAAACCACGGTCGACAGCACCGGCTGGACGCTGGAACCGGATCAATCGGTGCCGGAAGCGGTGGTGCCAATCGGCAAGGCGTTGAGCAACACCCGACTCTATGTGCTGGACGCCCATGACCAACCGGTGCCATTCGGGGTCAGCGGTCACTTGCACATCGGCGGGGTCGGGGTCGCGCGGGGTTATCTGGGACTCCCGGACATGCAGGCCGAGCGCTTCATCGACAGCCCGTTCGTGGCTGGTGATCGCCTGTATCGCACCGGCGATCTGGTGCGCTACCGGGCGGACGGCAACCTCGAATTCCTCGGGCGCAACGACTTCCAGGTCAAGCTGCGTGGCCTGCGTCTGGAGCCCGGGGAAATCGAAGCGCGGCTGATCGAGCATCCGGCCGTGCGTGAAGCCGTGGTGCTGGTCCGCGACGAGCGACTGGTGGCGTATTTCACCGTGCGCGAAGGCTTCGACGCGCCACGTATCGAAAGCTTGCGCGCCCACGTGCTGGAGCGCTTGCCGGAGTACATGGCGCCGGGCGCCTACGTGAAGCTCGATGCATTGCCCCTGACCCCCAACGACAAGGTCGACCGCAAGGCCTTGCCGGCACCGGGGGCGGAGGCGGTGCTCAGTCGTCGCTACGAGGCGCCCGAGGGCGAAGTCGAAATCCGGCTGGCGCAGATCTGGGCCGAGGTGCTGCAACTGGAGCAGGTCGGGCGCAACGACCACTTCTTCGAACTCGGCGGGCATTCGTTGCTGGCGGTCAGTCTGGTGGCGCGCATGCGTCAGGCCGGGCTGCACGTCGATGCCCGTACGCTGTTCAGCCAACCGACCCTGGCGGCGCTGGCGGCCCAGACTTCGGCGCAGGCCAGACAGGTTGAAGTCCCGCAAACCACCATACCGACCCTCAACCGCAAACGCCGGCTCTGAGCCGACATCGGCGTCGATTCGCGGTTCCCGTGGATCGACGCCATGACTGGCCGGTCACGGGGCTTGTCCCCGCTTCCCATGTCAGACACCCAAGCCCCGATGTTTTAGCTTTTCCGGGCTGCGCGTGGCCGCACGGATTCGCCGCTGCGCGCTCCTTTTTTCCCGAATTTACAGCAGGTTACCCCCATGCAATTTCGCGAGCTGATGGCTGTTATTTCCACCCATGCGATCCGCCTTCAACAGGACGATGAAGACCTGGTCATTCTGGGCGACGACGAGGCGCTGGACGACGCGCTTTGGGACAGCCTCGCCAAACACAAGGCGCAGTTGCTGGAGCTGGTGGCGAGCCACGGCGGCGACTGGTCGAGCCCGGCGCTGCGCATCACCCCGGACATGCTGCCGCTGGTGCAACTGGATCAGCCGGCCATCGACCGCATCGTCGCCACCGTGCCGGGTGGCGTGGCGAATGTGCAGGACATCTATCCGCTGGCGCCGTTGCAGGAGGGCATGTTGTATCTGCACCTCGCCGCCGGCGAAGGCGATCTGTATGTGCAGCAGGCGCAATTCACGTTCGACAGTCACGAGCGCCTCGATGCGTTTGCCCAGGCCTTGCAATGGGTGATCGACCGTCACGATATTCTGCGCACCTCGTTTGTCTGGGAGCGCCTGGACGAACCGGTGCAAGTGGTCTGGCGCCAGGCGCCGCTGGTCTGCGAAGAGGTGCAGCTCGACACGTCCACGGACGTGTTCAGCCAGTTGCAGGCGCGTTACGACGCCCGTCACTTGCGCCTTGATCTGCAACAGGCGCCGCTGCTGCGCCTGGTCTATGCGCGGGATCCGGCGCAGGGGCGGATCGTCGCGCTGCTGCTGTTCCATCACATGATCATCGACCACGTGGCGCTGGACGTGGTGCGCCGGGAAATCCAGGCCTGGCTGCAAGGGCAGACCGAACGGGTGGCGCCGGCGGTACCGTTTCGCAATCATCTGGCGCGGGCGCGCATGGCGCTCGATGAGCAGGCCCACGAAACGTTCTTCCGCGAGATGCTCGGCGATATCGACGAGCCGACGTTGCCGTGGGGGTTGCAGGATGTTCACGGCGGCGGACAGGATTTTGAAGACGCGCAGCTGACGCTCAGCGACGCACTGAACCTGCGACTGCGCACGCAGGCGCGGCAACTCGGTGTGAGCGTGGCGAGCCTGATGCATCTGGCGCTGGCGCGGGTGTTGGGCCAGTTGTCCGGGCGCACCTCGGTGGTGTTCGGCACCGTGTTGCTGGGGCGCATGGAGGCGAGCGATGGCGGCGAGCAGGCGCTGGGCATGTTCATCAACACCTTGCCGCTGCGGGTCGATGTCGGCGCGCAAAGCGTCCACGACGGCGTGCTCGCTACGCACCGGCGGCTGAGCGCCTTGCTCGCCCATGAACAGGCCTCGCTGGCACTGGCCCAGCGGTGCAGCGCGTTGAATGCGCAGACGCCGTTGTTCAGCGCCATGCTCAACTATCGCCACAGCGCTGTCGGTGACGTTGCCGCAGTGATCGACCTGGCCCCCGGCGTCCAGGTCCTGAGTGGCAAGGAACCGACCAACTATCCGCTGACCCTGAGCGTCGATGACCTGGGCAGTGGTTTCCGGCTGTCCGCCATCGCCCCGAGCGGCATCGGCGCCGAACGGGTCTGCGCCTATGTGCAAACCGCACTCGACGCCTTGCTCGATGCCCTGGAGCAATCGCCCCAGACGCTGATCAACCAGTTGCCGGTTTTGCCGGAGCTGGAGCGGCAGCAATTGCTGGTGGGCTTCAACGAAAGTCACGTCGAGCTCGATCTGCAACAGACCGTTCATGGCCTGTTCGAGGCTCAGGTCGAGCGCACGCCGCAAGCCATCGCCTTGCAGTCCGGTGAGCAATCACTGACGTATGTTGAACTCAATGCCCGGGCCAATCGCCTGGCTCACCGGTTGCGTGAGCTGGGTGTCGGGCCGGATACGCCGGTGGCGATCTGCGTCGAACGCGGGTCTGAACTGGTGATCGGCCTGCTGGGCATTCTCAAGGCCGGCGGCGCCTATGTACCGCTGGACCCGGCGTACCCGGCGGAACGCCTGAACTACATGCTCAAAGACAGCGCCCCGGTGGCGCTGCTGGCGCACGGCGCGACCCGGGCGCTGTTCGAGGCGGGTGGCGTGCCGCTGCTCGATTTCGATCAGGATCACTGGCAGGACTACCCCGATCACAATCCTCAGGTGCCGGGCCTCAACGCTTCGAACCTGGCCTACGTGATCTACACCTCGGGTTCTACCGGCACGCCGAAAGGGGTGATGGTCGAGCATCGTGGTCTGGGCAATCTGCTTCATTGGAGCTCGCAGGTTTGCCCGCCCGTGGCGGACGGCGCCCTGTTGCAGAAAACCCCTTACAGTTTCGACGCCTCGGTCTGGGAGCTGTTCTGGCCGCTGACGGCAGGCCTGCGCCTGGTGCTGGCGCGCCCCGACGCGCACTTCGAACCGGCGTACTTGACGCAAGTGGTGCGCGAGCAGCGCATCAGCGTGATCCAGTTCGTGCCGGCGCTGTTGCAACAGTTCCTCGACGTGGCAGACGTCAGCCAGTGCACCAGCCTCACGGATGTGTTCTGTGGCGGCGGCGAGCTGACGCCGGCGTTGGCCCGTCAAGTCCGCGAGCGTCTGCCGCAGGTGCGTTTGCATAACGTCTACGGCCCGACCGAAACCACGGTCGACAGCACGATATGGACGCTGGAACCGTCGATGCCGGTGCCAGAGGCGCAGTTGCCCATCGGCCGCCCCGTCAGCAACACCCGCTTGTACATTCTCGACGACCAACTGCAACCGCTGCCGCTGGGCGTGGCCGGCGAGCTGTACATCGGTGGCCTGCAGGTGGCGCGTGGATACCTGAATCTTGCGTCGCTCACCGCCGAGCGTTTCCTCGATGATCCGTTCAGCGACCAGCCCAATGCGCGGCTGTACCGCACCGGTGACCTGTGCCGCTATCGGGCCGACGGCAACCTCGAATACCTCGGTCGCAACGACGATCAGGTGAAGATTCGCGGCTTGCGTATCGAACTCGGGGAAATTCAGGCGCGGCTGATGCAACTCGACACCGTGCTCGCCGCCGAAGTGTTGGTGCGCGAAGACGTGGCCGGCGATTCACGGCTGGTGGCGTACTACACCGGTGGACCGCTGGACATCGGTGAACTGCGCAGCCATCTGCTGGAGCAGTTGCCGGATTACATGGTGCCGACGGCGTTCGTCCATCTCGACGCCATGCCCCTGAGCCCCAACGGCAAACTCGACCGCAAGGCCTTGCCGGCGCCGGATCAGAGCGGCCAATTGCTGCGTGGGTACGAGGCGCCGGTCGGCGAGGTGGAATGCCGAATCGCCGAGATCTGGCAGACCCTGCTGAATGTCGAGCAGGTCGGGCGACACGACAATTTCTTCGAGCTGGGCGGCCATTCCTTGCTGGCGGTGAAACTGGTGGAGCGCATGCGCCAGCAGGAATTGAGCTGCGATGTCCGGGTTCTGTTCGGTCGGCCAACCGTGGCAGGACTGGCGGCAACTCTGGGCGCGTCGTCCGGCGTTCAAGTACCGGTCAATCGCATCGCCCCTGACTGCCAACACATCACGCCCGACATGCTGCCTCTGGCCTCACTCGATCAGGCCGGCATCGACCGGATCGTGGAAAGTGTCCCCGGTGGCGTCGCCAATGTGCAGGACATCTACGCCCTGGCACCGTTGCAGGCGGGGATTCTGTATCACCACATGGCGGCGACTGCCGGTGATCCATACGTGTTGCAGGCGCAATTCGTGTTTGACGGGATCAAGTCGATCAAGGCCTTTGTGCGCGCCGTCAACGTGGTGATCGCTCGGCACGACATCCTGCGTTCCAGCGTGGTCTGGGAAGGCCTCGAAGAGCCGGTGCAAGTGGTCTGGCGTGCGGCGCCATTGGCGCTTGAGCGGGTGGATGACGAAGAACTGAATGGCGACGTGCTGCAACAGATGCAGGCGCGTTTCGACCCGCGTCACTACCGTCTGAACCTGGGCCGCGCACCGATGATGCGCTTCGCCTACACCGAGGATCCGCAGCAAAAGCGCTGGGTCGGCATCCTTCTGATGCACCACCTGATGCTCGACCACACCGCGCTGGAAGTGCTGGTGAGCGAGATGAACAGCGTGCTGCACGGTCACGCCGCCGAACTGGCGACCCCGGTGCAGTACCGCAACTACGTCGCGCAGGCACGGCTTGGCGTGGATGCCGAGGCGCACGAAGGATTTTTTCGCGACATGCTCGGCGACATCGACGAGCCGACCCTGGCGTTCGGTGTGCAGGACGTGCACGGCGACGGCAGCGCGGTGCTCGACAGCCAACTCACGCTGGACACCGCGCTGGCCTTGCGTCTGCGCGAGCAGGCACGCCGGCTCGGCATCAGCGTGGCGAGTCTGGCGCACCAGGCCTGGGCGCAGGTCCTGGCGCAGATCAGCGGCCGGGACGAAGTGGTGTTCGGCACCGTACTGCTGGGCCGGATGCAGGGCGGCGAGGGCGCCGACCGGGCCTTGGGCCTGTTCATCAACACCTTGCCGCTGCGCGTCAGCGTGACCGCCACGGCGGTGCGCGACAGCGTGCTCGCCACCCATGAACGGCTGGCGCAATTGCTCGCCCATGAACAGGCGTCACTGGCGCTGGCCCAGCGTTGCAGCGGGGTTTCCGGCTCGTTGCCGCTGTTCGGCACGTTGCTCAACTATCGCCACAGCGCACCGCAGGCTGCGGGGCTGACCCTCGATGGCATTGAACTGCTCAGCTCCCGCGAGCGCAGCAACTATCCGCTGGTGGTCAGCGTCGATGACCTTGGCGAAGGTTTGCGTCTGAGTGTGCAGGCGGTGCCGGGCATCGATGGGGCGCGGGTCTGCGAGTACATCAATGTTGCCTTCGAAAGTCTGGTGCAGGCGCTGGAGCAGACGCCGCAACGGGGTGTCGATCAGTTGTCGATTTTGCCGCCGGAGGAACGGCGGGAATTGCTGGTCGGGTTCAATGCGACTCAGCGGGAGTACCCGTCAGGTTCAACGGTTCACAGTCTGTTTGAACAGCAAGTGAAACGGCATCCGCAAGCCGTGGCGGCGGTGCATGGCGACACCGCGTTGACCTATGAAGAACTGAATCAACGGACCAATCGCCTGGCCCATTACTTGATCGGACAGGGCGTGCAACCGGGCGACCATGTGGCGATCCTGTTGCCGCGTTCGCTGGATCTGCTGGTCGCGCAACTGGCCATCGGCAAATGCGCGGCGGCTTATGTGCCGCTGGATATCAATGCGCCGGCCGAGCGTCAGGCGTTCATGGTCGAGGACTGCGGGGCGAAAGCGCTGTTGACCTTGAGCACGGAGTCAGTCGGCTACAGCGTGCGTCGGATCGACCTCGATGCGCTGAAACTCGACGCGCAACCGACGCACAATCCGGACCTGCCGCAATCCTCGGAATCCGTGGCCTACATCATGTACACCTCCGGCTCCACCGGTACGCCGAAAGGGGTAATGGTGCCGCACCGGGCCATCGGGCGGCTGGTGATCAACAACGGTTACGCTGATTTCAATGCGCAGGATCGCGTGGCGTTTGCCTCCAACCCGGCGTTCGACGCCAGCACCATGGATGTCTGGGGGCCGCTGCTCAACGGCGGGCGCGTGGTTGTGATCGATCATGACACCTTGCTTGATCCAAACGTGTTCGGGCAGGTATTGGCGGCTTCGGGTGTCACGATCCTGTTCGTCACCACCGCGCTGTTCAACCAGTACGTGCAGTTGATTCCCGAAGCCCTCAAAGGCTTGCGCATGGTGCTGTGCGGTGGTGAACGCGCCGACCCGGCCGCGTTCCGCCGCTTGCTGGCCGAGGCGCCGGATCTGCGCATCGTCCACTGCTACGGCCCGACCGAAACCACGACTTACGCCACGACGTTTGAAGTGCGCGAAGTGGCGGACGATGCCGACAGCGTGCCGATTGGCGGCCCGATCTCCAACACCCAGGTCTATGTGCTCGACGCCCGTCAGCAACCGGTGCCGATGGGTGTAACCGGCGAGCTGTACATCGGCGGCCAGGGCGTGGCGCTGGGCTATTTGAATCGCCCGGACCTGACCGCCGAGAAATTCCTGCAAGACCCGTTCGGCGATCAGCCGGGGGCGCTGCTGTACCGCACCGGCGACCTCGCGCGCTGGTTGGCACCGGGGCAACTGGAATGCATCGGTCGCAACGACGATCAGGTGAAAATCCGTGGTTTCCGCATCGAACTGGGAGAAATCGAAAACCGCCTGCTGAACTGCGAAGGGGTCAAGGAAGCCATCGTGCTGGCCCGTCGGGACGGCCAGGAACCGCTGCGCCTGGTGGCGTATTTCACCGCCGAAGAGGGCGTGGACAGCGCCAGCCTGCGCGAACAATTGCAGTCGCGCCTGCCGGAATACATGGTGCCCTCGGCCTGGGTGCAACTCGATGCGTTGCCGCTGAACAACAACGGCAAGGTCGACCGCAAAGCCTTGCCAATGCCGGATCCGGGCGCCTGGCTCAGCCAGGCATACGAAGCCCCGCAAGGCCCGGTGGAAACCGCGCTGGCGCAGATCTGGGCCGATGTCCTGAAGCTGGAAAAGGTCGGTCGCCACGACAACTTCTTCGAGCTGGGCGGGCACTCGTTGCTGGCGGTGAGCCTGATCGAGCGCCTGCGCCGGATCAATCTGAGCACCGACGTGCGTGTATTGTTCAGCCAGCCAACCCTGGCCGCGCTGGCGGCAGCGGTGGGTAGCGGTCGCGAAATCGAAGTGCCGGCCAACCGCATTCCTGCTGATTGCACGCGCATCACCCCGGACCTGTTGAGCCTGACCGAACTGGACCAAGCCGGCATCGACCGGATCGTCGCCACGGTGCCGGGCGGCGCCGCCAACGTACAGGACATCTATCCGCTGGCGCCGTTGCAGGAAGGCATCCTTTATCACCACTTGAGCGCGGAGCAGGGCGATCCGTACCTGCTGCAATCACGGCTGGCCTTCGACAGTGTCGAGCGTCTGCGCACCTTCACCGACACCTTGCAACAGGTCATCGCTCGCCACGACATCCTGCGCACCAGCGTTGTCCACGAAGGCATGGCGACGCCTCATCAAGTGGTGTGGCGCCACGCCGAACTGGTGGTTCAGCACGTCGCCCTGGATTCAGCAAACGGCGACATCCTTGAACAATTGCACGAGCGCTTCGACGCCCGTCACTACCGCCTCGACATCAGCCAGGGGCCGCTGCTGCGCATGGTGTATGCCGAAGATCCGAAACAGCAGCGCGTGGTGGCGATCCTGCTGTCCCATCACCTGATCCTCGATCACACCGCGCTGGAAGTGATCATCGATGAAATGCGCGGTGTGATGTTCGGTGAGGTCGATAGCCTGTCGGCGCCGATTCCCTATCGCAACTACGTGGCACAGGCGCGCCTGGGGCTCAGCGAGCAGGAACATGAAGCGTTTTTCCGCGAGATGCTCGGCGACATCGACGAGCCGACCCTGCCGCTCGGTCTGCGGGACGTGCAGGGCGACGGTCACGGCATCGAGGAAGCGCTGCAACCGGTGGCCACTGAACTCAATGTGCGTCTGCGTGAACAGGCGCGGCAACTGGGCGTGAGTGCCGCCAGCCTGATGCACCTGGCCTGGGCGCAAGTGCTGGGCGTGCTGTCGAACCGCCGCGATGTGGTGTTCGGCACCGTGATGATGGGGCGGATGCAGGGTGGCGATGGCGCCGACCGGGCGCTGGGGGTGTTCATCAACACCTTGCCGCTGCGCATCGATGTCGGTGCCGGCGCGCGGGACGGGGTCAAGGCGACTCACGCACGACTGACCGCATTGCTCGGGCATGAACATGCCTCACTGGCGCTGGCCCAGCGTTGCAGCGGTGTCGCCGCGTCGTCGCCGCTGTTCAGTGCCTTGTTCAACTACCGTCACAGTGCCCCCGCGCAGCCGTCGCAGAACGGCCAGGGTATCTGGGAGGGTGTGCAGAAGCTCGGTGGTGAAGAGCGCACCAACTACCCGCTGACTCTGAGCGTGGACGATCTGGGTGAAGGGTTTGCCTTGTCGGTTCTCGCCGTCAGCCAGATCGGTGCGCAACGGATTTGCAGTTACATGCACACCGCGCTGGAGCAACTGGTGCAGGCGCTGGAACAGACGCCGCAAAAACCGTTGAACCGCTTGCCGATCCTTTCGACTGCGGAACTGGAACGTCTGGTCGAGGGCTTCAATCCCCCGGTCACGGCCTATCCCCGTGGCGCGACGATTCACGCACTGGTCGAGGCGCAGGCCCGGCACAACCCGAATGCCCTCGCCGTGATTCAGGGCGCTCAACAGCTGACTTATGGTCAGCTCAATCAGCGCGCCAACCAACTGGCCCATCACTTGATCGGCCTCGGCGTACAACAGGACGACCGCGTCGCCATTTGCGTGCGTCGCGGCCCGCAGATGCTGGTGGGGTTGCTGGCGATTCTCAAGGCCGGCGCCGGTTATGTGCCGGTGGATCCGGCGCACCCGGCGGAGCGCATTGCCTACCTGTTGCAGGACAGCGATCCGGTGGCCGTGCTGGTCCAGGCCTCGACCCGGGATCTGCCGGGCATGATGCCGGTGATTGATCTGGACAGCGACACCTGGCAGCACCTGCCCGACAGCAACCCGCAGCTGCCGTACCTGACCCCGGCAAATCTTGCGTACGTGATCTACACCTCGGGCTCCACCGGCCAGCCGAAAGGCGTGATGGTCGAACATGCGACCCTGGAAAACCTCGTGCACTGGCACGCCGAAGCCTTTGATCTGCACGCCGGCAGCCACACCGCCAGCGTGGCCGGTTTCGGTTTCGATGCGATGGCCTGGGAAGTCTGGCCGGCACTGTGCGTCGGCGCGACCCTGCACCTGCCGCCGGAATCGGTAAGCAATGAACACCTGGACGACTTGCTCGACTGGTGGCGGGCGCAGCCGTTGCAGGTGAGCTTCCTGCCGACGCCGGTGGCCGAATACGCCTTCAGTCGCGAGTTGCAACACCCGACCCTGCGCACCTTGTTGATTGGTGGCGACAAACTGCGTCAGTTCAACCGTGCGCAGCACTTTGCGGTGATCAACAACTATGGCCCGACCGAAGCCACGGTGGTCGCGACCTCCGGGCCGGTCGAAGTCGGTCAGCCGCTGCACATCGGCCGGCCGATGGCCAACGCCCGCATCTATCTGCTGGATGACCAGCAACGTCCGGTGCCGGTGGGTGTGGCGGGAGAGTTGTACGTCGCTGGCGCGGGTGTGGCGCGGGGTTACCTGAATCGTCCGGAAATGACCGCCGAACGCTTCCTCGCCGACCCGTTCAGCGACCAGCCGCAGGCGCGGATGTACCGCACCGGCGACCTCGCACGCTGGCTCGCGGACGGCAATATCGAATACCTGGGCCGCAACGACGATCAGGTGAAACTGCGCGGCGTGCGGGTCGAACTGGGGGAAATCGAAGCCGCGCTGGCCAGCCATCCGACGGTACAGGACGCCGTGGCGCTGGTGCGCGACGGGCAGTTGCTGGTGTGGTTCACCGAACGGGCACCGGCCACTATCGAAACCCTGCGCAATCATCTGCAAGGGCTTCTGCCGCAAGCCTTGATCCCGGCGGCGTATGTGCGACTCGACACGTTGCCGCTGACCGCCAACGGCAAACTCGACCGCAAGGCCTTGCCGGAACCGGATCAGAACGCCTGGCTCAGCCGCGAATACGAAGCCCCGCAGGGCCCGGTGGAAACCGCACTGGCGCAGATCTGGGCCGATGTCCTGAAGCTGGAAAAGGTCGGTCGTCACGACAACTTCTTCGAACTGGGCGGTCATTCGCTGCTGGCCGTGAGCCTGATCGAACGTCTGCGCCAGATCGGCCTGAACACCGACGTGCGCGTGCTGTTCAGCCAGCCAACGCTGGCTGCACTGGCCGCTGCGGTAGGCCGCGGTCGTGAGATCGAAGTGCCGGCCAACCGCATTCCTGCTGATTGCACCCATATCACCCCGGACCTGCTGAGCCTGGCCGAACTGGATCAGCCGAGCATCGACCGCATCGTTGCCACGGTGCCCGGCGGCGCCGTGAACGTGCAGGACATTTATCCGCTGGCGCCGTTGCAGGAAGGCATCCTTTATCACCACTTGAGCGCCGAACTGGGCGACCCGTACCTGCTGCAGTCGCGGCTGGCCTTCGACAGCGTCGAACGTGTGGAAGCATTCGCGGCGGCGCTGCGTCAGGTCATTGCCCGCCACGACATCCTGCGCACGGCGGTGATCTGGCAGGAACTGGCCGCGCCGGTGCAGGTGGTGTGGCGTCACGCCGGACTGGCGGTGCAGGAAATCGTGCTCGACCCTGCACAGGGCGACATCCTCGAGCAGTTGCACGGGCGTTTCGATGCCCGTCACTACCGCCTCGACATCAGTCAGGCACCGTTGCTGCGACTGGTGTATGCCCGTGACCCGGCCCACGATCGGGTGGTCGCGATGTTGCTGTTCCACCATGTCGTGATGGATCACACCGCGCTGGACGTGGTGCAGCACGAAATGCTCGCCTGCCTGCAAGGGCGCGAAGCCGCGCTGGGCGCGGCGGTGCCTTACCGCAACTACGTGGCGCAGGCGCGGCTGGGTGTCAGCGAGCAGGAGCACGAAACGTTCTTCCGCGACATGCTCGGCGACATCGACGAGCCGACCTTGCCGTTCGGCTTGCAGGATGTGCAAGGCGACGGTCGCGACATCGAGGAAACGCAACAGGCCCTGACGGCTGCAACCGGTCAGCGTCTGCGCAGTCTGGCCCGGCAACTGGGCATCAGTGTGGCCAGCCTGTTCCACCTTGCGTGGGCGCAGGTGCTGGCGGCGACATCCGGGCAGGATCGTGTGGTATTCGGCACGGTGCTGATGGGCCGGATGCAGGGCGGCGAGGGGGCCGACCGGGCGTTGGGGATGTTCATCAACACCTTGCCGCTGCGGGTCGATCTGGGGACAACTTCGGTACGCGAAGGGGCTCGGGCGACGCATGCACGCCTGAGCGGATTGCTCGGTCATGAGCACGCTTCGCTGGCGCTGGCCCAGCGTTGCAGCGGCGTGGCCGCGCCGTCGCCGCTGTTCAGTTCAATGCTCAACTACCGGCACAGCGCCGACGAGGCGCAGCAGCAAAACCTGCGTCAGGCCTGGCAAGGCATCGAGACCCTGAGCAGTGAAGAACGCACCAACTATCCGCTGAGCCTGGGCGTCGATGATTTGGGCAACGGTTTTGTGCTCACTGCCATGACCCCGGCGAACATCGGTTCGCAGCGCATCTGCGACTACATGCAGACCGCGCTGGAGAAGCTGGCGGATGCCCTGGAACAGGCACCGGATCAGCCGCTGAACCGCTTGCCGATCCTCGACGGTGCAGAGCGTCAGCAGGTGCTGTACGACCTTAACGACACCGGCACCGCAGACAATCTGGAGCAAACCGTTCACGGGTTGTTCGAAGCGCAAGTCCAACGTACGCCGCAAGCCGTTGCGTTGCAGGCCGGTGAACGGCAACTGACCTACGCCGAACTCAACGCTCAGGCCAACCGTCTGGCCCATCACCTGCGCGAACTGGGTGTGGGGCCGGATTCTCGGGTGGCGATCTGCGTCGAGCGTGGGCTGGAACTGATGGTCGGCCTGCTCGGCATCCTCAAGGCGGGCGGAGCCTATGTGCCGCTGGACCCGGCGTACCCGGCGGAGCGTCTGGATTACATGCTCAAGGACAGCGCTCCGGTGGCGGTGCTGGTACATGGGGCGACTCGGGCATTGCTCGACGAAAGCACCGCGCTGGTGATCGATCTGGATCAGGACCACTGGACATTCAACCCGCAGGACAATCCGCAAGTACCGGGCCTCAACGCTTCGAACCTGGCCTACGTGATCTACACCTCCGGTTCGACCGGGGCGCCGAAAGGCGTGATGGTCGAGCATCGCGGCGTCGGCAATCTGCTGCACTGGAGTTCGCAGCTGTGTCCTGTCGCGACGGACGGCGCGCTGTTGCAGAAAACCCCGTTCAGTTTCGATGCCTCGGTCTGGGAGCTGTTCTGGCCGCTGAGCGCCGGGCTGCGGCTGGTGCTGGCGCGTCCTGACGGGCACCGCGAGCCGGCGTATCTGGCGCAGGTGATTCGTGAGCAGCGGATCAGCGTGATCCAGTTTGTGCCGGTGTTGCTGCAACAGTTCCTTGAGCAGGACGACGTCAGCCAGTGCAGCAGTCTTACCGATGTGTACTGTGGCGGCGGCGACCTGACACCGGCGCTTGCTCGCCTTGTGCGCGAGCGCCTGCCGCAGGTGCGCTTGCACAACGTTTACGGCCCGACCGAAGCCACGGTCGACAGCACGGTGTGGACGCTGGAACCGTCGATGCCGGTGCCGGACAACGCCTTGCCGATCGGGCGGCCGATCAACAATACCCGTTTGTATGTACTGGATGCCGCCGAGCGGCCGTTGCCGATGGGCGTCATCGGTCAGTTGTTCATTGGTGGTGCCGGGGTCGCGCGGGGCTATCTGGGCCTGCCGCAGTTGATGGCTGAACGGTTTATCCCGAGCCCGTTCGTGGCCGGCGACCGGTTGTATGCCACGGGCGACCTGGTGCGCTACCGTGCCGATGGCCAGCTCGAATTCATCGGGCGCAACGACTTCCAGGTCAAGCTGCGTGGCCTGCGCCTTGAACCGGGTGAAATCGAAGCGCAACTGCTCAGCCATCCAGCGCTGCGTGAAGCCGTGGTGCTGGTGCGTGAAGAGCGTCTGGTGGCGTACTTCACCTGGCACGCCGAGGCCGGGCAACCGGGGATCGAGGCGTTGCGCGAACACTTGCTTGCACGCCTGCCGGACTACATGGTGCCGTCGGCATTCGTCGCGCTCGACAGCCTGCCACTGAGCCCCAACGGCAAGGTGGAGCGCAAGGCGCTGCCGGCTCCCGGTGCCGAGTCGGTGCTGGTGCGCGAGTACGAGGCTCCGCTCGGCGAGACCGAAATCGCCCTGGCCCGACTGTGGGGCGAGGTGCTGAACGTCGAGCGGGTCGGGCGCCATGATCACTTCTTCGAACTGGGCGGGCACTCGCTGCTGGCGGTGAGCCTGATCGAACGCATGCGCCAGATCGGCCTGAGCACCGATGTGCGCGTGCTGTTCAGTCAACCGACCCTGGCCGCGCTGGCTGCGGCCGTAGGCAGCGGTCGTGAAATCGAAGTGCCGGCCAATCGCATCGCCGCCGATTGCACCCGCATCACTCCGCAGATGCTGACGCTGGTTTCGCTGGATCAGGCCGCCATCGACCGCGTGGTGTCCAGCGTGCCGGGCGGCGCGGCCAATGTGCAGGACATCTATCCGCTGGCGCCGTTGCAGGAAGGCATTCTTTACCATCACTTGAGTGCGGGCGAAGGCGATCCGTACCTGCTGCAATCGCGTATCGCGTTCGACAGTCTTGAGCGTGTGCAGCGTTTCAGCGCGGCATTGCAACAGGTCATCGACCGCCATGACGTGCTGCGCACGGGTGTGGTGTGGGAAGGCTTGAGCGTGCCGGTGCAAGTTGTGTGGAGAAAGGCTGACTTGGTGGTGCAGGAGGTCATGCTTGATCCTTCGGCCGGCGACATTCTTGAACAACTGCACGCCCGCTTCGATGCCCGGCATTACCGCCTCGACATCACTCAGGCACCGTTGCTGCGTCTGGTGTATGCCCGGGATGCGGCCCGTGGCCGGGTGGTGGCGATGCTGCTGTTCCATCACATTGTGCTCGACCACACCGCGCTGGAAGTGGTGCGCCACGAAATGCAGGCGTACCTGCGCGGGGCCGATGAGCCGTTGCCGGCGGCGGTGCCGTATCGCAATTACGTGGCACAGGCGCGTCTGGGTGTCTCCGAACAGGAGCACGAAGCGTTTTTCCGCGACATGCTCGACGATATCGACGAGCCGACCCTGCCGTTCAGTCTGCGCGATGTGCGCGGCGACGGACGCGGCATCGAGGAAGTGCAGCAGGTCCTCGACAGCGGCCTGAACCTGCGCCTGCGCAGTCAGGCGCGGCAGATGGGCATCAGCGTGGCCAGCCTGTTCCACCTCGCCTGGGCCCAGGTATTGGCGGCGACCTCCGGGCAGGACAACGTGGTGTTCGGCACCGTGCTGATGGGCCGGATGCAAGGCGGCCAGGGCGCCGACCGCGCACTGGGCATGTTCATCAATACCTTGCCGTTGCGGGTCGATCTGGGTGATACCCCGGTGCGCGAGGCGGTCAAGGCGACGCATCAGCGTCTCACTGCGTTGCTGGGCCACGAACACGCTTCGCTGGCACTGGCCCAGCGTTGCAGCGGGATCGCGGCGCCGTCGCCGTTGTTCAGCGCGATGCTCAACTATCGGCACAGCCACGGTGCAGAGCATGCGGACAGCGTGGTTCAGGCCTGGCAGGGCATCGAGACCCTGAGCAGCGAAGAGCGCACCAACTACCCGATGAGCCTGAACGTCGATGACCTGGGCAACGGCTTCTCGCTGATCGCCATGGTGCCGGCGGACATCGGCGCGCAGCGGATTTGCGGCTACATGCAGACGGCGTTGTTGGCGTTGGTGGAGGCGCTGGAGCAGGCACCGACGCAGGCGATGAATCGTTTGCCGGTTCTTGAGGGGGCGGAGCGGCAGCGGCTGCTGTTCGACTTCAACGCGACCGATGTCGGTTATGACCTTCAGCAGAGCATCCACGGCTTGTTCGAGGCACAGGTCTTGCGGTCACCGCAGGCTGTGGCGGTGCTTTCCGGCGAGCAGCAACTGAGTTATGCCGAGCTGAATGCTCGGGCCAATCGCTTGGCCCATCACTTGCGCGCGCTGGGCGTTGGCCCCGATGCGCGGGTAGCGATCTGCGTCGAGCGTGGGCTGGAGATGGTGGTCGGGCTGCTGGCGATTCTGAAGGCCGGCGGCGGTTATGTGCCGCTGGATCCGGCGTATCCGCTGGAACGGCTGGCCTACATGCTGGAGGACAGTGTGCCGTCGGCGGTGTTGGTGCAAGGTTCGACTCGCGGGTTGTTGGGTGAGGTCGCGGTGCCAGTGGTCGATCTGGATCACGACACCTGGCAATCGTTGTCGGCCGATAACCCGTCGGTCGATGGACTGACCCCGCAACACACGGCGTATGTGATCTACACCTCGGGCTCCACCGGGCAGCCGAAAGGCGTGATCAACGAGCATTCAGGTGTGGTTAACCGCTTGCTGTGGATGCAGGACGCTTATCGTCTGACGGCTGAAGATTCAGTGCTGCAGAAAACCCCGTTCAGCTTCGACGTGTCGGTGTGGGAATTCTTCTGGCCTCTGATGACCGGCGCCCGGTTGGTGATGGCCCGTCCCGGCGGTCACAAGGATCCGCTGTACCTGAGCGAAGTGATCGAACGCGAACGCATCACCACGCTGCACTTCGTGCCGTCGATGCTCGACGTGTTCCTCGCCCATGGCGAAACAGCACGTTGTCATGGCTTGCGTCAGGTGATGTGCAGCGGCGAAGCGCTGCCGGGCAGTCTGGTGCGGCGCTTCAAGCAGCAATTGCCGAACAGTGGTTTGCACAACCTCTACGGCCCGACCGAAGCGGCGGTGGACGTTACGGCCTGGGATTGCTCTGGTCCGCTGGAGCAAACCCCGGACAACACGCCAATCGGCAAACCGATCGCCAACACCCGCATGTACATCCTCGATGCCCAGCAACAACCGGTGCCGCAAGGCGTGGTCGGCGAGCTGTACATCGGTGGTGTGCAAGTGGCGCGCGGTTATCTGAACCGTCCTGAATTGAGCGCCGAGCGGTTCCTCAACGACCCGTTCCAGCCCAACGGCCGCCTGTACCGCACCGGTGACATCGCTCGCTATCTGGCCGACGGCAACATCGAATACCTCGGCCGCAACGACGATCAGGTCAAAATCCGTGGCCTGCGCATCGAACTGGGTGAAATCCAGTCCCGCCTGACCGACATCGGCGGCGTGCAGGAAGCGGCGGTGCTGGCTCGCGAAGACGTGCCGGGGGACAAACGCCTGGTCGCTTATTACACCGGCGCCCGGCTGGAAATTGATGTGCTGCGCGGTCACCTGCTGGAGCACCTGCCGGATTACATGGTGCCGGCGGTGTTCGTGCACCTCGATGCATTGCCGCTGAGCCCCAACGGCAAGCTCGACCGCAAGGCCTTGCCGGTGCCGGATCAGGCCTCGGTCATCACTCGCGAGTACGAAGCGCCGGTCGGCGAGGTGGAAATCCTGCTGGCCGGACTCTGGGCCGAACTGCTCAACGTGGAACGGGTAGGGCGCCACGACAACTTTTTTGAACTGGGCGGGCACTCATTGCTGGCGGTCAGTCTGATCGGCCGGTTACGTCAGGAAGGCATGGAAGCCGAGGTCAGGTCGTTGTTCGAACAACCGACCCTGGCCGGATACGCCGCAATTACGGAAAGAATGGAGATCGTCCTGTGAACGTGATCGAACTGTTGGCAACACTTAAAGCGAAAGACATCCAGTTGGCGGTCACCGACGACCAGTTGCGCGTACAGGGCAACAAACAGGCGCTGAGCGATCCGGCGGTGCTGGCGCTGTTGCGCGAGCACAAACCGGCGCTGATCGAGCTGATCAAGGCCGGGCAATATTCAGCGTCCAAGAGCGGTCAGGTCGACGTGCCGGCCAATGGCATTGCACCCGGCACCACGCGCATCACACCGGCGATGCTGACCCTGGCCGAACTCGATCAGGCGACCATCGACCGTCTGGTCGACG
Organism: Pseudomonas kribbensis; assembly: GCF_003352185.1. Lineage (GTDB taxonomy): Bacteria > Pseudomonadota > Gammaproteobacteria > Pseudomonadales > Pseudomonadaceae > Aquipseudomonas > Aquipseudomonas kribbensis. Next base: position 2,552,835 of record NZ_CP029608.1, read on the forward strand.
ATGTGCCGGGCGGCGCGGCCAACGTGCAGGACATCTACCCGCTGGCGCCGTTGCAGGAAGGCATTCTTTACCACCACGTCAGCGCTACCCAGGGCGATCCGTATGTGATGCAGGCGCATTTCGCCTTTGCCGGTCGCGGGCGGTTGAACGCCTTCGTTCAGGCTTTGCAGGCCGTCATCGATCGCCACGACATCCTCCGTACAGCGGTGGTCTGGGAGGGGCTTGATACGCCGCAGCAAGTGGTCTGGCGTGAGGCCGAATTGCCGGTGGAAGAGATCGATGCCCAAGGCGATGCGCTGGCGTATCTGCACGAACGTTTCGATGCCCGGGAATTCCGCATGGATGTAAGCCGGGCGCCGATGATGCGTCTGGCCCATGCCTGGGACGAAGCCGGGCAACGGGTGGTCGCGACGCTGCTGTTCCATCACATGGCGCTGGATCACTCGGCGCTCGACGTGGTGCGTCACGAGATGCGTGCGTTCCTCACGGGGCTGGGTCATCTGCTGGGGCGGCCGGTCGCGTTTCGGGATTACGTGGCGCAGGCACGGCTGGGTGTCTCCGAACAGGAGCACGAAGCATTTTTCCGCGACATGCTCGGCGACATCGACGAGCCGACCTTGCCGTTCGGCCTGCAGGATGTGCAGGGCGACGGGCACGGCATAACCGAACTGAGCGTGCCGGTCGAGCCGGCCTTGGGCCAACGCCTGCGGGGGCAGGCGCGGCAGCTCGGGGTGAGTGCGGCCAGTCTGTTCCACCTGGCTTGGGCGCAGGTGCTGGCCACGCTTGCCGGCAAGCAACGCGTGGTGTTCGGCACGGTGTTGATGGGCCGTCTGCAAGGCGCCGAAGCCACCGACCGGGCGCTGGGTATTTTCATCAACACCTTGCCGGTGCGGGTGGACGTCGATGCTCAGAGCGTGCGCAGCGCCGTGCAGGCGACCCACGCACGCCTGACCACCTTGATGCGCCATGAACACGCGCCGCTGGCGCTGGCCCAGCGCTGCAGCAGCGTGGCCGCGCCAACACCGCTGTTCAGCGCCTTGCTCAATTACCGTCACAGCCATGGCGCCGCTTCGGCCAGCGCACAAACCCTGTCGGCATGGGAAGGCATTACCACCCTGCACTCGGAAGAGCGCACCAATTATCCGCTGACCCTGAGTATCGACGACCTGGGCGACGCCTTCAGCCTGACCCTGCTCGCCACCACTGAAGTCGATCCGCACCGGGTGTGCGATTACATGCTCGGCGCCCTGAACGGTCTGGTGTCCGCGCTGGAGCAGGCGCCGGATTCACCGGTCAGCCAGGTGCCGATCCTCCCGGACACGGAGCGCGAGCAGATCCTGCGCGGCTTCAACGCCACCCGGGCCGACTATCCGCAAGGGTTGACGATTCATCAGCGTTTCGAAGCGCAAGTCGTCGAACGGCCGGAAGCGGTGGCGGCGGTGTTCCTCGGTGAGCAAGTGACCTATGCCGAGCTGAACCTGCACGCCAACGCCCTGGCCCATCATCTGATCAGCCTGGGTGTTCGTACTGATGATCGCGTGGCCATCGTCGCCCGCCGCGGGCTCGATACGCTGGCGGGGCTGCTGGCGATTCTCAAGGCCGGGGCCGGTTATGTGCCGGTTGACCCGGCGCACCCGCCCGAACGCCTGAGCTACCTGCTCAGCGACAGTGCCCCGGCCGTGGTGCTGACCCAGAGCGATCTGCGTGACCGGTTGCCAACGCTCGATGTACCAGTGATCGACCTCGACCGCCGCACCTGGCCACTGAGCCTGGCCCTTGATCCGCAGGTGCCGGGCCTGACCGCCAAGCATCTGGCCTACGTGATCTACACCTCGGGCTCGACCGGTCTGCCCAAGGGCGTGATGGTCGAACACCGCACCCTGTCCAACCTCGTCGACTGGCATTGCGGCGCGTTCGATCTGTGCGCCGGTCGTCACACGTCAAGCCTTGCCGGCTTCGGCTTCGACGCCATGGCCTGGGAAGTCTGGCCCGCCCTGTGTGCCGGCGCGACGCTGCACCTGGCCCCGACCCGTGACGGCAACGAAGACATCGACGCCTTGCTCGACTGGTGGCGCGCGCAACCGCTGGATGTGAGCTTCCTGCCCACGCCGGTGGCCGAATACGCCTTCAGTCAGAACCTCGAACACCCGACCTTGCGCACACTGCTGATCGGCGGGGATCGTCTGCGGCAGTTCAGTCGTCACCGGCATTTCGATGTGATCAACAATTACGGCCCGACCGAAACCACGGTGGTGGCGACCTCGGGCAAGGTCGAAGCCGGGCACACGCTGCACATCGGTCGCCCGGTAAGCAATGCCACGGTGTATCTGCTGGACGAGCAGCAACGTCCGGTGCCCATCGGTGTGGCGGGGGAGTTGTATGTCGGTGGCGCCGGGGTTGCCCGGGGTTATCTGAATCGTCCGGACCTGACGGCCGAGCGCTTTCTCGACGATCCGTTCAACGGCGGGCGCATGTACCGCACCGGTGACCTGGCGCGCTGGCAGGACGACGGCACCCTCGAATACTTGGGACGCAATGACGATCAGGTGAAGATTCGCGGCGTGCGCATCGAACTGGGCGAGATTGAAACCCGTCTCAACCAGCTCCCCGGCATTCAGGAAGCGGTATTGCTGGCCCGTGAAGACGAACCCGGCCAGCCGCGCCTCGTCGCCTATTACACCGAACAGGCTCAGGTCGAACCGCAACCGGTGGCCGAGCTGCGCGCTTGCCTGCTGGCGCAGTTGCCCGAGTACATGGTGCCAGCGGCCTTCGTGCGACTGGACGCATTGCCGCTGACCGCCAACGGCAAGGTCGACCGCAAGGCCTTGCCGGCGCCGGATCGCGCTGCGTTGTTCACCCGCCATTACGAAGCGCCGCATGGCGAACTGGAAATCGCGCTGGCACGGATCTGGGGCGAAGTGCTGCAGGTCGGGCAGGTCGGGCGCCGGGATCACTTCTTCGAGCTGGGTGGCCACTCGTTGCTGGCGATGCGCATGGTGTCCCAGGTTCGCCAACGTCTGGGCGTCGAACTGGCCCTGAGCGACTTATTTGCCAATGCCGAACTGGCAGCGGTCGCCGAAGTGCTGGCCCAGGCCGGACGCAGCTCACAACCGGCCATGTTGCCGGTGCCACGGGACGGCGCGCTGCCGCTGTCGTTTGCCCAGCAACGACTGTGGTTTCTGGCGCGGATGGAAGGGGTCAACACCGCCTACAACATCCCGCTGGGCCTGCGCTTGCGCGGTCATCTCGACGAGGCGGCGCTGCAACGGTCACTGGCGCGGATCATCGACCGCCACGAAACTCTGCGCAGCCGTTTTGTCCCGCACGATGATGACGTGCAGGTAGTGATTGCGCCGGTCGACAGCGGCGTGCTGCTGCGGGTCGAGGATCTGCGTCAGCATCCACACGCCGACGACGCCATGCAGGCGTTGATCCGTGAACAGTCCTCGACCCCGTTCGATCTACTACACGATCCGTTGATTCGCGGATGTCTGGTCCGGCTGGCCGACGATCACCATGTGTTGCTGTTGACCCTGCACCACATCATTTCCGATGGCTGGTCGATGGGCGTACTGACCCGTGAACTGATGGCGTTGTATCAGGCGTTCAGCCATGGCGAGGCCGATCCGCTGCCGCCACTGGCGCTGCAATACGCCGACTACGCGATCTGGCAACGCCGCTGGTTGAGCGGCGAAGTGCTGCAGCAGCAGAGCGATTACTGGCAGCAAACCCTGGCCGGCGCCCCGACCTTGCTGGTGCTGCCAACCGACCGTCCGCGTCCGGCGCAGCAGGATTACGCCGGCAGCAGCGTCGAATTCCGGTTGGACGAGCCACTGAGCGCCGGCCTCAAGGCACTCAGCCAGCGCCATGGCGTGACGATGTACATGACGATGGTGAGCGCCTGGGCCCTGTTGCTCAGTCGCTTGTCCGGCCAGTCGGACGTTGTGATCGGCTCGCCGGTTGCCAACCGTGGTCGCGTGGAAGTCGAAGGGCTGATCGGCTTGTTCATCAATACCCTGGCCCTGCGCATCGACACGTCCGGCGGGCTTAGCGTCGAGGCGCTGCTGGCCCGGGTCAAGACGCTGACATTGCAGGCCCAGGCCCATCAGGACCTGCCGTTCGAGCAGGTGGTGGAAGTCACCCGGCCGGCGCGCAGCCTGTCCCACAGTCCGTTGTTCCAGACCACGTTGAGCTGGGAAAACAGCGTCGGGCCGGCGCTGGAACTGGGGGCGATGGCGCTGGAAAACGTGGCCGGTCCGACCCGCTTCGCCAAGTTCGACCTGTCGCTGACGTTGGGCGAAACCCGCGATGGCATTCGCGGCGTGCTGGAATACGCCACGGCGCTGTTCGATGAGTCGACGATCCAGCGTTATGTCGGCTACTTCGAGCAGTTGCTGCATGCGATGGTTGCCAACGATCAGGCGCAGCTGGAGCAGCTCGATATGGTGCAGGCTCACGAGCGTGAACAGTTGCTGGTTGCGTTCAACGACACCCATGCGGAGTTTGTGTCGGGGCTGACCATTGCGCAGCGATTCGAGGCACAAGTAATCGAGCGACCCGAAGCGGTCGTGGCGGTCTGTCAGGGGCAGGCGTTGAGCTTTGCCGAGCTGAACCGGCAGGCTAACACCTTGGCTCATCACCTGATCGGGCTGGGCGTTCGTCCTGATGATCGCGTGGCCATCGTCGCCCGGCGCGGGCTGGATACGTTGGTCGGGCTGGTGGCCATTCTCAAGGCCGGAGCCGGTTATGTGCCGGTGGATCCGGCGCATCCGGCGGAGCGTCTGAATTATCTGTTGAGCGACAGTGCGCCGGTGGCGGTGCTCTGTCTGAGTGATTTGCGTGGACGACTGCCGGCGCTGGACGTGCCGGTGATCGACCTCGATTTGCAGGCCTGGTCGGACACCGAGACCGGCAATCCACAGGTGCCGGGCATGACCCGCGAACACCTGGCCTATGTCATTTACACCTCGGGCTCCACCGGCCTGCCCAAGGGCGTGATGGTCGAACACCACACCTTGAGCAACCTCGTCGACTGGCACTGCAAGGCGTTCGACCTGTGCGCTGGGCGTCACACGTCGAGCCTCGCCGGTTTCGGCTTCGACGCCATGGCCTGGGAAGTCTGGCCAGCCCTGTGCGCCGGCGCGACCCTGCACCTGGCGCCGGCCCGCGACGGCAGCGAAGACGTGGACGCGTTGCTCGACTGGTGGCGCGCGCAACCGCTGGACGTGAGCTTCCTGCCGACCCCGGTGGCCGAATATGCGTTCAGCCAGAACCTCGAACACCCGACCCTGCGCACACTGCTGATTGGCGGCGACCGTCTGCGTCAGTTCAACCGTCAGCAGTCCTTTGATGTGGTCAACAACTACGGCCCGACCGAGGCTACCGTGGTTGCCACCTCGGGCATCGTCGAGGCGGGGCAGGCGCTGCACATCGGCAAACCGATCGCCAACGCGACGGTGTACCTGCTCGATGAACAGCAGCGTCCGGTGCCGGTTGGCGTGGCCGGAGAGCTGTATGTGGGTGGCGCCGGTGTGGCTCGGGGTTACCTCAATCGTCCGGATCTGACCGAAGAACGTTTCCTGCGCGACCCGTTCAACCACGGCCGGATGTACCGCACCGGCGACCTTGCGCGCTGGCGCGCCGACGGCTCCATCGAGTACCTGGGGCGCAACGACGATCAGGTGAAAATCCGTGGCGTGCGGGTCGAACTGGGCGAAATCGAAACTCGCCTGAATCAGTTGCCCGGCATCCAGGAAGCGGTGCTGGTGGCCCGTGAAGACGAACCCGGGCAGGTGCGACTGGTGGCGTATTTCACTGAACAGGTGCAGGGCGAAGCGCTGGCGGTGTCCGACCTGAGGGCGCATCTGCTCGGTCAACTGCCGGAATATATGGTGCCGGCGGCCTTCGTCAGACTCGACGCGCTGCCGCTGACCGCCAACGGCAAAGTCGATCGCAAGGCCTTGCCGGTGCCGGATCGCAGCGCCTTGTTCACCCGCGACTATCAGGCACCGCAAGGTGAACTGGAAACTACCCTGGCGCAGATCTGGGCCGAGGTGCTGCAGGTCGAGCAGGTCGGGCGTCAGGATCATTTCTTTGAACTGGGCGGCCACTCGCTGCTGGCGATGCGCATGCTGTCTCAGGTGCGCCAGCGGCTGGGGGTGGAGCTGACCCTCGCCGAGTTGTTCGCCAATGCCGAACTCGCCGCTGTCGCCGAGGTGCTGGCCCGGGCCGGACGCTGCACGCAACCGGCGATCATGCCGGCGCCGCGTGACGGCACGCTGCCGTTGTCGTTTGCCCAGCAACGGTTGTGGTTCATGGCGCAACTGGAAGGCGCAAACACCGCCTACAACATTCCCCTCGGCCTGCGCCTGCGCGGTCGCCTCGACGAAGCGGCCCTGCAACGGGCATTGGCGCGGATCGTCGAGCGTCACGAAACCCTGCGCAGTCGCTTCGCCCAGTTCAACGAAGAAGCCCAGGTGTTGATCGCGCCGCCCGACAGCGCTGTGCTGCTGCGGGTCGAAGACTTGCGCCGGCACCCGCAGGCCGACGACGCCTTGCTCGCGCTGATTCAGGGTGAAGCCTCGGGGCCGTTCGATTTGCAGGATGATCCGCTGATTCGCGGGCGCCTGGTGCGACTGGCCGATGATCATCATGTGTTGCTGCTGACCCTGCACCACATCGTCTCCGATGGCTGGTCGATGGGCGTGTTGACCCGCGAGCTGATGGCGCTGTACCAGGCGTTCAGCCACGGCGAGGCCGATCCGCTGCCGCCGCTGGCGTTGCAGTACAGCGACTACGCCGTGTGGCAGCGCCGCTGGTTGAGCGGCGAAGTCTTGCAGCGTCAGAGTGATTACTGGCAGCAAACCCTGGCCGGTGCGCCGGCCTTGCTGATGCTGCCGACCGACCGTCCACGCCCGGCCTTGCAGGATTACGCCGGCAGCAGTGTCGACATCCGGCTGGATGAGCGTTTGAGCGCAGGCCTCAAGGCGCTGTGCCAACGCCACGGCGTGACGCCCTACATGGCGGTGATGAGCGCCTGGGCGATGTTGCTCGGTCGCTTGTCCGGGCAGTCGGATGTGGTGATCGGCTCGCCGGTCGCCAACCGTAACCGGGCGGAAATCGAGGGGTTGATCGGACTATTCGTCAACACGCTGGCCGTGCGCATCGATACTTCGGGCGCGCTCACCGTCGAGGCGTTGCTGGCCCGGGTCAAGGCCCGCACCCTTGAGGCGCAGGCCCATCAGGATCTGCCGTTCGAACAAGTGGTGGAAATCACCCGGCCGGTGCGCAGCCTGTCCCACAGCCCGTTGTTCCAGACGCTGTTGAGCTGGGACAGCGGCAGCGGCGCGACCCTGGCTCTCGGCGATCTGACACTTGAGGGCGTGGCCGAGCCGAGTCACTTCGCCAAGTTCGATCTGTCGTTGACGTTGGGCGAGGCCCAGGGCGTGATCCGGGGTTCACTGGAATACGCCACGGCGCTGTTCGATGAATCGACGGTTCAACGCTATGCCGGTTACTTGCAGCAATTGCTGCAGGCCATGGTCAGCAATGATCAGGCGTTGCTGGAGCAGGTCGATGTGCTGGCGGAGGAGGAGCGTCGGCATTTGCTGCACGGCTTCAATGCCACTGACGTTGATTACAACCTTCAGCAAAGCATTCACGGTCTGTTCGAGGCGCAGGTCGCGCGGTCGCCGCAGGCTGTGGCGGTGCTTTCCGGGGAGCAGCGACTGAGTTATGCCGAGCTGAATGCTCGGGCCAATCGCTTGGCCCATCACTTGCGCGCGCTGGGCGTTGGCCCCGATGCGCGGGTAGCGATCTGCGTCGAGCGTGGGCTGGAGATGGTGGTCGGGCTGCTGGCGATTCTGAAGGCCGGCGGCGGTTATGTGCCGCTGGATCCGGCGTATCCGCTGGAACGGCTGGCCTACATGCTGGAGGACAGTGTGCCGTTGGCGGTGTTGGTGCAAGGTTCGACTCGCGGGTTGTTGGGTGAGGTCGCGGTGCCAGTGGTCGATCTGGATCACGACACCTGGCAATCGTTGTCGGCCGATAACCCGTCGGTCGATGGACTGACCCCGCAACACACGGCGTATGTGATCTACACCTCGGGCTCCACCGGTCAGCCGAAAGGCGTGATCAACGAGCATTCAGGTGTGGTTAACCGCTTGCTGTGGATGCAGGACGCTTATCGTCTGACGGCTGAAGATTCAGTGCTGCAGAAAACCCCGTTCAGCTTCGACGTGTCGGTGTGGGAATTCTTCTGGCCTCTGATGACCGGCGCCCGGTTGGTGATGGCCCGTCCCGGCGGTCACAAGGATCCGCTGTACCTGAGCGAAGTGATCGAACGCGAACGCATCACCACGCTGCACTTCGTGCCGTCGATGCTCGACGTGTTCCTCGCCCATGGCGAAACAGCACGTTGTCATGGCTTGCGTCAGGTGATGTGCAGCGGCGAAGCGCTGCCGGGCAGTCTGGTGCGGCGCTTCAAGCAGCAATTGCCGGGCAGTGGTTTGCACAACCTCTACGGTCCGACCGAAGCGGCGGTGGACGTTACGGCCTGGGATTGCTCTGGTCCGCTGGAGCAAACCCCGGACAACACGCCAATCGGCAAACCGATCGCCAACACCCGCATGTACATCCTCGATGCCCAGCAACAACCGGTGCCGCAAGGCGTGGTCGGCGAGCTGTACATCGGTGGTGTGCAAGTGGCGCGCGGTTATCTGAACCGTCCTGAATTGAGCGCCGAGCGGTTCCTCAACGACCCGTTCCAGCCCAACGGCCGCCTGTACCGCACCGGTGACATCGCTCGCTATCTGGCCGACGGCAACATCGAATACCTCGGCCGCAACGACGATCAGGTCAAAATCCGTGGCCTGCGCATCGAACTGGGTGAAATCCAGTCCCGCCTGACCGACATCGGCGGCGTGCAGGAAGCGGCGGTGCTGGCTCGCGAAGACGTGCCGGGGGACAAACGCCTGGTCGCTTATTACACCGGCGCCCGGCTGGAAATTGATGTGCTGCGCGGTCACCTGCTAGAGCACCTGCCGGATTACATGGTGCCGGCGGTGTTCGTGCACCTCGATGCATTGCCTCTGAGCCCCAACGGCAAGCTCGACCGCAAGGCCTTGCCGGTGCCGGATCAGGCCTCGGTCATCACTCGCGAGTACGAAGCGCCGGTCGGCGAGGTGGAAATCCTGCTGGCCGGACTCTGGGCCGAACTGCTCAACGTGGAACGGGTAGGGCGCCACGACAACTTTTTTGAACTGGGCGGACATTCGCTAATGGCGGTCAATCTGGTGGCGCGGATGCGCCATGTCGGGCTGACGGCCGATGTGCGTGTGCTGTTCAGCCAGCCGACGCTCGCCGCTCTGGCCGCTGCGGTCGGCGATGAGACGGAGGCCGAAATCCCGGCCAACCGGATTGCGCCGGACTGCAAACATATCACCCCTGACATGCTGCCGCTGGTTGCACTGGATCAGCCCGCCATCGACCGCATCGTCGCCAGCATTCCCGGCGGCGCCGCGAACGTGCAGGACATTTACCCGCTGGCGCCGTTGCAGGCCGGAATCCTGTTCCATCACTTGTCGGCACCTCAGGGCGATCCGTATGTGTTGCAGGCGCAGTTCGCGTTTGCCGATGAATCCCGTCTGCGGGTGTTCGCCGAAGCCTTGCAGGCCGTGATCGAACGCCATGACATCCTGCGTACGTCGCTGTTCTGGGACGGGCTGGAGGAACCGGTGCAAGTGGTCTGGCGTCAGGCGTCGCTGGTGTGTGAAACGGTGGAGCTGGACGAGAGTGAAACGGATGCATTGAGCCAGTTGCGCAACCGGTTCGATACCCGGCACTACCGCATGGCCGTCACTCAGGCGCCGCTGATGCGCGTGGTGCACAGCTGGGACGCGGTCAATCGGCGTGTGGTGGCGCTGCTGCTGTTCCATCACCTGGTCATGGACCACATTGCACTGGAGGTGCTTCGCCACGAGATGCAGTCGGTCCTGCTCGGCCAGGTGCGACAGCTGGCCGAACCGGTGCCGTATCGCACCTATGTCGCCCGCACTCGCTCGGGGCTGAGCGAGGAGGAGCATGAGACGTTCTTCCGTGAAATGCTCGGCGATATCGACGAGCCGACCCTGCCGTATGGCCAGGGCAATGTGGCGGACGGCGGCAACGGGCATGCGCAGTGGCTGCTGAGCACCGCGCTGAGCCAGCGGGTCAGGGCCAAGGCCAGGCGTCTGGGCATCAGCGCTGCCAGCCTGATGCACCTGGCCTGGGCCAGCGTGCTGGGGCAACTGTCGGGGCGTGAAAACGTGGTGTTCGGCACGGTGATGCTCGGCCGCTTGCACGGTGGTGAAGGTGCCGAGCGGGCGCTGGGCGTGTTCATCAACACCTTACCGCTGCGCATCGATCTGGACGGGCAAACGGTGAAAGAAGCCGCGTTGGCGACCCATCAGCGCTTGAACCGATTGCTGCATCACGAACACGCGCCGCTGGCGCTGGTACAACGTTGCAGCGCCATGGCGCCGGGGGTGCCGCTGTTCAATGCCTTGTTCAATTACCGCCACAGTGGTGGCGGGGGCACGCCGTCCGACGAAGTCGTGGCGGCATGGCAGGGCATGCAGTTGCTCGATGCCGAAGAACACAGCAACTACCGCCTGAGCCTGAGCGTCGATGATTTGGGCGAAGACTTCAGCCTGACCGCGTTGACCATGGCCGGGATCGACGCCGGTCGGATCTGCGACTACATGGATCTTGCGGTCGAGAGCTTGTTGCAGGCGCTGGAGCGCACGCCGCAACTGGGCATCGACCAGTTGTCGATCCTGCCGCGGGATGAGCGGCGGCAATTGCTGGTCGAGTTCAACGCCACTCAACGGGATTACCCGGCAACGTTGACGGTTCATCGTCTGTTCGAACAGCAGGTGATGAAGCACTCGCAAGCGGTCGCGGCGGTACATGGCCGCGCGGCGTTGACTTATGAAGAGTTGAATCAACGGGCCAATCGCCTGGCCCATTACTTGATCGGACATGGTGTGCAACCGGGCAACCATGTGGCGATCCTGTTGCCGCGTTCGCTGGATCTGTTGATCGCACAACTGGCCATCGGCAAATGTGCGGCGGCTTATGTGCCGCTGGACATCAATGCGCCGGCTGAACGTCAGGCGTTCATGGTTGAGGACTGCGGGGCGAAAGCGCTGCTGACCTTGAGCACTGAGGCGACTGATTACGCTGTGCGCCGGATTGATCTGGATTTGCTGTCGTTGGACGCACAACCGGTTCACAACCCGGATTTGCCGCAGTCTTCCGAGTCCCTGGCCTACATCATGTACACCTCCGGTTCCACCGGCACACCGAAGGGTGTGATGGTGCCGCACCGGGCGATTGGGCGGCTGGTGATCAACAACGGCTATGCCGATTTCAACCCGCAGGATCGCGTGGCATTCGCTTCCAACCCGGCGTTCGACGCCAGCACGATGGATGTCTGGGGACCGCTGCTCAATGGCGGTCGAGTGGTAGTCATCGATCATGCGACCTTGCTTGATCCGCAAGCCTTCGGACGTGAACTGGCCAACACCGGTGCCACGATCCTGTTCGTCACCACCGCGCTGTTCAACCAGTACGTGCAGTTGATCCCCGAGGCACTGAAAGGTCTGCGCATGGTGTTGTGCGGTGGTGAGCGTGCCGATCCAGCGGCCTTCCGCCGCTTGCTGGCCGAGGCGCCGGACCTGCGCATCGTCCACTGCTACGGCCCGACCGAAACCACCACTTACGCCACGACGTTTGAAGTGCGCGAAGTGGCGGAAACCGCCGACAGCGTGCCGATTGGCGGGCCGATTTCCAACACCCAGGTCTACTTGCTCGACGCCCGTCAGCAACCGGTGCCGATGGGTGTAACCGGCGAGCTGTACATCGGCGGCCAGGGCGTGGCGCTGGGCTATTTGAATCGCCCGGACCTGACCGCCGAGAAATTCCTGCAAGACCCGTTCGGCGATCAGCCGGGGGCGCTGCTGTACCGCACCGGCGACCTCGCGCGCTGGTTGGCACCGGGGCAACTGGAATGCATCGGTCGCAACGACGATCAGGTGAAAATCCGTGGTTTCCGCATCGAACTGGGAGAAATCGAAAACCGCCTGCTGAATTGCGAAGGAGTCAGGGAAGTCATCGTGCTGGCCCGTCAGGACGGCCAGGAACCGCTGCGTCTGGTGGCGTATTTCACAGCCGATGAGGGCGTCGACAGCACTACTTTACGCAGCCAATTGCAGGCGCGCCTGCCGGAATACATGGTGCCCTCGGCCTGGGTACAACTCGACGCGTTGCCGCTGAACAACAACGGCAAGGTGGACCGCAAGGCGTTGCCGATCCCGGCGCAGGACGCGCTACTCAGCCGCGCCTATGAAGCCCCGGCCAATCCGCTGGAAGAAACTTTGGCGCAGTTGTGGGCCGAGGTGTTGCAGGTCGAGCAGGTGGGTCGTCACGACAACTTCTTCGAACTGGGCGGCCATTCGTTGCTGGCGATTCGTCTGGTCAACCTGATGCAGCAGAACGGCCTGGAAGTGACGCTGGCCGAGCTGTTCCAGCACGCCAGCATCGAGTCGCTCGGCACGTTGCTCTGCCAGCGCACCGGTGCAGAACAACAGGATGACGGGCTGGTCGTGGTGCGTGCCGGTGGTGCAGGCACGCCGCTGTTCCTGATGCATGAGTTCAGCGGGATGGACGCGTACTTCCCGGCGCTGGGCCTGCACATCGAGGGCGATTTCCCGATCTACGGCCTGCCGGGCATACCGTTCGGCCAGTCACCGCTGCGCACCATGGAATGCCTGGCGGCGCGCATGGTGGAGATCATCCGTTCGGTGCAGCCGCACGGGCCTTATCGCCTGGCCGGTTGGTCGTTCGGCGGGGTGCTGGCCTATGAAGTGGCGATGCAGTTGCTTGGCATGGATGAGTCGGTGGCGTTCGTCGGCCTGATCGACAGTTTCGTGCCGCGCCTGACCGATCAGGGCAAGGCGCGCTGGAGCGACGAGCATGCGCACAAGCGCCAGTTGCTGCAGCACTGCACGATGTACCGGGCTTCTCTTGGCGCCGCGGGGCAAGCCGCACTGGCGCATCTGGCGCTGTTGCAGACCGAACTGGAACAGATCGACTTCCAGCCGCTGTTGCAGCGCTGCCGGGACGAGCAATTGCTGCATCCGGAGATGGCCGCCGCCGCGCCGCAAGACCTTTGGCATTACCTCGACCGCGAAGTCGCCCACGGGCATGCGCTGGCGCATTACCGGATCAATCCGTTGGGCTTGCCGTTGCATCTGTTCCGGGCTCAAGAGCATCCGACAGAGCTGTCCCGACGGCACCCGACCCTGGGCTGGTCGGATGAAGTGCCGGCCACGCTGTTGCACTGCATCGACGTGCCGGGCGATCACCAGAGCATGATGCAGACGCCGCATGTGCAGGTGCTTGGTCAGGCGCTCGGTCAGGCAATTCAGGCCTCGGCAGTGATCGAATCCCGGGCGTATCAGCCGCTGTTGACGATCCAGACCGGTCACGCCGGGCATGCGCCGATTTTCTGTGTGCCGGGGGCGGGTGACAGTGTCACCGGGTTCATCCACCTGACCGAGGCGCTGGGGCCGGAGTGGCCGATTTACGGCTTGCAGCCCCGAGGCCTCGACGGCGCAACCGTGCCGCACAGCCGGGTCGAAAGCGCCGCCACGTTCTACCTGCGGGCACTTGAGCAGTTGTATCCGCAAGGACCGGTGCATCTGATCGGGCATTCGTTCGGTGGCTGGGTGGCCTACGCCATGGCGGCGCAGTTGCAGGCTGCTGGGCGCGAGGTGGCGTCCCTGACCCTGATCGACAGCGAATCGCCGGGTGGCAACAGCGTCGTGGGCAAACCGTACACCACGACGGCGGCGTTGTTGCGGCTGATCGAGTCGCTGCAACTGTCCAGCGGCAAGTCTTTGGCGATCGATGCACTGGCGTTCGCTGAAGCCGATGACGCTACGCAAATGCGCTTGCTGCATGACGGCATGGTGCATGCCGGTGTGCTGTCCGAACGCTCGTCAGCTGACGCGATGCAGGGCCCGGTGCGCACGTTCGCCACGGCGCTGCGCACGGTCTATCAGCCGGCGTTGGCCTATACCGGACCAGTGCGTCTGGCGCTGGTGGACGATCCGACACTGGACGCCTCGGGCAACCAGCGCGAGCAGGCAGCGATGCTCGAAGGCTGGCAGCGCGAGGCCCGGGATCTGGCGGTGTGGTACGGCCCCGGCAACCACTTCACGATCCTCAAGGCGCCCAACGTCTTCAGTCTCGCGGCGTGGTGGCATGACGGGCTGACGGTGGCGGCGGGTCAAGTGTTGTCCTGATTGAAGTTTTTATCCTGGAACCCGGCCGCTGGCCGGGCTCAACCCTGAACGGAATTGTGGTCATTTATGGAACAGTCGAAGTTGCGCAAAGTCGGTCTGGGAATCGCGTTGACGCTGGTGGCCGGGTTGGTGTTCTACACGGTGCAGGCACCGGCCGAAGCACCGCAATACCTGACCGCCACGGTTGAACGCGGTGACATTGAAAACGCGGTGCTGGCCACCGGATTGCTGGAAGGCATCAAGCAGGTGGACGTCGGTGCCCAGGTCTCGGGGCAGTTGAAGTCGCTGAAGGTCAAGGTCGGCGACAAGGTCAAGAAGGGCCAGTGGCTGGCGGAAATCGACCCGCTGGTGCTGCAGAACACCTTGCGTCAGGCGCAGGTCGACGAGGAAAACCTGCAAGCCCAGCGCCGGGCGACTCAGGCTCAATTGCGCCAGACCAAGGCAATCTACGAGCGCTATCAGAACCTGCAGGAAGATGCCTCGATCTCGCGGCAGGATTTCGAAACCGCGCAATCGAACTACGAGGTGCAACAGGCCAATCTGTTGTCGCTGGATGCGCAAATCAAGAGCGCGCATATTCAGATCGACACCGCCAAGGTCAATCTGGCCTACACGCGGATCGTCGCGCCCATCGACGGCGACGTGGTGGGCATCGTCACCCAGGAAGGCCAGACCGTGATCGCCAACCAACTGGCGCCGATCCTGCTGAAGCTGGCGGATCTGGACACCATGACCGTCAAGGCTCAGGTGTCGGAGGCGGACGTCATCCACATCGCGCCGGGGCAGGAGGTGTATTTCACCATTCTGGGTGAGGACAAGCGTTACTACGGCAAGCTGCGCGGCACTGACCCTGCGCCGCAGAACTTCCTTGAAGCGCCGCCTGCCGGGACACCGAAGCAGAACACGGCGGTGTTCTACAACGCGCTGTTCGAGGTGCCGAACCCGGATCATCGCCTGCGTATTTCCATGACGGCGCAGGTACGCGTGGTGCTCGACACCGCCAAGTCGGTGCTGACGATTCCGGTGGCGGCACTCGGTCCGCGCAACAACGATGGCAGCTTCCCGGTGCGGGTGCTGGACGCCAAGGGCCAGGCGCAGTCGCGCAATGTGCAGACCGGGATCAACAACAACGTCAAGGTGCAGGTCAACGACGGTCTGGCCGAAGGCGACCGGGTGGTGATCGGTGATCCAGTGGCGAAAGTGGCAGGGGCATGAGCATGACCGAACCTCTGCTGCAACTGAGCGGCATCAGCCGCAGTTTCACCGCTGGCGACCGTGAGTTTCTGGCGCTGAAGAATATCGACCTGACGATCCATGCCGGGGAAATGGTGGCGATCATCGGCGCTTCGGGTTCCGGCAAATCGACCCTGATGAACATCCTCGGCTGCCTCGACTACGCCACGGCCGGCAGCTACAAGATCAACGGCCGGGAAACCCGGGATCTGGACAATCAGGCGCTGGCCGAACTGCGCCGCGACTATTTCGGCTTCATCTTCCAGCGCTATCACTTGCTGCCGCATCTGAGCGCGATGCACAACGTCGAGATGCCGGCGATCTACGCCGGCACGCCAGAACCGCAACGCCACGCCCGGGCCCGTGAACTGTTGGCGCGCCTGGGGCTGGAAGGGCACCTGACGCACCGCCCCAGCCAGCTGTCGGGTGGCCAGCAGCAGCGGGTGAGTATCGCCCGGGCCTTGATGAACGGCGGTGAAGTGATCCTCGCCGACGAGCCCACCGGCGCCCTCGACACCACCAGCGGCAAGGAGGTGATGCGCATTCTGCTGGAGCTGCACGCCGCCGGGCACACGGTGATCCTGGTGACCCACGACCCCAAGGTCGCCGCCAACGCTGAACGCATCATCGAAGTCAGCGACGGCGAAATCCTCAGCGACCGCCGCAATGAGCGCGACACCACGGCACTGGCCAACGAAGACGCCGTGTCGCGCAAATCCGGTGCGGCACGACGTCTGGTGGCCAGCTTCGGCCTGTTCAAGGAAGCGTTCAACATGGCCTGGGTGGCGCTGATCTCCCATCGGATGCGCACCTTGCTGACCATGCTCGGGATCGTTATCGGCATCACCTCGGTGGTGTCGATCTCGGCCATCGGCGAAGGGGCCAAGCGCTACGTACTCAAGGACATTCAGGCCATCGGCAGCAACACCATCGATATCTATTCCGGCACCAGTTTCGGCGACAGTCGCTCGGCAGCCATCGAAACCCTGGTGCCGGCGGATGTGACCGCTCTCAATCAGCTCTACTACGTCGACAGCGCTACACCGGTGGTCGGGCGCAATCTGTTGCTGCGCTATCGCAACATCGACCTCGATGCGCAGGTCAACGGCGTCAGCGATCTGTATTTCCAGGTGCGCGGAATCAAGATGGAGTCAGGCATCCCGTTCAGTGAAAGCGATGCCAGGCGCCAAGCGCAGGTGGTGGTGATCGATCACAACACCCGCCATCGGTTGTTCGGCGAGGGCGTCGATCCATTGGGGCAGGTGATCCTGATCGGCAATCTGCCGTGCACCGTGATCGGTGTGGCGGCGGAGAACAAGAACATCTTCTCGTCGAGCAAGTCGCTCAACGTCTGGGTGCCTTATGAAACCGCCGCCGGGCGGCTGTTGGGCCAGCGCTATCTGGACAGCATCAGTGTGCGGATCAAGGACGGTCAGCCGAGCAAAGTGGTGGAAGACAACGTCAACAAACTGATGCTGCAGCGCCACGGCACCAAGGATTTCTTCACCAACAACCTCGACAGCGTGATGCAGACCGTTCAGAAAACCAGCCGCTCACTGGCGCTGTTGCTGTCGCTGATTGCGGTGATTTCGCTGGTGGTGGGCGGTATCGGCGTGATGAACATCATGCTGGTGTCGGTCACCGAGCGTACCCGTGAGATCGGCATCCGCATGGCGGTCGGGGCGCGGCAGTCGGACATCCGCCAGCAGTTTCTGGTGGAGGCGGTGATGGTCTGCCTGCTCGGTGGCGCTATCGGTATCTCGTTGAGTTATGCAATCGGCCACCTGTTCTCGTTGTTCATCAAGGAATGGGAAATGGTGTTCTCGCTGACCTCGGTACTGACTGCCGTGATCTGCTCGACCCTGATCGGCATCGTGTTCGGCTTTGTGCCGGCACGCAATGCGTCGCGGCTCGATCCGATTGAGGCGCTGGCCCGGGATTGATGAGGGCACGAAAAAACCGCCGTCCTTTGCAGGAGGGCGGTTTCGTCAGAGGTGTGTGAGCCTTCAGGCTGCGTTCGAAGGGCCGCAGGCTGCCGGGCAGTCCTTCGGCGAATACATCCAGCGCATCAGCGAGTGACGGCCGCTGATGCCCAGTTTGATGGCTGCGCGTTTGAGGTAGCTTTCGACGG
Source organism: Pseudomonas kribbensis (assembly GCF_003352185.1). Classification (GTDB taxonomy): domain Bacteria; phylum Pseudomonadota; class Gammaproteobacteria; order Pseudomonadales; family Pseudomonadaceae; genus Aquipseudomonas; species Aquipseudomonas kribbensis. The sequence continues at coordinate 2,570,547 of NZ_CP029608.1, forward strand.
TGTTGACCTTCAGTTGCAACTGTTCGGCCAGTTCAGGCGCGGTGCGCCCGGCCAGCAGACCGACACACACTTCCATTTCGCGGTTCGACAGGCTCAACCCCAATTGCTCCACCCGTTCGCAAAAGCGCAGGCGCAGGGTTTCCAGGCCCAGCAGGGTGGAATCCGATTGTTCCTGGGGTTGCCCCTGGGCGTCAGTGTTCGCCGGTTGCAGGGCGCTGATGTGTTTTTCCACCATCGGCAGCAGGACTGGGGAAATGTCCTGCAACAAGCTGCGCTCGTGAGCGGAGAAGCGTTTTGCCGGGCCGCAACGGTAGACCGAGATCACATAGCGATAACCGTCCTTGCGCCGGGTCAGGTGCAATTGCGAGGCGTCGGTGACCGTCGAGGGTTCGGGAGCGGGCAAATCATTGGCACTCGGCAGGGTGCTCAGTTCGGAATACACCGTTTCAGCCGGCAGTGGCGCTTCCTTGATGCATTCGGGTTCGCCGCGCGGTTGCGTGCGTCCGACCGGTTCCACGCGCATCTGCCGGATATGCGTGGCGTCAACCGCCAGTTGGGTCAGGATCAGGTCATGCAGCATCCGTGGGAAATGTCGGCTGCCAGTGCTGGCGATGACCTTGCCAATGTGAGGAAACAGCTGTGAGTTCATGTCGTTCATCCATGAGTTGCAGTGTGGTACTCGTGTTCCTGAACCACCGGAAAACAGCTCCATGCCCGGCGACAGCGAATCAGGAAATTGGATCCTATCCTAGTACAACGTTTCAGCGACGGTTTAATGAAGGTGCTATTAGCTCATAACTGACGGTGAGGAGGATGTCGGGATGACAGGTGTCAGAGAAATGCCTTACAGCCGAACAGGATCAATTTTATAAAAATTCCTACAAGTGACAGTTTTAAAGAGCAAAAAAAGCCCGTTTCAGCCGAAGCCAAAACGGGCTTTTTCCCGCATCGACAACCGTTACTTCAGGTTGTCAAAGTGGTCTCGCAGGAACTCGTAAAAGCGAAACGCTTGAAACGATCTCCATACGAGGCTCAGCGTACGCAGCAAAAGCTTCATACGTTTTGGCCTCCAGGTCGGGGGCCAGACCTCCAGCGCACTTACCGGACCATGTGTGCCTTCGGACATGAACACCAGTTCAGCCCGTGAGGCGGCCGGTTGTGATCCCCCCGAGCCTTCATTCCGGCACGGGTGCAAAACCGTGTCGAAGGGCATGAAACCGTTATGGTTCCAGCCATACCTCACGGATGCACTGGCGAGTGAGCGTCGGCATATTAACCTGTCTTTTGGCGTGATTTCGAAGATCTTGGGTAAAGGTTTTATATGTTTTGTAATTCGTTATTTCTGTCAGCATATTTTGGATGGGTGAACACCTGCCAGGGATCTCCTCGTCTTCGAATAACTTCACTCAATGCAGGCAAAATAACGTTGCAACGAAGACCAAAGATTAATAGTATCCCCCCACACCAGTTCTGCCCGTGAGACAAAACAGGCCCCAGCCGCAAACTGAGGCCTAACGAAAAACCGCCCCGCTAAGGCGGTTTTTTTTCGCCCATCATTTGACCAGTGCCAGCAATCCTACGCGTCTCTCACCAAGGGCATCGCGGCATCCACCAGCTCGATCCAGTGCCTGACCGGCGTGCGCCCCGCGCCGTCGAGGTGGGTCTGGCAGCCGATATTGGCGGTAGCGATGACATCCGGATGACCGCTTTCCAGTGCATTGAGCTTCTGGTCGCGCAGTTGCCGGGCCAGTGCCGGTTGGGTTATCGAATAAGTGCCCGCCGAGCCGCAGCACAGATGGGCGTCCGGCACCGTCGTGAGGTTGAAGCCCAGCCGGGTCAGCACCGACTCCACCGCACCGCCGAGTTTCTGTGCATGTTGCAAAGTGCAGGGGCAGTGGAAAGCCAGTCGTTGATCAGCATGAATGCCCAGGGATTCGAGCGGCTCCTCGCGCAGTACCTCCACCAGATCTTTTGCAAGCGCACTGACGGTTTTCGCCTTCTCGGCGTAGACCGGGTCAGTGCACAGCAAGTGCCCGTAATCCTTGATGAACGCGCCACAACCGCTGGCGGTCTGCACGATGGCTTCGGCGCCTTGCTCGATGGCCGGCCACCAGGCGTCGATGTTCTTGCGGGCCCGCTCAAGTCCTTTGGCCTGGGCATCGAGGTGATAGTCCACAGCGCCGCAGCAGCCGGCATTCAGCGCCGGAGTAATGCCGATCCGCAATCGATCCAGCACCCGTGCTGCCGCGATGTTGGTGTTGGGCGACAAACCCGGTTGCACGCAGCCTTCGAGCATCAGCACCTTGCGGGCATGCCGCGCTACCGGACGGGGTGCGATTGCAGAAGTACCGCGCGGCAGTTTGGTTTGCAGAGTCTCGGGCAGCAGCGCACGGAAGATCCGGCCAGCACCGAGCAGTCCCTTGAACAAAGAAGCATCGGGCGCCACTGCGCGCAAACCTCCGCGCAACAAGCGTTGGCCGATGGGCCGCGGCACGGCGGCATCCACCACGGCGCGGCCGATGTCGAGCAGGTTGTGGTAATCCACCCCCGACGGGCAGGTGGTTTCGCAATTGCGGCAGGACAGGCAACGATCCAGATGCAGTTGAGTCTTGCGGGTGACCTCGTTGCCTTCCAGCACCTGTTTGATCAGGTAGATGCGACCCCGTGGACCATCGAGTTCATCGCCGAGCAACTGATAGGTCGGGCAGGTCGCGTTGCAGAAACCGCAGTGCACGCAGGTGCGCAGGATGCTTTCGGCTTCTTCGGCCCGGGGCAGTTGTCGGGCTTTTTCGCTGAGAGAGGTCTGCATGGCTCAAAGCTCCGCGTACAGGCGACCAGGATTGAAGATGCCTTGAGGGTCGAGTTGCTGCTTGAGGCGACGGTGATAATGCAGGAGCGCGTGCGGCAAAGGATGGAACGGCGCGTCGATCAAGCCATGGCTGTAGCAGGTAGCATGGCCGCCAGCAGCCGAAACCACCTGGCGAATCAGTGCCGCCTCGGCCCCTGATTTGAGCCAACGCTGGGCGCCGCCCCAGTCGAGCATTTGTGCGCCGGCCAAGGTCAGCGGCGGGGTGTTGTTCGGCACTGAAAGGCGCCACAGGGGCTGGTCCTCATCAAAAAAATCCAGGCGCTGTTCATTCAGATCTGACCAATAAGCGCCATCAAGCATTTCGCCGCCGAGACGATCACGGGCTGCCGCCACCGAGCCTCCGCCACCTTCCAGACGCAAGTGCAGGCGCTGGCCATCGTGGCAGGCTGCGCTGATCGGCAAGGGCTGCTGCCCCCATTCGGCCAGGCGCTGCAAGGCACGTTCGCTGTCCATTTCCAGGCTGATGCTCAGGCTCTCACGCGGCTTGGGCAGGACTTTAAGCGAGACTTCGGTAATCACTCCCAGCGAACCGTAACTGCCAACCATCAGCCGTGACAGGTCATAACCGGCGACGTTTTTCATGACTTCACCGCCAAAGCGCAGGTGCTTGCCATGCCCCGTGATGATCCGCGTACCCAGCACGAAATCCCGCACCGACCCCGACCACGGCCGCCGCGGGCCGGACAGTCCGCTGGCGATCATCCCGCCTACCGTCGCATCGTCGGCGAAGGCCGGTGGTTCGCACGGCAGCATCTGTTGTGAAGCATCCAGCACCGCCAGCAGTTCGGCCAGCGGTGTACCGCAGCGTGCGGTGATCACCAGTTCCGTCGGGTCATAGCTGACGATGCCGCGATGGGTGCGGGTGTCTAGGATTTCTCCGGCAACGATGCGCCCCAGAAACGCCTTGCTGTTGGCGCCCTGAATCCGCAGCGGCGTGGCGTCCTGCAATGCCTGATTGACCTGATCGAGCAGCGTGGCGCTGTCGTCGACATCCTTTTCTCGGACCATCAAAAACGCTCCAGCTCGGGGAAGGGCAATTGCCCGGCATGAATATGCATGGCGCCGAATTCGGCGCAGCGGTGCAGGGTCGGAATGTTCTTGCCCGGATTAAGCAGCCCTCCGGGGTCGAACGCGGCTTTGACGGCGTGGAAAAGAGTCAACTCATCGTTGTTGAACTGCGCGCACATCTGGTTGATTTTCTCCCGGCCCACGCCGTGCTCGCCGGTAATGCTGCCGCCGACCTTCACGCACAATTCGAGGATTTTGCCTCCCAGGGTTTCGGCGCGTTCCAGCTCGCCGGGTTGATTGGCATCGAACAGAATCAACGGGTGCATGTTGCCGTCGCCGGCATGGAACACGTTCGCCACCCGCAGGCCATATTCGGCGGACATCTGCGCAATGGCTTGCAGCACGCCCGGCAGTTCACGGCGCGGGATGGTGCCGTCCATGCAGTAATAGTCCGGCGACAAGCGGCCCACGGCCGGAAAGGCATTCTTGCGACCGGCCCAGAAGCGCACGCGCTCGGCTTCGTCCCTGGCCTGGCGCACTTCGCTGGCGCCGGCGTTTTCCAGCACCTGGCGCACGCGGATGCAGTCATCGTGAACGTCGGCTTCGACGCCATCGAGCTCACAAAGCAAAATGGCTTCGGCGCTCACCGGGTAGCCGGCGTGGATGAAATCCTCGGCGGCTCGGATGGCCAGGTTGTCCATCATTTCCAGACCGCCGGGAATGATGCCGGCGGCGATGATGTCAGCCACGGCGCGGCCGGCGTTTTCCACGCAATCGAATGCGGCCAGCAAGACTTTGGCGGTCTGCGGCTTGGGCAGCAGTTTGACCGTGACTTCGGTGATCACGCCCAGCAGGCCTTCGGACCCGGTGAACAGCGCCAGCAAGTCGAAACCGGGGGAGTCGAGCGCATCGGAGCCGAGCGTGAGGTGTTCGCCCTCGACGGTCAGGATCTCGACCTTGAGCAGGTTGTGCACGGTCAGGCCGTATTTGAGGCAATGCACGCCACCGGCGTTTTCCGCGACATTGCCGCCGATGGAACAGGCGATCTGCGAGGAAGGATCCGGCGCGTAATACAGGCCGAACGGGGCAGCCGCCTGAGATATCGCCAGATTGCGCACGCCGGGCTGAACCCGCGCGGTGCGGGCGGCCGGGTCGATGTGCAGAATGTTGTTGAAGCGCGCCATCACCAGCAGCACGCCTTTTTCCAGCGGCAACGCCCCGCCGGACAACCCGGTGCCGGCACCCCGGGCCACCACCGGCACGTTCATTTCATGACAGGTGCGCAAGATGCCCTGCACCTCATCCAGATGCCGGGGCAAGACCACCAGCAGCGGCGTGGTGCGATAGGCGGACAAACCGTCGCATTCGTACGGGGCGAGATCCTCGCGCTGATGCAGGATTTCCAGCGCCGGCCACTGGCTGCGGAGCGCCTGCAACAGCGCGGCTTTATCGACGTCCGGCAGGGCGCCGTCGATCTGTTCGTCGTAGAGAATGTTCATGCGGGCGCCCCTTGGTTTTTGTTATCGGGTGCGAGCGATCAGTCCAGATCAGCAGCCTCATGTCGTTCCGGCACCTGGCTCGCCTCATCGCCCCAGGTTCGGTTGACGCGCTGCCCACGAATGACCGCCGGCCGTTTGGCGATGTCCTCGGCCCAGCGTTGCACATGGGTGTATTCGTGCGCCGAAAGAAATTCGGCCGCGCCGTACACGTTGTTGCGCACCAGTTGCCCGTACCACGGCCAGACCGCGATATCGGCGATGGTGTAGCTGTCGCCGGCAAGGTAAGGACTCTCGGCAAGACGCCGGTCGAGCACATCCAGCTGACGCTTGGCCTCCATGGTGAAACGGTCGATCGGGTATTCGAGTTTCTCCGGCGCATAGGCATAAAAATGCCCGAAACCGCCGCCCAGATAGGGCGCCGAGCCCATTTGCCAGAACAGCCAGTTCAGGGTTTCGGTACGGCCGGCGAGGTCGGTGGGCAGGAAGGCGCCGAACTTCTCGGCGAGGTAAAGCAGGATCGAGCCCGACTCGAAAACCCGGATCGCCGGCTCCACGCTACGGTCCAGCAGTGCCGGAATCTTGGAATTCGGATTGATCTCGACAAAGCCGCTGGAAAACTGATCGCCTTCACCGATACGGATCAGCCAGGCGTCGTATTCCGACCCGGTATGACCCAGCGCAAGCAATTCCTCCAGCAGGATCGTGACCTTGACGCCGTTGGGCGTGGCCAGCGAGTACAGCTGCAACGGATGCTTACCGACGGGCAGGGTCTTGTCATGGGTTGGCCCGGCAATCGGGCGGTTGATGTTGGCGAACTGGCCGCCGGACGGAGCGCTGTGTTTCCAGACCTTGGGTGGTACGTAAGGCGTTTTGCTCATGAAACGAACCTCATCGTCAGCTGCTGAACAGGCGTGAGCCGGCGGAAAAAACCACCGGCTCCTGACGAACAGAACACCACAGAAGGGCGTTTGAATTCCACCCTGTTGTCCCATCAACTGTTTATATCGTTATTCGATTCGCGGGTGCTGCTGCACGAGGTGCTCGCGTTTGGCTTCCAGCTCGGCGATTTCGGCGTCGATGTCTTCGATCTTCTGTTCGATGTTGTCGTGATGCTCCTGCAGCAGCTCCTTGGCTTCCTCGATATCGGACGCCGCAGGGGCTGCGCCGCGCAGCGGTTTGTTGGCGGTTTCCTTCATGGTTACACCGGTGATCAGCCCGATGACGGCGGTCACCATCAGGTAATAGGCCGGCATGTACAGGTTCTGGGTGCTTTCCACCAGCCAGGCGACGACGGTCGGCGTCACCCCGGCGATCAGTACCGAGACGTTGAAGGCACTGGCCAGTGCGCTGTAGCGGATGTGAGTCGGAAACATCGCCGGCAGCGTAGAGGCCATGACCCCAATGAAAAAGTTGAGCACCACGGCCAGTATCAGCAGGCCGGAAAAGATCAGGCCGATCTTGCCGCTGTTGATCAGCATGAACGCTGGTATGGCGAGGATGAACAGGCCGATGCTGCCGAAGATGATGAAGGGACGACGGCCGATCTTGTCGCTGATAAAACCGATGGCAGGCTGCACGAACAACATACCGACCATGATCGCGATGATGATCAGCACCCCGCGATTTTCGCTGTAGTGCAGGTTGTGCGACAGGTAACTCGGCATGTAGGTGAGCAGCATGTAATAGGTGACGTTGGTGGCAGCCACCACGCCGATGCAGGTCATCAGGCTACGCCAGTGCTTGGTCGCGACTTCCTTGAACGACACTTTCGGGCCGCCGGCCAGGCCTTCGCGGTCACCTTGTTCGAGTTTCTCGACATGCTGCTGGAACGCCGGCGTCTCTTCGAGCGCATGGCGCAGGTAGAGCCCGATCATGCCCAGCGGCAGGGCGAGGAAGAACGGCAGGCGCCAGCCCCATTCCTGGAACTTTTCTTCGCCGATGATCGCGGAAATCAGCACCACCACACCGGCGCCGAGAACGAAACCGGCGATTGAACCGAAGTCCAGCCAACTGCCGAGGAAGCCGCGTTTGCGATCCGGCGCGTACTCAGCGACGAAGATCGAGGCGCCGGTGTATTCACCGCCCACCGAAAACCCTTGGGCCATTTTCGCCAGCAGCAGAAGGATCGGCGCCCAGATGCCGATCGAGGCATAGGACGGGATCAACCCGATGGCAAAGGTGCTGAGCGACATGATCACGATGGTTGCCGCGAGGACTTTCTGCCGTCCGTACTTGTCCCCCAATGCGCCGAAGAACAGCCCGCCCAGCGGCCGGATCAAGAACGGCACCGAGAAGGTCGCCAGTGCCGCGATCATCTGTACGCCGGGATCGGCACCGGGGAAAAACACCTTGCCCAGCACATAGGCGACGAAGCCGTAGACGCCGAAGTCAAACCACTCCATCGCGTTGCCCAGCGCGGCGGCGGTAATGGCTTTGCGCATCTTGGCGTCGTCGACAATGGTGATGTCTTTCAGTCCGATCGGGCTGACGCTTTCCTTTGATTCCATGGGATTCACTCTGCATCTGATCTGTCTTTGTGCAAACCGCGAGGCCCGGTGAGGCTTGAGTCAGAGCGGTTTGCCGTGACCGATGCCATCTCTGTGATGGCACGGCTTCTTTCAGATCAGATACAAGTGGACACGAAAAAATTCACCACTGATTTGGTTTTTTGCCAATGGCCGGAATGTGACGCGATCCTGCGCGCAGTTGCGCCGGACTCACGCCAAGTCGCTGCTTGAACGCACTGGTCATGTGTGCTTGGGAATTGAAACCGCAGGCGAAGGCGATTTCCGCCAGGCTGGCGCGGGAGTCGCGCATCAATGCACGGGCCCGCGCCAAGCGTCGATCAATCAGATAGCTATGGGGGCTTTTGCCGGTGGCCTGCTTGAAGGCGCGGATGAAATAGCCTTCGGACAGTTCCAGCAGTTGCGCCATGGTGTGAAGGGCGAGCGGACCGTCGAGGCCGGCGTCGATGAACTCGTCGAGCAGGCGCATCCGGTTGCCGGTGATCGAGCCCTGGAGCGACAAGGTGTCTTTGCCTTCGGTGCGCTCGGCCAACGCGAGTGCCCAGGTTTGCCAGTCATCGTCCACCGAGGCATTCAACAAGGCACGACGCATTCGCGAGGCGAGGTGGATGGCCTGTGGATCGATGCGATTGTTGAACGCGTGCTCACCTGCCAGCGCGATGCCGTCGGTGCGGATCACCCGCAGGTATTCACCGCCCATGGGTGATTCGGACATCACGTCACAGCCGGCAGGCACAAACGCCAGGCCATTGGGCATGGCATCGAAGGGGCGCACCCGGTCGCTGCCGATGGCGTGCACGCCGCGCTGGCTGTCGAAGGCGAAACCGATCGCCGACTGGCTCGCCACGTAGCGGGTGGCGTAGGCGGCGCCGGGCAGCAATTCGATCGCCCATGGGCCGGCCTCGATACGACGGACCGGTTCCGGGACGACGGCTGGCTGTTGGCGGTTTCGATGGTTCATAAGCGCCATAGTAGTGAAGAGTGCAGGCGAAAGTCAGGTCAGTTTTTTGAAAGCCGACGTGATGTGCCTGTGCCTAGACTGGGGCCAGGCACAAGGAGATTCCCATGCATTCACTCACTCGCGAAGACATCGAACAGGCTGCCCGTCAGGTTTACCAGGTGATGCCGGCCACCGCCCAATATCGCTGGCCACTGCTGGCCGAGCGGCTGGGCTGCACGGTGTGGGTCAAGCACGAAAACCACACCCCGACCGGTGCGTTCAAGGTACGCGGCGGCATTACCTTCATGCACTGGCTGCGGCGCGAACATCCCAACGTCAAAGGCATTGTCTCCGCGACGCGTGGCAATCACGGGCAAAGCCTGGCGCTGGCAGCCAGTGCCGTCGGATTGAAGGCGTTGATTGTGGTGCCGCTGGGCAATTCGCTGGAAAAGAACAACGCCATGCGCGGCTTTGGCGGCGAAGTGGTCGAGTACGGACGTGATTTCGACGAGGCCCGTGAGGAAGCGGCGCGTCTGGCGCTGGAACACGAGCTCTATCTGGTGCCACCGTTCCACGCTGAACTGGTCAAGGGTGTGGCGACCTATGCGCTGGAACTGTTCAGTGCGGCGCCGGATCTGCACACCATCTACGTGCCGATCGGTTGCGGCTCGGGCATTTGTGGCGTGATCGCCGCCCGAGATGCGCTGGGCCTGGATACTCAGGTCGTAGGTGTGGTCTCGACCGAAGCGGCCGCCGCCAAACTGTCCTTCGAGGCGAAAACAATCTGCGAGACTGCCTCCGCCAATACCTTTGCCGATGGCCTGGCCGTGCGCAAACCGATAGCCGAAGCGTTCGATGTCTATGGGGCCGGCGCTGCACGAATCGTGTCCGTCAGCGAAGACGAAATCGCCGAAGCCATGCGCGTGTACTACACCGACACTCACAACCTCGCCGAAGGTGCCGGCGCCGCCGCGCTGGCCGCATTGATGCAAGAGCGGGACAGGATGCAGGGCAAAAGGGTGGGGGTGATTCTGTCCGGAGGCAACATCGACCGGGCTGTGTATGCGCGGGTGATTGGCTGATAGACGACGGCTGGCGGCGGGGCGCCGCTTTTCCGCTTGTGATTGGTCCTGACTACCCCTTATAAGATCGACTTTCACTTTCGATATAAAAGGGTGTCACGCATGAGCAATGCCTGGAACGAAGGTTATTTCACGGACGAAGGCTACACCTACGGGTATAGCCGCGAGATCAATCCGGTTTTCCAGCGCTATTGTTTGTTGTTGCGGGGTTTCGCCACGCTCGAGAGTACCGACGGCTATCACTGCGAGCTGGGTTTTGGTCAGGGTGTTTCGATCAATATCCATGCGGCGGGTAATCCGGGCACCTACGTCGGTACGGATTTCCATCCGGGCCAGGCCGCCCATGCCATCGGGCTGGCGAACGATTGGGGCAGCGATGCGCGGCTGTATGACGACAGCTTCGAGCAACTGTTGGCCCGCCATGACCTGCCGCAGTTCGACAGTATCAGCCTGCACGGCATCTGGACTTGGGTCAGCCGTGACAATCACAAACTGATCGTCGAGTTCGTCCGTCGTCATCTGAAGCCGGGCGGTCATGTGTACATCAGCTACAACTGCTTCCCGGGCTGGTCGCCCATGGCGCCGTTGCGCCAATTGTTCAGCCTGCATGACCGCTTTGCCACACAGACTTCGGCACGCCCGGACCAGCGGATCGACGCCGCGCTGCAATTCTCCGAGGCGCTGCTGGCGGCCAATCCCAATTACGCCAATTCGGTGCCGGGGCTGGACGCCAAGTTGCAGAGCATCAAGGGCCAGAATCGTCAGTACGTCGCCCACGAATACTTCAACCGCGACTGGAATTGCATGTACTTCACCGACGTGGTCGATGCCCTGGCACCTGCCAAGCTCGACTACGCCACGACCGCCGTGCCGCTGGACTCGGTAGACCCGCTCAACCTGAGCGCCGAAGGCATGGACTTTCTGGAAGGCATCGAGCATCCGGTCATGCGCGAGCAGGCGCGTGATTACTTCGTCAATCAGAACTTCCGTCGGGACCTTTACGTGCGCGGCGCCAACCGGTTGTCCGCCAGTGAACACCGCGAGCGCATGCTCAGTACCCGATTCGTTCTGATGCAACTGGCGGACAGCGTCGCGGGCAGTGTCACCGGCCCGGCGGGTTCCGCGACGTTGCAAGCAGATATTTACGGCCCGGTGCTGGACGCGCTGGCCGATGATGCCTACGTACCGAAGACCTTGCGCCACTTGCTGGAAGCCTCGCCTGCATTGGGCTATGGCGATGTGGAGCAGGCTCTCAACGTGTTGATCGGGATGGGCGCCGTTGCACCGTGCCAGAGCGAAGCGGCCGAGAAGCTGGCACAGGCGCGCTGCAACACCCTCAACCTGCAACTGTGCAGACGCTCGTTGTTCGACCACAAGATTCAGGTGCTGGCCAGCCCGGTCACCGGCGGTGGCGTAACGGTCAGCCGTTTCCAGCAGTTGTTCCTGATTTCGATCAAACAAGGCAAAACCCGTCCGGCCGACTGGGCATTGCTGGCGTGGGGCATCATTGGTGGCCAGGGTGAAGGTCTGCTGAAAAACGGCAAGGCACTGACCACCGCCGAAGAAAACATTGCCGAACTGACCGAGCAGGCCGAGGCGTTTGCCGAGCAGTCGCTGGTCGTTCTCAAGGCCTTGAAAATCGTCTAGCGGCAAAAGTCTTTTGGGGTCCGGTTTTTTCGTCGAACCGGCCGATCAGCGAACACTTCATCGAGGGCCTGACACGCCGTTGCTGCGCCTTCGATGGACTGCTTGTATCCTGCGCGCCCCGGGACATACGGTCGCTGTTGTGGCCCCGGTCCGACAACGGCCGTGACGGAAAACGGACTTTCCAAAAGGTACTGATGTGAAGCGTGATACCCACCTCGTGATGCTGTTGCTGTTGGTGATCGGCTGTTCCCTGGCGTCGCTGACCATATGGAAGGTACTGGGCTCCCGGGAGCGGGCGCTGGACGAGGTGAACGTCCACGGGTTGAACCTGACCCAGGCGCTGGCGACCTATTCCGAAGGCATCGTCCGGCAGAGTTCGCTGCTCTTGCTCGGGCTCGTCGAGCGTCTGGAAACCGAGGGCAGCGGCCCCGCGCAGATCGAACGGTTGAATGCGCTGGTCAACCGTCAGCAGCCGCTGATGCCGCAGCTCAGTGGCATCACCGTCTACGATAATCGCGGCCACTGGCTGATGTCCTCCAACCGACCGATTCCGGCCGGGGTCAACAGCAGTGACCGGGACTACTTCATCCATCACCGTGACGATCCTTCCCGCGAGCCCTTCATCGGCCCGCCCATCCGTAGCCGCTCGAATCAGGAGTGGGTGATTACTGTCAGCCGCCGCTTCAATGACACACGCGGAGAGTTCGCCGGCGTGGTGGCGGTCACCCTGGGGGTCGAGAACTTTCTGCGACTGTTCGGCAAGCTCGATGTGGGGCAGGAGGGTGCCATCGGTCTGTCCTACACCGACGGTACGTTGCTGGTGCGATATCCCTTTCGCGAACAGGACATGGGGCGCAACTTCTCCAAGTCGCCCATTTATGCGAAGTACCTCGTGGATCAGTCGGTGGGCACCGCTTCCTTTACTTCCAGCCTCGACGGCGTGGAGCGGCTCTACGCGTTTCGCAAGAGTGAAAAGCTGCCGCTGATCACCACGGTCGCGCTCGGCAAGCGCGAAGCATTGGCGGCGTGGCGACTGGAGGCGCTGTTGTCGATCGTGGTGGTCGCATCGTTGCTGGGACTCACTGGCGTGATCGGCTGGTTTCTCATTCGTGATATACGTCGGCGGACCCAGGTGGAAGGGGAGTTGCGGCTCACTCAACAGCAGTTGCTCGGATCAAACCGGCAGCTGGAATTGCTGGCGATGAAGGATGCGTTGACGGGTCTCGCCAATCGCCGCTGCTTCGATGAAACACTGGCCATGGAAGCGCGCCGGGCTCAACGGGACGGGGCTTCGCTGGCCTTGCTGATGATCGATATCGACTACTTCAAGCTGTTCAACGATTCCCAGGGGCATGTTGCCGGCGACGCCTGCCTGCAACGGGTGGGGAAAGTGCTTGGGGCCTGCGTGCGGCGACCGTCGGATCTGGTGGCGCGCTATGGTGGGGAAGAGATGGCGATCATCATGCCCGACACCGATGGCGAGGGGGCGGCGGTCGTGGCGCAACTGATTCTGGAGCGACTGACGCAAGAGCACATTGCTCACCCGGCGAGCCCGTTCGGTCAGGTGACGGTCAGTATCGGCGTCACCGCGGCGGCCGGGCCGCAACTGGCCGTGGTGCCAGCGCTGATTGAGACGGCAGATCAGGCGTTGTACCAGGCCAAGACCACAGGGCGGAACCGGATGGCAAGGATTGCTCCCGGCGACAGTTCCCGTTCACCACTGCCAGTGTGAGCAGTACTGAACGGGCGGGTGTCGCGCCTTACCGAGAGTCGGCAGTCATCACGCGTACTCGGGGTAGTCCACATACCCTTCGGCATTGCCCCCGTACACCGTGGCCGGATTCAGCGCGTTGAGCGGCCAGTCATTGGCGATGCGCGCCGGCAGGTCCGGGTTGGCCATGAACGGACGACCGAAAGCCACGAAATCCGCCAGCCCCGAATCAAGCAACTGCGCACCGGATGCTGCGGTGTAGCGCCCGGCGTAAATGATCGCGCCGCTGAAGGTGTCGCGCACTGCCTGGCGGAACGTGAGCGGCATCGCCGGCGCATCGTCCCAGTCGGCTTCGGCGATGGACAGATAGGCGATGCCCACATCCTGCAGCACCTTGATCGCTTCGATGTAAGTGGTGTGCGGATCTTCCTCGACCATGCCCAGGTAGGTGCGCGCCTCGTCGGTGGTGGTGAACAGCGGGGCGAAACGTACTCCGACTTTTTCATGACCGATGCACTCGGCAACACCGGCCACCACTTCACGCAAAAAGCGCAGGCGATTGTGCAGCGAGCCGCCGTACTGGTCAGTGCGCAGATTGCTGTGGGCCGAGATGAACTGGTTCACCAGATAACCATTGGCGCAGTGCAGTTCGATCCCGTCGAAACCTGCTTCCATGGCATTGCGTGCGGCCTGGATGTACAGCTGAACCAGTTCCTGCACTTCATCGGTGGTCAGTGCGCGAGGGGCGGACGGCGGTACCAGGGCGCCGGCGCCAGGCGCGGTTTCGATGAACACGCTGACCCGGTCGGTGGCCACCGCAGAGGCCGAAACCGGCGCGGCACCGTCGGGTTGCAGAGCCGTATGGGACACGCGCCCCACATGCCAGAGCTGAGCGAAGATCACGCCGTCCCGGGCATGGACGGCCTCTGTGACCTTGCGCCAGCCGGCGATCTGCTCCGGAGTATGAATGCCCGGCGTCCACGCGTAACCCTGGCCACGCGGCTCGATCTGCGTGCCTTCCGTCACCAGCAGACCGGCACCGGCGCGTTGCTGGTAATACTCGGCCATCAGCGCGTTGGCGATGTTGCCCGGTTGTGTGCTGCGCTGGCGGGTGAGGGGTGGCAGAACGATGCGGTTTTTCAGGGTGTGACGACCCAAAGTGCCGGGTTTGAAGAAACTGCTGTGATTCATGGATGTGCCTTGAATGGGGTTTATTAGACCAGTCGACTAGTGATTGGGCCAAAAAAAGACGCCGTGCAACACGCGCACGGCGTCCGGGTGGATGACGGCTGCAAAAGTCAGCCGAGCAGCTTCAACAGTTTCTCGGCGACAGCGGCGGAACTGGCCGGGTTCTGGCCGGTGACCAGGTTCCCGTCAGTCACCACGTGCACCTGCCAGTCGGCGACTTTGGAATAACGGGCGCCGAGGCGCTGGAACTCGTCTTCGACCAAGAACGGCACCACATCCGTCAGACCGACCGCCGCTTCTTCGGAATTGGTGAAGCCGGTGACTTCACGATCCTTGACCAAGGCTTTGCCGTCGGCGCCGAGTACATGACGCAGCACGCCGGGGGCGTGGCAAACGAAACCATGAGGCTTGTTGCTGCGGGCGAAGGCTTCGATCAGGGCAATCGAATGCTTGTCTTCGGCCAGATCCCAGAGCGGGCCGTGGCCACCGGGATAAAACACGGCATCGAAATCCTCGGCGCTGACATCGGCCAGGCGCCCGGTGTTCGCCAGTGCTTGTTGCGCCGCCGAATCCTTGCGGAAGCGGTCGGTTTCAGCGGTCTGGGCGTCGGGTTCATCGCTTTTCGGATCAAGCGGTGGCTGGCCGCCGGCGGGCGAGACCAGAGTGATATCGGCGCCGGCGTCCTTGAAGGCGTAGTAGGGCGCGGCGAACTCTTCGAGCCAGAAACCGGTTTTCTTGCCGGTGTTGCCGAGTTGATCGTGGGAAGTCAGGACCATCAAGATTTTCATAGAGCACCTTGGGTGGGTCGGGTGTCGTGGCTGTGCGAGGGATTCGCACACGATCGACACCGGGGAAAAGGTTTGTCGGGGCGCAGCATAGATTCCAATTAGACCAGTCGTCTAGTAATTTTTTATCCGCATGTTTTTCATGGACCGGTGTGGCAAACTCCCGTTCCTTCGAGTTAAACGACTGGTCTATTGCCTGGTAATCTGCGCCCCGATGAAACCGACCTACGACGACACCCGCCAACACCTGCTCGACACCGGCCACCGGATGATGGCCGAGAAAGGCTTCACCAGTGTCGGCCTGAACGAGATCCTGCAAACCGCCGGTGTGCCCAAGGGCTCGTTCTATCACTACTTCAAATCCAAGGAACTGTACGGCCAGGCGCTGCTTGAGGATTACTTTGTCTGCTACCTGGCCGACATGGAGCGGCGCCTGACGCTGCCAGGCCTGAATGCCCGCGAGCGGCTGATGGATTACTGGCAGGGCTGGCAGGACCGCTGCACGCTGGAAGGTCATGGTGACGAGTGTCTGGTGGTGAAGCTCAGTGCCGAGGTGGCCGATCTGTCCGAAGCCATGCGCCTGACTTTGCGCGATGGCGCCGAGCGCGTGGTGGTGCGCATCACCACTTGCATCGAGCAGGGCCAGGTCGATCAATGCCTGCCCGACGGCGATGCCCGGCAACTGGGGGAAACCCTGTATCAGCTTTGGCTGGGGGCCAGTCTGTTGAACAAGTTGCAACGGACCGGGCAGTCGCTGGATACGGCGATGGCGACCACCAAACGATTGTTGGACGCCTGAGTTTCTGGCGCCTTCCTGCCAGTTAATGCGACGAAACATACTCCGAGGGCATCGTCGGCGCAGGCAAGGCGTACGTCGCCTTCATCCACTCGATTTCCGCCTGCGGTGTTCTGCCAAAGAAGCGTTTGAACTCGCGACTGAATTGCGAGGCGCTTTCATAACCCACGTTGAACGCCGCTGCCGAAGCGGTCATGGCGTTGTGCAGCATCAGCAGTCGCGCCTGATGCAAACGTGTCGACTTCAGATACTGCATGGGTGAGGTGTCCGTCACGCCGCGAAAGTGCAGGTGAAAATTCGGCACGCTCATGCTGGCTTCGTGGGCGAGTTGCTCGACGTCGAGGCGCTCTTGGTAGCAACTGTGGATTTTGCGGATCGCCCGAGTCACCTTGCCGAAATGCCCCTGTCGATTGAGCGCGGCACGCATCGATCCGCCTTGTTCGCCCGTCAGGATGCGGTAGTAGATTTCCCGCAGCAGCGATGGCCCCAGAATCTGCGCGTCCCCCGGAATGCTCATCGCTTCAAGAAAATGCAACGTCGAAGCGCGGAGCTTGTCGTCCATCGGTGAGGCGTACATGCCCTTGGGCTGCGCGTCGTTTGGGCCGTGAAGGCCATCCACTTGTTGCATCAACTCGCTGGCCAACTGGAAGTCGAGGTGCATGTAGATCGCGAGCATCGGCTCGGCCTCGGTGGCATCGGTTTCCATGGTGAAGGGGATCGGCACGGACACCACCAGATAATGCTGGGCGTCGTAAACGTAGACGTCATCGCCCAGATAACCGCGTTTCTGGCCCTGACAGAGAATCACGATGCCCGGGTCGTACAGCACCGGCGTGCGGGTCAGCGGCCGGTTCGAGCGCAGGAAACGCACGCCTTCAAGCGCACTGAGGTTATAACCCTCGACCGGTGCGAGGGTCTCCATGAGCTGCACCATGCGCGAGGTGCCTGCGTCGGCCTGCTTCATTGCGTTCTCTCTATTGGCCACTCAATGGTCGGTGGAGCGAGTCAGCGCTTCCCACTGATCGATCTCGCCGGCTGCGTGTTGGAGCTTTTCACGCACCAGGTGCAACGCGTCACTGCCCAGGAGCAGGTGCGCCGGTGGTGTCGGGCTGGCGATGATCTGCAACATCGCCCGGGCCGCTTTTTGCGGGTCGCCGAGCTGCTTGCCGCTCTTTTCTTCGCGCGCCTTGCGCACCGGATCGAAACTGGCGTCGTAGTCGGCAATGCTGCGAGGCGTGCGCTGCATCGAGCGACCGGCCCAGTCGGTACGAAATGAACCCGGCGCGACGGCGGTCACGAAGATATTGAAGGGCGCCAGCTCCTTGCTCAGCGTATCGGAGATGCCTTCGAGCGCAAACTTGCTGCCGCAGTAGTACGCGATGCCCGGCATTGTGATCGTGCCGCCCATCGAGGTGATATTGATGATGTGGCCCGCACGCCGCTGGCGAAAGAACGGCAGAAACGCCTTGATCACGGCGACCGCACCAAACACGTTCACGTCGAACTGACGGCGCATCTCTTCCAGCGGCGACTCTTCGAAGATGCCTTCGTGACCGTAACCGGCGTTGTTGATCAACACATCGACCGGGCCGTGAGTCGCTTCAACTTCGGCAATGACGCCGTCGATCCGGTCGAAGTCCGTGACATCCAGCATCACCCCATAGGCGTTATCCAAGGAGAGTGATTGAAAGGCGTGCAAGTCGGCTTCCTTGCGCACGGTGCCAATGACGCGGTGGCCGGCCGCGAGTGCTTCCTTGGCCAGCGCATGGCCGAAGCCGCTGCTGACGCCGGTAATGAACAGGGTTTTGGTGGTGGACATGACGGGCTCCGGTGAATGGGGTTTCAGCTCATGTTATCCATCGGAGAAACGCCCACCTATGTCGGTTTGTCTTTGAGCATTGCCTATTCCTATCAGCGAGGCGAGATAACGGCCGATGAACTTTTTGCATGGCTCCGGGCATCCAAGCAGGAACAGACCCAACGCGCTGATATCAGCCAAGGACAGACGATGACCTTTCTAATTTTCCTGTTGGCCTGCGGTGCGGCAGCGAGCACCGGGATGATTTTCCAGCCGGGCCCGTGGTACCAATCGCTGGTCAAACCACGCTTCACACCCCCCAACTGGGTGTTTCCCGTTGCCTGGACAACGATCTACCTCTTGCTCGCGTGGGTCGGCTATCGCCTGACCTTGACGCCCGGCAGCGAAACCGTACTCGCCTTGTGGGCAGCGCAAATTGCATTGAACACTTTGTGGACACCGGTATTCTTCGGCGCCCATCGTATCTTCGCCGGCATGCTGATCATCACGCTGCTGTGGCTGGTGGTCGCCGCGATGGTGGTGTCGGCCTTGCGCCTGGACGTGATTACCGGATTGATCCTGTTCCCTTACCTGGCATGGCTATGTGTCGCGGCGGCGTTGAATTTCTCCATCCTGCGCGACAACCGCGAATAAAAAGGACGAAATGAAAACATCAATGGACTGGCCCGCCGACGAAACCGAGTTGGCGCAATTGCGCGCCTTCAACAAGAAACTCGCCCGGCTGCCGCGCTTTCGCATCCGCAATCGCATCACGCCACGAGTGATTCAGATGCTGCTGCGCCTCAGCCAATTGAGCGGCGCGAGAAAGTTGCGCATGCACGGGCTCGAGGCCGAGCGCAAAGTGGTGGGCGTCGACGGCGCATCGGTTCCGGTACGGATCATCCGACCCAAGACAAAAGCCAAAGGCGTGGTGCTGGATTTTCATGGCGGCGGCTGGGTCATCGGCAATGCGCAAATGAACGATCACCTCAACATCGGCATGGTGAAAGCCTGCGACGTAGCCGTGGTCTCGGTCGATTATCGGCTGGTGGTCTCGACCCCAATCGAAGGCGTCATGCAGGACTGCCTCACGGCGGCCCGCTGGCTGCTGAGCGATGATTGCCACGAGTTTGCCAACCTGCCCGTCATCGTCGTGGGCGAATCCGCCGGCGGCCACCTCGCCGCCGCGACCCTGCTGCAACTCAAACAGTGGCCGGACTTGCTCGAGCGGGTGAGCGGAGCGCTGCTGTACTACGGCGTCTACGACCTGACCGGAACCCCCAGCGTACGCAACGCCGGGCCCGATACCCTGCTGCTGGATGGGCCGGGGATGGTCGAGGCGCTGCAGATGCTCACGCCGGGATTGAGCGATGAAGAACGCCGGCAGGCGCCGTTGTCTCCGTTGTACGGCGACTTCACCGGGTTTCCGCCGGCGTTGATGTTTGCGGCGGAGCTGGATCCGCTTAGGGATGACACGCTTGAGTTGGCTGAGCGTTGGGGTAGGGCGGCGGAGGTGGAGGTGCATCTGCTGCCGGAAACGGCGCATGGGGTGATTCATTTTCCGTTGGGGTTGGCGGGGAGGGTGGTTGGGTATGGTCGGGAGTGGGTTGGGGGGCGGGTTGTTGAGGGGGGAGGGTTGTAGACGTGATTTGGAGCTCATTGGCGGCATTTATGGAAGGCTGTTTTCGGCCGTAAGGAGACCATGGACACGCAGCGATTTCGCCATTAGTGTAACTGGCTCATGTTGTATCTCTCTGCCGAAGGTCGCATTTTTCGCGCGAGACTTAAAAATAAGGAGTTACACATGAGCAAGGAACGTAACCAGACATAATTAGATAACTTGTTACGTCGGATGTGTCGTCTACTACAGTTAGGTTGCAGATATGTCCCAATTTTTAGAGGCCTTCTGGCCAAACTTGGCTGCCACACTCGTTGGTATTGTACTCGGGGTTCCTATCGCTTTGGCTTTAAACGAGCTTGTTCTTCGACGACAAAGGAGATTGCAGACAGTAGACCAACATCGACAAGTGAGGGGGGCAATAGAGGTCTTAGTTGCGGCGTGTCGTTACAATATCGGAGTCCTTGATACTATTCGGTCGGCGGCAGAAGTAGGAAAAGCTATGCATAGTCCTGACTTGCGACTCACTGCATGGGATGTGGTTTCACCTGTACTTTGTACGAATATTTCGGATTCAGAAATTCTTCAAATACTCTCCCACCATTGGCTTAGACTTAAGCGTGTCCAGGCACTATGTGACGAGATATTCGCTAGAGAAGTAGCAAAATCACTACCTCCTATAGAAGATGAGCAAGTCGCTATGGAATTCTGGAAAATCCTCCACGAAAATACCGGTAACCTTTCTGCGCACGCGTCACAGGCCATCTCAATGCTAGAACATATAAAAACAAATATTGGTACTGATAGTGCTAGCCGAGCTTTTCCACCAAAATGGCATTAGTGCTCAAATTGAAGCATCAGGAAATGGGGAGCGAAATTTTCCGGAAAAATAAATCCGTCCCATTTTTTCGATTTTTTCGCCATTTTTTTTCTTGGTCATATTCATCATGGAGCGTTGGCACTCAGCGCAGACGCCCAACCATTTGTTCTAGCGGACTGCTTTCGGCAGCCGCTTAACTCAAGATTTATAGGCCTTATCAGTTTGAGAGTAGCCAATGAGCGATTATCAAGATTTATGTGCGATGTACGGCAGAAGTCCAAGTGATCCAGACTTTATCGATGACTTAATTGATGGTTTTTCGAGAGAGACCACCCTCGAACAGGAAGATTATGAGTGGTATGAAGAAAATGAGAACAGAAAGCACTATCAGCTACTAGTAGACCAGCTAGAGAGTGTTGATATTATTCGAGAGCTAGATGTTCCAGAACAAGCACGATTTAGCTTTTTAGTCATGATTCATGCTCATGTGGTTTCTGCTGTTGAAGGTTATTTAGCTGGTGTGTTTATCCATCAGGTTTGTAATTCGGAAGAGTTTACTAGAAAGCTTGTTGAAAGTGATCCGGAGTTCTCCAAACGTAAATTTACCTTGCGTGAAATATATCAAGAAAAAGAAACTTTAAAAGTAACCGTCGCCAGTTACCTAAAAGATCTGATATTTCATGACCTAAAAAAAATAAAGCCAATGTACGAGGCGGTTTTAAACCACAAATTCTCAGATCTCTCTTGGTTGTTTAAAGCCGTAGAGATTCGCCATCACTGTGTACATCGTGCTGGTTACAATAAAGATGGTGAAAAAGTAGAAATTTCAGTTGAATCCATCGCTGACTTACTAAATCACGCAACCGATTTAGCGGGCGAAATTGATTCCACAGTTGGAACTGTGCGCTCCTACTGATAACAACAGGCTCGAGTCTTTTGCCCCGCTCACTTGGACGTTCGCAAGCTACGCTCGCGGCCGTCCTTCAACCGAATGGCAGGCACTGACTGCTTATGGCCGACTCCCGTCTGTAGTGACGGGCAGAGGGCGGCCATAAGCGACCATTCGTGACTGACCGTTTCGACCCTAAGCAGCCAGCCTGCCATTACCAAAATCAGGTGCGCCGTAAGTGTCGCCTAGATATCTTTTATTAGTTTTGAAGGGTTCAACTGGTACTGCGTGTCATTGATGCGCATTTTATAAATATTGGTGAGATGCTTCAGGGATGAGTTTTTTTCTATATTTTCCAAAGATAAAGACTCAGTGGCCTGGCACCCGAAATACACTCCGCTAATAGCTAGAGGGTTAATTCTAAATAAATGAATAGCTGGCTCTTTGTGGTCTGTGGCTAAAAGATTAATCTCCGTTTTTATGCTTTGATCCCCCATTTCTTCGTGCATCTCGTACTCGTTAGGGTAGATTATTTGTATTTTATTATTCCCTAGTTCTACTAGCTCAATGCTAGGGTCGAGAATGCATTGTTTTCTAATGTGCGGGTTGTCGTTGCATATTATTGAGTCGGCGTCTTTTAGTTGGACAATAGATCGCTGTTCTTTCTCGTAAATCCAATCATTTGCTTTGGTGAATAATATCGTGCGATTGAATTTATTCCAATGGAATTCATCCATTGAATCCGGCGCTGAAAGCTCCGGTCTCTCAAAGCTTGGCATTTCTCTGCGATAATCAACTTTTTCTGGGAACTCAAAGAAATCAGCAAGATAACTTTCTCCGAATCGACTCTTGCGGCCATTAACCTCTTTTAGCGAGTCCGAAAAAAATGGAACGCTAAAGTCGAACTCGACTACTACTCCTTTATGGTTGTCGGCATAGTGAGCCCACATGAGTGGGTTGTTGTAGTCTTCAGTAAAAGAAAGAATGCCTAAGTCGGATAGCTCGCTTTGGATTACACCCATGCTATCATTGATTTCTGTGTCGTCAGTTTCGTAGACCTCTTTACCATTTTTCTTGTAGTATTCTCTTTGGTTTCGATCTGCGTCGAGTACTTGTTTTTTGTTGAAGTGTCCTTCAAAAGGGTCGTTCAGATCCAAGGCCGGAGTTGCCCGGATCATTGGGTTTTTAAAGAAGTCCGGTCTTAAAGGCATGTATTTGTATAGGAATCTATTCATATGTCTCTTGGTTGTGTGTGGGGGTAATTTGGTTGGGGGCATATGCTGGTTGTTAGTCGAATAAAATGTCCGATATGGCCGATTTTTAAAGCGCTCCAAAAAAAGGCCGTTCAGGCAAGCCTAGGTGCATCTGTAGACTCTGACTGATTGCCTTCGGCTAAGAACCGGTCATCAGAGCCGATCAGTCAGCCCTATTCGCATAGGCTTCACGAACCTTGGAGTGGCCTGAGACTACCGCTTGTAGAATTACCAGCCCTCGATGCAGTAATTCCTCGCTCCTTTGTGGCTCAAACCAGTGGCCGTTGAATTTCCCCCCATGGAACAAGTTGTTCCTCACTCTGCACACGAGGCGCAGAACGAGTTCTGCTTGGCTCTGATGGTTGGGAAGCGTCGTCGACCAACTGAGGACTCCGTCTAAAAGCACTTGTTTTTTCGGGGGATGAGTAAGGTAGTACTGGATCGCGCCTTCAGTTTCCGCATTCGGTGGCACGTCAAAAACTGCTATCACCTGTGCTGCGAAGGTGCCCCAGTCGGCCTGTGGTTTGCTTGGGAAGCCCTCCAGTAGCCCAACGGCCTTGAGGCAATACTCGCAGCGTGCGAATTCACGAAAAAAAGAAAAGGCAAGGAGATCCAATTCGGTAGGCGTAGTCATGTTACGGAGTCCTCGCTGTTTGCGGGTGCCTAAGGCGCCTTGTGGACGTTCGTATTGTGGTATGCTAGATAGCGGCCGCCAAGGGAGTGCCCCTCTGCTGGTCGGAGGTCGGTTTGGTTGAGAGTGCGCGCGCCGTAATCAAGCTCGGCGTGGTGATTCGGGCACACGCAGACGATGTTCTCCAATATGTCCGGTCCGTTATGGGGAGCCCCCAGTGGCTGAACATGATGGGCTTCAGCGTACCGGCTCCCATCAGGCAGTATGATCGTGTGACCGCAGAGCTGGCATTCGTAGTTGTGTAGTTGCTTGACTCGGCGTGCCAGCAATGTGTCGCGAATGATCCGATAAGTTGTTACTTCTGCGCGATCAGTTGAACCTTCAATATCAACGGCCGCAGGCGACTCTGGAACAGGCTCCTGGGGGAGAAATGGCAACCAATCGAAGCTTTTCGATTTTTCAATTTCCTCCCTCCACCAGGCAAAGTCCTCAGGCTGTCGACCAAACAACTCAAAGTAGCCTTTGCCCGGCATCAATGAGCTGCGATCTATCACCAGGCCGGTGATCGCTGGTTTGCCAGTTTCATGCGTCCACTCAGCAAGAGAAAGGAGTCCTTGCGCCTTGAGGCTTTCGCCAAATTTTTCTCGCAGCTGAGGTAGGCCGAGACGGTCGTGCGCTTCCTTGTAACCGATGAAGGTTTGCGGGTTTGCAGGCCTTGCGGAGGGTAGTTTGGCTACTAGGAGCGCCAACAGCCGCTGGCCCTGAGCATCAAGAGCAGTAAGGGAAGACATGTGAGCAGTCCTTCGCGCAGAATCGATATGCAACGATATCAACATTGCAGCGTACCTTGTAAAGGCCTGTGGTCGAGGTTAGTGGGATTTAGCTGCTTGGGCCGCTAGTCGAAGATTGAAAAAGCGAGCAACTACTGCATGGTACCTTTGGCACGAAAGTCTGAAGAAGTGAAAATGAGGGAAGGCGGCTGCCAGCCGTTAAATGCGGAGCTGATGCCTACTTCTGCTTCTGCTTCTGGCCGTTTGCAGCCGATTTGACCGGCAGCTATTGGCCGAAAGCGGCCGCTCAAAAACAAAGAGTGAGAGCACTCTTGATCCACCCGTTTAACCCTCCCAAAAATCCCCGTTTAAAAGACACCATCCGTAACGCCCTCAAGGCTACATCACCTTGCGTCATTGCCTACGACTACGCCAGAATCCGCCGGCTTGTGCGTCTGGGGCGCGGGATTTATCGTTTCCGGGTCACTGAATAACAGTGATCGGGTTTGGTAGCCCGGTTTACCTGTCGCATCGCAACACCAGTTTGCAGGGGTTCTTTCGTCCTCTGTTTTATGGTGGCCATGCGTAGGGCGTCTTCGGGCGCGCCGGGTATCCAGGTGACCGGTCTACCAACCTCCGTATGGCCACCACCCTCGTTTGGTAGCGAGGTTGATGGCTCCACTTTCTCACCCTGGAGTTACATCTATGATCAAACCAACACCCAATCCACCAGAAACCGACCCGGTTTCCCCCTACCAATTCCCCGATTCCCGAACCCTCAACGAAGCCGCCGAACGCGCCCTCGACCATTACCTCACCCCGCAACAACGCATCATGGGCAGTCACACCAAGCACGACCCCATGTTCCTGGCCAACCCGGCCTACAACAGCGAATCCCTCCTGGCCAATGCCAGCGAGTCCCTCGATTCCGCCAGCGAAATGCTCAGCAACTTCGCCGCGATCCTGGAGCCCGGCCACCGCAAAACGGCGCTGGGCATCGCGCAAGTGGTGATGGTCGCGGGGCTGGCGGTGAATCAGGCGCTGGATCATGTCGAGGTGAAGATATGATCGGTTGATGGCTGTCGAGAAAAGGGGACGGATTTATTTTCGGAAAATAAATCCGTCCCCATTTTTTTACATTTTTTTGCTGCAAATGCTCACGCCGGGATTGAGCGATGAACGACGCCGGCAGGCGCCGTTGTCTCCGCTGTACGGCGACTTCACCGGGTTTCCGCCGGCGTTGATGTTTGCTGCGGAGCTGGACCCGCTCAGGGATGACACGCTTGAACTGGCTGAGCGTTGGGGGCGGGCGGCGGACGTGGAGGTGCATCTGTTGCCGGAAACGGCGCATGGGGTGATTCATTTTCCGTGGGGTTGGCGGGGAGGGTGGTTGGGTATAGTCGGGATTGGGTTGCGGGGAGGCTGGCTGAGGGTTGATAGGGGGGATGACTCTTAGTTTTTTTGCGCTTTTTGCAGGGCTGTTAACAACCCAAACTTTCATTTGAGCGTCGTGCCATTACCCGTAAGGGAGTTGCATGAAGCGCGCGCGTTGCTGTTTGAAAATATTTTTTTTCACGCGGAAACTTAGAGTGTAGTGCTTAGTCTGTATAGATAATGGCACGTTGCTACCTTCGCGGGTTGAAGGTTATCGATAGCGGTCCAGTATCTCAGGGCTTGATCAAGGAGCTTCATTCACTAAATTCCTCATGTTTTCTTGCTCGCCAATAACTCAAGTGTTCGTGCGTGGTCGCACGACCTTATGATCTTTCCGGTGATATCGAGTTTTCTTTCAGGGAGTTTTCATGAAGCTTAAGATGGCTTTGCTGGGGGCGGTCTTGTCTGCTTTACCGCTGTATCAAGCTCTTGCGGATTCTTGCAGTGCCAATATCTATGGTGGGTACGAGTGTAGATACGATGATGGTACTACCTCTTCCAGCAGCAAGAATATTTATGGCGGACAAGATACCCATTATAGCAATGGCCGCACCTCGCAAAGCAGTGCAAACATTTATGGCGGGCAGGATACTCACTACAGCGATGGCACTACCTCGCAAAGCAGTGCCAATATTTATGGCGGACAGGATACTCATTACAGCAATGGCAGTACGTCGCAAAGCAGTGCCAATATTTATGGCGGACAAGACACTACCTACAGTAATCGAGGGTCGTCACAAAGCAGCGCCAATATCTATGGTGGATTCGATACTAGGAATTAGTAGTTAGTATTAATGTATGGGCCCGGCTTTTGATTTGAAGCGTTAAGGACGTTTCTTCTTGAGAGTCAGGCCTTTTTCTGTAGATGGAGACTGGAAAAAAGGGAGAAAAGGGGGCAAGGGAAAAAAGGCGAAAAAAGGGGACGAAAAAAGGGGGCTGATTTATTTTTCCTGGAGTAAAGCAGTCTCCTTTTTTGATCAAACTATTGATCAAGCACGCTCCCGATACACCACCAGTGAACTTCGACTTCATCATCGTCCTGGGTTACATCATGTCCATGCTCTATGAATTGCTCGGGTACATCTAAGGCGAATTTTTCGCTCAAGTGTATCGGGGCAAGCGAGTTCTGCTGCCCCAGAAAGCTCATGTAGTACTCACGGTCATACTGCCGCTCGGGAAAGGTGGGCCGCTGCTTCGAGCAACTGCTGAACACAAAAGGCCTGTACTTCGATACGTGTTTGCGGACCTTCAACGAGGGTATTGATTACCGGGATTTTCCAGTTTGAGTAGCGCTCGTGCTCATCGAAGCGAGGATGGAACTCGCCGCCCAGTATTCCAGTGCACGGAGATGACGGGGGATGTTTCGGAGCTTCTTTTTTGTTACTGAGGCGCAATCTTCGCAAGGGCATGTCTTTATGAGGCGTGATGACACGATCAATCTATTTTCTCCTCACTTCCAGCAACCACGCAATGTTGAGGCGCAATCCGCCATGCTCTTGTTCGGTATAAAGAGGAGCTGTTTTCCAGTCGTGGAACCAGGCCGGCATCTTACGTTTTTCTTCCTGCTCTGTGGCGTAGCGGGGGAAAAGGTGGCAATGCGGCTCTGGTTCGGAGTTGCAGAGAATTTCATAATTCATGCGCACTGCGCCGGTCGCTTGCAGCACCGCGTCGCCAATGTGGGCCATGTCGAGAAGGTAAGTTACCCTGGCCTCGACATCGAGATCATTTAGGCTTGGGACAACGAGAAAATAAATCAGGCCCCTTTTTCCCTCTTTTTCCGCCTTTTTCCAAAGCATGTCGTCGGAGACGATCTGTGTGCAGGCTAGCTCGACGGCAGGTTCGCAGACTTGACCCAGCAAGCTAAAATTTTTGTCAGTAACGATGCTTTTCAAATCGTAGATCTATCAAGGAACAAGAAAATGCGAGGGTAATATGTTAGTAAAAATATAGGTGTCGCTGGATCTACCTGCCTGAGGATACTGAAAACTCTAGGTCACTACCTTTTAGCTTTATTTTTTCTCTCAACCTTACCAGCATGCTCCCCCCGTATTATCAACGAGGAAAATAGCTTCGCCGTCTCCAAGCCTTTAGGCGATGCCACTACCTACACCTTCGCAAACTGGGTTTCCAAGGACCATAATCCAGCCCTAACACCTGACCTCATCATTGTCACACTCTCAGGTGGTGGGATTCGGGCCGCAGCTCTAGCAGCATCAACGTTGAATGAGCTTCGAAAATTCACAATCAATGGGCACCCATTGACCGACAATATAATCCTAATTTCATCGACATCCGGAGGCAGTATCGCCGCAGGTTACATCGCTGCACATGGATTCGATCATTACGCTGATTTCCATCGCGACTTTCTTGAAAAAAATAACAGCCTCGGACTCTTCTTCTCAGGACTAGGTCCGAGACTAATCAATGATCGGTCGGCGATCTTGCAAGACTACATGGAAAAGCGCTTTGCTCTGAACCAATTGACGTTTGACCAGCTGCTCAAAAAGCCCGACGCGCCATTTTTTGTCTTTAACTCAACAGATGTTGTTGGAGGCCACGTATTCAGGTTTACGCAGCATGACTTTAATCTTATTTGCACAGATGTTGGAAAAATGCCCATATCAAGTGGTATGGCAGCCTCTTCAGCACTCCCCTTTGTCTTGACTGATTTGGAGCTGAAAAATCACTGGGATACATGTGGTCTGCAAGGCTATAAGGACTCCAATACTGGTGATACAGGATGGTATCTATGGGCAAGCGCAGCAGCAGAAGCGCGCTATCGTGAACAGTTTGTTATTGCGTATGATGGGATCGACAATAATTTAGTCAGGAGACGTCCACAATATCTTCATCTTGCTGATGGAGGAATGGTTGACAATCTTGGGGCACGTGCAATCGCTGAGGTAGTTGATATAGATGATATGGGTTCGATTTCAGAGTTGATTCCTACAAACAATCCGCATATGCCCACTATCCGACAAATATTGATTATCGAGGTAAACGCGCGATCCGAGCCAGGTGACCCTTCGCTAGATGCTCATCGCGGTAGCCCTGGTCTAGTACCAATGGTCGGTATTGTGACTGGGATACCAATTGACTCGACGACTTCGCTTTCGTCATTTATGTCTGACGTTGCTTGGGCCTCGGATGTTAGTGGGGGGAAATACGTAAAAGACGGCATGATTCTGAAGACTCAAATCGATTTTGATCTAATACCTGACTCGGAAGATAGTCTTCGTCACGACCTCAAGGCGATTGGTATGGGATTCACTCTCAGCACGGACGAACTTAAGGCGTTAGAGAAAGCGAGCCGAGTACTACTCCACAACAATCCCTGCTTTGCACGGTTTATCAGTCAAAGCGGCGCGACCGCGTCGAATTATGTATTGCCTGATGCCGTAGGGAAGCATGGATACCCGTTTGATTGTCCAAGGCTCATCGAGGACGGAGGCGGATTCTGAAAAGGCGGAAAAGGGGACGCGGAAAAAAGCGCGGAAAAGGGGACTGATTTATTTTCTATTTATTTTCTCTTTTTTGATTAGAATTCGTTTTCTGAAAATAAATTCGTCCCCTTTTCCGATCCCTTTTCCGCATTAGGTTTTTCCATGTTTAACAGAAGCGATTTTGACAAGCTCTCCGGGGAAGGAATGACTTATTGGAACGCGTGCGGTCGTTGTCGCGGTCTCTATTACGTCACCTATCCAGCAGTAGCCTTTGAATACCCCGACTCTGAAGAGACCATTCGCATAACTCGCGCGCCCAAACAGCAAGGCGAGAATGGACTGAAATTCTGGCTTCATGCGGAATGTGTGGCTTGGCATCCCGATAGAGAAAGCTACTTCCTGGGCTACGTTTCTGACGCCAAGTTTGAGGAAATTTCGGAAGCTGTTTTCAATCAGATGGTCGCGGATCAGGCGCGGGATTTGATTGCTCCCCTCAAACAGCCGCTGCACGAGCCGAGCGGCTTCATCGGAGCGTTGTTGATGTATTCAATGAAGACGGAGTTCATCGTTTCACTGTTCGCGGAGTATGAAGAGGAGTACATCCATTTTTATTGGGACACGACATCATGAGCTGCAGCCAAGGGCGGAAAGCGGATTAAGTCGAACCCCAGACTGTTGCCGAGAAGCGGCCGTTACGAATGGCACGCTGATAGCTAGCGGCTACCTATCGCAACAGACAGGCCATTGCTTCCAGGCGGATGGGACAGCGCGCCGTATGGTTTGATTTTTTGTACATCCGCCTATAAGCGTTCCGATAAAGCTATGACAGATAAGTGACGGCCGAAAATAGGAAGTTAAGGTCGATCGCCCGCTCTTGGGTCACGCTCTACCCATTTCCTCGTACGAAGCATTGACGAACATGATGTGCTCATCCCAAGCAGCTTCAGTTACATCCCGGATTATTTCAGCAAGAGTATCAACATCTACCCCCTGAGCTTCGATGCAGGCCAGACGTCCGGGGGACCAGTCGATGACAGAACACTGTGGATACTTCCCTAGCAGTGCGGACAGGGCCTTCTGAGGCGGCTCTTTGCAGGTGTACATGAAATCAAAGTACGGGGCGCTGGTGTCCTGAAGCGAGTACACCAGAGCCCAAGCATTCGATGGACCGGAAAAGTACATCGTGACGTAACGATGTGCCCATTCTGGCCCGCCATGTTTGATGAGGCGAAGTACTTCGACGATCGAATGACAATCGGGGATTCGGGTCATACGATCAGGGTCAAACGTCCGGCCAGGCACAGGTTGGGCTGCTACTTTACTGAGCAGAAATGCAGTCATTCTTGCTTTCTTATTCATCGTATTGTCTCGAGTTCGAATGTCCGCTTCTGGCCGTTAGTCGTCACTTGCGCACGTCTGCTTCTGGCCAATCTGTGCCGTTCGTGGAGGGTAGAAAACGGCCAGAAGCGGACGTAACGGCGCTTGTGTAGTATCTGCTTCTCTTTCGACCTGTACAGAGGTGCCCGATGTCTAGCCGACACTCTTCATCCCCTACAAGAGCTGTCCTGGACCTGCAAAACGCACGTTCACTTTTGGGAAAGCGGCTGTGAAGAGAAAAGGGGACTGATTTATTTTTGAAGAGAAAAGGGGACTGATTTATTTTTGGAAAATAACTCAGTCCCATTTTTTACAAGCAGTCGACCCATAGCAGCCCTTCGGGCGAGTTAATCCTCGTCATCCCTGAACGGAATATTCAAGGTCTTTGCGATCCGAGCCAAAACGCTTATGCATTTTTCAGAAATAAGGAGCGGTGGCTCATTTATCATGTAAAGCAGGTGTTCGAACGCTAATCCAGCCTCGTTGTGATCTACATAATCCAGAACGATCTCACTCCCATTCTCTAAACCTGCCTGAGCTAACGCATGGTCGTCCGGTACAAGACCGAGTTGTTCGTATGCTTCGGACATCAGGGTCGAGATTTCCTCAACTGCCTCTACGAAATCGGCCCTCAAGTCGTTATTAAGGTGGTTCATAAAAAAATCCTTCAATTACGGTGACCTGCGGTTCGCTCACGCCTGGTCGATTGTTGCCCAAAACCTGGTCTTTGCGCACGCGCTTGGGAAGCTAAGGTTGACTTGGCTGAAAGCTGACGCCCGAACAAAAACGATTACTCCCCACCAACCCGCTTCAGCCAATTCCAAAATGGATCGTTCGATTCCTGCGCATCCATGCTTTCAGTATCGCGAACAACCTCCGACGCTCTCGCCGGAATGCTCAATCCAAGTGTCCGCTCCACATGGGCCCGCAACAGAAGCGGCGGGGGCGGGTAGTCGTCATCCCCGTATTCTTTTTCACGCACTTCTTCAGGCGTCAGCTGGAACTGCTCTGGCCAGCAGAGTTCGTCGTACCCGATCGCCAGCAGGCGCAATAGATCCTGCACGTTATCGGTCAGCACACAGAGCATGTCGGATCCTGACCCCGAACCCAGATGGACAATTCGTTGCTGCCCGTTGTCGTCCAGCCACAGTCCGGCCCACGAACCGTCACCTCCGGTTCTCAAGAATATCGTTAGTCGGTGATTCACTTCGGGGTCGTCACTACGGGTCCATAGCGCGGTAAAGGCAGGATCCGGAACGTAGAAAGTTGTCGTGGCGATATCGCTGTTTTCAGGTTCCGGATGCAGGGTCATGTAGCGCTCGCCGTCGCGGTGTGTCCGGACACAGCCGTGTTCTTCCAATAGCTGAAGGGCTTGCTCCAGTAGTGGTGGCATCGGATTGCTGACGGGGAAGGCTGCGGTGATTTCCTTGGTGAGCTTCATTTCTTTCCTGATTCAGGTGAGCCTTGACTGAGGGTAAACGCGATGGCGATAGACAGACCATCCCTCCACCGAGATCTTTCAAAAACAAAGGGTGAAAGCCGCTCTTGATTCACCCGTTTAACCACCCCAAAAAAACCTGTTTAAAAGACACCTACCGTTACTTCCTCAAGGCTACATCTCCTTGCGTCATTGCCTACGACTACGCCAGAATCCGCCGGCTTGTGCGTCTAGGGCGTGGGTTTTATCGTTCCATGGTCACTGAAAAACAGTGATCGGGTTTGGTAGCCCGGTTCCCCATATGACGCATAACGTCACCTAGCGCGGATGCCTTTTCGGTATCTGACTTATGGTGGCCATGCGCAGGGCGTCTTCGGGCGCGCCGGATTTTCCATATGGGCCGGTCTACCAACCTTCGTATGGCCACCACCCCTCGTTTGGTAGCGAGAGTGATGGCTCCTTAAGTCCCATATGGAGTTACATCTATGATCAAGCCAACACCCAACCCACCCGAAACCGACCCGGTTTCCCCCTACCAGTTCCCCGATTCCCGCACCCTCAACGAAGCCGCCGAACGCGCCCTCGATCATTACCTCACCCCGCAACAACGCATCATGGGCAGTCACACCAAGCACGACCCCATGTTCCTGGCCAACCCGGCCTACAACAGCGAGTCCCTCCTGGCCAATGCCAGCGAATCCCTCGATTCCGCCAGCGAAATGCTCAGCAACTTCGCCGCGATCCTGGAACCCGGCCACCGAAAAACGGCGCTGGGCATTGCGCAAGTGGTGATGGTCGCGGGGCTGGCAGTGAATCAGGCGTTGGATCATGTTGAGGTGAAAACGTGATCGGCTGATTGCTGTCGCTCAATAGCCGAAAAGAAAATGGCCGAGGTTGTCAGGTGTAACTGACGACCTCGGCCATGTTTTTTTGCACCTCTCAATGTTCGAACAAAGGGAGACGCCTCGTCAGTCCGCGATATCTAAACTTTCTCCCCGCTTGGCCACCACTTGCCGCGCATCCCGCCGCACCGCCTGCGGAGGCACGCCGAAGCCTCGGATAAACGCTTCCCGCATATGGCGCCGGTCGCGAAAGCCGGATTCGCTGGCGACCACGTCGAGGGAATGCCGGCTCTGTTCAATCATCAACCGAGCGGCCTCCAGGCGCAGACCCTCGATGGCTTTGGCGGGGGATTGGCCGGTTTCTGCGCTGAATATGCGGGTGAACTGGCGAGGGCTCAGGTGTGCCACGCCGGCCAGTTCTTCGACGCTGAGCGCTCGGCTCAAATGTTGCCGCGCATAGTTCAGTGCGCTTTGGATGCGGTCGGACTTGGGTGCGAGGTCGAGCATTTCCGAATGCTGCGACTGGCCGCCGGAGCGGTGCTGGTGCATCACCAGTTTGTGTGCCACCGAGCGGGCGACCTCGGCGCCCAGATCTTTCTCCACCATGCCGACCGCGAGGTCGAGGCCGGCGGTCATGCCCGCGGAAGTCCAGAAGGGGCCGTCGACGATATAGATGCGGTCGACGTCGACACTGATTTCGGGATGGCGTTTCTGCAAGGCCTGCGCGTAGGCCCAGTGGGTCGTGGCGCGGCGTCCGGTCAGCAGGCCGGCTTCGGCGAGGATGAAGCCGCCGGTGCAGATGCCGACAGTGCGCCGTGCCTGATTGCCGGCCTGGCGCACGAAGTCGAGTACAGCAGAGGTCGTTTCGGTTTTTACCGGATCGTTGACCCCGACAACGATCCAGGTGTCCGCCAGCCCGGGTGCCTCGAGCGGGCGGGTTTCCATGGCCAGCCCCAGTGAGGAGCGCACCATGCCGCCGTCCGGCGAGAAGTTTTCGATGCTGTAGAAGGGCGCTTCGGCGATCTGATTGGCGAACTCGAAAACGGCTTGAGTCGCCAGGGAGAGCACCTGGAAACCGTCGGTGAGCAAGTAGCCGATACGATGCATGGTGATTTCTCGGATGTCCTGAATCAATACCATATACGTCATTTGAGATATGGCCAAGCCGTCGCATCCTGTTCTCCAGCACTTCCCACAACCCTGGAGACTCGACATGACTCAATCCCGCCTCGGTACCGCCCTGATCACCGGCGCTTCGTCCGGCATCGGTGCCATCTACGCTGAACGCCTGGCCCGCCGTGGCCATGACCTGATCCTGGTCGCGCGCAATCGCGACCGCCTGAATGTCCTGGCCAAGCGCCTGAACGAAGAAACCGGCCGCCACGTTGAAGTTCTGGCGGCCGATCTCTCCGACCGGGCCGATCTGGCAAGGGTCGAAGATCGCCTCAAAACGGACGCCAACATTTCTTTGCTGGTGAACAATGCCGGAGTTGGCGCGACTCATCCGTTGCTTGAGTCGGACGTCGACAAGCTCGACGACTTGCTCACGCTCAACGTGAACGTGCTGATGCGGCTGACTTACGCGGCGGTTCCGGGTTTCGTCGCCCGTGGCGGTGGCACGCTGATCAACATTGCCTCGATCGTGGCCATCGCCCCGGAGGTGTTGAACGGCGTTTACGGCGGCTCCAAGGCTTTCGTCCTGGCGTTCAGCCAATCCTTGCGTCATGAACTGGCGGACAAAAATGTCCGGGTCCAGGTGGTGCTGCCCGGCGCGACGGCCACCGAATTCTGGAGCGTGGCCGGGACACCGCTGGAGCATCTTCCGGAGGCCATTGTGATGCGGGCGGACGATATGGTGGACGCTTCGCTGTCCGGCCTCGACCAAGGCGAGTTCGTTACCATTCCGGCTCTTCCTGAAATCGCCGACTGGAATGCCTACGAGGCGGCGCGCCAGAAGCTGATGCCTGATCTGTCGCGCAGTGAGTCGGCTGCTCGCTATCGCGACTGACGTTCGACGCAGGCATCGATTTGCGAACGAAGGGGGCTACGAACATAGGCGCCGAAATTAC
Source organism: Pseudomonas kribbensis (assembly GCF_003352185.1). Lineage (GTDB taxonomy): Bacteria > Pseudomonadota > Gammaproteobacteria > Pseudomonadales > Pseudomonadaceae > Aquipseudomonas > Aquipseudomonas kribbensis. The sequence continues at coordinate 2,604,979 of NZ_CP029608.1, forward strand.
CGGCTGAAGTTCTCACTCCGCACGCGTCAGGCTTGAACGACCGTGCAAAACTCCTATGATGCAAAGGGCCTGCGCCTGTGACTTGCAACCGGCGACGCCCCCTTCGTTTCCCAGTGAGATCGCCCCTCGTGGAGTCTATTCCAGACGCTTTGCATGAATCACTCATGACCCGGTTCGTGTTCGGGCCGTTTTGCGTCGTTCCAGGCAAAAGGCTGCTGACCAGAAACGGGGTTGCCGTGGAGATCGGCGGTCGGGCGCTGGATCTGCTGATTGCCTTGCTCGAGCAGCCGGGGCGGGTGCTGTCCAAATACGATCTGATCGAAAAGGTGTGGCCCGACAGCGTGGTCGCCGAAGGCAGTCTGCGCTTTCACATGACGGGCCTGCGGCGGATTCTCGGGGATGGCGAGGAGCACGCGCGTTATATCGCGACCCAGGTGGGTGTGGGTTATGCCTTCGTGGCGCCGCTGGAAAGGCAACTGTCCGGGGTTCAGCCGACGCCCACCGAGACCGGGCATCTCAGGGCAGCTTGCAGTTTGCCGCCGCGGGCGAAGTTGATCGGTCGCGAAACCGACCTGCAATTGGTCGTCGATCACCTGCAGCAGCCCAGGTTGTTTACCCTCGTCGGTCCCGGCGGTGTCGGCAAGACCAGCCTCGCCATCGAAGTGGCGCATCGCATCGCCGCCCAGGGTTACGAACGCGTCTGCTTCGTCGACCTGGCCCAGGTGGAAGACAGCACGCTGGTGCCTTCAGCACTGGCCAGGTCGCTGGAAATCGCCGTGCAGGCCGAAGATCCGATGTTCGTGTTGCTGGCGCATTTGCGCGAACAGCGGCTGATGCTGGTCATCGACAATTGCGAACACCTGATCGACGCCGTTTCGACCCTTCTGGAACAGATCAGCGACAGCGCGCCCGACGTGGGCATTCTGGCCACCAGTCGCGAGCCGTTGCGGGTGCGTGGCGAATATGTGCATTGGCTCAATCCGCTGGAGTTTCCTCGCGAGCCCCGGCACCTGTCCACTCAGGAGCTGCTGGCATTCGCCGCGATCAAACTGTTTGTCGAGCGCGCGTCGTCGAGCAATGCGGCGTTGCTGCTGGAGGCGGATGGCGGGCAAATGATCGCGGACATTTGCCAGCGCCTGGAGGGCATGGCCCTGCCGATCGAACTGGCGGCGATGCGGGTCGCCAGCCACGGCCTGAAGGCCACGCACGCCTTGCTCGGCGAGCGGTTTTCACTGGGCTGGTCGGGGCGCCGGACTGCGGTCCCGCGGCATCAGACGCTGCGTTCCATGCTCGACTGGAGTTACGACCTGTTGTCGGCGCCGGAGCGTCTGGCGCTGGAGCGGTTGTCGGTGTTTGTCGGGCCGTTCTCTCAAGAGGCGGCGTCCCAGGTGGTTGCCGAGTCCCAGTCCGAAGGCCCTGCGGTGGCGGCGATCCTCGATGATCTGGTGTGCAAGGGGCTGGTCACGGTCGATCACAGTGATTCGACGGATTCCTATCGGCTGCTCGAGATGACACGCGCCTACGCCCGGGAAAAACTGGCGGCCCGGGGTGACGCCGAAGTGAACTCGCTGGCCTTCAGGCATGCGGCGTATTACATGGATCTGCTGGGCCATCCCGGCAACTCGCCCGATGAGTTTTTCCGCAACTTTGCGCGCCTTGCCAGTCAGTTGGGCAACGTGCGCAGTGCGCTGGAGTGGAGCTTCGGGCCCCATGGCGATCCGGGCCTGGCGTTGCCCCTGGCAGCGGCGAGTGCACCCTTGTTTTTGCATTTTTCCTTGCTGGTCGAGTGCCGGACCTGGTGTGCCCGGGCCGTGGAACTGCTCGAGCTGGGATACTACGGCACGTCGACCGAAATGGAATTGCAGGCGGCGCTCGGGCTGGTGCTGATGTTCACTCAGGGCAACAGCGAAGCGGCCGAGAAAGCCTTGCTCCGGGCGCTGGACATCGCCGTTGCGCTGGCTGACCACGGGTCGCAGTTGAGGCTGCTTGGCCGCTTGCAGATTTTCTACGAACGCATTGGTGATTTCCCTTCTTCGCTGGCGTGGGCGGAGCAGGCAGCCGTGGTCGGCAACCTCCTGAATCAGCCGGCGGCCATCGCAATCGCTTCATCGCTGACCGGCATCTCCCATCATCTGCTGGGCGATCAGCGTCTGGCGCGCCAGGAGCTGGAACGCTCGCTGCGCAACAGTTTGCCGTCCCATCCCAGCCACACCATCTATTACGGCTTCGATCACCGCAATCGCACCGGGCTGGCACTGGCCCGTTCGTTGTGGTTGCAGGGCTTTCCCGATCAGGCCCGGCACTGGGCTGAACTGATAGAGGCCGAAGCGTCGGCGCTGCAGCATCCGGTCACCTACTGCATCGCCATGGTCTGGATTCTGTGCATCTACATCTGGACCGGCGATCTGGAGAAAGCGGCCGCCAGCCTTGAACGGTTCAGTGCCGTGGCCGAGACCAATGCCCTGGGCCCCTATATTGCCGCCGCCCATGGCTTGCGGGCGGCGATTGCGATCCGCGCCGAACAGCCCGGCGATGCGGTGCCGCTGCTGGAGGAAAGCCTGGCGCGGCTGCGTGGCATGCGCTACGAACTGCTCACGACATCGTTTGAAATCGCGCTGGCCGAGGGCCTGATTCTGGGTGGGCAATACGCGAACGCGCTGGTGCTGGTCGACGGCACCATCGATCACTGTCGTCAGAGCGGCGACGCCTTCGCGCTGCCGGAACTGCTGCGGATCAAGGCCGGAATTCTCAAGGAAATCGATGGCGAAAACGTTCAGGCCATCACGGCTCTTCTTGAGGCGTCCATCGCGCTGAGTCGCGATCAGGGAGCCTGGGCCTGGGAGTTGAGGACTTCGATGGATCTGGCCAGGCTCTGGCTGGAACAGGGAAGGGCGGAGCAGGCCAAGGCGTTGCTCGGCGCGTGTCGCGAGCAGGTCTCGGAGGGCTTCGACACCCTTGACCTGCGCCGGCTGGAAAACCTCTGGCAAAGCCTTCGCATCACGCAGGGGTGATCAGCGCCGCCATTTTCACCAGATCTGCCAGCGAACGGGCCTTCATCTTGCGCATGACCTTGCCCCGGTGGGCCTTCACCGTGATCTCGCTGATCTCGAGGTCTGCGGCGATCAACTTGTTCAGCCGACCACTGACCACCGCGGCCATGATTTCCTGTTCGCGGGGCGTCAGGGTCTTGTAGGCCTCCAGCACGGAACACAGGGCTTTTTCCCCCTCCAGAGCCGCACGGCTGCCTTCGAGCGCATCGCCCATGGCGGTCAGCAGCTCATCATCGTTGAACGGCTTGGTCAGAAACTCCACCGCACCGGCTTTCAAGGCCCGCACCGTGCGCGGAATGTCTCCGTACCCGGTGATGAAGATGATCGGCATGTTGTAGCGCTCGTCAGCCAGGTACGTCTGCAGATCCAGACCGTTCAGGTCAGGCAGGTTGATATCCAGTACCAGACAACTGGGTACCCGCGCGCGGGGCTCGGCGAGAAAATCCTGCGCGGATTCGAAGAGTCGTGGCTGCCAGCCGGCGCATCGGATCATCAGCTCCAGCGACTCGCGCACGGAGATGTCGTCATCCACAACGAACACCACAGGCGTGACATCACTCATCGGCAATGCTCCGTGGCGGGGGGACACTGTGTGATTCGAGTTCAACATGTCGATTCCTTTTCTTTACCGCTTCGCGTTCAGTCGAGGGGCAGGGCAGCGCTCAGGGCCTTGATCAGTTGCGCTTCACTGAAGGGCTTGAACAGACACTCCACCGCGCCGGTGTTCAACAGCTTTGCCTGTTGGCTGGCGTCGGCGTGAGCGGTGATGAAAATCACCGGAATGCGATAGCCGCGTCGCAGCAGTTCCTTGTGCAGATCCGGCCCGGACATGCCCGGCATGGCGACATCGAGAATCAGGCAATCGGTCAGGCCGAGATAAGGCGAGGCCAGAAACCCCTGCGCCGAGGCGAACGCCTGGACAGCGAATCCGAACTCCCTGATCAGGTCAGGCAACGATTCACGAACCGACTCGTCATCATCGACAACCGATACGAGCAAGTACTTACCCATCAGTGATTCTCCATGACGCGATCACAGGCCTCGCGGTTGTCGGCATTCGGGATTGAAAAGGCGAACGTCGCACCCGGACCGTCGTGAGCAGAGGCCCGGAGCTGCCCGTCGTGGTGTTCGATGATGGAGCGACTGATCGACAGACCGACCCCCATGCCCGAGCTTTTGGTGGTGTAGAAGGCATTGAAAATCCGTTCCATGTCCTGTGGATCGACCCCGGTGCCGCTGTCCTTTACCGCCAGATAAACGCTCCGGTCTTGTTCCTGGCCGGTGCTGACGATCAATTCTCTGGCGCGACCGGTGATGCTGCTCATGGCCTCGACGGCGTTCATGATCAGGTTGAGGATCACCTGTTGAAGCTGGACCCGGTCGCCCCTGACCGGCGGCAGGGCCTCGGCGAATCGAGGATGAAGCACCACGCCGTTGCGTTGCAGCTCGCCCAGCAGCATGGCAATGACTTCCCGTGCGGCGTCATTGAGGTCGACGTTTTCAATCGTGATGCTTTTTTTCGAGAACAACGCTCGCAAGCGATTGATCACATCGGCCGCGCGATTGCCGTCGCGAATGGTGCGGCGCGCGGTTTCCAGGGCTCCGTCGACATTCGGCGGATCGGCTCCGAGCATGCGCAGGCAGGTACTGGCGTTGGTGATGATACCGGCCAGCGGCTGATTGACCTCATGGGCAATGGACGCGGTGACCGCCCCCAGGCTGGCGACTCTGGCCAGATGCGTCAGTTCGGAACGGGCCTTGGCCAGAAAGGCTTCCGCCTGCTTGCGGTCTTCGATGTCGGTGTTTTCGCCATACCAGCGCACGATCCGGCCCGTCTCATCGCGCTGGGGGACGGCGCGGATCAGAAACCAGCGATAAATGCCGTCGAAGCGTTTCAGGCGAGCCTCGTACTCACCGGCATCGCCCGAGTGCAGAAGCGCCTGCCAGTAACCGCCCAGTCCGGGAGCGTCGTCGGGATGGATCGATGCCACCCAGCCATCGCCGCACGCCTCTTCGAGCGACATGCCGGTGTAATCGCACCACCGCCGGTTGACGAATCCGACACTGCCTTCGGGGGACGCGCTCCAGACGAACCCGGGAACGGCATCGATGATGCCGCGCAGGCGCTCCTCCGAGCTGCTGACCTCCGCGAGGGCTTTGGCGATCAAGACCTTGTCCCGTCGGCGCTCATCGATATCGACCTGCAACACGCACCAGCGAGTGATGGTGCCTTCGCTGTTCCTGACCGGCAGGCCGCGCACGTGAAACCAGCGATAGACACCGTCGGCGCGCCGAATCCGATGCTCGATATCGTAAGGTGTGCCGGTGCTGACCGAATGCATCCACGCCGCGCTGACCGATGGCAGATCGTCCGGGTGCAGGGTGTCGCTGGCCTGCCAGTTTTTCAGTTCATCGAGGGGGATGCCGATGTAGTCCAGGATTTGCCGGTTGACCTGCTCCAGCTCACCGGACGGTGTCATGAAGGCGACCATGGCCGGAATGCTGTCGATGATCGAGTCGGCCTCAGGCATTGGCAGGCCCCTGTCATTGACGTGGCCCGGACCGTCTTCGATGACGCGCTCCCGCTCGTTCGCCATGTCGATTCTCATTGTGCAGTCACCGTTGAACAAAGATGCGCCTTCTGATGGCACTCGCCCATCATACTTTGGTGTCGCTTTCCGCGAATATCGGCCGCCCTCACGCATTGCGATGCGCATCACAGACCGCCCGGGGCTTTTGTAAGCCACTGTATCTACGGCCCCTCAAGCCACACAAACATGCAAATGAGCCTGTTCGCGAAACTGCGCGGATACACCACCCGGCCACCCTTGGCGCTGGTTTCAACGTCTTCCGACGATTGAATGAAGACAACGTGACGTCCGCGCTCCTGCCACCCGAACGGCAGCAGGACAGGTCGTCCCTGTGGCAGGGCAGAACACAATGAAAGCAGTCGTGATCCAGGCCTTTGGCGGGCCCGAAGTCTTGACGGTGCAAGACATTCAACTGGCTGAACCGGGACCCGGACAAGTCCTGGTCAAGGTCATGGCGGCGGGTATCAATTTCATGGACACCGGTGTCCGTCGCGGCCTCGGCGCTGCCTGGGAGCTGCCGCTGACGCCGGGTGCGGAAGGCGCCGGTATCGTCCTGGCCACCGGCCCGCAGGTGACGGAGTTCGGTGTCGGTGACCGCGTAGCCTGGCATTACGTGCCGGGCAGCTACGCCGAACAGGTGATCGCCCCGGTCAGTCAGTTGGTGCCGTTGCCCGACGAGATCGACTTCAGCACCGCCGCCAGCCTGATGATGCAGGGTCTGACCGCCAGCAATCTGGTGGACAAGGTGCATGCGATCCAGCCGGGCGATGTGGCATTCGTGCACGCGGCGGCGGGGGGCGTGGGGCTGATGCTGACTCAGTTGATCAAACTGCGGGGCGGCAAGGTCATTGGCCGGGTGTCCCAGGCCGACAAGGTGGAGGCGGTGCTCGCGGCCGGGGCTGACTACGTAGTGATCGGGCGGGCGCACAACATTGCCGGACAGGTCATGCGCCTGACGGAGGGGCAGCGGGTGAGTGTGGTGTACGACGGCACAGGGGCGGAGGGCTTCGCCGAATCGTTGAGCCTGCTGGACCATTTCGGCACCCTGGCCTTGTACGGGCCGTTCATGGACCCGATCCCGCCGATCGATATCTTCAGCGTGCCGCGCAGTATCAAGCTGACGTATCCCTCGGTCATGCACTACGTGCGCAACCGCGAGCTCCTGCTGGAAAAGTCCCGGCAACTGTTCGCGTGGGTCAGCACCGGCAAACTGAAAACCTTCATCGGCCAGCGTTATTCACTGGACGGCGCGCAGCAGGCCCATCGCGATATCGAGTCGCGCAATACGACGGGCAAGCTGATCATTGTTCCTTAGTGCCACGCCAGATCAGCAGCGCTGCCAACAGCTGGCTGCCGGCGAAGAACGTGAACAGCTCTTGCGCGGTCCATCGGGCATCCAGCAGAAAACCGGCGACTATCGGCGAAATGATCGCCCCCAGGCGCCCCATCGCCAGCACCACGCCGACGCCGGTCGTACGGACTGACGTGCAGAACGCCTGAGGGGCCAGGACATACAGGGCGGCGACCGCACCGTTGAGCATCAGGCCAAGCGTGACGGCCACGAGCGCGGCCAGACCGGGCACGTGCGAGGCCGGCACCATCAGTGGCAGCAGGGCAGCGTTGAGCAGCAGGAAACCCGACGACAATCGCCGGCAGCCATACCGATTGGCCGCCAGTCCCAGTAACAGGGCGCCGAGCATGCCCCCCGACGCCAGCAGAACGCCGATCCGGGCGCCTTGCCGATCGGTAAAACCGTTGTGCACCAGAAGACTCGGGGTCCAGCTCATCACGAAGTAATAGCAGAACATCAACAGAAAGAGTGCCAGCGCCAGAGACGTGGTCTGTTGCCATTGACCGGACGAAAACGGTCGGCGGGCATTGTCTGGCGACGCTGGCGTGACAGGCCCACGGCGTTCAAGTGCCAGAAATGACGGCGACTCTCGCAGCCAGAAGACGCCCGCCAACGCTGCCGCCAGCGTGATACAGCCTCCCGCGAGAAAGACATACCGCCAGCCCATGAAATCATTCAATACGTGAGCCAGCACGCCGCCCAGGCTGGCGCCCATGGCGAAGGCGAGAGATTGCAACGCGATGGCCAGATTGCGCCGCTGCGCGCTGGCGTGCTCGAACGTCAGCACGTTCGCCCCTACCAGCACCGCCCCCGTGCCGATGCCGGTCAACAACCGCAAAAGCATCAATACGTGATGATCCTGGCTCCAGAACGACAGCAACATGCTCAGTCCGCCGAGCAGCAGGCCGGTGAGCAATAACGGCCTGCGCCCGAAGCGGTCGGCCCTGGGCGCGGCCAGCAGCGAACCGAGCGCCATCCCGACCAGGCTGGCGCTCAACAACAGGCCCGTTTGCGCGCCGTTCAACGTCCACTCCGCTGACACCCGGCTGGCGGTGAAGGCCATGGCCATCACGTCCAGACCGTCGATCACGTTGAACAGCATGCACAGCCCGATCACCCACCACTGCGAAGTGGTCGATGACGTGCCGCACGGGCGCTCGAGCGCTGTTTCCCCACGCATCCGCAATCCTTGTTCTGCCAGGTCATTCGAATGGGCCGGCTCGCCGAGCCGTATCCCCGCCGCATTTTGCCCGTTAACCGCTGCTGAATTCGAGCGCGATTTTGCGCGTCATACCAAGGTACCGACCGACACCATCGTGTAATCGCTGCGAGGGTGGCGGGGTGGTCTGATCCGATTGGCGATGCCTTTCGAATAATGACTACAAGGAGATCCAACATGGTTGCGGTTACGTGCGGTTCCACATGGCGCCATTGCCTGGCGTCAGCCATCAGAAGAGGGGCCCTGGGCCTTGCCGTGCTGGCAGGCAGCAGCGGCGCCTGGGCCACCAGCCCGACAACCGATCCGTCGCAAGCCATTCGCCCGTACCACGTTCATGTGGATGAAGCGAAATTGACTGATCTGCGCAAACGCATTGCCGACACCCGTTGGCCCGACAAGGAAACGGTCAACGACGTGTCCCAGGGTGTGCAACTGGCGCAGGTCGAGGCCCTGGTGAAGTACTGGGGCAGCGGTTACGACTGGCGCAAGGCAGAGGCGAAACTCAACGCCTTGCCGGAGTTCGTGACCACGATCGATGGCGTCGACATTCAGTTCATCCACGTGCGCTCACGCAACCCCAACGCGATGCCGCTGATCCTCACCCATGGCTGGCCGGGTTCGCAATTCGAGTTCCTCAAGACCATCGGCCCGCTGACCGATCCCGTGGCCTATGGCGGCAAAGTAGAGGACTCGTTCGATGTGGTGATTCCGTCGATTCCCGGTCACGGTTTTTCCGGCAAGCCGACCGAGCTCGGCTGGGGCCCGGATCGGGTGGCGAAGGCCTGGGATGTGCTGATGAAACGCCTGGGTTACACCCACTACGTGTCTCAGGGGGGCGACCACGGTTCGGTGATCTCTGATGCGCTGGGTCGTCTGGCACCGCCCGGTTTGCTGGGCATTCACTTGAACATGCCCGCCACCGTGCCACCGGAACTGGTCAAGCCGATCAATGGCGGAGACCCGGCTCCGGCAGGGCTGAGCGGCCCGGAACTGACGGCGTTCAACTCGCTCAGCAAGTTCTTCGGGCGCAACGCGGCCTATGGCGCAATGATGGTGACCCGGCCACAGACCATCGGTTATCTGCTGGCGGATTCGCCTGCCGGCACGGCGGCGTGGATGTATGAAAAATTCGCCGCCTGGACCGACAGCGACGGTCAGCCCGAGAAGGTGCTGAGCCGCGATGAAATGCTCGACGACATCAGCCTGTACTGGCTGACAGACAGCGGCGCCTCGTCCTCCCGTTTCTACTGGGAGAACAACAACAATAACTTCAGTGCCGCCGCGCAAAAGACCGCGGACATCAAGGTGCCGGTGGCGATCACCGTGTTCCCCCACGAAATCTACCGTGCGCCGAAAGTCTGGTCGCAACGTGCCTATCCATCGCTGGCCTACTTCAGTGAAGTCAGCAAGGGCGGCCACTTTGCGGCATGGGAGCAACCGCAATTGTTCAGCGAAGAACTGCGCGAAGCCTTCCGGCCACTGCGCGCGGCTGTGCAGAAAACCACGGCTCAGGCCGCGCGCTAGCCCTTCAATCGGCAATTCCTTCAACGCTAAGCCCTTCAACGCAAGCCCTTCAACCAAAGCCCGGAACCGCCGCCCGGCGGTTCTCGAGGGAGACTCGGCATGACTGACCATAACGCTGTAACTCAATCCCGGCGCGTGCTCGCCGTTTCGATGCTGGCGATTGCGCTGGGCATCGCCTCGGCATACGCCAGCGCCGCCGAAGTACCCGGCGGCAAGATCGACGCGATCACCGCCGGCAGCAACGTTTCATTCGGCGCGCTGAAACACGTCAAGGCCGGACTGCTGGACGTGTCGTACGCGGAAACCGGCCCCGTCGACGGGCCGGTGGTGATCCTGCTGCACGGCTGGCCCTACGACATTCACAGCTACACCGACGTGGCCCCGGCACTGGCACAGAAAGGCTATCGGGTACTGATTCCCTATGCGCGCGGTTATGGCGATACACGCTTTCTGTCGGCCAAAACCGTGCGCAATGGCCAGCCGGCGGCGCTGGCGAAAGACCTGATCGACTTCATGGATGCCCTGAAAATCAAGCAGGCCGTGCTCGGCGGTTATGACTGGGGCGCGCGCACCGCCGATATCGTCGCTGCGCTCTGGCCCGAGCGGGTAAAAGCGCTGGTGGCGGTGAGTGGTTACCTGATCGGCAGCCAGGACGCTGGCAAGACTCCGTTGCCTCCCGCCGCCGAGTTGCAGTGGTGGTATCAGTTCTATTTTGCGACCGAGCGCGGTCGTCTGGGTTACGAGAAAAACACCCATGACTTCGCGAAACTGATCTGGCAATTGGCGTCGCCGAAATGGAACTTCGACGATGCGACCTACGACCGCAGCGCCGCCGCGTTGCAGAACCCGGATCACGTCGCCGTGTCGATCTTCAACTACCGCTGGCGTCTGGGCCTGATCAAAGGGGAAGCGCAATACGATCCGCTGGAGAAAAAACTGGCGGCATTCCCCTCGATCGGCGTGCCGACCATCACCCTCGAAGGCGACGCCAATGGTGCGCCGCATCCACCGGCCGAGGCCTACGCCAAACGCTTCACCGGCAAGTACGAATACCGCTTGGTCAGCGGCGGTATCGGCCACAACCTGCCTCAGGAAGCGCCGCAGGCGTTCGCTCAGGCGGTGATCGATGCCGATCATCTCTGATAGCCGGCCTGAGGGGATCCGACGATGAAACTCAACCATTGGGCCGTGTTGCCGTCGGCCATTGCACTCGCCGCGCTGGCCGCCACCGGTGTCGCGTTGGGCGAGGCCGATGACAGTGACGCCTCGCCGATCTACGGCGTGAAGCTGCCGAAAAACTACCGCCAGTGGGCGCTGATTGCCCCGGCCCAGGAAGCCGCGCCGCTGGATGAATTGCGTGCGGTGCTGGGCAATGACCGGGGGATCAAGGCTTACCAGAGCAAGACGCTGCCGTTTCCCGACGGCACGGTGCTGGTCAAGCTGGCGTGGAAGCACGTGCAGTCCCCGGAGTTCGACCCCGCCTCGATTCCGGGGGCGGCCACCACCGTTCAGGTGATGGTCAAGGACTCGCGACGATACGCCTCGACCGGTGGCTGGGGGTTCGGCCGCTTCATCAATGGCAAGCCTGCCGATGAAGCCCAGCACCAGACCTGTTTCGCCTGCCATCAGGCGCGAGTGCAGAACCACGATTTTGTCTTCACCCGATACGCCCCCTGATCCCGTCACACAAGGAGTTGTCACATGAAAAGAACATTGACTGCATTGACCCTCGCTGCCGGCCTGTGCCTGGGCATGAGTGCCTTCGCCCAATCCACCAAACCGACCGTGGTACTCGTGCACGGCGCCTTTGCCGACGCGTCGAGCTGGAACGGCGTGGCGAAGATTCTCGAGAAGGATGGCTACACGGTGATCGCCGCCGCCAATCCGCTGCGCGGCGTCAAGAGCGATGGCGCGGCGGTTTCCGCCTTGCTGAGCAGCATCCAGGCGCCGGTGGTGCTGGTCGGTCACTCCTATGGCGGCAACGTCATCAGTGAGGCGGCCAACGATCATGCCAATGTCAAAGCGCTGGTGTATGTCAGTGCCTTTGCGCCCGAGGCCGGTGAAACCGTCGCCGGACTCGCCGGCAAGTTTCCCGGCAGCACCCTCGGCCCGACACTGGCGGCGCCCGTCGCACTGGCCGATGGAGGCAAGGACTTGTATATCCAGCAGAGCAAGTTTCACGATCAGTTCGCCGCCGATGTCCCGGCCGCACAAGCGGCGTTGATGGCCGCGACCCAACGCCCGGTTACCGAAGCGGCGCTGAACGAGCAGGCCGGCACGCCTGCCTGGAAACACGTTCCGTCGTGGTACATCTACGGCGACAAAGACAAGAACATCCCGCCCCAGGCGATGGCGTTCATGGCCAAACGTGCCGATGCCAAGGCAGTCGAGGTGGTCAAGGGCGGCTCTCACGTGGTGATGGTGTCGAACCCGGTACCGGTGGCCCGATTGATTGAAAAAGCCGCTGCGGCCAACTGAAACCCTGCGACGTGCCGAGGCGCGTCGCAGGTCTTTCACTTCCCGCTCAGGCAGCAGACACCTGTGGCGATGCTGCCGGTGCCAGTCTGAGCAGCGGGGTGATGCCGAGCATCAACAGCAGAACCGCGAACAGCAAGGTGTACGCCGGGCCATAGTGTCCGGTGTATTCGCGCAAAGCACCGAACAGCAACGGCCCGAGCGCGGCGATCAGGTAACCGATGAACAGCATGAACACCGTCCACAATCCGGCCTGCTCGCTGGTGCTGGCGTGATCCAGCGGCAAGGTCATGGCCACGGTGAAACCCATGCCCAGCCCGATGGCTGCGAGCACGACATAAAGCATCGGCCAGTACGCCGGCAGAAACGCCATGCCGCCCAGCCCCAGCAGGGCCAGCAACGCCGACAGCCCGAGCAGGCCGCGCCGGTCGTGAGCCTTGCCCGGAATCAGCCCCGCACCCACGCTGGCAACGGCGAACACCGCCGTAAAAATCCCCAGCAGGATGCCCGGGGACACACTCGACGTGGCCGCTTCCACCGACGCAGGCGCCATCCAGGCGAAGAGGGCGTAAACCACAAACTGACCTGCACCGAAATTCAACGCGATCAGCCACGCCTGCGGATTGCCCCACGGCAGGCGCTTGCGCTGGTGCGACGACTTCACCACTGGCGCCGATGTCGCAAAACGCCGCGCCATCCACACCCAACTGGCGATGGCAGTGAGGCACAGTACGCTCCAGAACCCGGCGCTGATCCGCCAGTCCTGCGCCAGCTCGGCAATCGGCGCGCTGAACACTGCCGCGAGGGTCGCGCCCAGGCTCAATCCGCCGGCATAGATGCCCATGAACAGTGCCGGGCGTTGCGCAAAGTGAGTCTTGATCCACGCGCCGGTCATTGCGCCGGCGACCGCAATGCCGACGCTGGCAAAGAACGTACTGCCGAGCAGGAAAAATGCATTCGGCGAGAGCGCCCGCAGCAAGGTCGAGGCTCCCAGCAGCGTCAGTGCGACAACCACGCTGCGATCGATCCCGAAGCGTCTGGCCAGGCTCGGAACCACCAGCGCGAACACGCCCATGCAGACGTCGGGGATCGAAGTCAGCAGCGCGGCCTGGGTGTAGCTCAACTGGAAGTGCTGCTGGATCAACAGCAGAATCGGCCCCACCGAAATGATTGGCGGCCGCAGGGCGATGGACAGGATCAGCAGGCCGATCACCGCCGTAATGGCCTGCTGGCTGCTGGAGAGATTGCGGGTGATTGCCATGGGAAAAGCCTCATTGATGAACAATGAGCGCAAGGCTAACAATGGGCCGGCCATGGCAAATGCCAGGATTTGTCGTCAAAGTGACAATCGTGGCCTTACGACGATCAAGGGCTGTTTTCAGGAGACTCCACGCGATGAAACAAGAGGTGCGCAAGGTCGTCGCCAGGCTTGAGTCCGCGCCGCGCAGCGAACGCTATCCCGACTATCAGGATGTGCCACGGGTGATGACCGTGCTGGTGCGCGATCAGGCCACCGGCGAATACAACGAACCGCACGTGCATCGGCACGGGCAGTTGCTGTATGCCTCGAACGGCGTGATGCGGGTGGCCACCGAACGCGGGTTGTGGATCCTGCCGCCGAAGCGGGCGCTGTGGATTCCGCCCGGAATGATCCACGATCAGTTGATGCTGAGCGCAGTCAAGATGCGCTCGATCTACATCGAGCCGCAGGTCTGCGCCGGGCTGGGCGATCACTGCAAAGTGCTGGAGATCCCCGGACTGCTGCGCGAGTTGATTCTGGCCTTGGCCGACCAGCCGATCGAATACCCGCAGGAAGGGCGCAACGCGCACATCGTGGCGTTGATACTCAGTGAACTGCAGGCGGCGCGGACGTTGCCGATCGAAGTGCCGTGGCCGGTCGACAGGCGACTGGTCACGGTGTGTGAGGCGATTCTGCAGGACCCCGGACAAGACCATTCGATCGGCTATTGGGCAGACCGGGTTGGCGCCAGCTCCCGTACGCTGATTCGCCTGTTCGTCAATGAAACCGGCCTGAATTTCCGCCACTGGCTGCAACAGGTGCGGCTGGCGACCGCCATCGACCGGCTCGACAAAGGCCAGTCCGTCGGGGTGATTGCCCGGGACCTGGGCTATGCCAGCCAGAGTGCCTTCAGCGCAATGTTCAGACGGGTGATGGGCGAATCGCCCCGTGAGTTTCTCGTTCGCGATTAGGGCGTTTTGGCGATTCCGATACCTTCGTATTCTGTCGTCGAAGGGAGGCGGGTGTTATCAATGACGCTGCTGTTGCAGGTGCATTGAACGCCAACCCTCGTTCCGCGAGGAACCTTCGAAGAGTGAGAATCCTGATGCTTTTATACCTATCGACCTGGTCCGAAATCGCCCAATTCCTCGAACGCAGCCGCACCATCGTCATCCCGATTGGCTCCAACGAGCAGCACGGGCCGACCGGCCTGCTGGGCACCGACTGGATGTGCCCGGAGATCATCGCCCATGAAGCGCAGAAAAGTGCAGACATCCTGATCGCCCCGACCTTCAATATCGGCATGGCGCAACATCACCTCGGTTTCCCCGGCACCATTTCGCTCAGGCCCTCGACCTTCATCGCCGCCATCGCGGACTGGACCCGTTCGCTGGCCGCCCACGGCTTTGAAAAGATCTTTTTCCTCAATGGCCACGGCGGCAACATCGCCTCGATCGAAGCGGCGTTTTCGGAGCTGTACGCCGAGGCGAGTTTTGCCCGGCGCAAGGCCGGGTTCGCCCTGAAACTCTGCAACTGGTGGGATCTGGAAGGGGTGAACGAGCTGGCGCGTGACCAGTTCCCGACCGGCCACGGCATTCATGCAACGCCTTCGGAAATCGCCGTGACCCAGTGGGCCTATCCCGATTCCATCAAGTCGGCCGTTTATTCGCCGCAGATCGCCAACTGGGGCCCGATCCGCGAAGCCGCTGACTTCCGTGCCCGTCACCCCGATGGCCGCATGGGCTCGGACCCGGCCCAGGCTTCGCCGGAAAAGGGCCGGCAATTGGTGGAAATGGCGGCTCGCGGTCTGGTGCAGGAGGTGCAGGCCTTCAGCCGCGAATCATTGCCTGACTGACCCGTACAAACAACAACGCCCGGTTAATCCGGGCGTTGTTGTTTCGGCTCCGTCATTGCAGATCAGCCGAGTGCCTCAATGGCGTGCGCAACCCCTGCGCCATACGCCGGATCTGCCCGGGTGCAGTGGTCGATGTGTCGTTGTTTCGACGCTGCGCTGGCACCATGAATCGAGCGCGCGGTGTTATCGAACAGGGCCTGTTTCTGGGCCATGGTCATGGCCCGGAACAGCGCGCCGGGTTGCGAAAAACAGTCGTCGTCCTCCCGGTGATCCCAGTGCCCCGCGCTGCCTTTGAGGGCCAGCGGTGGCTCGCTGAAATCCGGTTGTTCGACCCATTGGCCATGGCTGTTGGGTTCGTAGCCGGGGGTGCTGCCTGCATTCGAATCAGTGCGCATCTGGCCGTCCCGGTGATAGCTGTTGACCGGGCAGCGTGGGGCGTTCACCGGGATCTGATGATGATTGACGCCCACGCGATAGCGCTGTGCATCGCCGTAGGAGAACAGGCGGGCCTGGAGCATCTTGTCCGGTGAGAAACTGATGCCGGGCACGACGTTGGCCGGGTTGAAGGCTGCCTGCTCGACGTCGGCGAAGTAGTTGTCGGGGTTGCGGTTGAGTTCGAGTACACCGACTTCGATCAACGGGTAATCCTTGTGGGGCCAGACCTTGGTCAGGTCGAAGGGATTGATCGGGTACGTCTCGGCGTCCAGCTCCGGCATCACTTGCACGTAGAGCTTCCATTGCGGGAAGCGGCCTTCCTCGATGCTGGTGTACAGGTCGCGCTGGGCACTTTCGCGATCATCGCCGATCAGTGTTGCGGCTTGCTGATCGGTCAGGTTCTCGATGCCTTGCTCGGTCTTCCAGGTGAATTTCACCCAGAATCGCTCGTTCGCCGGGCTGATGAAACTGAACGTATGGCTGCCGAAGCCGTGCATGTGGCGGTAGGTGCGCGGCAACCCGCGCTCACTCATGACGATCGTCACCTGATGCAGCGCCTCGGGCAGCAGCGTCCAGAAATCCCAGTTGTTGCGGGCGCTACGCAGGTTGGTGCGCGGGTCGCGTTTGACCGCATGGTTGAGGTCGGGAAATTTCAGCGGATCGCGCAGAAAAAACACCGGCGTGTTGTTGCCCACCAGATCCCAGTTGCCTTGCTCGGTATAGAACTTGATGGCAAACCCGCGAATGTCACGTTCGGCATCGGCGGCACCACGCTCGCCGGCCACGGTGGAAAACCGGACGAAGATATCGGTGGTTTTGCCCACGCTGGAAAACAGTCTGGCCTTGGTATAGCGGCTGATGTCACGGGTGACGGTGAAGGTGCCGAATGCTCCCGAACCCTTGGCGTGCATGCGCCGTTCGGGAATGACCTCACGATCGAAATGCGCCAGCTTTTCCAGCAGCCATACGTCTTGCAACAGCACCGGGCCTCGCGGGCCGGCGGTCTGCGAGTTGTTGTTATCCACCACTGGTGCGCCGGCGGCGGTCGTCAGCTTTTTCATGCGCTACTCCTGGCTTTTGTCGGTTTGCCGCCATCACATCAAAAGCCTTGGGAGCCCTCTATTGCACCATGGTGTCGCTGCATGGAGGCAGGCGTGTTTGGCGTGTCGGCGTTTGGCCGTTCGGGAGCGGCAGAGGAGGGATCAGGCGAGGGTGATGCTGACGTTGATGTTGCTGCGCGTGGCTTTGGAGTAGGGGCAATTCTGGTGCGCCGCTTCGATCAGCTGGAGCGCCACTTCCGGCTCGATCTCCGGCAACGACACGGCCAGGCGGGCCTGCAGGAAGAACCCGTGCTCTGCGTGTACGAGGTCGACTTGAGCCTCCACCCCGGCGTTTGCCGGGAAGCCGATCTTGCGAGCGTTGCAGGCGTGGCGCAGGGAACCGAGAAAGCAAGCCGACCAGCACACCGCGAACAACTGCTCGGGATTGGTTCCCGTCCCCGGTGCGCCCGGTGGAGAGAGCCTGAGATCAAGTCGACCATCGTGACTGCGTGCGGTCCCCTCACGGCCTCCTGTGGTGCAGGTCTGTGCGGTGTAGAGCGTTTTTTCGATGTTGATCATGGGCATTCTCTGGTGAAGATTTCACTGCGTCGAAAGATCGATGCAGGCTGAGCGTGGGGTGTCGTGACGTTCTGCGGCAGACGCACCCGCTAGCGGCGTGGGGTGGTCCGGCGCTGTGATGCCCCGATGGCCCAGGTTGTCGAGCAACGTGGATCGTGCAATCTCGATGAGCCAGGCCCGAAACGGAAAGCCGGGGTCATGCCGGGCCTGCTCGAGATACAGGGTCTTGAAGGCTTGCTGGACGAGGCGGCCGGTGTCCTCGCGACTGATCCTTCCGGCCTGTACCTGGCCTTCGAAATAGGCGATGAGCAACGGTGTCACCGTCGCGAACAGTTGCTGGGATTCAGCCCTGTCATGCCTGACGGCGCCCGTGACCAAGGCATACAGTTCGTCGTTGCCGAGTCGGTCAGCCTCGCACAGGCAATGTTGGCGATAACCTTCAGCCATGATCGGATCCCTCGCAAAACCATCGTTCGACCGACCGCGACAACCCATGATGTCTGCAGGTTGCCTGACGTTCAGCGGTGAGCGTCAATCCTGCCCCCAGGACCTGATCGACTGCCAGTTATGCGTTGTTAGCGCTTGTTAGCGATGTGTGAATGATGTGATTGAAGTGACGACTGCCTGGCTGTCAGGCCGGGGTCTTGGCGTGGTTTTCCGGCAGTGGATGCCTGAAGGACGGGCAGGTTTGCGCTGGCGCATTTATGACAACCCGGTCGCTTGGCCATCATTCCGATGGCGTAGGAAACACCCGATATTTATTTCGCACTTTTCCTACATTTTGTTTGCCTCTCCAGCAAAAAACGTGGTTATTATCCGGCGGCGCTTCGGGTCACAAACCCGGCGCCAGAAGATTGCCGTGCGTCTACAGACCCGGCAGTCGCAGCCGATCGGGACCACCCTGGCGCTGTCACCCACCGCGCAGGTTGTTCCTCGTCGTTGACCCTCAAATGGAAGTCGAGGTTTCAATTGATCACGCGGTTTGCAATCGACGATGCAATGAGCAGGGCGACGGATGTCGTCAACGATTCTGTCATCTCCCCAGCTGCCTGCGCGGACCGCGCCGCGGTGTTCTTCGCCAGCCTTTCTCCCCCCGGTTTCCTGTGTGTGCCTGCGTGCGACGCGAGTCTGCATGCGCGTGCCGCGCCATCTTCCTGAATTCGAATGACCGAACCGGTACCTGATGCCGGGGCCTGACTGGCGGGGCGCGTGCTGTCTCTGCCTGATCACAAAAATAATGCAGTCATGGACGGTAGCCTCCGATGCTCGACAACACTTCCTTGCGTGGGACGAATCCCGCGCAGCCCGACGTTTCATCCTCGATTCCGTTCGACACCGATCTGTGCGTGCACGGCCTGTTCGAAGCGCAGGTGCTGCGCAACCCCGAGGCCATTGCCGTCCGTTGGCAAGCAGAGGCGCTCAGCTACCGCGAACTCAATATCCGCGCCAACCGCCTGGCTCATCATCTGCGCAGCCTCGGCGTCGGGCCGGACGTGCGGGTGGGAATTTGTCTCGAGCGTTCGCTGGAAATGCTGGTGGGTGTGCTCGCGGTGCTCAAGGCCGGAGGTGCCTATGTGCCGCTGGACCCGGCGTATCCGCAGGCGCGGCTGGCGCACATGCTGGCCGACAGCGCGCCGCCGGTGGTGCTGACCCATGGTCAGGCGCGGCACGTCCTGACGGCTGCGCTCGAACAATCGACCACGGTGCTTGATCTCGGCGATTCAACCCATTGGTCTTCACAGTCACCGGACAATCCCGATCCTCATGCGGCAGGCCTAACACCCCGACACCTGGCCTACGTGATCTACACCTCGGGTTCGACCGGCACCCCGAAAGGCGTGATGGTCGAGCATCGCGGGCTGATCGCCGTGAGCGCTGCCTGGGCACCACTCTATGCCTTGGGCGAGCCGATCAATCACCTGCAAATGGCCGGGTTTTCCTTCGACGTGTTCAGCGCCGACCTGATTCGTGCGCTGGGGTTTGGCGGCACGCTGGTGCTGTGCCCCCGGTACACCTTGATGGATCCGCCGGCCCTGTATCGCTTGATGCGCGATGCGCAGATCGGTTTTGCCGACTTCGTGCCGGCGCTGCTCAACCCTTTGCTGGCATGGGTCGAAGAGAGCGGCCATGACTTGTCGTTCCTGCGCACCGTGGTCTGCGGCTCGGACATCTGGACTGCCCACAGCGCCCGGCAATTGCGCAGGCTCTGCGGTGAGCGGGTGCAGATCGTCCAGGCCTATGGCGTGACCGAAGCGAGCATCGACAGCACCTGTTTCGAGTTCACCGAAAGCAGCCAGATCGACGCTGTGCTGCCCATCGGCCAGGCACTGCCCAATACCCGGATTTACCTGTTCGACGAGCAAGGCGAGCCCGTTGCCGAGGGTGTTGCGGGCGAGTTGTACATCGGTGGCGTCGGCGTGGCGCGGGGGTATCTGAACCTGCCGCAACTCACTGCCGAGCGCTTCATCGACAACCCGTTCGTGGCGGGCGAACGCTTGTACCGCACCGGAGATCTGGCGCGTCATCGGGCCGACGGCCAACTGGAATTCCTCGGCCGCAACGACTCCCAGGCCAAGTTGCGCGGGCTGCGCCTGGAACTGGGGGAAATCGAAACCCGGCTGGCAGACGTTGCAGGCGTGCGTGAAAGCGTGGTGTTGCTGCGTCAGGACGGCCTCGGTGAACCTCGACTGGTCGCTTATTACTGCGAGAAACCGGGCACAACGCTGAGCCCGCGTTCACTGCGTGAACAGCTGCAAACCAGCCTGCCGGATTACATGGTGCCGACCGCGTTCGTGCGTCTGGATGCGCTGCCGCTGACCGCCAACGGCAAGGTCGATCGACCGAATCTGCCGGCGCCGGATGTCGAGGCATTCGATCAGCAGGAATATCAGGCGCCGCAGGGTTCATTGGAAACTGCGCTCGCGGTGATCTGGGCCGAAGTGCTCGGCGTCGAGCGAGTGGGGCGTGAGGATCAGTTCTTTGCCCTCGGCGGTCACTCGTTGCTGGTGATGCGTGTGCTGGCGCAGGTTCGCCATACGCTGGGGCTGGAAGTCGCGCCTTCGACGCTGTTCGCCGCACCCGTTCTGAAACAGTTCGCCGAACGGCTGCAAGCCAGTCAGGCTGCGGCTCGTCCAGCCATCGCGGCCCTTGAACGGACGGGCGCGCAAACGTTGTCGTCTGCCCAGCAGCGCCTGTGGTTTCTGGCGCAAATGGAGGGGGGCAACGCGGCGTATCACATGCCGCTGAACCTGCGATTGCGCGGTTTGCTGGACGTTCCGGCGCTTGAGCGCAGCTTCAATCAACTGGTGGCACGCCATGACGCGCTGCGCACCACCTTCACTGCTGTTGAAGGGGAAGGGCGGCAGCAGGTTTCATCGCCTGCGCACAGCCTTCGACTGACCGTCACCGATCTGCAAGGGCCCGATGCTCAAGAGCGTCTCACCCGGTTGATCGACGAGGAGGGCGCCCGGCCGTTCGACCTGAGCCGTGGCCCGCTGATGCGGGTAAGCCTGGTGCGGTTGGCGCCGGACGACCATGTGCTGATGCTGACCCAGCACCACATCATCTCCGATGGCTGGTCGATGGGCGTGCTCACTCGTGAGCTGGGGCAACTCTACGAAGCGGCGTTGCAGGATCGCGACGATCCGTTGCCGCCATTGCCCGTGCAGTACGTGGATTACGCCGTGTGGCAGAAGCAATGGCTGACCGGTGAAGTGCTGGAACAGCAGAACCGCTATTGGCGCGAAACCCTCACGGGCGCGCCGGTGCTGCTGGAATTGCCGACGGATCACAAGCGTCCGCCTGTGCAGGACTACCTCGGCGGCTTTGTTCCGTTGGTCTTCGACGAAGCATTGACCACGCGACTGAGAGCCTTGGGCATGCAGCAAGGCACCACGCTGTTCATGACTTTGCTGGCCGGTTTTTCGCTGCTGTTGTCACGACTGTCGGGGCAGGACGATGTGGTGATCGGCGTGCCATCGGCCAACCGTCCGCAGCAGGAACTTGAAGGGTTGATCGGTTTCTTCGTCAACACCCTGGCACTGCGCATGACCCGATCGGGCTCGCCGTCGGTGGCGCAATGGCTGCAACAGGCGCGGCGGGTCGCACTGGGGGCTCAGGAGCATCAAGACCTGCCGTTCGAGCAAGTGGTGGAGTTGCTCAACCCGCCACGCAGTCTGGCCCACAGTCCGCTGTTCCAGGTGCTGTTTGCCTGGGAGCAGGATCAGGATTCCGATCTGCTGCTGACCGGGCTCGACGTTACGCCGGTGGAGAGCAGTCATCACGTCGCCAAGTTCGATCTGCAACTGGCGCTCCATGAGCGCGACGGACAGATCATCGGTGGTCTGGAATACGCCTCGGGCCTGTTCGAACGCGGCACCGTCGAGCAGTTCGGCGAGTACCTGCGCCGGGTGCTGACGCAGATGGTCGAGGACAGCGAACAGTCGCTGGCGGGGATCAAACTGCTGAGCGCCGAGCAACACCAGCAGATCGTTCACGACTGGAACCGCACCGCGCGGGACACCGCGTCGCTGCCCGGTTGCGTGGGGCATTTCGAAACCCTCGCCCGGCAAACGCCCGACGCTGTGGCGCTGCTCGCCGAGCGCGAGCAACTGAGCTACAGCGAGCTGAATCAAGCCGCCAACCGGCTCGCGCATTACCTGATCGAACAAGGCGTCGGCCCTGAACATCGTGTCGGCCTGTGCCTGGAACGCTCGCCACAAATGGTCATTGGCCTGCTGGCAATCCTCAAGGCCGGCGCGGCGTACGTGCCGTTCGACCCGGCGTACCCGAACGAACGTCTGGCGTTCATGTTCAGCGATGCCGCGCCGACCATGCTGCTGACGCAATCGAGTCTGATGGCCGGGCTGCCGACCAACGAGGCGCAGATCTGCTGCCTGGACACTGACGCATCGCAGTGGGCACAGCACCCGACTGATGATCCGCAAGTCAATGTGAGCCCGGAAAACCTCGGCTACGTGCTCTACACCTCGGGTTCCACCGGCCGCCCGAAAGGCGTGGCCCACAACCGTCGTGCGCTGGACAACCTGATTAACTGGCAACTCGATCAAGCCACGGCACCTCAGCGCGTGCTGCAATTCGCCTCGCTGAACTTCGACGTTTCGTTCCAGGAAATCTGCAGCACCCTCTGCCAGGGCGGCAGCCTGCTGCTGATGACCGAAGACAGTCGCAAGGACCTTGCCGCGCTGCGCCCGACTCTGGTGGCCGAAGGCGTGCAGCGGGCATTCCTGCCATTCGCCGTGTTGCAACAACTCGCCGGCCTGACCGAGGCCGATGCACCGATGCCGGCCGGTGGTTGCGAGATCATCACCGCCGGTGAAGCCCTGCAAATCAATGACGAGCTGCGCGGGTTTGTCCGTGGACTGGGTGGCGCGCAGTTGCACAATCAATACGGGCCGACCGAAACCCATGTGGTCAGCCAGTTCAGCCTCGACTGCAACAAGGTCGAATCCTGGCCGGACGCACCGCCCATCGGCCGTCCCATCGCCAACGCGCGGCTCTACGTGCTGGACGAACATCTGAATCCGGTGCCAGTCGGCGTGGCGGGCGAGTTGTACATCGCCGGCGCCTGCCTGGCTCGGGGTTACCTGAATCGCCCGGACCTGACTGCCGAACGCTTCCTGCCGGACCCGTTCAGCGACGAGCCGGGCGCGCGGATGTACCGCAGCGGCGACCTCGCGAAGTTCCAGGCCGACGGCAACGTGCAGTACCTGGGCCGCATCGACCAACAGGTGAAACTGCGCGGCTTCCGCATTGAACTCGGCGAGATCGACAGCCTGTTGCAGCATCAACCCGGCGTGCAGGAAGCCGCCGTTTTACTGCGTGAAGACGTGGCCGGGGACAAGCGTCTGGTGGCCTATGTGGTCGGCTCCGCCACCAGTGAATCCCTGCGTGCCGAACTGCAACGCCAGTTGCCCGAACACATGATCCCGAGTGCGTGGGTCCGGCTCTCGCAATTGCCGCTGACCCGCAACGGCAAGCTCGACCGACAGGCGCTGCCGGCACCGGAACGCAGCGCCGGGGCGACTTACGAGGCGCCGCGCAACGACATCGAACGGCAGATGGCCGAGATCTGGGCCGAAGTGCTCAAGTGCGAGCGGGTCGGCATCCACGACAACTTCTTCGACCTCGGCGGCCACTCGCTGTTGGCGACACGAATGATCTACGCGATCAACCAGCGCATGGGCGCGCAACTGTCCCTGAGCAGCCTGTTTCAGACCCCGGTGTTGATGGATCTGGCGGCGCAGGTTTCGCGTGAAGAGCAGAGCGTTGAACCGGCGTTCATCCAGATCGAGCCGGATCGCAATGATCGACATGAACCATTCCCCCTGACCGATATCCAGCAGGCTTACTGGTTCGGTCGCGAGGCCACGGTCAGCCTCGGCGGCGTAAGCGCCCATGGCTACGAAGAACTGCGCATTCCCGGGTTCGATGCCGAGCGTTTCGAGCAAGCCCTGAATCGCATGATCCTGCGCCACGACATGCTGCGCGTGGTGTTCCTCAGCGACGGTACGCAACAGGTGCTGGCGCAGGTGCCGACCTACCGCATGCCCCGCAGCGACCTGCGCGGTTTACCCGCCGAAGAAGCACAACGCACGCTGGAAGCGACCCGCGAACGCCAGTCCCATCAGGTGCTGGATGCCAGTCGCTGGCCGCTGTTCGAGTTCAGCCTGTCGCTGCTCGATGACGACATCACTCATTTGCACATCAGCCTCGATGCGCTGATCGTCGACGCCGCGAGTACGCAGATTCTCGCCCGCGAACTCATGGCCTTCTACGTAGATCCGTTGCTGGAACTGGCCGAACCGGGCCTGACTTTTCGCGACTACGTGCTGGCCGAACAGCAACTGCGCAACGGCCGCCGCTACGAGCAGGCGCTGGGCTACTGGCGCGAGCGGGTGACTACTCTGGCCCCGGCGCCAGACCTGCCGCTGGTGCGCCAACCCGAAAGCATTGCCAACCCGCATTTCACCCGCCGCGACCGCGACATGTCGGCGGCGCAGTGGGCGCAACTCAAAGCCGTGGCCAAGCAGTTTGCGGTGACGCCGTCGGTGATGCTGCTGACCGCGTTCAGCGAAGTGCTGGCGCTGTGGAGCCGCACCCCGCGTTTTACCCTGAGTCTGCCGCTGTTCAATCGCATGCCGTTGCATTCGGATGTCGATGAAATCATCGGCGACTTCACCTCGCTGGTGCTGCTAGAAATCGGCATCGACGGAGCGCTGAGCTTCACCGACAAGGCCCGCGCCGTGCAGGCACAGCTTTGGCGCGATATCGACCATTCGGTGGTCAGCGGCGTGCGGGTGCTGCGCGAGTTGTCCCAGGCCCGGGGCGTGCAGCAGACGGCGATGCCGATCGTGTTCAACAGCACGCTGTCGGAAGCGGCGCCGGAGCTGGCCGAGTTCAACCTCGCGGACGCATTGAACGCCAAGCACATGCACAGCATCACCCAGACGCCGCAGGTGTGGCTCGACCACACGTTGCTGGAGCTGGAAGGACGCCTGCTGTTCAACTGGGACAGCATCGACGAACTGTTCCCGCAAGGCATGATCGAGCAGATGTTCGTCGCCTATAACACGTTGCTCGACAGTCTCTGCGAGCCGACGGCCTGGGGCGCGAACACGCCACAACTGCTGCCGCAGGCGCGGTTGCCGGCACCGGTCGACATTCAGCAAACGCTGCCGTTGATGCACGAACTGTTCGAGCGTCAGGCCCTCGTCACGCCGGAGGCACTGGCGGTAATCGGCACGCGGCAGCTGACTTACGCTCAACTACGCAATGAGGCCCGACAACTCGGCGCCCGCCTGCAAGCGCAGGGCGTGCTGCCGAACCGCTTGGTGGCGGTGGTGATGGAGCGCGGCTGGGAACAAGTGGTGGCAACGTTGGCGATTCTGTACGCCGGCGGCGCTTACCTGCCCATCGAGCCAACTCAGCCAGCGGAGCGGCTGCGGCATATTCTGGAACGGGCGGAGGCGAGTCTGGCCCTGACCCAACCGGCGCTGCTCGACAAAATCGAATGGCCGGCGCAGGTCACGACCATTGCCGTGACCGATGCAGTCCCTAACGACGCATTGCCACTGCAACCGGTGCAGGTCAACGAAAGCAACCTCGCTTACGTGATCTACACCTCCGGCTCCACCGGCCAGCCGAAGGGCGTGGTGATCGACCATCGCGGTGCGGTCAACACCTTGCTCGACATCAACCGCCGTTTTGCCGTCGGGCCGAATGATCGGGTGTTGGCGATCTCCTCGCTGAGTTTCGACCTGTCGGTCTATGACTTCTTCGGCACGCTGGCGGTAGGCGCGGCGGTGGTCATCCTCGACCCGCAACTGACCCTCGATCCGGCGCACTGGCTTGCATTGATCAAGCGTCATCAGGTCAGCCTGTGGAACTCGGTGCCGGCGCTGCTCGGCATGCTGGTCGAGTACGTGGAGGGCGAGGGTGGTGCATTGCCTGCCAGCCTGCGGGTGGCGATGCTGTCCGGCGACTGGATTCCTCTGACCTTGCCTGAGCGGGTCTGGGCGTTGCAGCCGGACTTGCAGCTGATCAGCCTCGGCGGCGCCACCGAAGCGTCGATCTGGTCGATCTATTATCCGGTGAAGCACGTCGATCCGGCCTGGCGCAGTATTCCCTACGGCAAGGCTCTCGACCATCAGCGCTTCTACGTGCTGGATGAAGCGTTGCAGGTCCGTCCGACCTGGGTCGCGGGGCAGCTGTACATCGGCGGCATCGGTCTGGCCAAGGGTTACTGGCGTGACGAGAAACTCAGCGCGGGCAGTTTTTTCGACCATCCATTGACCGGCGAACGTCTGTATCGCACCGGCGACCTGGGCCGCTTGCTACCGGACGGCAACATCGAATTCCTCGGTCGCGAAGACAATCAGGTCAAGGTCCAGGGTTATCGCATCGAGCTGGGCGAAATCGAAGCCGCGCTCAATCGCCATCCCGGCGTGCAGAGCGCGGTGGTGCGGATTCTTGGCAGCACGCTGGGTGAGAAACGTCTGGCGGGTTATGTGCTCAAGGCCGATCCGGCGTTGCAGGCCAGTGACTTCACCGACTACCTGACGGACAAGCTGCCGGCGTACATGATTCCGTCGTCGTTCACCTTCGTCGAAGCCTGGCCGTTGTCCTCAAACGGCAAGGTCGACAAGAAGCGCCTTCCGGAACCGGAGCAAATCGTGGAACAAGGCCCGACGCTGGAAGTCGAGGGCCCGCAGGAACAGCGGCTGGTGGAAATCGTGCAGGGCGTGCTCAAGCGCGAATCCATTGCCGCCAACGCCAATCTGCTGAACCTCGGCGCGACCTCGATTGATATCGTCAGGATCAGCAACGCCTTGTCCGGCGCCTTGCAGTTCCGCCCGCATGTGGCGCAACTGCTGGCCCAGCCGACGTTGCTGCATCTGCTCGGCATGTACCGCCAGAACCGGGCCCGTCAGGAATTGCTCGGCAACGTCCAGCCGACACCGGAGACCCCGCAGGACATCATCGAAGATCCACAGCAGCGGGCACAGTTCAAGGCTGAGCAACGTGGTCGCCGTGAGTTTGCTCAAACCCTGCCGGCAGTGGCACTGGACTTGCCGCAAGACCCGGCCTTCGCAAGGCGTTTGAGTGATTACCGCTCGGTGCGCCAGTTCGGCGCGCAGCCGATTGCGACTCATGCCTTCGCGCATATTTTGGCGGCACTGGCCCAGGGGCAGCTCGACGGTGAAGTGAAATACCAGTTCCCGTCGGCGGGCGGGCTGTACCCGATTCAGGCTTATCTCTACGTCAAACCTGAGCGCGTGCTCGGCGTGCCCGGTGGCGCGTATTACTACGATCCTCGCCAGCATCGCTTGCTGGCGCTCCAGAGCGGACTGCTCGACCCGGACACCTACGACTATTTCGTCAATCGCCCGGTGTACGAGAACGCCGCGTTCTCGCTGTTCTTCATCGCCGACATGGCCGCGATCCGCCCGCTGTATGGCGAGCGCAGCCGTGACTTCTGCCATATCGAAAGCGGCGCAATGGCCCAGTTGCTGAGCATGACCGCCGTCGAACACGGCCTGGGCCTGTGCGGCATCGGCTCGGTCGAGGAGCAGCAACTGACGGCGCTGTTCGACCTCGGGCCAAACCACGAGTTGATCTACTCGATGATCGGCGGCCAGCGCACGGCCGATGAACAACACCGCGCACCGGTCGAGGCGTTTGCCATCGAGCCTGTGACCGCAAGCCTGGACGACGAAGACATGGAGGAGTTCGAAGTATGAATGCCGATCAATTGCTGGCGTTGTTCGCTCGCCATGGCGTGGTGCTCGAGGTGGACGGTGACAGGCTGCGTTGCAAGGCGCCGCGCGGGTTTCTCACCGAAGAACTGACAGCGGCGCTCAAGCTCCACAAGCAGGAACTGATTACCTTGCTCGGTGGCGGTGATGACGCAGTGATTCCCCGTCGTGCCGGCGCACACGCGTCCTGGCCGTTGTCGTTCTCGCAACGGCAGCTGTGGTTTCTCGATCAACTGGAACCCGGCAACCCGTTCTACAACGTGCCCACGGCGGTGACGCTGAAGGGGCAGTTGAGCGTCGCGCATCTGGAACGAGCACTGAACGAGCTGGTTGCCCGCCACGAAGCCCTGCGCACGACGTTTTGCAGTGTGGACGGTGAGCCGCGTCAGGTCGTGCATCCGTCGATGCCGCTGTCGTTGTCGGTGACGGATCTGCGCCATTTGCCTGCCGCAGAGCGCGAGCAGCAAGTACGATTCGCCGTCGAGCAGGACGCCCGGGCACCGTTCGATCTGGCCACCGGCCCATTGCTGCGGGCGTCGTTACTGCGCGTGGATGAAGACGAATACCTGTGGCTGTACAGCGTGCATCACATCATCGCCGACGGTTGGTCGATGGGCGTGATCCAGCAGGAAGTCGCGACGTTGTACGGCGATTATCTGCGTGGAGAAACCTCGACGCTTGCGCCGTTGCCGGTGCAATACGCCGACTACGCCTGCTGGCAGCAACAGCGCATCGGTGGTGCGGCGCTGGATGCTCAACTCGATTACTGGCGTCGCACCCTGGACGACGCGCCGCTGTTGTCGACCCTGCCCGCCGACCGGCAGCGCCCGTTGGTGCAGCGTTATGTCGGTGCCACGTTCAGTTCCTCCGTCGATGGCGGCACTTTGCGCGAGCTCACGGCGCTGGCCCGGCAGACCCAGGGCACGCTGTTCAACGTATTGCTGGGGGCGCTGGCAGTGCTGTTGTGGCGCCACAGCGGTCAGCAGGATCTGTGCATCGGCACGCCGTTCGCCAACCGCAATCGCCCGGAAGTCGAGCCGCTGATCGGTCACTTCGTCAACACGCTGGTGCTGCGTCAGCGTCTGAATCCGCAGCAGACCTTCGCCGAATTGCTGCGCGACGTGCGCGGCCAGATGCTCGACGTTCACGCCCACCAGGACGTGCCGTTCGAGCGCGTGGTCGAAGCCGTCAACCCGCAGCGCGATCCCGGTCATTCGCCGCTGTTCCAGGTGATGCTGGTGTTGCAGAACACCCCCGGCAGCGGCGTACGGATGCCCGATCTGGAACTGACGCCGTACGGCACCAGCAGTGCCACGGCCAAGTTTGACCTGGCGTTCGAATGGGTCGAGCGGGCAGGGCGACTGGACTTGCTGGTGGAATACAACACCGACCTCTATGACGTCGCGACCATCGAGCGCCTGAGCGGGCATTACCGTCATCTACTTGAGCAGATCGCCGCCGACGCCAAGCAACCGATCAATGCGTTGCCGTTGATGAACGAGGCTGAACGTCAGCGGGTGCTGGTCGATTTCAACCGCACAATGCCGCTGTCGCAACCGGCGCAATGCGTGCATCAACTGGTCGAAGCTCAGGCCGCGAGCAACCCTCAGGCCTGCGCAGTGGTGTTCGAGGACGAATCCCTGAGCTACGCCGAACTCAATGCCCGGTCCAACCGACTCGCGCGGCATTTGCGCACATTGGGCGTCGGCCCGGACGTGCGCGTGGCGGTGTGCATCGAGCGTTCGTTGGAACAGCCGGTGGCGTTGCTGGCAGTGCTCAAGGCCGGTGGCGCCTATGTGCCGCTGGACCCCGATTATCCGCTGGGACGCCTGAGCCATATGCTCGGCGACAGCACGCCGGCGGTGCTGCTGACCCTCGGCTCGGCACACGGGATTTTGCGTCAGGCTATACAAGGTTCGACCTGGGAAGCGCCGATTCTCGATCTCGAAAAAGATGCCGCGAGCTGGGCGTCATTGCCCGCCGACAATCTCGACCCACGCAATGTCGGCGTCACCCCTGACCATCTCGCCTACGTGATCTACACCTCGGGCACCACCGGTTTACCGAAGGGCGCGATGGTTGCCCACCGTGGCCTGAGTAACCTGCTGCTGTGGTGCTTGCAGGTCTGCGGTGAGGCGGGGGCGATGCTGCACAAGATCCCGTTCGGTTTCGATGCCTCGGCGTGGGAGACATTCTGGCCGCTGGCAACCGGCGGGCGTCTGATCATTGCGAAGCCCGGCGGGCATTACGAACCGGCGTATCTGGCGCGCGAGGTACGCGAGCAGAAGGTCACGGCGCTGGTGTTCGTGCCGGCGATGTTGCAGCTGTTTCTGGAAGTCGAAGAAGTCAGCCTGTGTACGTCGCTGACCGATGTATTCAGCGGCGGCGGTGAACTGCCGCCCGCCCTGGCCCGGCGTTTTCAGGAGCGCCTGCCCCATGCGCGGCTGCACAACGTCTACGGCCCGACCGAAACCACGGTGATCAACAGCATCTGGACCCTTGAGCCCGGCGCCGACGTGCCCGCCAGCAAACTGCCGATCGGCCGGCCGATTTCCAACAACCGTTTTTACGTACTCGATGACCGCGACGAGCCGGTGCCCGTGGGTGTCACCGGGCAATTGCACATCGGTGGCGTCGGCGTGGCCCGGGGGTATCTGGGGCTGGCGCAGCTCAGTGCCGAGCGCTTTATCGACAATCCGTTCGTGGCAGGCGATCGCCTCTATCGCAGCGGCGATCTGGCGCGCTATCGCCCGGACGGCCAACTGGAGTTTCTCGGGCGCAACGACTTCCAGGTCAAGTTGCGCGGTGTGCGTCTGGAACTGGGCGAGATCGAAGCCCGGCTCGAAGCGTTTCCCGGCATCCGCAGCGCCGTGGTGCTGATGGTCGGCGACGCGCCGCAGGACCAGCGGCTGGTGGCCTGTTGCGTTGTTTCCGAGTCGATGGATGAAGCGGCGGCGCAGGCCCATCTGGCAATGACGCTGCCCCGAGCGGTGGTCCCCGGCAGTTATCTGTGGCTCGACGCCTTGCCGCTGACCGCCAATGGCAAGGTCGATCGGACTGCGCTGATGGCGTTGGCGGACGAGGAAATGGTCAATCGTCAGGTCAACCTGAGCAGCCCGCGCGACCACATTGAACTGACGCTGTACCAGATCTGGAAACGCCTCCTGCTGGTGCCGCAGATCGGCATTCGCGACAACTTCTTCAACGTCGGCGGCACCTCCATCGCCGCAATCAAGATGGCCCATGAAATCAGCCAGGTGTTCGCGGTTGAAATGCCGGTACGCGTGGTGCTCAGCTACCCGACCATCGAAGCACTGGGCGGCTGGCTGCGGGTCGGGGCGAACCCGGCGGTGGCGCAGGGCAATCTGATCGAGTTCCGGCGCGGTAGCGGCCAGCACAACGTGGTGTGCATTCACCCGGCGGGCGGCACGGCGTTCTGTTACCTGTCGCTGGCCAAGGTGTTGCCGGACGAGGCCGGTGTTTACGGGGTGCAATCGCCGGGGCTGAATCCGGGGGAGAGTACCGAGCCGACGGTTGAAGCGATGGCCGAAGCGTATCTGCGATTGATCGAACCGCTGACGACGCAACCGCTAATTCTCACCGGGCTGTCGTTCGGTGGCCTGGTGGCTTATGAAATGGCTCGGTTGCTGACGGCGGCGGGGCATCGTCACGTGACGGTGGTGCTGCTCGATACTCAGGGCAGCGACGATCCGGGTTTCCGCGAACAGATCGGTACCGTGGACATGGCCGAGTTCCGCGACAAACTGGTGCGCTTCAACGGCATGTACCCCGGCATCGAAGACGCGCAAGTCGAGCGCTATTTCCACATCTACAACCACAACCGTCTGGCCATGGCCGCCTATGAATGTGCGCCGCGCGCCGGGCGTGTGGTGCTGATCCAGGCGCGGGAAGACTTCAGCCGCCATCAGTTGCATGAACTGCGCGGTTTCTGGCGGCGGCGCACAGGTAGCGGCTATCTGGCGAAACTGGTCAGCGGCGGGCACTGGGACATGCTCGAAAGTGCGGAGATCCATCGGGTGTCGCAGATCATCCGGCAGGAGCTGCAGCGCTTCGCCGCGCAGGAGGCGAAATGATGAGTGCGTCCAATGACCTGACGTTGCTCGCGCGCTTTGCCGAGCAAGTGCGGCGTAATCCGCAAGCTGCGGCCGTCATCGACGGCTCGGTAACCCTGACTTACGCCGAACTGGCCAGCGCCAGCGAGCGCATCGCCCGAGGGTTGCTGGCACGCGGCGTCGAGCCTGGTCAGTCGCTGGCGTTGTGCATGCCACGTAGCTGGCAGTGGCTGGCGGCGATTCTCGGCGCATTGAAAGTCGGCGCCGTGGTTGTGCCGCTGGACCGTGCCAGTCCGCTCAAGCGTCGGCAGTTGATGCTGGCGGATGCGGCCTGTGCCGGCCTGATTACCCTGGACGAAGAACCTCAGTGGTCGCCTTCATTGTGGCAGTCCAGCGTCGAGGCCTTGCTCGACCAGCCGGACACTCCGCCGCAAGCGCTGACCGCAGAGTTCGCCGAAGTGATGTTCCTGTTTTACACCTCGGGCACCACCGGCATTCCGAAAGCCGTGGAAGTCGGCGAACGCGGTCTGCTTCGCCTGGCGCACACCAACGGCTATATCGAGATTCGCCCGGCCGACCGGTTCGCCTGCCTGTCCAACCCGGCGTTCGACGCGTGCAGTTTCGAGCTGTGGGCGCCGCTGCTCAACGGCGGTTGCTGCGTGATGATCGCCGACGAAGACGTGCTGGATGCGCGCCGACTGACCGAGGTGCTGGAGCGGACGCAGGTCGACAACCTGTTCATGACGGTGTCGTTGTTCAATACCTTGATTGCCGAATGGCCGTCGTGCTTTTCCAGCGCACGTCAGGTATTGATCGGCGGCGAGCAGATCAGTGCTGCGGCGGTTCGTGCATGGTATCGAGCCAATCCTGAAAGCCAGTGCCGGATTCATAACGTCTATGGCCCCACCGAATGCACCACGTTTGCCCTGTGCTGGCCGATCAGCCGCGACTTTACCGGTGACCTCGCGCCCATTGGCCGAGCACTTCCGGATACCGGCGTGCAGGTGCTGGACGAGCAGCAACGGCCGGTGCCGGCGGGAGAGGTGGGCGAGTTGTATCTGAGTGGCAGCGGCGTCGCCCGTGGCTACCGTAACCGGCCCGAAGAAACGGCCCGTCAGTTTGTCCGATTGCCCGGCCTCGACGGTGGCGCATACGTCCATTACCGCACCGGCGATCTGGTGCGCTGCAATGCCGAAGGCCTGATCGAATGTCTGGGACGGGTTGATCGACAGGTGAAAATTCGCGGCTTCCGCATCGAGCCGGGGGAGGTGGAGCAACGGATACTGGAGCATCCGGGCGTGACGCAGGTGTACGTCTGCACCCGGCGTCAGGCGGCGGAAGATCATCAGCTGCTGGCGTTCATCGTGGCGCGCGGGGAGCTGGACTATCACGCCTTCGAAGTCCATCTGCGGGCGCAACTGGCGCCGTATATGCGGCCGCATCAGTTGTTCCTGCTGGAGCGTCTGCCGCTGACGGCCAATGGCAAGATCGATCGCGACAGCTTGCTGGGGCAGCCGCTGAGTCCATGGCATCCAGCTTCCGTAGCCATGGAAAACGACAACACTTCGCCGGCGCTGGACTGGTTGCTGAGTCAGGCCCGTTCGCTGCTCGGTCAACCGGGCTTGAACGCGCAGGACGACTGGCTGGGTAGTGGCGGCGATTCGCTCAAGGCCATGCGTCTGCGTTCGGCAATTCGTACCCGTTGGCAGCGCGAGATCCCCCTCGACAAGTTGCTCAACGAGTCTTTCTCATCATTGGCCGGACAACTGCTGGGCGAGCATGGCGAGTCGACCTATCCCCCTGCGCCCGGGATCAGTTGCGCCGCACGCTTGCCGGCCACCGCCGAACAGCGCCGCCTGTGGCTGTTGCAGCAGCGCACGCCGACCTCGACCGCTTACAGCGTGCCGCTGATTCTGCATCTGGCGGCAGGTGTCGAGGTCGCGGCACTGGGCGAGGCCGTTGACCGTCTGGTGAAGCGCCATCCTGGTTTGCGCACGGCATTCGCATCGGGGGGCGATGGTCTTGATCAGTTGATCGCCGAGCAAGGCCCGGCCAGCCGCACCTTTGCTGTCGGGCATTTCACCGAAGACAACTGGCAGGCGTTCGCGGAGCTGGTGTTCGCCACGCCATTCGACCTGTCCACGCCAAACCTGTTTCAAGCGTGGCTGTTGCCGTTCGCCGATGGCAGCTGTCGGCTGCTGCTGAACCTGCATCACATCATCGTCGATGGCTGGTCGGTGAATCTGTTGTTCGACGACCTGAAGCAGCTCTATGCCGACGCTGTGCAAGGTCGCGAAAGTACTGAATCGGCAGCCCATCTGACGACGCTGGAGTTTGGCCAGTGGCAGCGGCAGTGGAGCGTCGATCCGCATTACCGCGACCAGCGTCGCGCTCTGGCCGAGTTACATCGTCGGCAGGAGGAACCGTCGCCTGCATTAATGCCGATGCGCGAAATCAGCCCGGACGCCCGGTTACACCGGGAACCGTTGGGCGCCATGCGCAGCGCCGCCCTCGAACGGTTCTGCACGCAACAGCGACTGACACGTTTCGAAGTGCTGTTCAGTGTCTTCGCCTGGAGTCTTTACGTCCTGACCGGGTGCGAGCGACCCCGGATCGCCAGCCCGGTGGCCAACCGGCCCCTGGCTGAGCTCGAGGACAGCGTCGGCATGTTCGCCAACACCGTGCTGATTCCCACCGTCGTTGACCACGAGCTGACCCTCGGCGAGCAACTGCGCAAGCAGACTGCAACGGTACGCGAGGTATTAGCGCTGCAGGACGTGGCGCTGGCGGATCTGGTGGAAGACCTGCGGTTGTCGTCGAGTACCGCGCTGTTCGATTTCATGTTCGTGCTGGAAAACACTGATTACGCGGCGTTGGTCGATTCAAACCTGTGCGCCACGCTGGAATTCAACGAGCAGTTGCACGCCAAGTGCCCGCTGACCTTATTGATGGTGGGCAGCGGTTCGCAGCTTGAGTGTTGGTGGGAATATCAGTGCAGCTATTTCGATGCCGACCAGATGAGCACGGTGAACGCATTGTTCCGCCGTGGTCTGGATCTGTTGCTGGAAAGCCCGACGGCGACGCTCGACAGTCTGCTGGGGCCTTATCGACTGGGGCTGGCCCCGGCCAGTGAAGGGCTGACGGGCGATCTGCCGTTCAACACCCTGGCGGACTGGTTCGAGCATCAGGTGCATTGCACGCCGGATGCGATTGCGTTGGTTCAAGGTCAGCGCCAACTCACTTATGGCGAGCTGAATGGACTGGCCGACGCTCTGGCTGGTGACTTGGTTGAACGCCATCCGTTGCCGACTCGGAATGCGTCGCTGCATGTCGTGCTGTTCCTCGATGCCTCGGTCGAGCACATCGTCGCGCTGCTGGCCCTGGCCAAACTCAACCTGACCGCCGCGCCGCTGGATCCCGGTTATCCGGTGGCGATCCAGCGTCAGGTGCTGGAGCAGGCTCAGCCGCATTGTGTGCTGTTCAGCGACACGACGGCGGCCGCGCTCGATGATCTCAATGCCGGGCGATTCGCCACGCACCGGGTCGATCTGCACGTCGATGCCGAAGCGTTTGAGCGCCCACGTCACGCCGGCGAGCGACCGCTGTACACGCTGTTCACCTCCGGCTCGACCGGCACGCCCAAAGGTGTGCAAGTGTCGGAACGCACCCTGTGCAACCTGCTGCAATGGCAGCGCACGAAAGGGCAGTTGCCTGCGAAAGCGGTGACCTTGCAGTTCTCCATGCTGTCGTTCGACGTGTCGTTTCAGGAGATTTTCAGCACCCTGTGTGGGGGCGGCTGCTATCACCTGATCACGCCGCGCTGGCGTCAGGATGCCGAGGCGTTGCTGGGTTACATGGTCGAGGCGCGGATCGAACGGTTGTTCCTGCCGTACGTGGCGTTGCAGCATCTGGCGCAAACCGCTGTGGCTCGGGGAATCTACCCGTCGGCATTGCGCGAAGTGATCACCGCCGGAGAGCAACTGCTCTGCACGGACGCGCTGCGCAACTGGTTCGGCGGCATGCCGCAGGCCTCGTTGTTCAATCACTACGGCCCGACCGAAACCCATGTGGTCAGCGCCTTGCGATTGCCTGCGGTGCCCCGTGACTGGCCGTTGCGT
Organism: Pseudomonas kribbensis; assembly: GCF_003352185.1. Classification (GTDB taxonomy): domain Bacteria; phylum Pseudomonadota; class Gammaproteobacteria; order Pseudomonadales; family Pseudomonadaceae; genus Aquipseudomonas; species Aquipseudomonas kribbensis. The sequence continues at coordinate 2,640,806 of NZ_CP029608.1, forward strand.
GCACCGATCGGTCACGCCGTCGGCAATGCCCGGTTGCTGTTGGTCGATGAGTTTGATCGCCCGGTGCCAATTGGCAGTCGCGGCTATCTGCTGGTGGCGGGGCCGATGGTTGAGCGTTGTTATCTGGCCGATCCTGCGCTGAATGCCGCGCGGTTTGTCGAGCTGCCAGAGGACCGCTTGTACTATCGCACCGGCGATCTGGCGTGGGCCGATGCCCAAGGCTGTCTGCATTATCTGGGACGTGACGACCAGCAGATCAAACTCAGCGGCCATCGTCTGGAGTTGGGGCAGATCGAGGCGGCGCTGATGCAGGTGCCGGAAGTGGTCAACGCGGTGGTGGCGGTTCAGGCTGATCCGCCGCGCCTGATCGCCTGGCTGCAACTCGACGGCGAGCCTGCGACGTCGCAACAGCTGGATCGTCAGGTCGCGCAACGCCTGCCGGCCCATGTGCGGATCGATGAGTATCGCCGGATCGACGTCTGGCCACGCACCCCAAGTGGCAAGATCGACCGTAAGGCCTTGCCGAATGTGGGCGAGGCGCTGGAGCGGCGCAGCACGCCACAACCGGCTGTGCAATTGACTGCGCTGGAGCGGCAACTGAGCGAGCTGTTCCGGGATGTGATCGGCCGTGAAATCGAACCGGATCAGACCTTCTTCGAGGCCGGCGCCACCAGTCTCGGGCTGATGCGTTTGCATGGCCGTTACGCAGAAGAGCTGCCGCACAAGGTGACGATGGCCGACCTGTTCGAACACGTCACGGTTCGGCGCCTGGCGGCGCATCTGTCGACGGCTTCGGTGGCAGCAGTGGAGCGTGTCCGGCAAACCGATGCAGGTCATCAGCCGATGGCGATCATCGGCATGTCGGTCAATGTGGCCGGGGCGCAAAACCTGGGCGAATTCTGGGCGATGGTGCAGGGTAACGAGCTGGGCATCGAACGCTTTGCCGCCGAAGAAGGTCTGGTCGGCGCCCGCAGCCAACTGGCCGGCATGCTCGACTTCGATCCCGAGTACTTCGGCATCAGTCGTCAGGAAGCGCGGCTGATGGACCCGCAACAGCGGCATCTGCTGATGGGGTGCGTGCAGGCCCTGCAACACGCGGCCATCGTTCCGTCGGCGGACGGTCCGCGCATCGGCCTGATCGCCAGTTGCGGCGAAACCACCTACTTCCAACAGATGCTGCACGAGACCGCTGAAGGCGATCTGCCGGACGGTTTCCAGATGGCGCTGCATCACGACAAGGACTTTCTGGCGACCAAAGCCGCGTATCACCTGGACCTCAACGGCCCGGCCCTGAGCGTGCAGGCGGCGTGCGGCAGCTCGCTGATCGCCGTGCACATGGCCAGTTCGATGCTGCGTCAGGGCGACAGTGACGTGATGCTGGCCGCCGGCGTGCTGATCGACCCGACCCTGACCGATGGCTATCGTCATCGCTCGCAGCACATCTTTTCCGCCGATGGCCTGTGCCGTCCATTCAGCGACGACGCCAGCGGGACCATCGGCGCCAGCGGTTATGGCGTGGTGGTGCTCAAGCCATTGGCCAGGGCGCGGGCGGATGGCGACCGGATCTACGCGTTGCTCGAAGGTTCTGCACTGAACAACGATGGCCGGGCCAAGATGAGTTACACCGCGCCGTCGGTGGCCGGGCAGAGTGCGGTCATCAGTGATGCCCTGAACCGCGCCGGGTTGACCGGTACGGACATCGGTTACATCGAAGCCCATGGCACCGGCACTTTGCTGGGGGATCCGATTGAGGTTGCGGCGTTGACCAAGGCCTTCGGCGAGGCGCCGGCCGGCAGTTGCGCGCTGGCCTCGGTGAAGAGCCAGATCGGTCATCTGGGGGCGGCAGCGGGGGTGGTCGGGCTGATTCGCGCCAGTCTGGCGGTGTTCCATGGCGTGCTGCCACCGAACCTCGGGTTTGGCCGGATCAATCCGCAGATTGATCTGGAGCATTCGCCGTTCTACGTGCCCACCACGTCCCGACCATGGCCGGAAGGGCGGCGGCGTCTGGCGGGTGTCAGCAGCTTCGGGATTGGTGGGACCAACGCTCATGTGATTGTCGGCGCCGCACCCAAGGCGCAGGAAGTGGCCGAGGAAACGCTGCCACTGCTGATGATCTCGGCTCACAGCCGAACTGAATTGCTGCGCGATATCGCGGTGATCCGCGAACATATGCAAGCGCATCCGGAACAGCAGACTGCATTGCTGAGGTACTTGCAGTCTGGTCGCCGCCAACTGCGCTGGCGCTTCGGGATGGTCTGCCAACCGGGTGATGAAATTCCTTTGCAGCCAACATCGATCAAGGAAGTCAACACGTCGGCTGCACAACTGATCGCCCGTGATCATTCAGCGCAGGCATTACTGGAGGCCTGGTACGAAGGCGCCCATATCCAGTGGCCGCAGCGCTCGGCACCGCCACCGTGGGATTTGTCGCCATCGCCTTTTGATCTCCAGACCTATCGGTTTCAACCTGCTGGCGAAATCGCTGTCCCTGTTTCCGCAGGTATCGAGCGGCAACCTCTGGCGCAGTGGTTTCATCAACGGCAGTGGGTGCGCGTCCAGCGCCTGAACACAAAGGCAATGAACGGCGCACGAGAAACGTTGATCCTTTGCAGCCATGAAACACCCGGCGTGGCATTGCTGGAACATCTGCGAACGGTTTATCGACGCGTGGTTCAAGTCCGCACCGGCAACGGCTTCAAGCATCTCGGCGCAGATCGTTTCGAACTGGATCCGCTGGACACCGAAGCCCTGAGCCGTTTGCTCGCCGAGGTCACAGAATCTGAACCCGGCGAACTCGACTGGCTGCACACCTTGCCGCTGGCGGTGTCAGGCGCGGTCAACGAGCAATCGCTGGATCTGGCGCAGTGGGCCTGTCTGGACACGGTCAGCGCGCTGATGCAGGCCTGGGGGCAAATCGCACGCACGACTCGTCTGCGCCTGTGGCTGATGTCGTGGCAGGCGTGCCCGGTGGACGGCGAGGTCCGGCGTCCCGAGCTGGGGGCACTGGCCGGGATCAGCGAAGTGGTGCCGCAGGAATACCCGGTGCGATGCCACTGGCTAGACTGGCCGTCGCCGCACCTTGATACGCAGGCCGTAGAGCTTGCGGCGCTGCTCGGTGATCCGGCGGCGTTGCCTCGGCGGATGGCGTTGCGCGACGGTTACCTGTGGCAACCACGGTTGATCGCTCAGTCATTGCCGGGCCCGACATTAACTTCCAGCCTGTTGCCGGAAGACGGCACGTTTCTGGTGCTGGGTGGCACCGGCGGGATCGGTCGAACCCTTTGCGAACATCTGTTGCAGGTACCTGCACGGCGTGTGGTGCTGCTCTCCCGTCAAGGTGAATTGCCTGCAGAACTCGCGGCCTACGCCTCGCGAATCGACTGCGTTCAGGCGGATATCGCGGATCTGTCGCGCTGGCCGCAGGTACTCGATCATCTGGCCCGACGTTACGGTCAACTGACCGGGGTGATTCATGCGGCGGGTGTCGGTGCCGGCAGTCTGATTCGCCATCGCGATGCCCGGCAGATGGCCGAGGCGATGGCCGCCAAGACTCGCGGCATGCTCGCGGTTGAAAGCCTGATCGAACAGCTTTCGCCGGGCTTCGTCCTGTACTGCTCGTCGATGTCGGCATTGTTCGGCGGCGCGGGGCATCTGGATTATTCGGCAGCCAGCGGCGTGCTCGATGGCTTCGCGCATTACCGTCCGGACACGGCCAAGGCTTGCCTGCGTCTGGGCATCAACTGGGATATCTGGCGCGACATCGGCATGGCCACGACCAGCAATGGCGGGGACGCTGCGCATCAGGAGCATCTGACGGTCGGCTTGTCGGCCGAAGAGGGGTGTCGGGTGTTCGATCTGGCGATGGCGACGCAGTTGCCACAATTGCTGGTTTCCACCACCGGCATCGACACCGCGCGGCGCTTCTATCCGGTTCGCCATGGCGCTGTTGCCGCACCGGTCGAAGTGCCGAAAGGCGTGGATCTTTCCGTGCGCCTGCGTGAATGCCTGTGCAAATGGCTCGGCGTTGTTGAGCTGGAGGACGACGATTCGCTGTACGACCTGGGTGCGGATTCGCTGACCTTGCTGGACCTGATCGATGAACTGCAAGCGGCCACCGGTGAGGTATTTCAGTTGTCGCAGTTCAGCCACAAAGTCAGCCTGAGCGAGGTGTTGGGGCTGGTGGCAGATTCCACGGCAGAGGCTTCAGATGACGCGCCGCATAGCTGGAACGACGCGGTGCGGATCGATCAATGGCATGCCGGCGCCGGTCGCGAATGGCTGTATTTGATCCATCCGGTGGGCGGCGATGTTCAGGCCTACCGGGAACTGGTTTCAACGCTGCCGACGGATCTGGGTGTCTGCGTGATCGCAGATCCTGCGTTGCGTGTGCCGGCGCTGCCGAACATCAGCATTGTCGAACGAGCCCGGTGGTATCTGCAGGCGATCAAGGCCCACCTCCCGGACGATTGTGCCTGGCGTCTGGCGGGGTGGTCGTTCGGGGCCTGGGTGGCGCAGGCGCTGTGTCTGCAAGCTCAGGCTGAAGGCTTCAGGCAACCGCTGCTGTATCTGATCGACCCACCCGCGCCGGATGCCGGTGCGGAACTGGCCGGCTTCGACGAGCGGACCATCGAACAGGTGTTCCAGCGTGAGTTCGCCCAGCGCTGGCCCGACGTCGAAGGGCAGGGGATGTCCGAGGAGCGTCAGGCTTATCTGCAACGGCTGACGGTGTGCTGTCGCAATAACATGGCCAGCATGGTCGATTTCCAGCCCCCGGCGTTGGTCGCCACATCCGTGTGGATGTTTATCGCCGGGCACGCCAACCCTTATGGACTGGGCAACGCCTGGAACATGAATGACCTGCAACGCAACTGGCAGGCCTTGCTGCCGCAGTTGCAGAGCTGGCAGCAACTGGACACCGACCACTACGGCATCGTGGCGGGCCGTTGGGCGCGGTTGCTGGCCGAGGTCATCGGCACGGAGGAGTCGTCGAGATGAATGAGCCGATCTTGATGCCTCGGTGGTTGCCAACCTTGGCGCAGGTGCTGTGCGAAGAGCAGCCCGATGTCTTGCTTCAAATGATTTACAGGGTCGATGAACCGCAGTCGCTTCGGCCAGTTCATCGTTGGCAAGCCGACGTGGTGCTGCCGATGCTATGCGAGGCATTGCCGAAACACCGGCCAGCGCTGCTCGCACTGCAAAGCCTGCATCAACGGGCGGCCCTCGGTTTGTCCGGGCGTCACGGCGAGTGGCGGGCCACCCTCAAACCGGTGTTGCTGGCGTTGTATCGACGGGCCTATGCCTATGACGCGGCGTACGCCCAGGCCCATGCCAGTGCGATGACTTACGGCCTCGCGCCGACCAACACCGCGATGATCGCCGAGCACTTCGGCGATGCCGAGGCGTTCGCGGTGTATTACGCGCAACTGAATACCGACGCCAGCGCCACTGCGTTCGCTCAGGCCCATGCCGCCGCCAATGTTGAAATCTCGTCCCGGGCTTTTGCGACTGACGACGCGGATGCGTATGCGCAGGTTTGCGCAGCGTCGGCGCGGGTTTATGTCTGGGCCTGTGCGAAGACCGACGAGGAGCGGCGCACGCTGTTCAACCATCTCGCAGAAGGGCTGGTCCGGCACCTGCAGTCCCATCCAACAGGAGAAACGACATGAATGACGCACAGCAGCAATTCGATGTGGTGATCAACGCTCAGGGTCAGTATTCCCTGTGGCCGGCGGGCAAGCCGATGGCCAGCGGCTGGAGCGCGGCCGGGATGCGGGGTGAACGTCAGGTCTGTCTGGATTACATCAATGAGCACTGGATCGACATGCGCCCGCGTTCTCTGCGCGAGCAGTCATCGGCGTCGTTCCAATAAAAAAGGTGAGGAAACATGGATCAGTTGGCACTCAAGGCAATCGAGCGCATCGCCGCAGAAAAGCGCGCACCGTATCAGCGAATCACGGTCGACCGGATCACGCCGATCATCGGTGCCGAAATCGGTGGCGTCGATCTTTCGCAACCGTTGGAGGACGCTCAGCTCGCGGAAATCCGCCGGGCCTTTCTGGAGAACCACGTGTTGGTGTTCCGCGATCAGCATCTGACGGTGGAAGAGCACAAGGCGTTTGGTCGGCTGTTCGGTGAACTGCGGGCGTTGCCGGTGGAGGATATCGACGGCGATGACCCGGAACTGGTGGTGATCCGTGCCAATGCGCAATCGCGCTACGTGGCCGGCGAAACCTGGCACACCGACGGTACGGCTGACCTGGCGCCGTCCATGGGGTCGATGCTGTACGTCAAGGAAACCCCGGCCATCGGCACGGGTGGCGATACGCTGTTCGCCAACATGCACCTGGCGATTGAAATGCTTTCGCCAACGATGCAGCAGTTTCTCGGTGAATTGACCGCGATTCATGACGGTGCGATCCCGTGGAAAGGTTATGAGGCGCCCGCCAACCTGCCAAAAACCGAACACCCGGTGGTGGTGCGTCATCCGGAAACCGGACGCAAGTCGCTGTTCGTCAATTCCGGGTTCACGTCGCACATCGTGCAATTGTCCGGGGGCGAAAGTCAGGTGCTGTTGAACATGCTGTTCGACCTGGTGGCTCGGGAGCCGTCCCTCAGCTGCCGCGTTCGCTGGGCACCGAACACGCTGGTGTTCTGGGACAACCGCTGCACCCAGCACCACGCGATCTGGGATTACTTCCCGCATTCGCGTTATGGCGAGCGGGTGACGATTCTCGGGACGCAGCCCAAGGCTTGAAAACATCAGAGGGAGCAATGTGCTCCCTCTTTTTCTAGATACCGCGCCGTATCAGCTGCTCGACGATCAACTCACCGAACGCCAGATTGCCGTGCAGCGGGTCATCCACTTCGCAGAATGCCTCACGCTGAAAACCCTGCTCATCGTTCGCCGCCTCGCGTACGTCGATCAGCTCGACGCCAAGCCCTTGCAGGCGTTCGATCAACAACGACTGCGCCGCCATGAATACGCGCGGGTCGGACAGCTCCGGCACCCGTTGCGGCGGCAGCACGGCGAACACCTTGAGGTTCAGCGCCAGGGCCTGTTCATAGAAGGCCAGGGCGGGGCGGGACAGGGTGTCGATGACCGTCTCGAACAATGGCCCGGAGAGAAAACCGTCGTCGAACTCACCCTGCGCATTCTGGTAACAGGTCCAGTTCGGTGCGGTGGCCAGATAGTGCAGGCTCAGGCCGAGGGTGCTCACCAGCGGCACCTCGACTTTTGCCAGTTGCGGCACTTCGAGCGTGGCGAGGGCCTGGCGGTACAGCCGATCCATTTCCGCATCCCGAAAGACCACGTCATGACGGGTCAACTGGAAGAAGTCGACGGCAAAATCCCGACCGGTACCGAGCGGACCACCACCGAAAGGCAGTTCACGGGCCTGCGCCGCCTTGCCGATGACGCCGGCATGGGAGTCGCCCAGCAGCAGAAACCTAGGCGTAGTAATCGAGTACGGCGTCTTCACAGACAAGATCCTCGCAAGACACGCTGGTGGAAGGGGTCGGCGCCTGCACCGTCTGGACGGCTTCAAGTCCGGCAAAGAATTGCTGCATCACGAACGCCACACCCTCGGGTGTGACTTCACGCTGGTTGGGCTGGTAGAACGCGCCCTTGAACGGCGTGCCGGTGATGATTTCGTAGGACGGGAAATAGTCGACGTCGGGCAGGTCTTCACACAATTGCCCGGCGACGGCGCGCAGCACCGATTTGGAGTAAGTGGTGGCGCTCAGTACATGTTGCCCGGTAGCGGTGGCCGTCAGGGGCACCGGTGAAACGGTGAGCAGCAGGCGCAGTTGCGGGTTGATCGAACGCATCAACTCCAGCGCCCTGACCATGTCGCCGTAGGTGTCCATGAAACCGAAGTTGCAGAACCGGTGGAGCAACGGATCGAAAGTGCCACGCACGGTGCCGGGGCACACGGGATAGACCAGACCGGTCTCGCGATGTTGCCAGGCTTCGGTCAGGCCGAGGGTGAACACGAACACTTTGGCCCGGCGCAGCGCTTCGCGGATGGCGTCCAGAGTGGCCTCGCGCGATTCGAACAGTGCCCGCTCGCTGGCAAAACCGTCGGGCTCCACGGCGGGGCGGAACGGGTCGAAGAAACGCCCGTCATGCACCCAGGTCTCATCCGGCGGCGCGCTCACACCCAGCGCCCATTCAAGCCATTGGCACAACATCGCCGGGGTATACAGATTGCCGGTGCGAAAGGAAAACACCCCGTAGTTGTGGGCTTTCCAGTCGGCTTCGGGCAACGCGTCCGGGGCGGGTTCCGCGTCCAGCCAGTGCATGCCGCGCGCAACCAACGCGCGGCCGATGTGCTGGGCGAAACAGGAGCCGGCGGTGACGATGGCATCCTTGTTGCCGATCTCGAATTGCGGGGTCCACAGTTCACCGATGTCCGGTGCGGACTTGTCGGCGACGGCCGTACGCCAGAAAGCGCGGGGTGGCAGGCATTGATAGGGATTCACGACGAGAGGCCTCCTTGGCGAGTCGTTGAGCGCAAGGCTCAGCGGATTTGATAGTGATAGATCAGATCGTCGAACCAACGATCACCGATCTGGTAGGCCTGCGGCACACGACGTGCGAACACAAAGCCGCATTTCTCCAACACTTTGCAGGACGCGATATTGCCGTCGGTCACGGTCGATTCCAGCGAGTTCAGCCCGATGGCCGCGGCGTAGTCGATGATCGCCTTTCGCGACTCGGTGCCAAAGCCTTTGCCCTGATGCTCCGGCAACAGCAGGCAACCCACCTCCGCGTGCCCCGGCGACAGAATGCGAAAACCGGTCACGCCCAGTTCGTGCCCGCTGGCCCTGTCGGTCACCACCAGGCACAGCCAGTGCTCCGACTGCGGTCCCCACGCCGGAAGCCGGTGCTCGAAGCCTTGGCGAACCTGCTCCTCGGCAATCTCACCGAACACGTACTGCATGGTCTGCGGCTCGGAGTGCAGCCTGAGAAACAACGGCCAGTCGGATTCGACCATCGTGCGCAGGTCCAGTCGATCCGTGGATAGCTCGAGCATCCGCTGCTCCTTGCAAGGGTGGAAAAAGGAGAGGGTTTTTTACTTGGTGTGGGGGGAAAGATCAATGAGCGGATGGGGAGATGCTGAAGGTAATGGCGGAGGCCGGCCATCGATGGGCACAGGCACGCAGACTGGAGGGCTCGTTATGAAGGGAAGTCTTGGTTGGCGGGGCGGTGTGGAGAAAGGCGCTCGCGTCCGGACGGACGGGCGCAACGCCTCTCTCCAGAGGTGCCTGTCAGCCCGCCAACGTCGCGTTATCGATCACGAACCGATACTTCACATCGCCCTTGAGCATCCGCTCATAGGACTCGTTGATCTGGTCTGCGCGAATCAGTTCGATGTCGGACACGATGCCGTGCTCGGCACAGAAATCCAGCATCTCCTGGGTCTCGGGAATGCCGCCGATCATCGAGCCGGCGATGGTGCGGCGTTTCATGATCAGGTTGAACACGTTCGGCGATGGATGCGGCGAGGCGGGCGCGCCCACGAGAGTCAGTGCGCCGTCGCGCTTGAGCAGCACCAGGAACGCATCGAGATCGTGAGGGGCGGCGACGGTGTTGAGGATGAAGTCGAAGCTCTTGGTGTGCGCGGCCATTTCTTCGGCATTGCGCGAGACCACGACCTCATCGGCACCCAGTGCTTTCGCCGCTTCGCGCTTGGATTCCGACGTGGTGAACGCCACCACGTGCGCGCCCATCGCATGGGCCAGTTTGATGCCCATGTGGCCCAGGCCACCGATGCCGACCACGCCGATTTTCTTGCCCGGCCCGGCGTTCCACTGACGCAGCGGCGAGTAAGTGGTGATGCCCGCGCACAGCAGCGGTGCGACGGCGGCCAGTTGCGCTTCGGGGTGGCGGATGCGCAGCACGTAACGCTCATGCACCACGATGTTTTGCGAGTAACCGCCGAGCGTCCAGCCTGGGGCGTCCGGGGTCGGGAAGTTGTAGGTGCCGATCATGCCGTCGCAGTAGTTTTCCAGGCCGGTTTCGCAGTCTTCACAGTGTTTGCAGCTGTCGACGATGCAACCGACGCCGACCAGATCGCCGACCTTGTATTCGGACACATGAGCACCGACCGCCGAAACGTGGCCGACGATTTCGTGTCCCGGGACGCACGGGAACTGGGTGCCGGCCCACTCGGAGCGCACCTGGTGCAGGTCGGAATGGCAGATGCCGCAGAAGGCGATGTCGATCTGGACGTCATGGGCCGCAGGGGCGCGGCGATTGATCTGGAGGGGCTCAAGGGGTTTGTCGCCCGCGTGGGCACCGTAGGCTTGTACAAGCATGGGAACGTCCTCGATGGATCTGTCGGACAGCCATCTTCCCGCTCCGAACCTGCATTCCGTTAGCGCATTCCTATCGAATACTTGCCTGATCCTGTGCGTCAGCGCCGTGCAGAAAGTTGCTGCGGAGCCAGGAACGCATCGTGGAAGTAATTGCGCAAGGCCTGCATCGCCGGGCTGAATTCGCGCTCGCGGTGCCAGGCCAGGCCAACGCTCATCGGGGTCACCTTGTCGGTGATGGTCACGGTCTCGATGCGCTTGCCTTCCAGCGACCAGGGGCGGTGCACCAGGTCCGAGAGAATCGCCACGCCGCTGCCATTGGCGACCATGCTGCGCACGGCTTCTACAGAACTGGTGCGTACCCGCACGTTGGGTTGCTGGCGGGCGTTCTCCCAATAACGCATGGCACTTTGTTCCGCTTCATCCACGGTCAGCAGGATGTAGGGTTCCAGCGCGACATCCGCGAGGCTGACGGCCGAGCGCTCACAGAGTGGATGGTGGCTGGGCAGCCATAGACGACGTTCGGAGTTGAACAGGGTTTCCGAAACGATGTCGGGGTGCGTGAGGTTCGCGGTAAGCACCACCGCCATATCGAATTTGCCTTCCAGCAATCCCTGTTCGATGGCCTGCCGTTCCTGCTCGTGGACTTCGATGGCGACGTCCGGGTGCCAGTGCTCCAGCCGTTGCAGATGATGCGGCAGAAAATAGCCGATCACCGTGTAGCTCGCGGCCAGGCGAATCAGGCCGCTGGCGCGAATGTCGGGTAGCGGGCTGTTCAGCGCGTCGTCGACGCTGCGCAAAATCACATAGGCGCGGTTCAGGAAGTGCCGACCGGCATCCGTCAGACTCATGCCTTGTGCCGAGCGCTGGAACAGCAACGTGCCGAGCATGCCTTCCAGTTCCTTGATCGCCGTGGTCACCGCCGACTGGGAAATATTCAAATGAATCGCTGCCTGGGATATCTGCCCGATCTCGGCGGTGGCAACGAAATAGCGAATCTGACGCAAGGTCAACGACATGGGTGTTCCTGTTTTTAAGGTATCTGTTTTTCAGAAGATACCCTATCTGTTAATAGATCTTCCCAAGGGGTTGGCGGGAATTTAACGTGGCCTGCATGAAGTCACAAGGGTCAGGAGCAAGGGTTATGCAGGCAGTAGATTTCAACTCGGACATGGGCGAAGGCTTCGGCCCGTGGACAATCGGCGATGGTGTCGACAACGAACTGATGGCGTTCATCAGTTCCGCCAACATCGCCACCGGTTTCCATGCCGGCGATCCCGGCACCATGCGTCGCACCGTCGAGCTGGCCAAGCGTCTGAAGGTCGGCATCGGTGCGCATCCGGGGTTTCGCGATCTGGTGGGTTTCGGTCGCCGACACATCAATGCACCGGCTCAGGAACTGGTCGACGACATCCTTTATCAACTGGGCGCACTGCGCGAACTGGCGCGGGTGCAGGGCGTGACGCTGCAACACGTCAAGCCTCACGGCGCGCTGTACATGCATCTGGCCCGGGACGAAGAAGCCGCGCGTCTGCTGGTGGAAAACCTGCAACGGCTGGAACCCGATCTGTTGCTGTATTGCATGCCCGATTCGGTCATCTGGCGTGTCGCCAAAGAACTCGGCCAACCGGTCGTTCGCGAGTTCTATGCAGATCGCGAATACGACTTGAGCGGCTCCATCGTCTTCACCCGCAATGTTCGCGCCTACGATCCGGGGTTTGTCGCCGCCCGTGTGTTGCGCGCTTGCCAGGAGGGCGTGGTGCGCACCGTCGAGGGTGAGGATCTGCCGATCGAGTTCGATTCCATCTGTCTGCACAGCGATACGCCGGGTGCTCTGGCGCTGGTCGAGGCTACCCGCAATGCGCTTGATGCCGCCGGGATCGTGGTGCGCCGACCCCGCTGAATAAAAACGAAACACCCGGCACACAGACGCCGGGGTTCGAACATTTTTTGCCTGCCTTTCTACAACTATTCCAAGAGGAACAGACATGGCCGAACACACTGTCATTACCCCGTTACCCGGGACTTTCTACCGAAAGGCCACGCCGGATTCGGCGAATTACGTCGAGGTCGGCGATCCAGTCAGCGCCGACACGGTGATTGGCCTGATCGAAGTCATGAAGCAGTTTTCCGAACTGACCGCCGGGACGGCGGGGCGCCTCAGTGCCTTTCAGGTTGAAGACGGTGATCCGGTGGAGCCGGGTCAGGTCGTCGCTACGCTTGATAGCGAGTGAGGGCGTGAACATGACTCAACCTATTCGTAAATTGCTGGTCGCCAACCGTGGCGAAATCGCCGTGCGGATTATCCGTGCGGCCAAGGCCCTGGGCATTCCCACCGTTGCCGCGTGCAGCGAGGCCGATATCGACTCTCAGGCCGCACGCCTGGCCGATGAAGTGCATCTACTGGGGCCGGCCCGTGCCGATAAAAGCTACCTGAACATCGAGGCGTTGCTGGGTGCCCTGCAAGCGACGGGCGCCAATGCGGTTCACCCTGGATATGGTTTTCTGTCCGAGAACGCCGGGTTTGCCGAAGCCGTGATTGCCAGCGGCGCGATTTTCGTCGGGCCGGACCCGGACACGATCCGGCGCATGGGTGACAAGGCCGAGGCGCGGCGTACTGCCCAGGCGGCAGGTGTTCCAGTGGTGCCGGGTTCGCCGGGCGAGCTGTTTGATGTCGAGTCGGCGCTTCGGGCGGCGGAATCGGTCGGTTACCCGTTGCTGATCAAAGCCTCGGCGGGTGGCGGCGGGCGGGGTATTCGCCTGGCAGAAAATGCCGCGCAATTGAGTGAAGAGTTTCCCCGTTCGCAGCGCGAGGCACAGGCCGCTTTCGGTAATGGTGCGGTGTATCTGGAGCGCTTTATCGGCAAGGCCCGGCACATCGAAGTACAGGTTCTGGGCGACGGGAAAAACGCCGTGCACCTGTTCGAGCGCGAGTGTTCGCTACAGCGCCGGCGTCAGAAAATCTTTGAAGAAGCACCGTCGCCGGTACTCGACGCGCAGCAGCGGGAGGCACTCTGCGCCAGCGCCGTACGCTTGACCGAATCCCTCGGCTACAAGGGGGCGGGCACGCTGGAGTATCTGTATGACGACGTCACCGGCGAGTTTTTCTTTATCGAGATGAACACCCGAATCCAGGTGGAGCACCCGGTCACCGAACTGGTCACCGGCATCGATCTGGTGCAGGCGATGCTGCGAATTGCCGGTGGCGAACCACTGGGCCTGAAACAGAGTGACATCCGCCTGAATGGCTCGGCCCTGCAAATGCGCTTGAATGCCGAAGACCCGGCCCGGGATTTTTTCCCCAGCCCCGGTCTGGTGGAGTCGTTGGCCTGGCCGCAAGGCGAAGGCGTTCGTGTGGACACCCACCTGTATGAAGGCTATCGGGTGCCACCGTACTATGACTCGCTGTTGGCCAAGCTCATTGTGCATGGGCCGGATCGCTCCACAGCCCTGGCGCGTGCCCGGACAGCAGTGGCGCAAACCTTGCTGACGGGCATGGCCAGCACCTTGTCGCTGCACGCTGAACTGCTGCAGCAACCGTGGTTGCAAACCGCCGACTTTCATACCGGGACGCTGGAAAACTGGCTGTCCGCACGCCGCAGCGGAGGTGAAGCATGAGTCGTCCGATCCGCTACAGCTTTGGTGCCGATGAGCATCTGTTTGCCGAAGTCAGTGAAAGCATGTCCCTCGAGGCGTTTTTCAAGGGCATGGCGGTCACCCGCGCCGTGGAGCGGTTGAAACTCGATGGCGTACTCGATGTGTGTCTGGCCAACGCATCCTTCCAGATCCGCTTCGATCCGGATCGCATTGCGCCGCAGGCCTTGCTCGAGGCGGTGCAGGGCGCCGAGGCAGAAGCCGTTGCCGAGCGCACATTGCAGACCCGGATCATTGAGATTCCGGTGCTGTACAACGATCCCTGGACCCACGAAACGCTGATGCGTTTTCGCGACCGGCACCAGGACCCGAGCGCCACGGATCTGGAGTACGCCGCGCGCATCAATGGTCTGGCGGACGTCGATGCGTTCATTGCGGCTCATAGCGGGGCGCCATGGTTTGTCTCGATGGTGGGATTCGTCGCCGGTTTGCCCTTCATGTTCCAGATGGTCGAGCGCGAACGTCAGTTGCAGGTGCCCAAGTACCTGCGTCCACGTACCGACACGCCGAAACTGACACTGGGTCACGGTGGTTGCTTCGGTTGTATCTACTCGGTGCGCGGCGCCGGGGGTTATCAGATGTTCGGTGTCACACCGGCCCCCATCTACGACCCGCAGCAATCGCTGGCGTACCTGAAGGACCACATGGTGTTTTTCCGTCCGGGTGACATTGTGCAGTTCAAACCAATGGATCGTGCAGCGTATGACCAGGCCGTTGCAGACGTGGAGGCCGGGCATTTCGATTTACGGATCCGGCCGGTGGAGTTTTCACTGGATGCGTTTCTCGCCGACCCGGTCGGTTATCCCGTGTCGCTGCAGGAGGTGCTGGCATGATCAAGGTACTCAAACCCGGTCTCGCCACGTCGGTTCAGGATCTGGGCCGCGAAGGTTACTACCACCTCGGCATCCCGCCGTCCGGCGCGCTCGATCAATATGCGCTGAGAGCGGCCAATCATCTGGTCGGCAACGCGGCGGATTGCGCCGCGCTGGAGTGTACGTTGCTGGGCCCTGAGCTGGCGTTTCAGCAAGACGCACTGGTTGCGGTGTGCGGCGCGCACATGGCGCCTCGACTCGATGGTGTGGAAATGCATCACGCCACCGCGTTCGCGGTGAAGGCCGGCCAGGTTCTGCGTTTCGATTTTCCCAAGGCCGGTGCCCGGGCTTATCTGGCGGTGGCAGGCGGAATCGACGTGCCGCTGGTGCTGGGCAGTCGGTCGACTTATGCGCTCGGGGCGTTGGGCGGTTTTGCCGGACGCCGCTTGATCGCCGGAGACGAATTGCCGGTGGGCAAAGCCAGTGGCAAGGGGCGTGTCGGGGCCAGTCTGCCCATGGCGCTGCGCCAGTCACTGGGCGGGGAGATCACGCTGCGCGTGGTGCCGGGGCTTTATTACGATCGCCTGACCGACGCGGCAGCGAAGAGCTTTTTCGCCGAGCCGTGGACCGTCGGATCGGAAGCGGACCGCATCGGCTATCGCTTCAAGGGCGGCAGCGCGCTGGATTTCCAGCCGCGAGAGCAACCCTTTGGTGCAGGCTCCGATCCGTCGAACATCGTTGACAGCTGCTACCCGATCGGCTCGATTCAGGTACCTGCCGGCCTCGAACCCATCGTGCTGCATCGCGATGCCGTATCGGGTGGCGGTTACGCCATGATCGGCACTGTCATCAGTGCCGACCTGGATCTGATCGGCCAGATGCAGCCCAACCAGAAGGCTCGCTTTGTAGCGGTCAGCCTCGACGAGGCCCTGGACGCACGGCGCTCCTACAAGAAAAAACTCAGCTGCCTGAGCAAGCTTTTCCCTTCCTGACTCTGCCCGCCGCACCGCGCGGGCCCTGCCACACGCCAGGCCAACGCCGCACTTCGGTGCGGTGAAGGCTGCCCGCGCTTCAACCTTTGACTGGTTCTGGAGTACACGCATATGGCTGCTTTATCGCAATCGAGTCAAACCGGGCAAGATCCGGCCCATCATCCCGTATCCACCGAAGCCCGCATGGGCCGACTGTCTCTGACCATGGCCTGGTGGGCCGTGTGCAGCGCCATGTTCTACATCGTGGTCGGCGCTTCGCTGGCCTTGTCTTTCGGCGCACGCAACGCGCTGATCGGGATGGTGCTGTCGGTGATCAGTTATGGGCTGGTCAACAGCGTTCTCAGTCGTTTCGCCATGCGCAGTGGCTGGTCGGTCGCGTTGTTTTCAAGCGTGTTGTTCGGCCGGACCGGGGCATGCCTGGCCACGTTGATTTTCTTTTCGACGGCGATTTACTACGCCGTGTTCGAAGGATCGGTGATCGCCGTGGCGCTCAATCACCTGTACCCGGAACTGGTCTATCCACTAGCTGCCCTGCTGGTGGTGCTGTACAGCGTGCCGATGATTCTGGGTAGCGTGCAGCACTGGCTGGACAAGCTCAACGGCGTGTTGTTGCCGGTTTACCTGGGCGGTTTGCTGGTGGCGGTCGGGCTGTCGATCAGCCGTTATGGTTACCAGCCGCAATGGCTCGATTTCGGCCCGGCAACCCCCGCGACCTTCGGCTGGTGGGATTGCTTTGTGGCCTACATGGGTGTCTGGATCCTGATGCTGTTCACCTTCGACTACGCCCGTTTCGGCAAGCCGCAGGACGCTCAGTATCATGGGCGCTGGAACTTCGGCATGCCGTTTTATGCCGTGACGTTTCTGCTCAACGGCGCGGCAGGCATCTATCTGGTCAGCAGTATTCCCCATGAAGGCGCGTTGAACGAAGTCTCTGTGGTGATGGCCATTCTGCAGTTGATGGGGTTGTGGGGCCTGCTGTTCGTCTGGTCCACGCAAACCCGGATCAACACCGCCAACTACTACCTGGCGACCCTCAACATGCAGGCATTCTTCGGTCGTTTCGGTGTACGCGGTTCTTACCTGCTGTGGGCAGTGGTGGTCGGGGTGATCGTGTACGGTTTGATGCTCGCTGACGTGTTTTCCTACTTGCTCAAGGCATTGGCGTATCAGGGCATTTTTGTGGTCGCCTGGGTCGGTGTGGCATTGGCGCAGATTGTCTATGGCAGCAATGACGAGGGTGCACTTGAACGCAGCCCGGCGTTCAACCCGGTCGGCCTGATGGCTTGGTTCGCCGCCACGGCACTGGGGTTGTTGCTGATGTGGACGGGCGGTGTTCCCGGCAGTTTTTCTGCACCGGCGACGGTGGTGCTCGCGTTCGGCTTGCAGGCCGGGCTTGCCTATCGGCATCGGTGGGTAGGGCAGAGGGCAAGTTGAGAGGATCGGCGTTGGCCCGCTCGACTGCGGGCCAGTGTCGCGAGTGCATGATCAGGAAGCCAAACGTCGGACTTATGTGATTCTGATATCAGTGCTATCCAATTAGTGCCGTTTATCAATCAATCGTCGAAGGGTAGTTTGCCTCTCCATACCGTATTGATGGAAAGGAGGGTGCAAACGATGCGAACCACGATGAAGGCCGGCGTGCTGGCCGCGATGATCGGATTGTCGGGCGCTGAAGTCGAGGCGGCGGATTACCGGCAGAACCCGTTCACCTTGACCTACGGTGGTGCGATCACCCGTAACGAGCCGGGCAAGGTCAACATTCACCCGGTGACCTACACGCTCAATGGCCTGGCCATTTCCGCCAACGTCTACACCCCCGCGAACTACGATCCGGCCCGGCACTATCCAGCCGTTGTCGTTGCGCACCCCAATGGCGGGGTGAAGGAGCAGGTTGCCGGTCTTTACGCTCAGCGTCTGGCCGATCAGGGCTACATCACGATCACGGCGGACGCGGCCTATCAGGGTGCGAGTGGTGGCGAGCCACGCAACATCGACAAACCGGCCAACCGCGTCGAAGACATTCACGGCATGGCCGACTTCATCGCCAGCTACCCCGGCGTCGACACTGCCCATCTTGGCTTGCTCGGCATCTGCGGCGGAGGCGGCTATTCGTTGAAGGCTGCGCAGACCGACAAGCGCTTCCGCTCGATTGCCACGGTGAGCATGTTCAATTCCGGGCTGGTGCGCCGCAACGGTTATCAGGACTCGCAACTCGACACCATCCAGCAGCGTTTGCAGCAAGCCTCGGCCGCCCGTGCCCAGGAAGCCGCTGGCGGTGAAATCCAATACATCGGCGATGCCAAACTGACCGACGAGCAGATCGCCAAATTGCCGTTCGACCTGTACCGCCAGGGCTTCGAGTATTACGGCAAGACCCACGCGCATCCCAACTCGACTTTCCGTTACACCCTCAGCAGCCTGCTGGACCTGATGAGTTTCGATGCGACGGACCAGATCGAGCTGATCGACAAACCGTTGCTGATGATCGCCGGCAGCAAGGCCGACAGCCTTTACATGTCGGAACAAGCCTTCGCCAAGGCCATCGGCACTCAGGACAAGACCCTGTTCAAGATCGAGGGCGCCACGCACATCGAAACCTACTGGGTGCCGGCCTACGTTGACGTTGCCATGCAACAGCTGACGGCGTTCTACGCCCGAACCGTCTGACCCGAAGGAAGCCATCGCCATGAACAAAACCTTGTTGGGCCTCGCCATGTGCGCGGCCACCCCTTTTGCCAGCGCTGCCGAAGTCGCGGGCGGCGGCAGTGAGCCTTCGAGCGCGCAGCAAATCCGTCGTGCGGGTTCCCAGGCGTCATTCGTGGGGCCTGAGGATTATTTCTCCGGTCGTGTGCGGGTCGATCCGCTGTTCAACGACACGGGCGAAATCAACGCGTCCGGCGCTTACGTGACCTTCGAGTCGGGCGCCCGGTCAGCGTGGCACACCCATCCCGCCGGACAGCGCCTGGTGGTGATTTCCGGTGTCGGGCAGACCCAGGAATGGGGTAAGCCTGTGCAGGAGATTCATCCCGGCGATGTGATCGTCTGTCCGCCGGGCGTCAAGCATTGGCACGGCGCCGCACCCAACAGCACCATGACCCATCTGGCCGTGACCGGCTCGGTGAACGGCAAGAATGTGGAGTGGCTGGAAAAAGTCGCCGAAGATCGGCCGGTGCCGCCGACAGCACCAATAGAAGCCGCCGTCTCCGATGTACTGTCCGCGAGGCAGCAGGCAATCGTGCCGATTGGCGCGGCCATGGCCAGCAGCAACATGCCGCGTCTCAACAGCGCTTTGAACGAAGGACTGGATGCCGGGCTGACCGTCAGCGAGGCAAAGGAAATCCTGGTGCAGCTGTATGCCTACGCCGGTTTCCCGCGCAGCCTCAATGCGCTGGGCGAGTTGATGAAAGTGGTCGAGGCACGCAAGCAACGGGGTATCCACGATGAGCCCGGGCGCGAACCCGGTCACGCCGTGGCGACAGGCGACGCCTTGCTGGCTGTGGGCAAGGCCAATCAGACCCGTATTGCCGGGGCGCCGGTTCAGGGGCCGTTGTTCGACTTCGTGCCGGTCATCAACCAGTTTTTGCAGACGCACCTGTTTGGCGACATTTTCGAACGCGACAACCTGGACTGGCAAAGCCGCGAACTGGCCACGGTTTCAGCCCTGGCGGCTACGCCCGGCGCCGAATCGCAGTTGCGTTCGCATGTCGCGGCAAGCCTGCGGGTGGGCTTGAGCACTGCACAATTGCGTCAGTTGACGCAGGTGCTGACCCGGCACGGAGAAGTCGAAGCGGCGGGGCGCGCCAGCGAAGCACTGGAAAAACACCTGGCCCAGCCCTGAGCCGCATCAGCCGCCATAGCGCAACGCATCGCGCAGCAAAGTGAAGGCGGGTGAACTCTGGCGCCGACTGGGGTAGTAGAGGTGATAGCCGGAAAACGGCTCGCACCAGTCGGCGAGCACCCGAATCAACCGGCCCTGCGCGACATGCTCCTGCACCAGGTCTTCCGGCATGTAGGCCAGCCCCAGCCCCTGGAGCACGGACTGCAGGCGCATGGCAATGTTGTTGAACACCAGTTGCCCCTCGACTCGCACATTCAGGGTTTGCCCGTCCTTTTCGAATTCCCAGAGCAGCAGGCTGCCATGGGTCGGCATGCGCAGGGTGATGCAGTTGTGTTCCATGAGGTCGGGTGGAACCAGCGGTTTGCGGTGGCGGGCGAAGTAGGCCGGAGAACCGACTACCGCCATGCGCATGTCCGGCCCGATGCGCATGGCGATCATGTCCTTGGCCACCTGTTCACCCAGCCGCACACCGGCGTCGAAGCCTTCGGCGACGATATCGGTCAGGCCGTAGTCGACGATGATCTCGACATTCAGGTCGGGGTTGTCGGGCATCAGCCGGGCGAGGGCGGGTTGCAGAATCGTGATCGCCGAATGCTCGCCAGCGGTGATGCGCAACTTGCCGGCGGGTTTGTCGCGAAACTCGCTGAGCAAGGCCAGTTCGTGATCGATCTCCTCGAACCGCGGCGCGATCACGCGCAACAGATGCTCGCCGGCCTGGGTCGGGGAAACACTGCGGGTGGTGCGCGCGAGCAAGCGCACGCCCAGACGCTCCTCCAGTTGACGCATCGCCCGGCTCAGGGCCGGTTGCGACATGCCCAGTTTCGCCGCCGCACGGGTGAAGCTGCGCTCTTGCGCCACCGCCGAAAAGATCGCGAGCAGGTCGTAGCTTTCAACGGACATTGATGCGCCCCTGTTATGAACTGCTGGCGATTATGCCATCAGCCATAACAATCGGCCGACTCTAAAAACTTGCGCGACGGCTCGGGTCAGGTCGATTTTTTACGCATTCTTTACGGTAGAGGATTGGGTTCACATCGATACTGGCCGCGTTTTTTTGACCGCACCTGAGCCTTGTATTGCTGAAGGCCCCGGTCCGCGTATTGCCCAAGGATGGCATGCCACTACTTCCCGCCGTTCGAGAGCCGCGACCCTTGAGTAAAACCAACGAAAATTCCCCAACCAAGACCTCGGGCGCAGCCATGCTGGTGGCCGCTGTCGGTGTGGTTTACGGGGATATCGGCACCAGCCCCCTCTACACCCTCAAAGAAGTGTTTTCCGGCCACTACGGCGTGCAGCTCAATCACGACGGTGTGCTGGGCATTCTGTCGCTGGTTTTCTGGTCGCTGATCTGGGTGGTCTCGATCAAGTACGTGCTGTTCATCCTGCGGGCCAACAACCAGGGTGAGGGCGGCATCATGGCGCTGACGGCGTTGGCCCGTCGTGCGTCGGCGCCTTACCCGCACTTGAGCAAGGTGCTGGTGTTGCTCGGTCTGTTCGGTGCGGCGCTGTTCTACGGCGACAGCATGATCACTCCGGCGATCTCGGTACTCTCGGCGGTGGAAGGGCTGGAGCTGGCGTTCGACGGCATCGAGCACTGGGTGGTGCCGCTGTCGGTGGTGGTGCTGGTGGCGCTGTTTCTGATCCAGAAACACGGCACGGCGCGGATCGGCATTCTGTTCGGCCCGGTCATGGTGCTGTGGTTCGTGGTGTTGGGTGCGCTCGGGGTCTACGGCATTGTGCAGCGCCCCGAGGTGTTGCAGGCGCTGAACCCGATCTGGGCGGTGCGCTTCTTTACGGCCCATCCGGGCATGGGCGTGGCGATTCTCGGCGCGGTCGTCCTTTCGCTGACCGGTGCGGAAGCGTTGTACGCCGACATGGGGCACTTCGGTCGCAAACCGATTGCCCGCGCCTGGTTCATGCTGGTCCTGCCCGGTCTGGTCCTGAATTACTTTGGTCAGGGCGCGTTGATCCTCGGCAACCCGGAAGCGGTGCGCAACCCGTTCTATCTGCTGGCCCCGGAATGGGCGCTGCTGCCGATGGTCGCGCTGTCGACGCTGGCGACGATCATTGCTTCGCAAGCGGTGATTTCCGGTGCGTTCTCCCTGACGCGCCAGGCCATCCAGCTGGGCTATGTTCCGCGCATGTTCATCCAGCACACTTCAAGCCAGGAGCAAGGCCAGATCTACATCGGCACGGTCAACTGGGCGTTGATGGTCGGTGTGGTGCTGCTGGTGATCGGTTTTGAATCCTCCAGCGCCCTGGCTGCCGCGTATGGCGTGGCGGTGACGGGCACCATGTTGATTACCACGCTGCTGTCCGCAGCCGTGGTGCTGTTGCTGTGGAAGACGCCGCGCTGGCTGGCGATCCCGATGCTGTTCGGTTTTCTGTTGGTGGACAGCCTGTACTTCGCGGCCAACGCACCGAAGATTCTGCAGGGCGGTGCGTTCCCGGTGATCGCCGGCATCGGCCTGTTCATCCTGATGACCACCTGGAAGCGCGGGCGCAAGATCATCGTCGAGCGACTGGATGAAACCGCGTTGCCGCTGCCGTTGTTCATCAGCAGCATCCGTGCGCAACCGCCTCATCGCGTGCAGGGCACGGCGGTGTTCCTGACGGCGCGGGCCGACGCGGTTCCCCATGCGCTGCTGCACAACCTGCTGCATAACCAGGTGCTTCATGAGCAGGTGGTGCTGCTGACCGTGGTATCCGAAGACAGCCCGCGAGTGCCGGTGGATCGTCGCTTCGAAGTCGAGTCCTATGGCGACGGCTTCTTCCGGGTGAACCTGCATTTCGGTTTTACCGAGGAACCGGATGTGCCAATGGCGCTGAGCCTCTGTCACTTGGCCGAACTGGATTTCAGCCCGATGCGCACCACGTACTTCCTCAGTCGTGAAACGGTCATCCCGACCAAGCGCATCGGCATGGCCAAGTGGCGCGAGTACCTGTTCGCGTTCCTGCTCAAGAATGCCAACAGCAACCTGAAGTACTTCAAGTTGCCGTTGAACCGGGTGATCGAGCTGGGGACGCAGGTCGAAATGTAAGGACGGGAAACGGCTCAGGGCTGCCCGATGCTGACGGTGACACACAGACCGCTGCGCTCGATGACGTCGGTAAACCCCAGATCAACCTTGAGCCCCGTGCGATCGGCAATCGCCTTGACGATGGACAGCCCCAGCCCCGAGCCCGACTCATCGGTGCCCAGGCTGCGGTAGAACGGGTCGAAGACCCGCGCCTGTTCTTCCACGGCAATCCCGGGGCCGGTGTCGCTGACTTGCAGGACGACCGCCGCTTGCTCGCGCTTGACCGAGAGGTCGATACGCCCGCCGGGCGGGGTGTAGCGGATGGCGTTGTCCACCAGATTGCGGATCAGGATCAGCAGGTCGGTTTCGTTGATGCTGACCTGCACGTCCTCGCTGCTCTCGACGCCGATATCGATATTCTTGCGGTCCGCCAGGGGCAGCAGGTCTTCCAGAATCCGTCGGTAAATGTGCAGGACTGAAACGCGGCTCGGCACTGCATTTGAGCTGGACTGCGCGGCAGCCAGGCTCAGCAGTTGATCGATCAGGTTACGGCTGCGATCTATGCCTCGGGTCAGCGGTAACAGGCGTTCGCGGGCGGCGGCCGGCATTTCCGTGGCGGCCAGTCGTTCGGCCTGCAGGGACAGGGCGGTCATCGGCGAGCGCAGTTCATGGGCGGCATCGGCGACGAAACGCCGCTGGTTGTCCACGGATTGTGCGACGCGACCGAGCAGGCGGTTGATGGCCACCACAAACGGCCGGATTTCGCTCGGCACATGGCTTTCGTCGACCGGGTGCAGGGCTTGTTCATCACGCTGGTCGATATCGGCCGAGAGCGTGGCGATGGGGCGGAACATTTTGCGCACCAGATCGCCCACTACCAGCAACAGCACCGGAAACAGAATCAGGAACGGCAGCAGGCTGCGCCAGGCGCTTTCGCGGGCCTCCTTGTCGCGCACGCCGGTTTCCTGGGCGACGACGATGCGTTCGCCACGGGCGGTGGTTCTGACCAGCACGCGAAAGTCTTCACCGGTCACCTTCAAGGTCGACAGGCCATCGGACAGGGTCGTGGGGAAGGGCAGCGGCAGCAGGGCGTCGTCGTTGCCGACTGCTTGGCTACCGTCGGCCAGGTACTGCACGATGACCCGGGACTCTTCGTTGTCGTCGTCCACGGCCTGAGCGGCGGGGTAGTGCAGGGTCATTTGCTGGCGGTCGTACAGGGCCGCTACTTGACGCAAGGTTTCATCCTGCATTTCGTGGGCCTCGTCCAGCGCCGAAACGAACGCAAACGCCGCGGCCAGCAGCGCAACGAGCAGAATCGCCAGCGACAGGGTGACCGACAGCCGCAGTTGCACCGAGTCCCTCAGGCGCCTTTTGAAACCATCCATCCCATTCCCCTGACGTTCTTGATGACGTGACTGCCGAGTTTGCGGCGCAGGGCGTGAATCAGAAACTCCACCGCGTTGCTTTCCACTTCATTGCCCCAGCCATAGAGCCGGTCTTCCAGTTCACTGCGCGAGAGGATCGCCCCGGGCCGGATCAACAGGGCCTGCAACAGGGCGAATTCGCGGCTGGACAATTGCACGTCCGGGTTGTCGGCGGTCGTGGCTTGCTTGGAGACCAGGTCGAGGGATACCACGCCGTTGTCGAGCAAGGACAACGCAGTCCCGCCCTTGCGCCGCAGTACCGCGCGCATCCGCGCCAGCAACTCGGCCATGTCGAAGGGTTTGAGCAGGTAATCGTCGGCGCCGCCATCGAGGCCGCGCAGGCGATCATCGAGGCCATCCCGGGCAGTGATGATCAGCAACGGCACCGGGTTATTGCGAGCGCGAATGCTGTCGAGCACGTCCAGCCCGTCCTTGCCGGGCAGGCCGAGGTCCAGCAGCACCAGGTCGTAATGCTGGGTGTCCAGCGTGGCCAGTGCGGTGAGGCCGTTTTTCACCCAGTCGGTGGCGTAGCTGGCGTCGTTCAGGGCGCCCTGGATGGCATCGCCGATCATCGGATCGTCTTCCACCAGTAATATCCGCATGACCCGCTCTCCAAAAAAATAGCGCGACGGGCAGGGCCGTCGCGCTTGTATTGAAGCATCTGTGCAAGGGTTTGTCTGGCCCCGGATCAGGCGTTGCCCTTCAGCGAGTCGAAGGCTTTGAGCAACTCGTCCATCCGCGCCTTGCAGTCCTTCTGCTGCGGGGCGCTGGCGCGCAAGGTATCGAGCGAGCGGTCGATGGCCTTGTCCAGCATGTGCCAGTCGCCGGCGGCACGGGGTTTGATCCCGGCCTCGGCCGAGTCCCAGGCGGTTTCCAGATCCTTGATCCGGGCCTTGGCGCCCGGAAGGTCGTTTTTATCGACGAGGGCAGCTACGTCGGCGGCGATGTTGCGGAACTCGGACAGATCCCCCAGTTTGGAGGCGGCCTGGCCTTGTGTGCTGACGGCTCCTGCAGCGGCGTTTGCCGCAGGCTTGTCCGCCGGTTTCGAGCAGCCGGCAGCAATGCTCAGCAGGCAGATGGACGAGACGATGGCGACGTGACGAATGATGTTTTGAATCTGGCGCATGATGATTCCTTGATGAAAGTCTGAAGGTTTACTGAGTGATGGCTTTGCGATTGCCGACGCTGATCTGCGCGACGGTGACCAGCAGGACGATGACGCAGAGGAATATCGCGCTGGTCCAGGTCGCGCCCATGCCGAGGCCGCCGTAGGTCTTGGCCTGAGTCAGCAGGTCGCCGAGGGACGCGCCGAAGGGGCGGGTCAGGATGTAGGCGATCCAGAACGTCAGCACGGTGTTGGCACCCAGACGCCAGGCGATCAGGGTGGCCGCGATCAACGCGCCGAAGATCACTGCGCCGACGGTGAAGCCCAGGCCCAGTGCTTCGGTGGCCAGGTCGCCGGCGGCGGTGCCGAGGGCAAAGGTGCAGAGCACCGTGGCCCAATAGAACAGCTCCCGGCGCGGGGTGACGATTTCGCGGATCGACAGGCTGCGTTCGGTCCGGTACCAGATCAGGAAGTTGACCACCAGCAACACAGAGAACACCGCCGTGCTGGTGTAGAGGCTGACATCCAGCATGTCGGTCAGGATGTCGGTGATCTGCGTGCCGACGATGCTCACCAGCACCACGGTCAGCCAGTAGATCCAGGGGGTGTAGGCCTTGGTACGCATTTGGGTGAACAGCGCGATGGCCAGCAGCGCGGCCATGCCGAGGCTGGTCGGGCCGGCGCCGAAACCTGCGTCCACGGCCAGAAAGTCGGCACCGGTTTCACCCACGGTCGTGGACAGGATCTTGATCACCCAGAAGGACAGCGTCACTTCGGGCACTTTGTTGAGCCAGTCGGCTATGGCGGGTTTCATGGGTGGATGGCCTCTCCTGAGCAGCGCTGAATGTGCGCAGGAGAGAAGGTATCCAGTGAAACTTAGCTGAGCCTGAGGGGCTGGCGATTGTTAGCGCAGCGGCACGTAAATATCCGTTTGCCACTGCTCCTGCGGAGTCTCGGGACTGATGCTCAAGTACTCGAAAAACAGCGGGTGATCGCGCAGTTCTTCACCGCTGGCGGGCAGCCAGTCGCGGTAGACCGGGTAGATGGTTTCACCGATGTGATCGGTTGAACCGGTGTGACGCACCACCGCGCAACGGCCGGCAGGAATGCTCAGCTCGCGGACGTTGAACTCATTCGGCGCCACCGCTTCACGGATTTCGCCGCAGATCGCGAAATGAAAATCCTCCGGTGGCGTCGTGTCGGGATTGCCGTAAGGAATCCCGAAGGTGCGGCTCGATGTCACCGGCGACTGCCCGCTCTGCTGGCGCCACTGGATGAAGCGTTGCACGCTTTGATTGACGAGGCCTGGTGGCCCACGGTGATCGAGTGCAGCGACCTGGACTCCGGGGAAGTCGACGATTCGTACCTGCATGGTAATGCTCCTTGAAAAGTGAGGTATGGCGAAGACCGTGTGCCAGACGCTCCAGTCCGGAGCCTTGCGAAATGCCCCCGGCGAAGTGCCGAAGGCTCGCTTGAATGCCCTGGAAAACGCTTCGGGACTTTCGAACCCCGCGTCGAGCGTGGCTTCCATCACCGAATGGTCGGGCAGGGTGCTCAAACGGTGCGCGGCGCGGCGCAGGCGCATCAACTGCACATAGCGCGAGACGGGCACGCCGACGTAACCCGTGAACTGCCGGTGAAAGTGGAACTCGGAAAAGTTCGCCACCTGGCTCAGCGTTTTCACCGACAGATCGCCCTCAAGATTGGCGTCGATGTAGGCGAGTACGACGGTGAAGCGCTTCGCGTAGGCAGTTTGCGTCGGTGCGTCGGGCACGGTGTGAAGCTCCTGGAGTAACGGTCGGCCCTAGAATCGTCGAAAGCGGCGTACAGATACCTAGCCGGACTTGCTCAGGGTTTGACCTCTTCAGGCATTACATCCGAACGACCCTGCGCGAATCAATCGCGCGCCTGAGCGACGATTGCAAAGTTGCCCGGGGCTTTCTCCAGCAATCCGAGGAATCTCACCAGATCCACTGTGCTGCCATCGACCTTCAGGTCTTTGGACGTGAGCGCGTCCTTGAACCCCGCCGTGCCGCTCAGCAGTTGCACGAAAAGATCCTTGGTAACGCTCAACGTGGCGTTGGCATTGCTGGCCGGTGCGCCCCGGCGATAGTGCAGCACGGCGTTCTCGATCCACAGCACGAACGATTCCTTCGTATCGGTCAGTTGCAGGTTGAAGGTCCAGTTCTTGCCGTCTGCGGCCGGGCCGTCGAGGCTGGCGGCCATGGCTTCGAGGAAGCGTTCGGTAGGTGTCTGCTTCATCAGCTCGATGAGATCCGAGCGGCGCACGCCTTTTTCCGGCGGGCCGTTGCGCAGTTCCTGGGCGGCGGTCAGGTAGCTGTTGCGCCAGGTGGCTGACTCCGATTGATAGCCCAACTGTTCATAGGCTCGGGCCAGCAGTTCCTTGGCGGCCTTGTCGTCGGGCTGGTCGAGGACGGCTTGATCCAGCAGCTCGGCGACCCAGCGGTATTCGCCTTTGTCATAGGCCACGCGTGCGGCTTCGAGCACTTTGGCGCTGCCGCCCATCAACTCGACGTAGCGTCTGGCGGACTCCCTGGGAGGCAGCGGATTCAAATGTGCCGGGTTGCCATCGTAGGCGCCGAGGTACATCTGGTAAATCGCCTTGACGTTGTGTCGCAGGTCGCCGTAATAGCCGCGGGTGCCGAAGTACGAGGCCAGCGAGTCGGGCAACTGGATCTTTTCGGCGATCTCGTCGGGCGTGTAGCCGGCATTCATCAGGCGCACGGTCTGGTCGTGCATGTATTTGTAGATGTCACGGTGCTGGGTGATGAATTCGCGGATGCGCTCATTGCCCCAGACCGGCCAGTTGTGCTGTCCGAAATAGACTTCGGTGTCGCCCAGATCATCGAGGGCAGCCTGGGCGTAATCGGACCAGAGCAACGCATCACGAACCTTGGCGCCACGGATCGGCAGCAGATTGTGCATGGTCTGCGCCAGCAGCTCGGCGCCGCCGTAGGCCTTGCGTTCGGGGATGGAAAAGGTCAGCTCGGCCGGGGCCTCAGCGCCCGGAATGTTGTGGAACACGAAGGTCACGCCGTCGATCACCAGTTCCTGCGTCGGCTGATCGATGATCTGCGTCGGCGGTAGAATGCCGATGCTGCCGTAGGCGACGTTTTTCCCCAGCCCGGTATCCACCATGCCGGTGGCACCCGGTGTCAGGTTCTTGCCGAACTGATACATCGAACGGCGCGACATCGCAGGCCCCGCCAACACGTTTTCGCTGGTGGCTTCCTCCATAAAACCGACAGGAGCCACCACGGGAATCTTGCGTTCGGCGACTTCCGCGACCGAGGTAATGCCCAGCACACCGCCGAAGTGGTCGGCGTGGTCATGGGTGAAGATGATGGCGGTCACGGGTTTGTCGCCCAGTTGCTCGCGGGCGAATGCCAGGGCTGCGGCGGCGGTTTCCTTCGATGTCAGTGGATCGACCACGATCCATCCGGTCTGGCCTTCGATCAGCGTCATGTTGGCGATGTCGAAGCCGCGCAACTGGTAGATGCCGTCGGTGACTTTGAACAGACCGATCTGGGCGTTGAGCATTGCGTGGCGCCAAAGGCTCGGGTTGACCGTGGCGGGGGCCTTGCCTTCGACGAACCTGAACGCATCGAAATCGATCAGCACAGAGCCGTCGGAGCCGAGGATCTGGCCTGTCGGGCGGGCGATGAGACCGCGCTGGGCGTCTTCCAGGTCCCGAGTGTCGTTGAGGTCCAGGCCCTTGATTGAGGCTTCTATCACCGCCGCTGTGGCGGGCGTCGCTTCGCCGCTGGCAACGCTGGGCGGTTTGTCACAGCCGGCGAGGGATACCAGCGTCAGGGCGATCAGTGTGTAAAAGGTCGGTCTCATTCTTGTTGTTCTCCGAGGATCGATTCATCAGAGAGTAGGGAGGCGGGCGTGATGTATCCAATGCATTGTTTACATCCGGACAATGCGTAGCTAGCATCGGCGACATGGACCTCAAACGACTGACACACCTGCTGGCCCTTGCCGATGAACGCCATTTCGGCCGCGCTGCCGAACGCGTGCACCTCAGCCAGCCGGCGCTGAGCCGCAGCATCCAGGCACTTGAAAGCGAAACCGGACAGCGCCTGTTCGACCGGGACAGTGGCGACGTGCGCCCGACGCCGGCGGGGGAGTTTCTGATCGAGCGGGCGCGACGGCTGTTGTTCGATGCACGCTCGCTGGAACGGGATCTGGCGCTTTACGGTGATGGCCGGCTCGGCAACCTCGCGTTCGGCGTCGGGCCGTTTCCGGCGGCGATGCTGATGCATCAGGTGGTGCCTCGGTTGCGCCGGGAATATCCGCAAGTCACGTTGCGGGTAGAGATCAACAACTGGCAGATTCTTGAAGCCCGGTTGCGGGACGAAGCGATCGAGTTCTTCGTCGCGGACATCCGCAATTTCTCGGCCGACGCCGATCTGCTGATCCGCCCGCTGGGCCAGGCCTCGGCGGGGTTCTTCGTCCGGCCACAGCACCCGTTGGCCGGGCGCGCGGTGACGATGAGAGACCTGGAAAAGTACGGCATCGCCACGACGCGCCTGCCGGCCGTGGTGAAGGAAGAGACTGCGCAGACCCTGGGCATTTCCACGCGCCAGGCCTTGCCGCTTGCGCTGGAGTGCGACGATGTGGCGTTGCTCAGGACGGTGGCCTGTTCGACCGATACGATCCTCGGCGTGATTCACGGCGCCGTGGCGGAAGACCTGTACAGCGGCAACCTGATCGAATTGCAGGTCGTGGACCGGCCCGGACTGCACTCCGAAATCGGTGTCGTCAGCCTGCCCAACAGAAGCCTGTCACCGACCGCCCGCTGCGTGATCGACGCCATCGCCGACGAGATGGCGCAGCGCAACGTCTCGACCTGAGCGGCGCTCCGGTCGGCGGCCAAAACGCCAAAGCACAAGACTTCCCGCTCAAAAACCGGATAATGGCGGCCATTCTGTTCAGCTCGCTATTCTGGTAGTCCCCCATGGAAATCAAGGTCAACTTTCTCGACAACCTTCGACTTGAAGCCAAGTTCGACGACTTCACGGTGGTGGCCGACCAACCGATCCGCTACAAGGGCGATGGTTCGGCACCGGGTCCGTTCGACTACTTCCTGGCTTCGTCGGCGCTGTGTGCGGCGTACTTCGTGAAGCTGTATTGCGAAACCCGCAATATCCCGACCGATAACATTCGCCTGTCGCAGAACAACATCGTTGACCCGGAGAACCGCTACAACCAGATCTTCAAGATTCAGGTCGAGTTGCCGGCAGACATCTCCGACAAGGACCGCCAGGGCATCCTGCGCTCCATCGACCGCTGCACCGTGAAGAAGGTGGTGCAGGCCGGCCCCGAGTTCGTCATCGAAGAGGTGGAAAACCTCGACGCCGACGCCCAGGCACTGTTGATGCCGGGGGCGAACTCCAGCGCCAGCACCTACATTCCGGGCAAGGATCTGCCGCTGGAGCAGACCATCGCCAACATGTCGGGCATCCTCGCCGACCTCGGCATGAAGATCGAAATCGCCTCGTGGCGCAACATCGTGCCGAACGTGTGGTCGCTGCACATTCGTGACGCGCACTCGCCGATGTGCTTCACCAACGGCAAGGGCTCGACCAAGGAAGGCGCGCTGGCGTCGGCGCTGGGCGAGTTCATCGAGCGCCTGAACTGCAACTTTTTCTACAACGATCAGTTCTGGGGCCTGGACCTGGCCGATGCGCCGTTCGTGCATTACCCGGACGAGCGTTGGTTCAAGCCGGGCAGCAATGACGAGCTGCCGAGCGAAATCCTCGATCCGTACTGCCTGAAGATCTACAACCGCGACGGCGAGCTGCGCGGTTCGCACCTGATCGACACCAACTCCGGCAATGAAGAGCGCGGCATCGTTTCGCTGCCGTTCGTGCGTCAGTCGGACGGCGAGGTGGTGTACTTTCCGTCGAACCTGATCGAAAACCTGTACCTGAGCAACGGCATGAGCGCCGGCAACACCCTGGCCGAAGCCCAGGTGCAGTGCCTGTCGGAAATCTTCGAGCGTGCGGTGAAGCGCGAAATCATCGAAGGCGAATTCGCCCTGCCGGACGTGCCGCAGGAAGTGTTGGCGAAGTACCCGGCGATCATGGCCGGCATTCAAGGCCTGGAAGCCCAGGGCTTCCCGGTGCTGGTGAAGGATGCGTCGCTGGGGGGCGAATTCCCGGTGATGTGCGTCACGCTGATGAACCCGCGTACCGGCGGCGTGTTCGCCTCGTTCGGCGCGCACCCGAGCTTCGAAGTGGCGCTGGAGCGCAGCCTGACCGAGCTGCTGCAGGGCCGCAGCTTCGAAGGCCTGAACGATCTGCCGCAGCCGACCTTCGAAGCTCAGGCGGTCACCGAGCCGAACAACTTCGTCGAGCACTTCATCGACTCCAGCGGCGTGGTGTCGTGGCGCTTCTTCAGCGCCCAGGCGGAATACGAGTTCGTGGAGTGGGACTTCACCGGCGAGGGTGAAAACTCCAACGTCGAGGAAGCCGAAACCCTGTTCGGCATTCTCAAGGGTATGGGCAAGGAATCGTACATGGCGGTGTACGAGCACATCGGCGCCACCGCTTGCCGCATCCTGGTGCCGGACTACTCGGAAATCTACCCGGTGGACGACCTGATCTGGGACAACACCAACAAGGCACTGTTCTTCCGCGAAGACATCCTCAACCTGCATCGCTTGAACGAAGAAGAACTCCAGTCGCTGGTCGAGCGTCTGGTGGAAAGCGAACTGGATGACTACACCGACATCACCACGCTGATCGGCATCGAGTTCGACGACAACACCGTGTGGGGTCAACTGACGATTCTGGAACTGAAACTGCTGATCTGGCTCGCCCTGGGACAAATCGAGGAAGCGAAGGAAGCAGTGGAGATGTTCCTGCAGTACAACGACAACACCGTCGAGCGCGGTCTGTTCTATCAGGCCGTCAACGGGGTGCTGGAGATGCAGCTGGACGAAGATCTGGAACTGGCCGACTACGAAGCCAACTTCCGCCGCATGTTCGGCAACGAACGGATGGACGCGGCGATCGGCTCGGTGGACGGCAGCGTACGCTTCTATGGCTTGACGCCGACCAGCATGAAGCTCGAAGGCCTCGACCGCCATCTGCGACTGATCGACAGCTACAAGAAACTGCACGCGGCCCGGGCCGGCGTGAAGACTTCGTAACGCTGACGGCAGCGACAAAAAAAGCACCTTCGGGTGCTTTTTTGTTGTCGGGTGGTGGGGTGGTCGTTGGCTCTGTTACGTGCGAGCCGGTTCCTGGCTCGTCCAGACGGCCAGTTCATAGCCATCAGGATCAATGAAGTGGAAGCGGCGGCCACCGGGATTTTTTAATGGGGACAGATTAATTTTTAAAATAAATCTGTCCCCATTTGAAAATACTTGCACCGTGATGCATCCGATTGCGCGTCTGCTCCGTAAATTCATCACCCTCAATCGAAGGGTCGAAGAATTCAGGAGACACACCATGCACTCGCTCATCAAACGCATTGCCATCACCTGCTTCACATTGCTCTGCCTTGGCACGGGATCGAGCTTTGCCGCCGATACCGTGATGGTCGGCGGTGCGGCCATGTACCCGAACAAGACCATCGTCGAAAACGCCGTCAACTCGAAGGACCACACCACGCTCGTTGCAGCGGTCAAGGCGGCCGGGCTGGTCGACACCCTCAACAGCAAGGGGCCGTTCACGGTCTTCGCGCCGACCAATGAAGCCTTCGCCAAATTGCCCGCCGGCACCGTCGATACGCTCGTCAAACCGGAGCACAAGGCCGACCTGACGACGATCCTCACCTATCACGTCGTAGCAGGCACTCACACGGCAAAACAGCTGATGGATGACGCCAAAATGCACGGCGGCAAAGTCATGCTCAAAACCGTTCAGGGCGAATCCCTGACCGTCATGCTGCACGACGGCAAATTGTGGGTGGTGGACGCCAAAGGCGGGAAGGCTGCGATCACCATTGCGGACGTGATGCAGTCCAATGGTGTGATTCATGTAGTGGATACGGTGCTGATGCCGAAGTAGTCTTTTTAATGGGGACAGATTTATTTTTTAAATAAATCTGTCCCCATTTTCGTCCCCATTTTCAGGCGCTTTTCTGTTTTAAATGGGCGACTGTCAGTCAGGGGGACATGCAATGGATTTGAAGTTCAGTCACGTCGATGTTCTGGTCAACAACCTCGAGGAAGCCTGCGCCTACTATGCGCAGATCCTCAACGCCAGAATCTCCAGAACCCTCGTCTGGGAACGGGGTGGCCTGCATGTTCGCTACGCGGTTGCGCTGATCGGCCAGGAGCGTTTCATGCTGGTCCAGCCGTTGGCGGGAAATCTCAAGGAGCTGCTGGATTCGTCGGGGGAGGGGATGATCTATCGTCACTGCTATTCGACACCGGACATCGAGAAAGCCTACGACGAACTGGTGATTGCCGGTGTGCAGCCAGAAGACGAAAACGGCCAGCCACTGGAACGCGCCAACCTGCAATCACCGTCCGGGACACGCATCATCTGGCTGCCCAAGCGCTTCGGGCATTTCTCTATCGAGATTCTGGAGGAACAGACGCTGGAAGCGTTCATCACATCGGCGTTTGCCTGATTTTTTAATGGGGACAGATTTATTTTTAAAATAAATCTGTCCCCATTTGAGGTCCCCCATTTGAGGTCTTGGAATTGGTCAGTGTGCCCTCATAACAAGGGTTACCTCCAACATCCCCAAGGGGAAGGACAAACCATGACCAGCCAAACCGAAACTGCCATCCTCGCCGGCGGCTGCTTCTGGGGTATGCAGGACCTGCTGCGGCGCTACCCCGGTGTCCTGAAGACGCGCGTCGGTTACACCGGCGGCGATGTGCCGAATGCCACCTACCGTAATCATGGCAGCCACGCCGAAGCCATCGAAATCGTCTTCGATCCTGCCGTTATCAGTTACCGGCAGATCCTCGAGTTCTTCTTTCAAATACATGACCCGACCACGCCCAACCGTCAGGGCAATGACCGAGGCCCCAGCTATCGCTCGGCGATCTATTACCTCAGCGAACAGCAACGCGACGTCGCCGAAGACACCGCCGCCGATGTCGACGCTTCGCGCCTGTGGCCTGGACGAGTGGTGACCGAAATCGAACCGGCCGGGCCGTTCTGGGAAGCGGAGCCGGAGCACCAGGATTACCTGGAGCGCATTCCGAATGGTTACACCTGCCACTTCATTCGCCCGAACTGGAAGCTTCCGAAGCGCGCCTGAGGTTCGGTAGCGCCAGTGTGAAAGAGGGAACTGGTCTGTTTTCCGAAAAACGGACCGGTTCCCTTTTTTTGCCTTCAGTCCAGAAAGGTAGCTAAGCAAATTAGCTATATGTTAGTTTCGCGTCCTCACCACGACCGCCGGGACTGACCCTACACATGACATCGCCTTCATCACCGCCCGATCCTTCCGAAGATCCCCGCAACCTGCAGATCGCCAGTGATGTCGTCGGCCAGCAGTTGCAACAGATCGCCATCCTCACGCGCAAGGCCGCCAGCCATCTGGGCGCGGTTCTGGGTATCAATCAGACCGATGTCGCGGCGCTGGAACATCTGATCGCGGATGGACCTCTGCCGCCGACCGAGCTCGCGGTGCGGCTCTCAGTGACCACAGCGGGCATCACGCAGGTCATCGATCGACTGGAGCGTGCCGGGCATGTGGTCCGCGAGCGGCAAATCAATGACAAGCGCCGGGTGCTGGTGTGTCCGGTTCCGGAATCGGTGGCGCAGGCCTATCGGCATATCGCGCCGATGCTCGATGGCCTGAGCGCCGTGCTCGGAGCCCTCGATGGCGAGGATCGCGCCGTGGTTGAAGCCTTCCTGGGTCAAGTGATCGAGGTCTACCGCACCACGTTGCCGGGCAGCGCTGTGGCCATGTCTGAAAACCGGGGCGCGTGATGAATCCCAAAAAAGTACTGGTGACTGGCGCAAGCATCGCCGGACCTGCGCTGGCCTATTGGCTGTCTCGGCAGGGCATGGACGTCACAGTGGTGGAGAGGGCGCCTGCGTTTCGTGATGGCGGACAGACGATTGACGTGCGGGGCGCCGGGCGTGAGGTCGTCCGGCGCATGGGCCTGGAAGGTTTGATTCGGGCGAACACGACCCAGGAACAGGGCATCGCCTTCGTTGACCAGAACAACCGGACCAAGGCGTTTCTGGGAGTCGATGCGTTCGACGGGGAGGGGCCGATTGCCGAACTGGAGATTCTGCGGGGCGAACTCGCCAAACTGCTGATCCAGCACAGCCAGGACCGTGTCCTGTACCGATTCGGCGATAGTGTTGAAGCCATGGAAGACGATGGCGAGCAGGTTCACGTTCGCTTCGAACAGGGTAGCGAGCAGGTTTACGATCTGGTGATCGTGGCGGAAGGGATTGGTTCGACGACCCGCAACCGAGTGTTCGGCAACGAGGTCCAGCGTCGTCCTCTCAATCTGTATACGGCTTACTTTACCGTGCCTCGACAGCCGAGCGATGGCCAGGTCATGCGCTGGCATAACCTTCCGGGTGGTCGCTGTGTCTGCTTGCGGCCGGACAATCTGGGCACCACCCGCGCGTTTCTGTCTTTTCAGCAGGCACCGTGTGGATACGAAAAACTCGCGCAGGACGAACAGAAATCCTTGCTCAGGCAAATATTCGCCGACGCCGGTTGGGAGACACCTCGCGTGCTGGCTGCATTGGAAGATGCCACCGATCTTTATCTGGACGCAGTGGGGCAGGTCAAAATGTCCCGCTGGTCCAAGGGGCGCATTGCACTGGTCGGGGACGCGGCTTATTGCGCATCGCCCATCAGCGGCATGGGTACCAGCCTGGGGCTGTGTGGCGCCTATGTGCTGGCCGGTGAACTGGGGCGTCATGCCGACCATACCCAGGCGTTCGCGGCCTATGAAAAACGGATGCGGCCCTTCGTCGCCCAGGCGCAAAGCGTGCCCGGATTCGCCCCCAGACTGGCCTCGCCGCATTCGCGCCTTGGCATTGCCTTGGGCCACGCGGTGTTGAGGCTGGCGAGTGCACCGGGGTTCAGGCGCCTGTTCGGGAAAATCCTTTCGCCGAAGGCCGATGCTATCGAGTTGCCGGAGTATGGCGAGCGGCAGTGATTCAATGGGGACAGATTTATTATCAACAAATAAATCTGTCCCCATTTTGTTTAGAATTGCGCCCCCTGCAGTTCTGCAGGTTTGTCATGGAACGCAGCCTTACGAACCTGCACCAGGCAATCGGCTTCCACAAATTGAACAAGGACAAAGTCTCATGGGTATGAGAACGGCTGCGTTGGTTTTGTTGCTTGCAACGTCACTGACCGCCTGTGGAGGAAGCAAGGACAAGGCCACGGAACTGGTCGATATCAGCGGCGCCTTCAAGGAACATTACGATGAGGTGGTGGAAACCGTAATGCGAGATTACTCGCCACGTTACATGGCGGTGATGGACGAAGAAATCCGCGAGGTTGTGGAAGACAAGGTTCCCTTCGACGAGATCAGAAACCTGCGGATCGATACCCTGGCGGCTCACTTGCAGCCGGATGAACTCAATGCAGCGATTCGTGCCCACGATAACCCCGCGCAGAGCAAAGATATTTTGAATAACACGCCTGAGGGCCGCGCCTTTCTGGACAAGATTTTCGACGCTGAAGACACCGTCGAAAATACCTTCCAGGCCCTGCTGAAGGAGCGTGAACCAGCCATCCTTGAAGCGCTGGATAAGATCAATAACAAGAGGCTGGATGGATGATTCAATGGGGACTGATTTATTATCAAAAAATAAATCTGTCCCCATTTATTCACATTTATTGTCCCCATTTATTCTGAGCGTAGACCGCTTTTGGAACCCCGCCTTTTAGCGTTGAGTGTTTTGCGCGGGCGTCTGCTTCTGGCTGACTTGAGGTGTGGTGCAAAGCCTGTCGAGAAAGGTCGAAACCTGCCGTTTGCCACGCAGACGCACTACCGGGATGTCTGGCCCGATTGATTGACGTACGTTATCGATACCCGGGCGGTAATCCCGGTCAAAGGTCCATACGAACTTCAGAAACGTCAGGAATTTTCTGTCGATTTTCTCTCTGCAGCCTGTCGCGAGATCCGGGCGAGGGCGGTTCATGATGCTGCGCCGAATTACGCGGGCGAAGCAGGTGAGTCGCGGCGTATCGAGCCAGATAATCAGGTCGGCACGGGGCAGGCGCAGATCGAAGGTTCGCCGGGCATAGTTGCCTTCACACACCCATGAATCTGCTTTGATTGCTTCGCGGACCCGTGTGCGGAACTGCTCCGCGTCGGGCTCGACCCAGCCTGGTTCCCAGAACAAGGTGTCCAGGTGAACCACGGGAAGGTTCAGGCGCCGGCCGAGGGTGCGGGCGAGGGTGGATTTGCCGCTGCCGGCGTTGCCCAGAATCACGATCCGTTGCATGGGGACGTCCTGTCGAAAAAAGCCGGCAATTGTGCAGGCTCCGGGTGTTCAATCAAAGCGGATTCAGTCGTATTTCTTGCCTGACCCGACGATATCAGGGAAGCTCCCGCGAATCCTGTCTCGGGCAAGTTGGCTGTACGATCGAATCGTTAGGGAAGCGTTGCATGGCGTTCAAGGTGTTGGTGGTCGGTGGGTATGGAAACTTCGGCAGCATCGTCTGCCGGCATCTGGCGTCGATGCCTGATGTTGATCTGGCGATCTCGGGTCGTGATCCGCACAAGTTGCTGCGCAAGGTCGAGGCGTTGCAAGCCGCTTCCGGAAAAGCCTGCGCAAGTTGGTGCGGCGATGCCATGGGGCCCGGGTTCCAATCCGCATTGGGCTCGATGGGGATTGAATTGGTCATTCACACCGGAGGCCCGTTTCAGGGGCAGTCCTATGCGGTAGCCGAAAGCTGCATCGAGGCCGGTGTGAACTATTGCGATCTGTCTGACTGCCGAACCTTCGTCAACGGTATCGGCGTACTCGATGCGCGCGCGAAAGCAGCGGGCGTGGCGATTCTCAGTGGTTGCAGTTCGGTGCCGACCCTGTCTTCGGCCATCATCGATCAGCAGCGCTATCGCTTTCAGCGCATAGATTCGATCGAGCATGGCATTTCCTCTTCCGCGAAGATGCCGGGGCTGTCGACTGTCGAAGGTGTGCTTGCCTACGCGGGCAAGCCGATCAAGCAGCTCAAGGATGGCCGGGTTCACGAGGTCCCGGGCTGGCAGGATCTGACGCTTCGCAAAATGCCGCACCTGGGCACCCGCTTGCTGGCTAACGTCGACGTGCCGGACATGGACATCTTCGCCGGTCGTTACGGTGCCCGGACCTTGAGCTTCAAGGCGGGTGCGGGTTTGAAACTCGGTGGTGTCGCCAATGCCCTGTTCGCCCAGGCCCAGAAGATGGGGCTGATTCGGGACCATGCGCCCTGGGCTGCGCGCCTGCATCGCCTGGGTACCCGCTTTGAACGATTCGGCGATGGCAAAAGTGCGATGTACATCGACGTGCAGGGGCTCGGGGTTGAAGGACAACCGCTGTCCATGACCGCTCAGTTGACGGCATGGAATGACAAGGGCCCGGAAATCCCGAGCTGCGCCGCTGTTGCCCTAGCCACCAAAATGGCCCAAGGCTATGTACCTGAACCCGGCGCCCGGCCTTGCGTGGGCGAAATCACCGTCGACGAATACATGGCCGCAATCAACGACCCTGAAAACCTCAGCCTGTCCGTGCATTTCTCTGACGGGCAGCGCTGACCATGCTTTATCT
Organism: Pseudomonas kribbensis; assembly: GCF_003352185.1. Taxonomy (GTDB): domain Bacteria; phylum Pseudomonadota; class Gammaproteobacteria; order Pseudomonadales; family Pseudomonadaceae; genus Aquipseudomonas; species Aquipseudomonas kribbensis. The sequence continues at coordinate 2,679,701 of NZ_CP029608.1, forward strand.
GTGCCTCAAATACATCCATGTGATTGCCGCGGTTTTCCTGTTCGGATTCGGCATGGGGTCCTACCTGTATCTGATCGCAGCCAGCCGCACCGCCAACCCTCAGGTGATCGCTCACGTGGCGAAAATGGTCGTGCGCTTCGACGCATGGATCACCACCCCGGCAGGCTTCATTCAGATCGCATCGGGCTATGGGCTGATCAGGCTGGCCGGCCTGCCGTTGACCACGGAATGGGTGCTGACCTCGTTGATCATCTTTCTTTGCGTGGGTTCGCTCTGGCTGCCGGTGCTGGTGCTGCAGAAGCGTTTGTACGTGATGGCTTCGAATGCGATCGAAACCGGGGGAGGGCTCGCGGATGAGTACCGCTCGGTCTACCGGAAATGGTTCTGGATGGGGGTGGCCGGTTTTCTGGGGATGTTCGTGATCGTCTTGATGATGGTGACGAAGATGACGCCCGTACAGGTAGCCGGACTGCTGCTGTAGCGGGGCGGAGGCATATAGGCCGGAGGCCCGACGCGATGCATCGGGCCGCGGCGACATCGTGATTTAAACAGTCACCACAATCTTTCCGACCTGCTGATTGGCCTCAAGAAAGCGATGCGCTTCCTGAATATCCTCAAGGGCGAACGTCTTCGCGATGATCGGCTTCAGCGCGCCTGATGCGAGGCCATCGCCGATGAACGCCTTGGCTCGGGCCAGCGCCGCAGGATCCGCGACGATCTCTGCGTAAAGATAGCCCTTGAGCGTCAGGCTTTTACCCAGCACGGTGAACAGCGGGAACGGCGTGGGTTCCGGGCTCAATGCGCCGTACTCGAGCAGAATGCCGCCCCTGGCCATGCTCTGGGTGAGCTGTTCGAACCCGGGGCCGCCGATCGGATCGAACACCACGCGCGCACCCTGGCCATCGGTCAGGGCCATGACGGCGGCGACGATATCCTCTTCATCGCTGACGATGACGTGCGCGGCGCCGGCATCCAGCAAGGCTTGCTTCTTCGCGCGGGTGCGGGTCACGGCAATCGAAGTCGCGCCGACCATTCGGGCAATCTGGAAGGCTGCCAGGCCGACGCTGCTGGAGGCGGCTGTGACCAGCACAAAATCGTTCTTCGTCAGTCTGGCCTGTTCGACCAGCGCGCCCCACGCGGTGACGTATTGCATCCAGGAGGCAGCAGCCTGTTCGAAGGACAGGTTCGACGGGTGTTTGACCGTCAGCTCGGCGGGCACGTTGGCCAGTTCGCCGTAGGTGCCCCATTTGGCGATGTCCAGCGGCGGAATCAGGCTGACTGCATCGCCGACCTTGAACTCGCTGACACCGGCACCGACGGCAACCACCACCCCGGCCGCTTCATAACCGAGGCGGCTGGGAAATTGTGCTTCCTGCAGGTAGGCGTGATTGCGGAACATGACCTCGGCCCGATTCAACCCGAAAGCCTTGACCTCGATTTGCACCTCGCCGGATGCCGGCGCCGGTACATCGACCGATTCCAGTTTCAAAACGCTTGCGTCGCCGTATTCATGAATTCTGACAATGCGTGCCATGGTTACCTCTTCTGTGATCAATGAGGCCGGTGTGGCCAGCCTTAGTTCGAGTAAAAAAAACGCGCCTGTTGCCGTTGTGCGCGTTGTTTCCATGGCCGCCAATTTAGGCTTTGGCCCGGGCCGGATAAAGACCTACGATAGCGCAACACTAGAAACACAGGGTTTCCAATGGATCGCCTCACATTGATGGCCGTCTTCGTCAAAGCGGTGGAGCTTGGCTCCTTCAGCGCGGTGGCCGATGAGCTCAATCTGTCCCCGCAACTGGTCGGCAAACAGGTCAAGATGCTCGAGCAACATCTGGGTGTCTCGCTGCTCAATCGCACGACCCGCAAACAGAGCCTGACCGACTTCGGCCGCACGTTCTATCAACGGGCGAAGCTGATCCTGGCCGATATGGACGCCGCCGAAGAAATGGCCGCGATGACCCGAGGCGTGCCCAGTGGTCGGCTCAGAATCAACGCACCGGTCACCTTTGGCGTCAGCACGCTGGCGCCTCGCCTGCTGGAGTACATGGTCAGGTATCCGCAGGTGTCGGTGGATCTGACCTTGTCCAACGAACTCGTTGACCTGCTGGAGGGCGGGTATGACGTGGTGTTTCGAATCGGTGAACTGTCTGACAGCGGCCTGAAGGCATTGCCTTTGAAGCCATATCAAATGGTGCTGTGCGCGGCGCCTGCCTATCTGGCCAGGCGTCCTCCGATCACGACCCCGCTGGATCTGCAGGAACATGAATGCCTGGCGTTCGCCTATTCCGACGGTCGTTCCCACATTCGTCTGGAAGGACCGGACGGTTGCATCGACGTGCCGATTAAAAGCAGATTGACGATCAATCAGGCGGACCCGTTGCTGTCGGCAGCAGTCGCCGGACTGGGTGTGGTGCTGTTGCCGTTGGAGCTGGTCAAGGATGCGCTGAGAAGCGGAACGCTGGTCGGGCTGCTGCCGGACTACAACGTCCCGGTCTCACCGATGAATCTTCTGTACGCACCGGACCCTCGGTTGACGCCCAAGCTGCGAAGCTTCGTGGATTTTGCGAGGGCTGTGTTTGGGACGGCGGCGTGAAGGAAGATTGTGGCCGTCATCTCTGATTTTCTGGCTGGCTTGTAGCCCATTGCTCCCTGGTCAGCCCGTAACACTTGCACCAGGCCGGTGTCGTGGACAGCTTCAGCTCGGCATCATACAAGTGCACCGCACCGATCTTCATGGCGGCTTTCTGCGAGCGGATGTTCGACGGGGCGATGTGGAGATAGACCGTGTCGTACGCCTTGAAGGCGTGTTCCAGCATCAGTTGCTTAAGTTCGCGATTGGTCTCGCCACCCCATTTCGCCCGCACCAGAAAGGTGTACCCGATGGCGATACTGTCCGGCAGGTCGGGCGGTGTGTAATAACTCGACATGCCCACGATCAGCCCCGAGTCGATATCGATGACGGCCAGGGTTTTACCGGTGGCCAGCCGCGCGGCGAAGTACGTTTCGAATACCGGCCGCTCATGGCGGTCGCTGGCGGGATGGCCTGCCCAGATCTGCGGGTCCGAGGCCGCCAGAAACAGGCCTTCAAAATCGTTTTCGGTCAGAGGCCTGAGTCTCAGCGTGCTCCCGCATAAAACGGGTTGGCAGTCGAAGTCGCGCATTTGAATGGGTTCCTGACCAGTTGAATTGTGGGAAGGGAGCCAGTCTAGAGCCACGGATCCTCAAGAAAAGATCCAATGCGCCTGATATTGATGGAGCCATCGCGCTCAAGCTTGATATCTACGGTTTCGACGCTTGAGTCGCCGCCGTCATACAACGCTGTCACGTTGCAGGCTGCTCATATGCCCGATGCCCGCAGCCTTCAAACGGTTCACCAGGTCATCGCGCGCTGCGCGCCCACCCGAACGAATGTATTCAAGCTCCGACGCTGTGATCAATACCACGGAAACCATTCTGACCGGGGATAGAGGCATGTCATCCAGTCGGGTAGGGAAGTCCGGTTCAGGGGCGCCCAGCAGGACGCCGGTTGAGTCGTCCTCGGTCACGAAATGTGCGGGCAGTTGATCGCTCATGTGACTGGACAGGCTGAACCCGGGAATTTCGATGGATAGCGCACCGTACTGGTCGAGTCGGTGGGTAATTCCTCCAGCGTCTGCCACCGTTTTGGCAATGTGCTCCACCAGCTCGAATGCCCAGCTGCGCTGGAAAGGGGCGACATCACCCAAGGGACCACGGGCGTGCTCGGGTATATCGGCGGTTTCCAGGAACAACTCCATTTCGAAACCGTTGCCCGTCCCTTCAGCATCATCATCGAAAGGGTCCGACAGGCCTTCAGTGGCGATGATTATGTTGTCGCCACGGCGAATGACTCGATAGGCCTGGCGCGTCGAGGGCCAGTAAGGACCGCCGGAAAAACTCGGGCTGATCATGTAGGCAAGGACATCCCGCTCCACGGTGCCGATAGATCCCCAGTAGCGATCCAGACATGCTGCACCGGCCGTTCTGGCTGCCATGTTTGCTGCTTCAGCCTCATTCAGGTTGCCGGCAGTCACCAGTTCTTGCAGATGAAGGGCTTGTGGTGAGGCCTGGGTGTCCTGGTTAAAAGGACGTTTCAATGAGTCGAGAAGCTTCTTGAACAAATTCATGTGCGTTCCTTGCTGGTGTTGAGCGGGGCGGGCTCTTTCTTATCGGTAGCCGGAGCTTTTTCCTGATGTTTCCCCACGTGTTTTTTCCACGGGAAGTACTTAACAAAAACCGAGCGATTGATTACTCCGGACTCTTCTACCTGAAACCCGGGCATGTGTTGCAGATCAAGCTGTAAGCACTGAGCTGCGAGTGCCTTTTGTAACGCGGTATCCGGGTGAAAGGACTCTGGACGGGAATAGCTTTTCTCAAGCGTCACATCGCAACGTGTGACTTGGCCCTTTGCGTTAGCCGTGAAATCAAAGTGGGCGCTTCCGAACGCGTTGATTGAGTGCCTGGCCAGCACGTTGTCCCAGAAAAATCGGCTTTCCAGTCCAGCCTTCCGGCGTGTCAGGCTGTAATCCGAAATTGGCGATACATCGTCCTTGGCGATCAACGGCGCGATGATTTCAAGGGAGCCATCGGCTGGACTCTGAAGATCTTCCGGGATGGTTGACCAGATCTCGCTCCAGCACACATCGGTGACCAGATTGGCGAAGTCGGGTGGGGCGCCCGGGTCAGTTGACTGCGCTTCGCAGAGCAATACGTCTCCTTGACGACTGAGTTTCATCCGTAATTTCACGCTTCCTTGCATCCCTTTGTCATTCGCAAGGAACACACTGTTACTCAAGGTTCGACGCAAGACCCTGATATAGCTCCTTGCCTCCATGGCCCTGATTTCTTTTGAAGTCATGAACATGGGAGCGGACTTGCCACCACTCTCCGCATAGGCATTTAATCGCTGGTCGGTGGTCAGTTGGTGACAGCCAGAGAGCGACGCCAAGCCTGTCAGTAAAAGCAACGACGAGATCCGTCGACAATCGATCCATGATTTCAATGTATTGCTGATCACTCATCTGTTCCTTGAATAAACGAGGCGCCATTCTGCCTTGAAGCCAGACCGCCGTACATTTGCAACGCGCATCTCCATTGATCGCAAGAATCAAACCGGACTCGGCCGCAACTCGTGCACCAGATCAATCAGCGCACGCAACCGCGCCGGCACGAAGCGATGGCCCGAGTAATAAAGCCTCAACCCGCCAAACGACGGACACCACGGCATCAGCACCGGCACCAGTGCGCCGCTGGCCAGTTCTTCCTGGATGAACCATTCGGAAATGAAACCGATGCCCAGGCCCAGCACCACGGCTTGTTTGATGGCCAGCAATTCGTTGAACACGAAGCGCGTCGGCAGATCCATCTGCAATTTCTCGCCGTCGCGTTCCAGCTCCCAGTGATAGAGGCCGCCGTGGGCCATGCGCATGCCGATGCTCTGGTGGGTGAGCAGATCCCGTGGGTGTTCGGGCACGCCGTGGCGTTCGAGGTACTCCGGCGTTGCCACCATGAGCATGCGGATGTCGCCTGACAGCGCCACCGCAATCATGTCTTGCGGCACGGACTCTGCCAGGCGGATCCCGGCGTCGAAGCCCCCGGCAATGATGTCGACCATGCTGGCCTCGCTGACGACGTCGATGCGCACGTCGGGATAACGTCGTGCGTACTGATTGAGCAGCGGCTCCAGCAGCAGATAGGCCGCGCCGTGCGGTGCGTTGATGCGCAGTGTGCCGCTGGGTTCGTCGAGACCGACGCTGGCCTCTTCGCCGGCACTCTTGATCTGCGCCAGGGCCGGGGCGATGCGCTCCACATAGCGCTGCCCGATGTCGGTGAGGGCAACGCTGCGCGTAGAACGGTTGAACAGACGCACCTTCAGGCGCGCTTCGAGGCCGGCCACCGCGCTGCTCACCGCCGTGGTGGACATGCCCAGTTCCTGTGCCGCGCCGCGAAAACTGTTGCGCCGGGCGACGGCCAGTACCACTTCCAGCTCGGTCATTCCTGTTCTGTGCATAGATTGTCCTGAAAATAGGGATGCTTCATCAGCCAAAGGATAGCTTATCGGAACAATCAACCCTTCTTAGACTTCGCTTCATCGAGGCTCGCTTCAAGCGGGTCATTTTCAGCGAGGAGTTGTCATGCAGCGCATTGAACACATCTACATCAACGGCGAGTACGTCCTCCCACACGGTCAGGAGTGGTTCGACCTCCATAACCCGAGCACCGAGGAAGTCATCGGTCAGGTCCGGTTGGGCGATGCACTCGACGCCCAGCGCGCCATCGCCGCCGCCAAGGCTGCGTTCCCGGCCTGGTCTCGCACCACGCGCGAGGAGCGCATCGCCGCCCTGCAACGCATGCACAAGGCCGTGGCGGCCAGAGAGGAAGAACTGCTGGAAGCCATCCTTGAGGAGTACGGCTCGCCCGCGGTGCGCGGGCGCTGGATGGCGACGTACCCGGCGGACGTGATTGCGCAAGCGATCGAGGCACTGGAGGCGTTCGACTTCGAAGAGCAGGCCGGCATGGCCAAGGTCATTCTGACGCCCGTGGGCGTGACCGGGCTGATCACGCCGTGGAACAGCAATGCCGGCTTCATCTGCAACAAGCTGGCCACCGCACTGGCGGCGGGCTGCACCGCCGTCATCAAGCCCAGCGAGATGAGCGCGTTGCAGACGCAGGTCGTGCTCCGCGCGTTGCACGAAGCGGGGCTGCCACCGGGTGTCTTCAACATCGTCAACGGCCGAGGCGACGTGGTTGGCGAAGAGATCGCCCGCCATCCCGACGTGGCCAAGATCTCGTTCACGGGATCGTCCGCGGTCGGTCAGCATCTGGTCAGAGCCGGCGCTGACACCCTGAAGCGCGTGACCCTGGAACTCGGCGGCAAGTCACCCACCGTGGTGCTCGATGACGCGGATTTCGAGGCGGTCATGCCGCTGGCGCTGCACGCCGGATTCCTCAACAGTGGCCAGGCCTGCATCGCCGGCACGCGAATTCTTGTTCCGCGTAAACGGCTCGCCGAGTTCGAGCAGGCTGCGAAGGAGGGCGTCGCACAGTTTCAATCGGGCGATCCGCGCAACGCCGACACCGATATCGGCCCGATGGTGAGTCAGAAACAATGGGACCGAGTGCAGCGCTACATTCGTATCGGCCAGGAAGAGGGCGCGAGGTTGCTGGCGGGTGGCGAAGGTCGACCTGAAGGCCTGCACGCCGGATGGTTCGTCAAACCTACGATCTTCACCGACGCCAACAACCAGATGCGTATCGCGCGAGAAGAAATCTTCGGTCCCGTGCTGACGATCATCCCTTACGAGGACGACGCCGATGCGATCCGCATCGCCAACGATACGGACTATGGGCTGAGCGCCCTGGTGCTGGGCCAGAACCCCGAACGCTGTGTGAACATCGCCCGTCAGATCGATTCGGGACGCGTGCTCATCAACACCCTGGCTCACGAACCGCGCGCTCCTTTTGGTGGATTCAAACACTCGGGCCTGGGGCGCGAAATGGGCAAGTGGGGGATGAGTGCGTATCTGGAGCCGAAGACGTTGATCACCCTTGACGCTGTGAAGTGAAAGGATCGCGTCCTTGTCAGGGAGTGCTGTGTGAGGATCGGAAATCGGGAGGAATACATTCCTGGTTTCCAGCAGCGCTACGCATGATCGCCCGGGTTTGAAGTTGACCGTCCATGCTGCCCTGTCGCAGCATGGCGTCTCCCGAATTCCACGGCTGGAAACTCATGTCTGAACCTTTGGATCTTGATGAATTGTTGGAGCATGTCAGCGATGAAGCCTCGTTCATTCGCTTCATCAAGGCGCTGGGTGCTGATTTTGCCCACGAGCGATCATTGGAAGGCCTTTCACCTTCAGCACCCTATGAGGCAGGCGCCTCAGGGTGGGAAAACGGATCCGTTGACTCGTTCCTTGATGCGGCGGCCGCGTGGGCGAACTCGAGCAGCCGATCCTCCTCATACGAAGGTGCGGTATCGAACGTATGGCAGCGTTGCGCAGCCATTCTGCTGGCGGGAAAGTTTTATGAGTGAGCTGCCCGCGACCTTCGCGTCTGACCAGAAGAGCCCCATGCCCAGAGTGTTACCGGACAACGAACTCAACGCGTTATTGGTGGAAGCCGAAGCCAACGGTTTAACGCTAAGTGATCTCGCCGCCACTTGCACGCAGTTCTCCATTGCACCGCGAGATCTGCTGAACGAACTCTCCATAACCATTGCCGAGGGTTATCTGGAGAGATCGCTGGACTATGAATTTTGCGATGGTGTGATGAACGGAATCATCAAAGCCGTGGTTGAGGTCGCCATGACTGACGATATGCCTGAGCCCGCCTTCTCGCTCTATCAGGCGTTTGATCTGGGTGAATGGATCCGCAGCGAGGATCCGCCGGGGACTGATCCCAGTGAGAAATACGCGAGGCCGGTGGTTGAAGAAATAATGCGTGCGTTCAGGGGCTGAGGTTCAGTTTCGATTCTGACGGGCAACTGACGTGGAATAGAGCTTGTACCTCTGGCCGTCACCCGCAGCCATCGATCACACCGACTCGTCTGCCGAACACCAACGATTACGCCCCAGCCGCTTCGCCTGATACAGGCAGGTATCCGCCGACTTCAGCAGCATCGCCGGCGTCACCGTGTCGTCAACCGGATGACGGGTCGCAATGCCGGCGCTGGCGGTGACGTACCCGAGGGGATGCCCGGTGTGTTCCAGTTCCAGCGCGCGGATGGCTTGCAGGATGTCCTCGGCGACCTGGATGGCGCCGGCGTTTTCGGTGTTGGGCAGCAGCACGGTGAATTCTTCGCCACCGTAGCGCACGGCGAGGTCGCCGGGGCGTTTGACCGCTTGCTGGATCGCGCGTCCGACGGCGTTCAGGCAGTCGTCGCCGGCGGCGTGGCCATAGCGGTCGTTGTAGCGTTTGAAGTGGTCGACATCGAGCATGATCAACGACAGCGATGAGCCCTGGCGCCGGGCCAGACGAATCTCGTCTGCCAGTGCGTTGTCCAGGCGCCGACGATTGCCGAGGCCGGTGAGGCTGTCGGTCAGTGCCATGTCGCGCATGGCCTGATGCGCGGAACGGATTTCCCGCTCCATCGCGATCCGCTGACGCAATTGGCTCAGTACGATCAGCCCGAAACCGGCGAGAACCAGAATCAGAAAAATCAGCACGAAGCCGTTTTTCAGCAGGTCCCGACGCCATGGCGCAGTGATGGAATCTTTCGACAGGCCGGCTTCCACCACCAGCGGATAGGTGGTCAATGCGCGATAGCCATAAAGCCGCTCAGTGTCATCGACCACCGCCCGGATCTGCGCAATACCTTCGTTGGAGGCGGGCAGGTAGGTCTTGAAGATCTCGCTGTTCGCCAGGCTTTTGCCCACCACGGAGGCGATGAAAGGGCGGCGAACCAGAATCGTCCCGTCACGCATGGCCAACACCAGTGCGCCTTTGTCATCGATGCGGAAATCGCCGTAATAGTCGACGAAGTAACTGACCTTGACCGTCCCCAGCAGCACGCCGGCGAACGAGCCATCGGGGTTGTTCAAGCGGCGGGAAATGGGAATGATCAGGTCATGGGTGGAGCGGCTCTCGACCACCTGGCCGATGCGCACTTGCCGATCCTCATGGGTGCGGTGGTACTCGAAATAATCGCGGTCGGCGTTGTTGGCCATTTCCGGGGTGACTTCTTTGTCGGTCACGATCCAGTGGCCGTCCGGGCCGTAGATGAACAGGCCGTGCAACTGCGGCATGATTTTCGATTGCTGCACCAGCAGCTTGTGAATGCGCGGGACATCGAGGTTCTGCAGACCATCACCTTCGACGCGCTCGGCCAGCCCGGCGGTGACCACATCGACCTGACGAATCGTGTCCTCGGCGTGCTGGGCCGTGGCGCGGGCCAGGTTGGTCACCGAATCGCGCGCGGACGCAAAGACTGAACGGTAGTCACGCCATGTCCGCCAGCTCTCGACCGCCAGAAACGCCACGACCACCACCAGCATGAAGCTGACGGTCAGCCGAAAGGTCGAACCGGCCTTCATCGCTTTGCCGGCGGGGCGACGCGTGTCGTTCGCCGTGGGCGCTTGTGTGTTGCGTCCGAGCATCAACTTTTCCCTGGATGTCGTTCTGAACGTATTGCTGGCGAACATTATGACAAGGATCGGCGTGAAGGTCGGGACCACCGTGCGATTGAGCCCCGGATTGAGTGGATTGTCTCGTCTTGGTTGACAGTTAAACGCTTTGCAGGTGATTTATCGCCTTCAGGCGAGTCATTAATCTGTGCCCATCTTGAACGCAAGCGAACTTCCACAACTAAAAAGGGATTCAACATGAGCACTGCAACCTACAACCGCCTGAACAAAGACGACGCCGTGGTTCTGCTGGTCGATCACCAGACCGGTCTGATTTCGCTGGTACAGGACTTCTCGCCGAACGAGTTCAAGAACAACGTGCTGGCATTGGCTGACCTGGCAAAATTCTTCGAGTTGCCGACCATTCTCACCACCAGTTTCGAGCAAGGCCCGAACGGCCCGCTGGTGCCGGAACTCAAGGAAATGTTCCCGGATGCGCCGTACATTGCCCGCCCGGGCCAGATCAACGCCTGGGACAACGAAGACTTCGTCAAGGCCATCAAGGCCACCGGCCGCAAGCAGATCATCATTGCCGGTGTCGTGACCGACGTATGCGTAGCGTTCCCGACCTTGTCGGCACTGGCGGAAGGGTTTGACGTGTTCGTGGTGACCGATGCTTCCGGCACTTTCAACACCACCGTGCAACAGGCCGCATGGAACCGCATGACCCAGGCCGGTGCACAGATGATGAACTGGTTCTCCGTGGCCTGTGAGCTGCACCGCGACTGGCGCAACGATATTGAAGGGCTGGGCAACCTGTTGTCGCAGCGGATTCCGAACTACCGCAATTTGATGAATGGCTATGCGGCGCTGACGGCACGTCAAGGTTGATCGAGACACTGTAATAAATGCAAAAGGCCTGCCCTCAAAAGCAGGCCTTTCCTCATTTATTGAAGTCCTTTGAACGTGATAGTCAGTCGATGCGCTGCGATCTATACGTTTTGTAGAGCTGCTGTACCTCTGGGTTGTCGAGGTTGTCGTAGGTGATACCTTCTTTATCCAGCCCGTCCAGACCTTTTATTCCACCGATCATTTCCGGCCATTCGTCCCGGCTGGAGATATCGAGAAGGTAGGGCTTCAGGTAGTTGTCGAGATGGCCTTCGAACGGGTTTTGGATCTCATCACTCAGTGCCCGCAGATAGTCGTCCTTGTTCGTATTTGACCAATCAATGGCGAACCTCGTGCGATAGCACAATTCCATGTAAATGAGCAGGATCGTACGCCCGTTGCCGTCCAGAAAAGGGTGAGCAAATGCGAGCTGGCCCATTACTTCCCCAGGACGTTCTCTGAAGCGTTTTTTGTTTGCTGCGAGCTCAAGTGCGTATTCCACAGACCTTCTGATGAGGTCGGGACGTTCAAAAATCGTGTGGCGAGGATCGTCTTTTGATCCCTTGAAAACGGCGAGGTGGGGGACGAGCTCGCTCCTGTCTTTACCAGCCCAGTGATAAAACCCGGAAAACAGGATCTCGTGTGTCTTGAGGACTGCTTTGTAATCGATGGATTTTCTCTTGGCCAGATAGGCAAGAGCGTCTTCGAGACTCGCTTCGAAGGCAAGATGTTCAGACTCTTTTACTTCGAGGGGATCTTTCAGTCGCAGTGAGTTTTGAAGATAGCCGTTAGTATCAAAATCACCGAAAGGGTCGAACATCATGCGCTCAGCTTCTTTTTGGACCGCCTCTTTTCCTCAAGATAACGTCCTTGAAATGTCATGATCTCCGATTTGTTCAGAACACCTTTCCTTTTGAGATTGACGAGTAACTGCTCAACGCCATCCAGCTCAACGACATCGCCCGCCAAGCGCGTAATGGTGACCGCCATGCAGCTAATGCTGTCACGGTCGGCGGTGACATGATGTTCCTTGGCAAGCTTGCGAACCTCGGTTGCAACACTGTCAGCGGCTGGTTTAGTCATTTGGGAAACCCTTGTCTGCGTGTTCTGAGCATAGCATGACGCCGGTTCCTCAAAAGATGAAGGATCAGAACCAAACTGCAACAAAATCCCCAAGATTGAGCTTCACATCTTTTCATCGCCAGTCGACAATGCGCGCTCTGTTCCGGGGTAGTTCAGCGGTAGAACACTCGGCTCTTAACCGGGTGGGCGCTGGTTCGAATCCAGCCCCCGGACCCAATACAAAGCAGGGTCACAAGGAAGAATGTCCAGGCACGATAGTGAATCGGATGCGTTTGTCGGGATAAACGACGGTTATGCGCACTTTCAACTATCTCGAGCGCTGACCGCCGCACGAGAAAACGACGCTGACCCACAAACGCTTGATCGGATCGAGCGTTGGCGACAGGTGGTCGGGCATCTCGTGCAGGGCAGCGCGCTGTATGGTTCACGCACACCGTTTGCGGATTTACCCGAATGGGTCACGTTGGAGGTGGCCACTGGCGGCTTTGCCACTGGCAAGCTTCTGGCCGGCGGCGAGTTAACGCTTTATGAGCGTCGGTTGGCTGCATTGATCCCCGGAATTCGCGTCGGGTTTGAACGACTCGATTTAAATACCTGGCATCTTTCAGATGAAGGCGTTGGATCGCTTCAAGCGTATCTGGCGAAAGGGAATTATCAAATCGATGTGCCGGAAGAGGCTGCGCTGCTGACAGTTGCCTGGTTTCTGAAGCACCAGCGCATCGAGGAAGCACGAACGCTGATCGAGCGGATTGCACCTTTTTTCGAGCGGCTGCGTTTCTTTCCGACAGTCACTGACAAACAGCCGTTCTCGATGGCTGAAGTTGAGGTTTTCAATGTCGGTTACATCAGGCCGCGCCTTTCCAAATCAACTGCGCAACCGCGTCTGGCCGTTCAAAAGCACGTTGTCGAAAACAGTTTGCCTCTCTACGACGCAGCCATCTCGCTTTTCCTTCTGACCTATCAGGAAAGCTGGCCTTGCAGGTATTACCCTGAGGGTTGGTTCCAACGTGGAATTGCGCTTGGCGCACAGTTTGATAAGACATTTGAGTCTGATCCCCGCAGTGCTGGCTCCTCCATGAACCGGGTGGTGGAGTTGCATGCATTGCTCAAACAGTGCTCCTTTGATCCGGCATCGCTGACGGGGCGTCAAGTAGGACGTATCCGGAAGATTGTCGATGACTTTCTGGCCAAGCATGGCCATCCAGAATCCGAAGCACACTCCAAAAAGCGAGCAAGGCAACGTGATCACGTGAAAGCCTCGGCACATCATCTGATTGCCAAGGCTGTCTCCGCGCGTCTGGCGAATTATCCAGACTCTGAAGGTATCTCTGATTTTCCCCCTCTGTTGGAACCCATCACCAGTGATGAGGCGAACCTGCATGCCGTAATGGTAGGAGACGCCGTTCCTCTCTCGGTTCGTCGACGCCTCGAACGCTGTCGCAAGGGAACCGTCGCGGAGTTGATTGACCAGGGAGTGATTACATCCGGAGATACGGTGGCGCGAGTACTGCCGACCATGACGGCGGAAATCTGTAGTGCGGGATATCGAGACGCAACGCTGAGGACATTGTCTGTCGCTACGTACCGAGCTTTCAGGCGTCGACGCTCTTTGTTGCTATTGGATATGCAACGTCAGGTGAAAATCGGAGATATTCCGTGGGTGTCTGCGCTTGAAAGTGAGTATGAGGCGAACGCATCTGCGGTCGAAGGCGCCAAACAGGCCCTGATCGAAGCGTCAGCACTGACACTATCGGCGTTTCCACAAGCGATTATCCCGAACAAATTGCTTCAGGAATTTTCGTCCCTGGTTGAAACGGCGAAGCTGGATCTTCCAATCGTGGAGGAAGTCGCGGCAGACATTTTCATGGGCGCTTTCTCAAGTAAATTCGTGAAGTCCGCCAGACAATCAGCCCGTATGTTGACTGGATCGCTTTACGCCCGATATTACGATATCGATACGGATCAGTTGGCAAACCTTCCCGACCCGCCGAAATCGAGGCGCACCAGATCGTATTGGCAACGTTCGACAAACAACAGCGATGCGCTGGCCCGACTGTGCACGCAGCGTGCAAATGTCGATATCGGTACTCGGCATCCTGCAACCAACGGCACCATTATCGAGCAGCAACAGATCGTGACAACACAGAACCTGGCAACGCTGTTTGGTGTGTTGGGACTGAGAGAGGTGTTACATGATCGCCTGAGTGCAATGGCACAGTCGTGCTTCGAATGGATTTGCCGTCGCCAACAAATTCAGATTCAGCTTTATCACGCACGTTTGGTCATGTTGAAAAATACGGCATATGCCTGGCGTCAGATGATGTTTTATTTGTCGATGCTGGATCCGGTTCAGTTGCAGAGTGCACTCAAGACCATTGAAATGCATTTCGCGGCTCAATCCAGTGAGTTTCGGGAAAGGTTTCTACCGGCCATGATCGGGTTGCGTATAGCAGCGTCCGGGCATCCGTTGACTGAGAGTCGCCAGAAACGCGAAGGCGGGAAGGTGTTTCTCGGATGGACCACGGAACGACACTGGCTGATGCCTTCCTGAAAATTTATCGCCAATCGAAAGGCCTGCCCTCAAAAACAGGCCTTTCGCTTTTTCAGAAACGATCCAGTCTGTAAGGCTCGACACTCGGCAGTTCCTCGCCCCGAGTCGCAGCCAGCGGCGAAACCATCCGCTCAACCATCTCCGCCGTCACCGCCGCCTGCGTCAGCCCCAAATGCTGATGCCCGAACGCGAGCAGCACCTTGCCGTCGTTTGTCTGGTCGATGACCGGCAACGAGTCCGGCAGCGAAGGCCTGAATCCCATCCACGGTGTGGCCGCCTCAACACTCAACTCCTCACGAAACAACCCCTTGCTCAGTCGATGTAACTGCCAGGCCCGCGCCATGGTCGGCGGCGCCTCAAGTCCGGCGAACTCGACGGTGCCCGCCAGGCGCAAGCCTTCGGACATCGGCGTCATGATGAACTTGCGTTCCAGTGACGTGACGGGGAAGGGCAACCTGTTGTGCTCTTGAGGCAGCATCAGGTGATAACCGCGTTCGGTGTCCAGCGGTACTTTTTTGCCGGTCAGCGCTGCCGTCAGCCTGGCCGAGTGGGCACCGCAGGCGATCAGTACTCGACGGGCATTCAGGCTGCCGCTTCCGGTATTGATCGAAACGCCCTGTGCATTCAGTTGCCCGCCCTCGACCCGTTGCTTCACAAACTGCACGCCACTGGCCTTGGCAGCGCTGACCAGTTCGCACACCACACGGTACGGATCGATGAAGTGCCCGGTGCTCGGGAAAAACAGTCCGCCCTGCAGGTGTTCGCTCAGTTGTGGCGCGCTGTCACGCACCGCAGCCGCTTGCCATAAATCGACCGGGACCTGTTGCTGACGCAAGCGTGCCTGCAACGCTTCAATGGTCGGGCGTGACTCGGGCCGTTCGAACACCAGCAGCGAACCTTCCACCTTCAGCAGATCAGGTCGCTGGATGTCATCGAGTAACCGGTGCCAGGCCTCCAGCGAACGCTCATTGAGCGCTCGCAGACCTGCCACGGTGCGCTGGAATGGCGCCGAGCGCAGATTCAGCAGCAGGCGAGTGAACCAGGGCAGGGCGCAGGGCAGGTATTTCCAGTCCAGGCGTAGCGGCCCCATCGGGTCCATGAGCATGGCCGGCAAGCGCTTGAGGATCGACAGGTCGGCAATCGGAAACACCTGCTCGGTGGCCAGGTGCCCGGCATTGCCGAACGATGCGCCGTGGCCGGGCTCCTGGGGGTCGATCACGACCACCTGCAAACCCTGCCGCGCCAGACGCAGTGCGCAGGCAACGCCGATGATGCCGGCGCCGACCACGGCGATGTCATGGGTGATGTTCGGCATGGTTTCAGGCTTCCCTCTGGCCATCGAGCAGGCGTCGCAGCGCCAGTGGGTTGGCCTGTTTGAGTGCGGTGGGCAGCAAGGCGTCGGGGAAATCCTGATAGCAGACCGGGCGCAGGAAGCGCTGGATGGCGGCAGTGCCGACCGACGTGGTGCGCGGATCGGACGTGGCCGGGAACGGTCCGCCATGCACCATCGCATCGCAGACTTCGACACCGGTTGGCCAGCCGTTGACCAGCAAGCGTCCGGCCTTGCGTTCGAGCGTCGGCAGCAGTGAACGGGCCTGATCCAGATCCTCGTCATCCAGATGCAGCGTGGCGGTCAGTTGACCTTCCAGATGCTCCAGAACCTCACGGACCTCTTCGTGGCCGGCGCATTGCACGACCAGCGACGCCGCGCCAAACGCCTCGGCTTGGAGTGCGTGATCGGCGAGAAAATCCGCAGCATCGGCGACAAAGATATGGGCCTGACCCTGGTTCGGAGCGGTTCCTCTCTGCCCGACCGCTGCAAGGCGTGCGCGCGGATTTTCCGCCAGTGCGTTCACGCTGGACTCGTAGGCATTGAAGATGCCGGGCGTGAGCATGGTCTGGGCCGGGCTGCGCTGGATGAGCTCGGCGGCGGCACCAATGAAGGTGTCCAGCGCCGGTCCCTTGAGGGCGATTACCAGGCCGGGATTGGTGCAGAACTGTCCGGCGCCCAGCGTGAGCGAGGAGACAAATCCTTCGGCCAGCGCTTGCGAACGATTGCGCAACGCAGCGGGAAACAGCAGCACCGGGTTGATCGAACTCATTTCCGCATACACCGGAATCGGTTCGGGGCGAGCCTGGGCCGCTTTGATCAACGCGAGCCCGCCGCTGCGCGAACCGGTGAAGCCGACGGCTTTGATACGTGGATCGCTGACCAGCGCAATGCCGACTTCACGTCCGGAACCGTACAGCAACGAGAAAACACCCTCAGGCAGACCGCAGGCCTTGACCGCCCGAGCCACGGCGCGGCCGACCAGTTCGCTGGTGCCGGGGTGGGCGCCGTGGGCCTTGACGATCACCGGGCAACCGGCGGCCAGTGCCGAAGCGGTATCGCCGCCGGCGACGGAGAACGCCAATGGAAAATTGCTCGCGCCGAACACCGCCACCGGCCCCAGCGCAATCTGGCGCTGACGCAGATCCGAGCGCGGCAGCGGCTGGCGCTGCGGTTGTGCGCTGTCGACGCGCACATCCAGCCATTCGCCGGCGCGTACGGTGCGGGCGAAAAGGCGCAATTGCTGACAGGTACGCCCACGTTCGCCCAGCAGACGAGGGCGCGGCAGGCCGGTTTCGGCCATGGCGCGGTCGATCAACTCATCGCCGAGGGCTTCGATCTCGTGGGCGATGGTTTCGATAAATTCGGCGCGTGCTTCCAGCGCTGTTTCCCGATAGCGGTCGAACGCGGCCCAGGCCAGCGCGCAGGCTTGTTCGACATGCTCGGCGGAGCCGCCAGCGTAAGCGGGCTCCAGCAGCGCGTCGGTGGCCGGGTTGATTCCCTGAATGATCTCGCGATCACCCGGGATAGTTTGCTGACCGATCAGCAGTTTGCCCGTAAGAGACATGGCATGTTCCTGAAAAAGAATGAAGGCCCGCCGCAGGTGTCGGCAGCGGGCTGAAGCGCAGCGGCCGGTCAGGCGAAGTTCTGTTCCGCCGACCAGTTTTCGTACCAGTGACGGAACAGCGCGTACTGGGCTTCCGCGTAGCGGCGTTGGGAGTCGCTGAGGGCGTCGGTCTCGTTGAAGTGCAGGGTGTATTCCTTGTCGCCGTTGAGCACCATCAGGTGTTTGTAATACAGCACCAGATCCGTGCCTTCATCGAAGGACGACAGCACCGCCAGCGCCGATTCCAGCTCCCGCGCCTGACGCCGGGCTTTGGCGTCACCCTTGGCCGCCTGCTTGCTCAGGGCTACCAGTTGCAGCACTTCGCGGGGCAGGGCGTTGCCGATGCCGGTGATCGCGCCGGTGGCGTTGCAGTTGACGAAGCCGTGCACGACCTGGGTGTCGACACCCACCATCAGCGTCACGTCATCGTCCTTGGAGGTGATGTTTTCAGCGGCGTAGCGCAGGTCGGCGCCACCACCGAACTCCTTGAAGCCGATCAGGTTCGGGTACTCGCGGCGCAGTTCGAAGAACAGGTCGGCGCGGGTCGCGAAGCCGTAGTAAGGGCTGTTGTAGATCACTGCCGGCAAGTTCGGCGCGGCCTGCAGAATCGCGGCAAAGTGCGCCTTTTGCGCGGCGAGCGAAGAGCCACGGGACAGCACCCGTGGAATCACCATCAAACCCTGAGCTCCGACTTTTGCGGCATGGGCCGCATGGGACACCGCTTCACGAGTGTTGATGGCTCCCGTTCCAACGATGGTCGGAATCCCTGCCGCCACCAGCCGCGCCACGCCTTCCTGACGCTCGGCTTCGGTGAGCAGCGGCCAGTCACCCATGGAGCCGCAATACACGACAGCGCTCATGCCGATATCGATCAGCTCGCGACCCTTGGCCACCAACGCATCGAAGTCCGGTTTGCGTGCGGCGGTGCACGGGGTCATCAGGGCGGGCATGCAGCCGGTGAAGATGTTGTCGCTCATTATTGTTCTCCTTGGAACGGTCATTCGGATTGGATTGAAAAAGCAGCGCAGCGGCTCAGATGCCCCACGCGAACGGATCTTCTTCGTCGATCAGCAGCGTGCTGTCGGCGGTCATGTAGGCGCGGCCGGTGATGAACGGGCGCACGCGATCACCTTCCCATTCGAAGCGACCTTCGAACTGGCTGCCGGTGATGCTGGCTTGTACCCAGCGCTGGCCGGGTTGAAGTTTTTCGTCGGCGGCCAGGCAGGCGAGCTTGGCGCTGGTGCCGGTGCCGCACGGCGAGCGGTCGTAGGCTTTACCGGGGCACATGACGAAGTTGCGGCTGTCGGCATGATCGTCATCGGCGAACAGTTCGACGTGGTCGATGATTGCGCCGTCCTCGCCATTGATGCCTTGGTCCTCAAGAGCCTTGAGCATTTTCCAGGTGAAGTCGGTCAGGGTTTCGACGTTGTCCATCGTCAGCGTCTGGCCGTGCTCCGACACCAGGAAAAACCAGTTGCCGCCGTAGGCAACGTCACCGAGGAAACGCCCGTATCCCGGCACTTCGACCGCTACTTGTTTGCGCAATCGATAAGCCGGTACGTTGCCCAGGGTCACGGCGCCGTCCTCATGCAACGTCGCGCTGACCGGACCGACTGGCGTGTCGATCTTGTGCACGCCCGGGGCGATCAGCCCCAGATGCTGCAAGGAGGCGATCAGGCCGATGGTGCCGTGGCCGCACATGCCCAGGTAGCCGGCGTTGTTGAAGAAAATCACCCCGCAGGTGGCGTCCGGCGACACCGGCTCGCAATACAGCGCGCCCACCAGCACATCGTTGCCACGTGGTTCCAGCAGGCAGGCCCGGCGCCAGAGGTCGTGCTGGTTGCGCAGGGCATCGCGCTTTTCGGCCATGGTGTTGCCGGGAAGATCGGGGAAACCCTTCATCACCAGACGCGTGGGTTCACCGCCGGTGTGGGAATCTATGACGTGTACGCGTTTCATGTTCGTGTCCCTTCAAGAGGTTTCAATAAGCGCCGGCAGCGCGCGGGTTGGCAGCGGAGGACGAGGACGTCGAAGCGACTTCGCTTTCATCCTCTTCGGACTCCAGACGCAGCAGGTGCGACGGCACACCGGTGGCGGCGCCCCAGTAGTAGATGCCGGTGGCGAAAGCGGCGACGACCAGCGTGTCGAAAGGGTGGGCGAGGATGCCGAGGCCACCGAATGTGCCGAGTTTCGACAGGACGATGGTCACGGCGTAGAAGGCGATCAGCCACGCGGATGAGCGCACTTGATGGGCAAGGCTCAGGTGGCGGGTCGGTACGAAACGACCACACAGCAGGTACACGACAAACATCAGGATCTGCAGGCCGAGCAGCCAGGACACGGTGTCCCAGCCCGACCAGTAGACGATCAGCGCGGCGATGATGAACGACACCGGGCCCAGCACGCCCATGCACTTGACCCGGAACGGGCGCGGCATGTCGGGCGCATTGCGACGCAGTGCTGCGACGGTTACCGGGGCTACGGCGTAGCTCAACACCAGTGCGGCGGACACCACGTTGATCAGCGCTTCCCAGGACGGGAACGGCAGGGTCCAGAACACCGACAGGGCGAAGGTCAACCACAGCGCCGGGCGCGGGATGCCGGACTTTTCATCGATGCGGGTGAAGACCTTGAAGAAGGTGCCGGTCTGCGCCCAGCCGTAGATCACGCGAGGCGTGGCGTTCATGTAGATATTGCCGCAGCCGCTGGGCGAGATCACCGCGTCCGCGACAACCAGATAAGCCAGCCAACCCACGCCGAGCGCCAGAGCGATATCGCGATACGGCAGGGCGAATTCCTTGGAAACCCCGGCCCAGCCATTGGCGAGCAACTCGGTCGGGATGCCGCCGAGGAACGCGGTTTGCAGCAACACATAGATCGCGGTGGACAGCAGCACCGACAGGATCAGTGCAATCGGAATGGTGCGCTGCGGATTTTTCACTTCGCTGGCCACCGAGATGATCGGGGTCAGGCCGAGGTAGGCGAAGATCACGCCGCCGGCGGAAACGGCCATCTCGATGCCCGAGAGCCCGAAGGGTGCGAAACCCTGAATCTGAAAGTTCTCCGGTTTGAAGAAGGTGAACAGCACACCGATTACCAGCAGCGGCACGATGAACTTGAACACGCTCACCAGATTGTTGGCCTTGGCGAAGGTTTTCACGCTGCGGTAGTTGAGCAGGAAGAACACGCAGAGCAGGCCGAACTGCACCAGCCAGCCCAGCACCGTCGGATCACCGCTGCCGGCCTTGGTCAGGCCGGGAAACCACGCCGCCGCATATTGGCGCGAGGCAACCACTTCGATCGCCACCAGACTGGAAAACGCGATCAGCGTGATAAAGCCCATCAGATAACCGAGCAGCGGCCCGTGGCTGTAGACCGGGTAGCGAACCACACCGCCGGCCCGGGGCAGCGCGGCGCCCAGTTCGCAGTAGACGATGCCCAGCAACAACACGGCGAAACCGCCCAGCAGCCAGGAAAAAATCCCCGCCGGCCCGGCAATCGCGGAAACGTGACTGGCCGCGAACAGCCACCCCGAACCGAAGATCGCTCCGAGCCCGATAAACGTGAGGTCGATCAATGAAAGCTGTTTTTTGAACTTGCCTTGGCCTGACATGGCGTCGCCTTCTTGTGAGTTATTGGATAGGCAGGTGTATGTCACTGGGACGGGCCAACATTGAACTCATCGGTGGTCGGGCGATTGATGTTTTGCGCAAGCCTGGATGACGAAATCAGCACAATTGCGCTGAACGACGGCAGGCCTCGACAGGCCGTGGACGTTGCTGCACTCTGCACGCGAACGCCGTATGGCGGGCCGCTGGCCGATTCACCCGCGAAGGAAGACACCGACGATGCAGAACGCATTTGCGCGCCTGTGCGAGGGCGATGAACACAATCGCCCCCAGACCCTCGAAGCCTTGGTGGCAGGCGTTGCTGCGCTGTTACCGATGCTGGACGTGATCCCGAATGCGGTGATTTTCATCAAGGATCCGGACGCGCGTTACGTCCTGGCCAACCGCACCTTGGTGCAGCGCTGCGGGTTGAAAGACCTGAAGCCGTTGCTCGGCAAAACCAGTGCGCAGGTGTTTCCCGCGCAATTGGGGCCGGGTTACACCGAGCAGGATCGGCGGGTGCTGGAAGAAGGGTGGGTGCTGGAGGATCAGCTGGAATTGCATCTGTACGGCAGTCGTGAACCGGGCTGGTGCCTGACCCATAAGCGACCGCTGTACAACCGCGATGGCGCGATCATCGGTCTGGCGGGGATTTCGGTGGACCTGCAATCGGCCAGCGAGACGCATCCGGCCTTCGAACGTCTGGCCGCCGTCGACGAGCACATTCGAACGCATTTCAATCGGCGGGTGGCGCTGGGCGAGCTGACCCGGATCGCCGGTATTTCCGTGGCGCAGCTGGAGCGCTACTGCAAGCGCGTGTTCCACCTGACGCCACGGCAGATGATCCAGAAAGTACGGCTGGAACACGCCCATCGCTTGTTGCACACCGACCTGCCGATCACCGAAGTCGCCCTGCAGTGCGGCTACACCGACCACAGCGCCTTCACCCGCCAATTCAAGGCCTCGACCGGCTTCACGCCGCGTCAGTACCGGCAGGCGACGGAGCAATGAACGGTTCCCGGGTCATTGCGGATAAACTGAGCCCGTCAGTCTCAAGTTGCGCAGGTAAAACAAGATGAACCGGATACAGATACGCCATTGCGCGTATTTTCTTTGCGCGATCATGCTGACGTTGACGATGGCCTGCTCCAGCAAGGCTCGATACGCGACTGTGGGTGATCGCTGCTATGCCAAAGCGGTGCCGACAATGGGCGAGGGTGGCCTGGCCTGGGGACAGACCCTGGGCCAGGCACAGAAAAAATCCATGGATAACTGCATGCGCTACGCAAGCCGCTCCGGCGGTACGCCCGGTACCTGCCAGGTGGTGTTGGCCAAGTGCAAGTGAATACCCCAGTCATACCGGTATATCTGATTTCACATAAGCAACATGTTCTTCACGACATGGGCGAGGCCGACGCGAATCTCTAGCATGGATTTCGCACTCGTCGTCCGCAGGCCAACAACACATCCAACAGCCTGCGGATGCGCACCCCTTCGGTGCCTTTTCCACGTCAAGGAGAACTCACATGTCCACGGCCGCAATAGCCTGCCAGTCCGTTACCTGGAACCCGATCACCAAGAGCAGCACCTTCACCGCACAAGACCGCGAGACGCTCAGCAAACACTGGCACCCCGTAGCCTTCTCGGCAGACGTGACCGACAAACCCTATGCCGTCACGCTGCTGGATGAGCCGGTTGTACTTTACCGGGCCGGCGGGAAACTGAACGCCGCCCGGGACATTTGCAGTCATCGCGGCGCGCCACTGAGCAAAGGCTGGGTGAAGGGCGAAAACATCATCTGCCCGTATCACGGCCTGCACTTCGGTACCGATGGTCGCTGCACGCGCATCCCGTCGGAACCCAATGCCAATCTCACCGAGCGCCATCGCATCCAGATGTACGCGACCCGTGAAGACTTCGGGCTGATCTGGGTCTTGATGTCTGGCACGAGTGCGCCATTTGCTGAAATGCCTTCGTGGGCCGATGACAGCTTCCAGCGCATCCTGCCGCCGTCCATCGACATCGCGGCTTCTGCCGGTCGGCAGGTGGAAGGGTTTATCGATGTCGCGCACTTTGCGTGGATTCACCACGAGGCTTTTGCCGAGCGCGACAACCCGGTGGTGCCGACCTACAAGGCCGAGGTCACGCCGTACGGGGTTCATGCCGAGTACATCAGCAACGTCAGCAATTTCCCCAAGAGCCTGCAGCATCGCGCGCCGGAAGGTTTTCTCTGGAACCGCACCTTCGATGTCTTCGCGCCGTTCACTGCGCGCCTGACCGTCAACTTTCCCGAACCGGAACACCGCTTGGTGATTCTGAATGCGGCCAGCCCGATCTCGGCGCGCAAGACCCGCATGTTCTGCGCGATCACCCGCAACTTCGACAAGGAGATGCCGCTGGAGGACGTCTACGCGTTCAACCAGCAGGTCTTCGAAGAAGATCGCGACATCGTCGAGCTGTGCCGGCCGGAAGACTTGCCGCTGGATCTTTCGCTGGAAATCCACATTCCCGCCGACCGCTCCTCCACTGCCTACCGTCGCGCCTTGAGTGCGCTCGGCCTGGGACGCGCTTTCACCAGCTGACTCAACCGCTGCGTATCGATTGACTGGAGGATCGACCATGTTCAAGTGGGAATGTCTTGTGTGCGGCTTCATTTACGACGAAGCCCTGGGAATGCCTGAGCACGATATCCCGGCCGGGACTCGCTGGGAGGACGTGCCGGAAAGCTGGTATTGCCCGGAGTGCGGGGTAGGGAAGGCTGACTTTCAGATGATTCAGGTCGGGCAGAGCGCAGAGCCGAACTCCGTGCCGGAGCAATCCGACCCGGTGATCATTCTGGGTTCAGGGCTGGCCGGGTACACCGTGGCGCGCGAACTGCGCAAGCTGGATAGCGACGCGCCAATCCTGATCGTCACCCGCGATGGCGGCGAGTTTTACTCGAAACCAGCGCTGTCCAACGCCTTCCAGACCGGGCGTTTGCCGGAGCAACTGGTGACTTTCAGCGCCGAGCAGATGGCGGCGCAACTGCAAGCGCAGATCAGGACACGTACTTCGATTGAACGGATCGACACCGATGCCCGTTCGATCTACATCGACGGCCAGCCTCTTCGCTACCGCTCGCTGGTGCTGGCGCTCGGGGCCGATGCGCGTCGACCTGCGCTGCAGGGTGACGGGGTGGACGCCATCATCACGGTGAACGATCTGGAAGATTACCGGCGCCTGCGTCAGCAGATCAGCGCTGATAGCCGGATCGCCATTCTGGGCGGCGGGCTGATCGGTTGCGAGTTCGCCAATGACTTGCGACATGCCGGTCATGAAGTGTCGGTTGTCGACCGGGCCACCTGGCCGTTGAGTCGCCTGCTGCCCTCGGAGGCCGGAGAGGAAATGGCCAATGCGCTGGCGTCGATTGGCGTACGCCTGGAGCTTGGCAATGCGCCCGTTGTGGTTAACCGCGCCGGGCAGGGGTATACGTTGCAACTGGCCGATGGCCGCGTGCTGGAAGCGGATTATGTGTTGAGTGCCATTGGCCTCGAACCCCGTGTCGATCTGGCGCGGGCGGCGGGTATTCGGGTTGCCGGCGGTATTGTCACTGACGCTTTTCTGCGTGCGAGCGCCGACAACGTTTACGCATTGGGTGATTGCGCGCAAGTCCATGACCTGGTGCTCCCCTATGTGATGCCGATCATGTTGCAGGCCCGGGCACTGGCCCGGACCCTGGCGGGTCAGCCGACGCCGGTCGCTTATCCCGCCATGCCGGTGACGATCAAGACCAGCGTCTTGCCGACCATTGTGGCGTCGCCGATGAACCCCGAGGGAGAGTGGTCGACCGAATGGGCGGGACGCTGCGACAAGGGCATTGCTCACGTGAAATCCATTTACCTCGATCAGCAGAGCCAGATGCTGGGTTTCGTCCTGATGGGCGGTGCGGTTCATGAAAAAGCCGAGTTGCTGAAAAGGCTGCCGGACTGGCGGTAGCACTGCAAGTGAACCCTCGCATGGACGCGAAAATGAATGGCGCTATATCATCTGGTATATAGCGCTATATCAATCTGTCCACCGGATAAGAGGTTGCTGTGTCCAACGCTTTGCCCAACTGCGATGTCCAGCTGATCCGCACGCTCTACACGCTGCTGACGGAGTGCAGCGTGTCGCGTACGGCCGAGCTGCTCGGGCAGACCCAACCGGCAATCAGTGTCGCGTTGCGCAGGCTGCGCGAGTTGACCGGCGATCAATTGCTGGTACGCAGCGGCAGCCGGATGGTGCTGACCGCGCACGGTCTCACCTTGATCGAGCCCGTTTCGCAAGCGCTGAACGGTATCGAGCAGATTCTGCACCCGGTCGACCTGTTCGATCCCGCCACCACCCGACAGACCTTTCGCATCAGCACGCCGGATTACCTGAGTGTGTTTTTCGTGCCCGCCATCATCGAGCGTTTTTATGCGCAGGCGCCGTTCGCCACGCTGGAACTCAAGCACCTGCAAGCCGAGGGCGGCTACTCCCGTGGACTGGAGGACGGTTTTCTCGATCTGGTGATCGGCAACTGGCGAACGCCGGCCGAGCATCTTCATCTGCAACCCCTGTGCGACGATGACCTGGTTTGTCTGATGCGCGAGGAGCATCCGATTCCGCAAGGTGGGTTGACCCCGGAGGCCTACGCGGAAGCGGATCACCTGGCGGTGATGACACACAATGCGTCCGGGCAGGGCACGATTGGCGCCGAACTGGCGAAAAGCGGCCTGGTCCGGCGCGTGAAAACGACCTTGCCGTACTTCTGCATTGCGCCTTACGTGCTGGTCAAATCGAACCTGGTGTTCACCACCACACGTTCGTTTGCCAAGCATTACACCGAGTTGTTGCCGCTGCGGATCGAGCCGTTTCCGGTACCGGCGCAGCCCTTGCGCTACTACCAGCTGTGGCATGCGCGCAAACATCGCTCGCAGGCTTCGAAGTGGCTACGTAGCGTTGTACTCGCTGCTGCGAGGGCAATTGCCTCCGAGCCCTTGATGCCGATGACTCAGGATCGAGGGCTCTAGAGGGCGAAGCGCCGTTTACCGGGCGCGTTTCAACGATTGCGAAAGGGCCTGCTTGGCAATCAGTGACGCAACATCCTTGGCACCGTAGCAGCGAAATTTGACGCTGTACGCGTCGGTGTCGAGACGGACGATCTTCGTCACGAAACCACCTTCGACGGTGACCTTGCGGATCGATGTCATGGGCAGTTCGACGTCCAGTGTCCCTTCCTGAGCCATGCGGTTCATGGCATTGGCGTTCAAGTGAACAGCGTTCTGGGTCACGGTCACTTTTCCGCCTACCCACAACCCGCCATAGTGATTTCTGAACCCCTCGAGCACGCCGGCCAGCACGCCGACATTGCCGCTGCCGACGACCTCATAGAATTCGCCCACATCCTCGTAGTTAACTTCGGCGTCGGTCACCAGAAAATTGGCCATCTTCGACTTCAATACGGCTTCGGCCATCCCTGCATCTCCTTTGTTTGATTACAGTCCAGAAACTCAGACGCCTGTTTACCTGACAAAAAACAAAATCGCCATGTGTTTACTTCGTTCATTCATACGTCGCAGTTCTCACTGCCCGTAACTGTCTGTCTGGAGTTCTCTCGATGCCCTCGCTCAAAACACTGCCCGCCGCATTGCTGGGGCTGGCCCTTGCCTGTCCGGTCGAAGCCGAGTCTCAGGGCATGGAGTTGGGGCAGGTGTTAATTGGGGCAGAGGATCAGAGCGGTGAAGACCTTTCGCTGGAGGAGGCCAAGGCCCGGTTGGCGCAGGTACCCGGCGGCACCAATGTGGTCGATATGCGTGCTCCGTTGCAGGGGCGGGTAGCGAGCAGTCAGGATGTGCTGGCGTATCAGCCGGGGATATATGCCCAGTCGGCGGGCAATGAAGGGGTGAAAATCTCGATTCGTGGCTCGGGCATCAATCGGGCTCCCGGCGCCCACGCGTCGGGGCTGTACACGATGCTCGACGGTCTACCGCTGACCGGCCCCGGCGGTACGCCTTATGAATTGCTGGAGCCGCTGTGGCTTGACCATGTGGAGGTGCTGCGCGGTGCCAACGGTTTCGACCGGGGTGCGCTGGCCCTCGGCGGGGCGGTCGATTACGTCAGCCACACGGGCTACAACGCGCCTCGGTTGAATGTGCGCTACGTCATGGGCAGCCACGGCTATGCGCAACGGCAAGTCAGCTCGGGCCAGGTGCTGGGCGATTTCGATTACTACCTGTCGATGACCGACGCGCACTCCGACGGTTATCAGGATCACACCGCCAGCAAGAGCCAGGGTGTGATCGCCAACTTCGGTTATCGCTTCAATCCGAATCTGGAAACCCGTTTCTATATCCGTCACCGCGAGACCGACAACGATCTTGCCGGGCGAGTGACCAAGCATTCCATCGAGCACGATCCACGTGCGGCCAACCCGGCCTACGTGACCCGCAACGACAGCCGCGATCAGCCCGGCAGCACCTTCATCGGCAACAAGACCACGTACTACATCGACGACGATTCGAGCATCCAGACCGGTCTGGTTTATCACGATTACCCGATGGACCTGCGTGAAGGCCCGAACCGTTTGAAGGTCGCGTACACCGATGTCAGCGGCACGTTCGACTACAAGCGCCGCGACACCCTCTGGGGCCTCGAAAGCCACAGCACCTTTGGCCTGCGGGTGACCAAACACCTGCCCAACGACGGCGCCACTGAGTTGGTACGGATCCCCTCCGGCAACACCGCCGGTTATGCGCCGGGCACGCACATGCGCAACTTCACTTATCAAGGCTCGGATACCGTTCTGCACTTTGGCAATGATCTGGAGATCGCCGATGACCTGTGGCTGACCACGGGCCTCGCGGCGATCTACACCCGCCGCGAAAGTGCCGTGACCTATCCGGAAGGTGGCGGCAAGACCAGCCTCGGCGACTGGGACTACGCGCCACGTCTGGGCCTGCGTTATCAGGTGACGCCGGATCTGCAACTGTTCGGCAACCTCAGCCGCTCGGTCGAAGCGCCGCATCCGTGGTCATTGATCTACAGCTCCAACGTACGGTTCCCGGCGGGCAGCGGCGCCGCCACCGGCACCCAGCGTGATCCGGTCAAACTGCAGAACCAGACCGCGACGACACTTGAACTCGGTGGCCGCGGCGACAGCGCACTCGGCGAGTGGAGCCTGGCCTGGTACTACGCCCAGGTGCGCCACGAACTGCTTTCGGTATTGCCGGATGCCAACGCCACAACACCCTACGAGTTAAACGCCAGCCCGACCGTGCACCAAGGCATCGAAGCGAGCCTGAACAGCAACCTGTGGTCAGCGAACGATGGCGGCAAGTTGAGCCTGCGTCAGGCCTACACCTTCAGCGATTTCCACTACCGCAATGACGACCGATTCGGCGACAACCGCTTGCCGGGCCTGCCGATGCATTACTACCAGGGTGAACTGCGCTACGACTTCCCGCAGGGGTTCTTCGCGGCAGTCAACACGCAACTGGTGTCGAAAGTCGCGGTGGATTACGCCAACAGCTACTACGCCGACCCTTACGCTACCTTCGGCGCGACCCTCGGATACAACGCGCCCAAGGGTGACTGGCAGACCTGGCTGGACATGCGCAACCTGACCGACAAACACTACGCCGCTACCGTTACGCCGGGCTACGACGATAAAGGACTGGACGCCGCACGCTCGACGCCGGGCGAGGGGATGGCGATGTATGTCGGGGTGTCGTGGAGCCTGCTCTGAGGACCCAGCCTCAAACAATATCGTCGATCAGAATATGGCGCTGCCCGCGACTGCATTGCTCGATCCGCGCCTCGACCTTGTAGACCGTGCGCAGCATCGGCTCGGTGATGACCTCATGGCTCGGCCCGCTGCCATGGGCCGTGCCACCAGCGATGACCAGCACCTGATCGGCAAAACGCAGCGCCTGGTTCAGGTCGTGGATGGCGATGAACACGATCACCTCGCGGCGGCGCGCGAGGGCTTTCATGAAGTTCAGCACCTGAACCTGCCGGTGCATGTCGAGTGCGCTGGTGGGTTCGTCCATCAGCAGGATTTCCGGTTCGCGTACCAGGGTCTGGGCGATTGAGACCAACTGTTGCTGGCCACCGCTCAGTTCACCGAGGTTACGGAATGAAAGTTCGGTGATCCCGAGTGCATCGAGAATCTCGTCTACCAGCTGCAATTCATCGTCGTGGACCGACCAGTTGGGCGTCAGCTGCTTGCGCGCCAGCAGCACCGATTCGTACACCGTGAGTCGGGCGCTGGCGTTCAGGCCTTGCGGCATATAACTGATGCCCTGCGTGCCTTTTTTCGAGCCTTCCAGAATCACTTCGCCCGGCCCGTCGATCAGCCCGGCCATGCGTTTGAACAACGTCGATTTGCCCGCCGCATTGGGCCCGACCACCGCCACGACCTGGCCGCCGGTAAACGTCGCGGTGCTGACACCGGAAATGATCTCGCGCTGGCCGTAACCGGCCCCGAGGTTTTCGAGCCGCAGCTTCACCATGAGTTTTTCTTCCCGTTGAGAATCAGAGAAATGAAGAACGGCACGCCGATCAGCGACGTGACGACGCCAATAGGGAATATCGCCCCCGGGATCAGGGTCTTGCTGACCACTGAACTGGCGGACAGGATCAGCGCACCGGTCAGCAACGAGGCCGGCAGGAAAAACCGCTGATCCTCACCGATCAGCATCCGCGCGATGTGCGGCCCGACCAGCCCGATAAAACCGATGGTGCCGACGAACGCCACCGGAAACGACGCGAGCAGGCTGACCATGATCAGCGTCTGAAAACGCAGGCTGCGCACGTTGATGCCGAAGCTCGCGGCCTTGTCATCCCCCAGACGCAGAGCCGTCATCGCCCACGCGCGTTTGGCGAAGATCGGCAGGGTGATGAGGATCACCACGCAGATCACCCCGAGCTTGGGCCAGGTGGCTTTGGTCAGGCTGCCCATGGTCCAGAACACCACGGCCGCCACGGCCTGTTCGGTGGCGAAGAACTGCACCAGCGCCAGCAGCGCATTGAAGGTAAACACCAGGGCGATGCCGAGCAGCACGATGGTTTCAGCGGTGACGCCACGGCGCATGCTCATGAAGTGGATCAGCAGCGCCGAGAGCATCGCCATGATGAACGCGTTGAGCGGAACCATGTATTGCGCCGCCAGCGGAAACAGCGCCACGCCGAAGGCCAGTCCCAGCGCCGCGCCGAAACCGGCCGCTGCAGAAATGCCAAGGGTGAAAGGGCTGGCGAGCGGGTTGTTGAGGATGGTCTGCATCTGCGCCCCGGCCAGCGAAAGCGCCGCGCCGACAGCGACCGCCATCAGTGCCACCGGCAGACGGATGTCCCACATCACCACCCGCACTTGTGCCGACGCGGTGTCCGGCGAGAATAACGCTCCCAGCACTTCGTTGAGGCTGTAACGGGCCGGACCGAGCGCCAAATCAAGCAACACGCTGAAGATCAGCAACACGGCCAGCCCGAGCAGAATCAGCCGTTTACGCAGCACCAGTCGCCGGTAGGTGACGCTTTGCACGATCGGTGCTTCGCCCAGCGAACTCATGGTTTGGCCTCGGTTTTTTGCAGACTGACGAAATAGCCCGGTTCGTAAGGCACTGGCAGAAACCGCTCATGCAGGTCGCGAAACGCGGCATCCGGATCAAGATCGGCGAACAGTTCCGGGTGGAACCATTTGGCCAATTGCTGAATGGCCACGAACTGGTAAGGGCTGTTGTAGAACTGATGCCAGATCGCATGAAACGCCTGACTGTTCTGCGCTTTGATGCCGGCATAGGCCGGGCGCTGGGTGTACCAGGCCAGTTTGCGCCGGGCTTCGGCCAGGTCCGCGCCCGGTCCGACACCGACCCAATGGCCGCCCGGTGCAAAGGCTTCCCAATCGGCGCTGGTGACCACGACATGGTCGGGATTGGCGACAATCACTTGCTCGGGGTTCAGTTGCCCGAACGTACTCGGAATGATCCGACGGGCGATGTTGTTGCCGCCGGCCATGTCGACGAAAAGACCGAAGTTCTCGTTGCCGAAGCTCAGGCAACAATCATCGGTGTAGCCGCCGATGCGTTCGATGAACACGCTGGGGCGAGCAGGGTGGTGTTTCTCGATCACGTCGGTAACGCGGAGGATCTGCTGGTTGCGAAAGTCGATGAAGGCTTCGGCTCGTTCTTCCTTGCCGAACAACTTGCCGAACAGGCGCATGGTCGGCTCGGTGTTCTGCATGGGGTTGTTGCGAAAGTCGACGTACACCACCGGAATGCCCAGGGCGTCGAGTTTCTCGATGTAGCGCGCATCCTCGGTTGCGTGCTGCGCTTCGATGTTGAGGATGATCACGTCAGGTTTCTGCGAGATCGCCTGCTCGATGTCGAAGGTGCCGCTTTCGAAACCGCCGAAGGTCGGGATTTTTGCGATGTCGGGGAATTTGCGCAGGTAGGCGTTGTAGGTGTCCGGGTCGGACTGGATCAGGTCCTTGCGCCAGCCGACGATGCGTTCGATAGGGTTCTGCGTATCCAGCGCGGCCACCAGATACAACTGGCGACCTTCACCCAGGATCACTCGACGGACCGGCAGGTGAACCTTGACCGTGCGGCCCTGCAAATCAGTCACGGTGCCCAGTGCCGGATCCGGTTTGGCAGCCTGCGCGCTGCTCGGCATCAAGGAAGACAACGACAAACCCAGCAGCCCGGCGAACAGCAGGGCGGCGAAGGTCTGGCGGCGGCGAAAAACATTAACCATGGTGTATGCCTTTGCAAAAGCCGGATCGGACCACGACGCCAGGCGCCGCACCGGGCCGGACGTTTCAGAAATCGACAGTGGCCGAGAGCAACAAGGTCCGAGGCGCGCCTTGAGAGAACGCGCCATAGGAGGCAACGCCCGACCAGTATTCACGGTCGAACACGTTCTGCACGGTGGCCCGGAACGTGGTCGGTCGTTCGGCGATGCGCGTGGCGTAGCGCGCACCGACGTCGAAGCGGGTCCAGTCATCCAGTTTCTGCGTGTTGGCCTGATCGACGTACTGGCTGCCGGTGTAGATGGCGCCGCTGGTCAGCGTCAGGCCTTCGAGTTTCGGGACGTCCCACTCGGCCCAGAGGTTGGCCTGCACCTCTGGCACCCCCACGGGCTTGTTGCCGCGATTGGCGGCAACGCTGGTTCGGGTCAGCTCTCCGTCGAGCAGCGTCACGCCACCGAGTAGGCGAGTGCCCGGAGTGACTTCGCCTGCCATGTTCAGCTCCACGCCGCGGTTGCGTTGCTCGCCCTGGACCGAAAACACGCCCGAGGCCAGTTCACCGCTGGGTTTCTGTAACTGGAACAGCGCCAGGGTGGACATGAAGCTGCCGTAGTCGAGCTTGACCCCAAGCTCCTGCTGCCGGGAAACGTAGGGAGAAAAGATCTCGCCGGCGTTCGAAGCCGCGGAGGGCGCGATGTCGCCCTTGCTCAGGCCTTCGACGTAGTTGTAGTAAAGCGCGACGTGGTCCCAGGGTTTGACCACAACCCCGTAAAGCGGCGTGGATCTGCTCTTGTCGTAGGAGGTGGTGACGAAGCCGGCCGCGTTGTAGTTGTCCGACTTGATGTTCTGCTGGCGCAATCCGACCGTGACTTGCACGCGCTCGTCGAGTACCGACAGGGTGTCGGCAAGGGCCACGCCCGACAGTTCGCTTTGCGAGACTTTGGGGGTGTCGGGTTTGGCGATTGCAGGTTTCGGGCGGTCGATCGGGTGGTAGATGTTCGACAGGATCGCCGGGCCGGAAATGATGCCCCGCGCCAGCTCATCGCGATAGCGGGTGACTTGCAGGGCCGTGCTGTGGCTTATCGGCCCTGTGTCGAAACGCAGGCGTGCCCCGGCATCGACGGTGTAGCGCTGGACTTCGAATTTGTAATAGCCGGGGATCGACGAGGTGTCGCCCGCTGCGTTGACGATGGTCGGGGTCTGATCGGACATGCGCGCGACATCCGACCGTCCACCACCGGCGTGGGCGAACAGCGTCAGGTTGTCGTTGAGGTCGTACTCGCCTCCGAGCAACGCCGATTTGTCCCGGGTATCCGACCAGCCCCATTCCTGACTGACGCTGGTGCGTCCGTTGGCCGCCGAAGGAATGTCCACACCGGGGGCGATCAGAAATGGTCGGGAAGCGGCGTCGAATGATTCTTTCTGGTTGATCAGGTCCAGGGTGGTGCGCAGGCGCTCGCCTTGATAGTCGAGGGAAATCGCGCCGATGCCGACTTCTCTCGATTGCTTGTCGATGGCCGTTTCACCTTGCTGGACGCTGCCATTGATTCGCACGCCGAACCGGCGTTCTTCGCCAAATCGGCGGCTGATGTCGAGGTGGCTGCCCACTTGTGTGTTCAAGGCGTAATTGGCGGTAAAGCGAGTCAGGTCTTCGTCCAGCGAACGCTTGGGCACCACGTTGATCACGCCGCCGACGCCACTGTTGGGCGACATGCCGTAGAGCAGGGCTGCGGGGCCTTTGACCAGTTCGATGCGTTCGGCGTATTCGGTGAACACCCGATAGTTGGAGGCCACGCCGTACACGCCGTCGAACGCCAGTTCACCGAGGTTGCCTTCGCCGACCGGAAAACCACGGATGAAAAACGAATCGACAATGCCGCCGGCCTGTCCCGTTGAGCGCACCGAAGAGTCGCGCTCCAGCAAGTCTCCGACCGTGACCGCCTGCTGGTCCTTGATCAGCGTCGAGGTGTAGCTGCTGACGCTGAACGGGGCGTCCATCGTGTCACGGTTGCCCAGAATACCGAGGCGTCCGCCCCGAGCGGCCTGACCGCCCGGGAGCACCGATGGCAGGCTGTCGGTGCGCTGGTCGACGCCTTCGACCGTGGTGTCCGACAACGTGACGCGGCGTACCACCAGTGTCCAGGTGCCGTCGCTGCGGGCGACCATTTCCAGACCGCTGCCTTCCAGTAGCCGGGACACCGCTTCCTGAATCGAGTACCTGCCGGACAATCCCGGGCTGACGAGGCCTTCAGTGATCGATGGCTGAAACGACAAGGCAATCCCGGCGTCCACGGCAAAACTCGAGAGGGTCACGCCAAGTGGCCCCGGAGCGATGTTGTAGGCTCGAATAGTGACCGCGTCCAGTTGAGCCGGCTCGGCAGCCAAAGCGAACGCACCGCCGGCCAGGCCCAGCGCGACGCTGAGCAACACACTGCGAATAACGGGCTTTAGCAGACGATCCGGAAGCAAGGGTCGTGCAACGAGCATGAAGGGATGACCCTATGGACGAGGTGGAATGGTTGTTCCTTTCATTGCCAGCCGAGATCAAAAAAAGTATCACCTGTACGGTGATTTTTTTGCTCAGGCGGGTGAGAGCGTCACCCAGTAACCGCTCAAGTGCCCTGAAACGTGCACGGGATAGGTCTGCGCCAGCATGTTCAGCGAGCGCTGGGTATCGCTGATGGGAAAGGCCCCGGAAATGCGCAAGTCGGCAATGGCCGGGTCACAACGCACGAAACCCCGGCGATAGCGCGCCAGTTCGACGACGAAATCCGCCAGGCGCATCTTGTCGGCCATCAGCATGCCCTGGGTCCAGGCGCCGACGTTGCGGTCGGTCGGGTTGGGCAAGCCAAAGGCCTGTGATGAAAAGTCGGTGCGTTGCCCGGCGTTGACGATGATCGGTGTGCGCTGAGGGTTGTCAGCCAATTCGACCTGCACGGCGCCTTCGAGTACCGCGAGTTGTGTGCGCAGCTGCCATTCACGAACGGTGAAGCGCGTGCCCAGCGCCTGCATCCGGCCCTGACGGGTGCTGACCAGAAAGGGTCGAGGTTGCGCGGCGTTGTCCGGTGCGGTCTGCACCAGGATTTCGCCTTCGCGCAGATTGATGAGGCGCTGTCGGGTGTCGAACAAAACGTCGATGGCCGTGTCGGTGTTGAGGGTGATTTGTGAGCCGTCGGCCAGGGTCAGCTCGCGGCGCTGGCCCACGGCGGTGTGGTAATCGGCGGACCATTGCTGCGATTGCGCCAGTTTCCAGCTGCCCCAACCGGCGGGCACCGCTGCCAGCAACAAGGCCAGTTTGCCCAGGGCTGCGCGGCGCTCCGGGTTGCTCGGGCGATCCAGCGCCGACATTGCCAGCGCCGGTGGCAGGCCGCCGAACTTGCTTTGCAGCAACTGCGCGCGAGTCCACGCCCGGTTGCGCTCGGGGCTGCTGACTTTCCAGTATTCCCATTCCGCGCGCTCGGTTTCGCTGAGGTCGTTTTCGCTCAGGCGCATCAGCCACTCGGCGGCTTCTTCGAGGATTTTCGGATCGAGCGGCGGTTCACTGCGACGCGTGAGCATTCATTCCACCAGCATCAGGCACTGCACGAAAGCCTGTTTCATGTAGCGCTTGACGGTGATCAGCGAGACGTCCAGCTGCTCGGCGATGTCGGCGTATTTCAAACCGCCGATCTGCGACAGCAGGAACGCGCGTTTGACCAGTGGCGGGAGGGTGTCGAGCATGGCGTCGATTTCGTGCAGGGTTTCCAGCACCACGAAGCGCAGCTCGGGGGAGGGCACTTCCGGCGCCGGCAAATGCGCGAGGGCATCGAGGTAGGCGCGTTCCAGTGCCTTGCGCTGATACCAGTTGATCAGAATGCCCTTGGCCACGCAGCTCAGGTAAGCCCGGGGTTGCTCGATGGCCGTGACCTGGGAGGCGAGGATCCGGGTAAAGGTGTCCTGCGCCAGATCCGCCGCATCCATGGCGTTACCCAGTTTTTTCTTCAGCGTGTTGTACAGCCAGCCATGATGGCCGCTGTACAGCGCTTCGATCACGCGCAGATGGTTGTCGTTGTTCGCGGGAAGGGTTTCGCTCATGGCTGCAGTGTTTTGCAATTGAGAAGTATTCCCAATGCTAGTGTACAAAGAGCCCGCGACGCAAGCGCGAATCAGCATCCGTTTTCAGCTGCGGGGCATTCTCAACAACGCGTTTACCATGGCGTCGATTTCGGCCTCGGTGTTGTAGGCGTGCAGCGATGCGCGGCTGACTTCCAGCAGGTCCCGTTGCTGCATGTCGAGCATCGTCGAGCGGAAGGTCGAGGTGGTGACGTTGATACGTTTTTCCTGGCCGGCCAGCCAATCCTTGACGTGTGCCGCGCCGGCGTTCTGGCAGGTGAAGGTGACGATGCCCGACTTGATGGCGCCCATGTCCTGCGGCGTAACTCCCGGCACGTCGGCCAGGCGATTGCGCAGGTGTGCCGACAATCGCTGAATGCGCTGCCACATGGGCTCGATGCCTTGCGCCAACGCATAACGGGCCGCCGCGCCCATGCCCAGTTTCGCGGCAACGTTGCATTCCCAATTTTCGAAACGCCTGGCATCGCCGCGAATTTTGAAGGTGTCCGGGGTCAGCAATGAAGCCGCGTGCAGGTCGAGAAACGCCGGCTCAAGGTTTTCGCACAAGGTTTTTTCGACATAGAGAAACCCCATGCCCCGAGGGCCACGAAGGTATTTGCGACTGGTGGCAGCGAGCATATGGCAGCCGATTTTCTGCACATCGATCGGCATCTGACCGACGCCCTGACAGGCATCCAGCAGAAACAGAACCCCGGCCGCGCGGGCGAGGGCGCCGATCTGTTCGATGGGCTGCACCGGGCCGCCATTGGTGGCGATCACCGGCAGCGACACCAGCGCGACCCGGTCATCGCCGAGCATGTCCCGCAGCGCCGGCAATGACACCTGACCCTGCTCGTCGTTGGGAATGACCCTGATCTCGATCCCGCGCTGCTGCTTGAGTTGCAGATAGGGAATGTAGTTGCCGGCGTATTCGGTGGTCGATGTCAGCACCACATCGCCGGGCCGCAGCGGCAATGAATAGAAAGCCATGTCCCAGGCGCGGGTCGCATTTTCGATCACCGCGATTTCTTCGGGACGGGCATTGATCAGTCGGCCGATGTCTTCGTAGACATTTTCCACTTCAACGGATTGCTGCCCGGCGGCTTCGTATCCACCGATCCGGGCTTCAAGTTGCAGATGACGGGTCATCACCTCGATCACCGGGTCGGGCATCAGCGCCGCACCGGCATTGTTGAAGTGAATCAGTTGCTCGACGCCCGGTGTGTCGGCGCGCAGTTGTTCAATGTTCAAAGCAAACTCCTTGATCAGTCGCCCGGCGGGATCTGGCTCGGTTGCATGACCATGGGCCGATAGCGCAACGCAACGATGGGAATCAGCGCGAGGATGTAGGCGAGGCAGACAAACAGGTAGGTGTACTGCAAACCATAGACCTGGCTGAGCAGCCCGCCGGCCGAGATGCCGGCGATGGACGCAAATTGCGCTGTGCTTTGGGCAATGCCCAGCACGTAGCCCTGGCGCGAACTGTCGGCAGTCTTGGAGATCAGCGCCATCAGCACCGGCGTCGTGGCGCCCAGCAATACGCCCCAGATGAAGTAAGCGCTGACGAACACGATCGGGTTGCGCGTGACGCCAGCAAGTGCCGTGAGCGCAATGCAGCCGATCACGACATAGGTGATGCGTTGCAGGGTGTCCTGCTGACTGCGGTGCTCGAAGTAACGCGACCACGCCGTTGCCGACAAAATGAAGCCCAGCGCCAACAAGCCATAACACAGCCCGACCACCGAATTGCTGACCTCGAACACTGAGCTGACATACAGCGAGAACGACGTCTGCGGCAGCATCCGCGCCAGCAGCAAGATACCCATGACACCCAGCAGCGACAGCAGGGGCGTGCCTTGCCAGACGTTGCCACTGTGACTGCTTGGCGTCGCTGTATCCGCGACCGGGGCCTTCTTCACCGGCGGCACGTCCGGCAGCGTGACGGCCGCGACCACGGTGCAGATTGCGCACAATACGGCAGCGATCATGTTGATCC
Organism: Pseudomonas kribbensis; assembly: GCF_003352185.1. GTDB lineage: Bacteria > Pseudomonadota > Gammaproteobacteria > Pseudomonadales > Pseudomonadaceae > Aquipseudomonas > Aquipseudomonas kribbensis. Next base: position 2,717,678 of record NZ_CP029608.1, read on the forward strand.
AGAAGAACGTCGCGTAATCGAGGATCAACCCGCCAACCACTGCGCCAAGCAACGAGCCGACGTTGGTGGAAATCTGCAGGATCGCGAACAGCCGCGCCCGCCGCGAAGGCGCTTCGATGCTCACGCCATACGCCTGGGCCGGGGCGATGTAGCCGGCGAAGGCGCCTTGCAGGAAGCGCAGGATCAGGATCACCCAGATGTCACTGCACAGGGCCAGCCCAAGCTGGGTCAATGACAGGCCGGCGAGGGCGCGGATCATCATCAACTTGTGGCCGTAACGGTCGCCGATACGGCCCCAGAATGCACTGGTCAGAATAATGCCCAGCATCGGTCCGACGTACACGGCGATGCTGGCGAAGCTGAAGAGCGAGTCTGACGAGGTCAGCCCACGCAGGTGTACGGGCCAGAACGGCCCGCTCATTTCCATCGCACCCATCGAAATGAGCTGGATCGCGAACAGAAGATAAATCAGGACTCTTACGCGCGAACCCGCGATGGCACCTGCATGGGTCATGGGTCAGCCTCGGTTATTGAACGACATTGAGCGGGTTGGTCAGCGTGTGCTGAATCCGGTAGTTGGAGTACTGCATCATGTGCATGCGCAACAACGAACGGGTCGGCCACGGATCATTGAGGAAGGCCTTGCGCTCGACTTCCCATAGCTGCGGCGAGACACGTTCGCGCACCGCCGCGAAGGCCTGCTCGGTCTCTTCACGCAGAATGTCCCACATCCGGTTGTTGTCCAGCGCGTACTCCTTGGTCAGCCACAGGGCCATTTCATGCAGGTGCGTGAGGAACGCTGCGTCCAGCACGAACATGCGCACCGGTTCGATATCGCCCTCGAACACCGTTGGCAGAATGCCCGGCTGCACATGCGGTTGCAGGGTGTAGCCACGTCCTTCCAGCAATGGAGCGTAGGTCCTGCCGTCGCCGAAATCCCGGATCAGCAGACTACGTGCTTTGCCATCCGGGGAAAACAGTACCATCGTGTTCTGCTGGTGCGCCTCAAGCCCGATGCCGTACATCAGGTAGATCGCCACCACCGGGTGGGTGACCACTTTGGCGTACTGGCGGAACCAGTCTTCAACTTGAGCGGTATTGGCCCGAACGCCGTCATGCTCGATCAACTCGGTGAACAACGGGCGACCGCTGCCCGGCAAGCGAGTGAACAGCGACGCCACGGTGATCGGCAGGCACTCGTCGGAGCGCTCGAACGCTTGCTGACTGGCACGGAACACCACCGACAGATGCCGGCCAGGGTGGTCATCCTGCGTGATCGCGTTCTTGTAGCGCACACCGATTTCTTCCGGGAAGATTTCCAGTCGCTGCTCGAAACCATTTTCGACTTCAAGGATCTTCGTGATGACGGTGCTGATGCGCGGGCCCATGTGGATCGACTTGGCCTGCAGGCTGCGCAGCTCGCTGGTCATCCACACGGCAATCGGCAACTTGATCAGCGGCGCGCTCTCCTTGAGCACCGGCATCATCGTGCGGTAGGACATGGTCGGCAGGGTCTGGATGTCCGGGCCGTCGGTGATCAGGATGCCTTCCGCGATTTCCGCCGCGAAGTTTTTCAGCACGTAAGCCTGCAAATGCCATGAGTGAATCGGCAGTGGCAACCACTCGGATTCGTCCAGGCCTTTGTCGTTCAGCGAGGCCTTCCATTGTTCCCATTGAGTCGGGAAGTTGCTGGCGAACCAGCTGTGGTAGTCGGTGACGTGGGGCATGCTTTCGCTTTTCGCCATGTCGGCCCGCAGCGCGGCAATGCGCAGCGGCACCTGGGCGTTGAACTCCGGCGACAGTTGCTCGACTTCTTCATCGCTCAGGCCCGGCCGGGCTTTCCAGGTCGGATAGTAGGGGTGACCTTCCAGTGAACCCCATTGGTCGAGGAGGATTGCGGCGTCCTTGGTGCTGGCGTGCTGGCGCAGGTAATCGGTCAGGCTGTCGAGGCCCTGTTCCCGGGCGGCGGCGGCCAGTCGTGCGTTCCACTGTTGGCGATGCTGACGCGCATGGGCGTCGTTCATCAGGCTGTTTTCCATGTCCGACTTGAGCCCGGCGATGCCTTCATCGGTGGGCTCGAAATCGAAGCTGTCGCGCAGTACATCCAGCAAGTCGTGATGGGTGTGAATCACCTGGCGTACGCCTTCATCGGTCACCAGCACCACGTCGCCGTCATTGACCACGGTGTCGGCCGGACCCTTGGCGATGTTGGAAAAGAACACATGGGAGCGGCCATCTTTCAGCGCGTATGTGGCCTCGTTGCCGGCCTCGGAGAAACGCAGCCCCGAGCGATCCAGAATGTTTTCGGCAAACAGGCAACGGATCATCCGTCGCAGGGCGTTCTTGCGGGAGTAGGCGATGAGTGTCTTGAAGTCATCCATATCAGCTATCTGCTCGTCGAGAAATTAATGAAATGTTGAACTCGCTCAGACCGTGCGCGGCCAATGGCGGGGGAAGTAGTCGAGCGCCGAGTCGCGCAGCCCCTGCATGTAGGAAACGCTCCATTGCAGGACCTCTTCGATGTAGGGGACTTTCAGTTCGAAGCGCCGGGCCATTTCCACCAGCAGCACCAGGCCGTAGGCAACGTCTTCATTGAAGGCGCGGCTTTCGCGTTCGATCACGTAGCCGGCGCGGTTGTCGTCGGCCGGAATCATCGGCGCGAGGATGTCGTTGTAGGCCTGGTTGGTGCGCAGGATCGACAGCATGCTGCTCTGATCACGGATCTGCTCTCCATAGGCTTCGACGATTTCCTGCTTGAGGGATTTCACCGACGACAGGTCGATGCCCATACGCTGGCTGATCACGCTGCACAGTTCCTGACTTTCCTGATCCATGCGCTCCAGAAAATAGGCGCCCAGCTCGGGGCACTCGGTCCACCAGCACATGCGCTGCGGGAAGATCTTGCGATGCCACTGGCCATAAGGGCCGATCAAACCGTAGATCACCGAGCTGTGCATGATCGGATTGCCCGGTGTCAGGGTGATTTCCAGGTAGTGGTCGAGCATCGTCACGCAGGGGCCATAAAGCGTCGTGAGGATTTCTTCCAGGTGTTGCCGTGATTGCGCTGATTCCCGGTCGTGCAGAGCGACATACAACTGGCTCTTGCCGCCGCCCATCTTCACCGACACGCCCGGCTTCAGATCGAACGCGGTATGCGGCACGTCCTTCATGCCCCAGATCACCACGTTCGAACGTTCGCCCAGCGTGGCTTCCGCCAGCCAGTCGAAGCCGCAGAATCCAGGAATCGCGCCGACGTACACCGGTTTGCTCGAATTCAAATGCGGCGCGATGGCTTTCAGGGTTTGCGGTCGAGCGTGGGCCGGTACGGTGATGATCACGATGTCGGCGTCGGCAACCACGACGCTGGCGTCGGTGCTGACCTGATCCGGCCGTGCGCTCAGGGTCGAGCTGTCCGGCATCAGCGCCTGCATCGGCAGGTTGGCGAGGTGCCGCTCGACCACTTCCTGATTGTTGGTGAGCATCGAGACCTGAACATTGGGCAGTTGCTTGAACAGGATGGCGTTCAGATGCCCGGTCCGGCCTGCGCCGCAGATAGCGACTTTCAGCGGTTTCATACAGAGACTTTCCTGTGTGGGAGACGCGTCAGGCGACGCTCAATTGCAGGGGAGTGGCGTCGGATTCCAGCCAGCGGGTCTTGCCCAGCCAGCGATCCAGTTGCGGCGCGACATCCGGGTCCAGCAGGTCCCGCTCTTCGAGCCATTTGTCGTCGAACACGGTGTGCAGGTACTTCTCGCCGCCGTCCGCAATCGGCATTACGACATTGCCGGTCAACGTGCCTTTGTGAATCAGCTCCAGCGCCTTGTAGATCGCACCGCCGGTCGAGCCTCCGACCAGCAGGGCCAGATTGCGCGCGATGTAGCGGGCGGTTTCGAAGGCCTGGGAATCGGTGACTTGCAGGCCCAGATCGATGCAGCTGTAGTCGAGCACAAGGCCCACGGTGTCGCCGGCGGGAGTACCGGTTCCCGACTGGTAATACGGATAGCCGGGATGACCGAAGACGATGGAACCGGCTGGCTCGACGGCCACGGTGACGATGTCCGGGTTGTGCAGTTTCAGTCCCCGTGCGATGCCGGTCATCGAGCCGCCGGTGCCGACGCAACCGACATAGGCACCGATGTGGCCACCGGCCTGGGCGATGGTTTCACGGACGAAGTCGCTGTAGCCGCCGGCGTTGGCCGCGTTGTCTGACTGGTTCATGAACACCGCACCGGGGATCTGCGAGGCCAGTTCGGCAGCCAGTCGCTGACGCTCGACCACGGCCACTTCGTCTTCCCGATAGGTCCCGGCGACAAAGCGGATCTCGGCCCCCAGTGCCTTCATCACCGCAATCTTGTCCTGCGCCGCATGGTGATCGACCACGGCAATGAAATGCAGATCGAACTCCACGGCCGCCATGGCCAGACCGATGCCGGTATTGCCGGAGGATGATTCAACGACCACGCCACCGGGTTTCAACTTTCCGGACTTGAGCGCCGCTAAAACCATGTTTCGCGCCATACGGTCTTTAATACTGCCGCCGGGGTTGTTCTTCTCTATCTTGAGCAAAAGCCGGGCGTTGGTATCCGGAACATCGATGCCCAACATTGGTGTATTGCCAATAAGATCCGAAACTTTATTCAGTATCATCTGGACGTCTTCCCTTAATAGTCAGGTGTGAATGCGTAGTTACCATCCGTACAACATGTCACCATCAGTCGCTGCGGCAACGGGTGGCGATGAAATTCGTTTTCCAGCAAGTCCATCTGATAACCGGCGGTGTTGGCGTAGATCAATAGATCACCGGTTTGTGGTGTTGTGTCGAAGTTGATCAGGCGATGAGTGATTACATCATCATCCAAGCAACTATGGCCGGCGATGTAGGCTTGCATCGGAACAGGTTGCGATTCTTTCGATGTAATTAGGATTGGATCGACAAGGTATTCAGACGAGAACCAGGTTTCACACGCGCTGAAACTGCTGCCTTCGGCAAAGATCACAACTTTGTTGTCGGCAATTTGTTTGGTGCGGGTCACGCGAAAGACGCTTATCGCTGCTTGATCCACCAGACTTCGACCCGGCTCCAGCGCCAGTTTTATATTCTGGCTCTTCAAGTAACCGGCAATGGTTTTTCCCGGGGAATGATCCGACTCCAGGAATAAATCCAGCCACTGGCAAACTGTCAGATTGCTGCCATAAGGATAAAAAGAGTCGGGAACTCGACGGTTCTGATAATGACCAGGGTTGTTGTCGTTCTGCAAAAAACTGTTGTAGTCCTGCGGGTCGACATAGCGCATCGGCAGGCCTCCACCGATATCGATCATGACCGGGTCGAGGCCCATTTCCCTTGCCGCATCGATGAAGCCAGTGACTTCACGGAAAGCCTGTACCCGGGTTTCGTAACCGTAACCGCCGAGGTGGAAATGGAAGCCTTCGAAGTGGAACGACTCACGCTGTTCGACCAGGTGTTGAAGGCACTGAAACAAATCCTTCGCGCCCATTCCGAAGCGGCTCGCCGGGCAACTTGTCGGCCTGTAACGCAGCAGGATCCGGGCTTTGGCCGGTGGTTGCGAAGTGTCGAGCAGCGCTTTGAGATGGCCGATCTCTTCCAGAGAATCCACACAGATCAGCGATCCGCCTTGCAACAGTACCTGATGAAATGCTGCCGTTTTGGCCGGCCCGGTCGCACACAAATGTTCCGCCGGCGTTCCGGCGCGCAGTGCCGCCTGCAGCTCAAACAGGCTCGACACGTCGGTGCCGATGCCCGAAGCCGATGCCGCAGTCAGCAGGCATTGCGACTTGTTGGCTTTTGCTCCGTAGAAAATCGCGTAGTCGACGTCGTGTCGTTTCAACACCGATTGCAGCGCCTGTACGTTGGCCTCAAATGCATGCGGCCATACCAGATTCAGTGGGGATCCGTGTTGGTTAACGAGTTCAACAAGTTTTTCCGGAGAGTGTTTAAGTAGATTGTCGATAACAGGATCAATTAACGGTTTCAGCACTTTTGGGTATTGGGCTTCTGTTGTTTCTTTAGTTGGCGGCGCAATTAATTCAGGCATAGAAAACCTCTGGCGTCGATAATCGCCATGTATAGGTCGACAACTAATCGTTATCGATTTTTGTGTTCTTGCTGCTCGTCAGATACGAGTGTTTAAAGAGGTGGTGGCGGATGACAGATCCACTCTGCAAATAAACACGGGGTATGTTCTTTCATAAAATTTTCACAAAACTGTTTCATGAGAACCCAACTCCCTAAGGTTCAGGCAGGCAAGGAGAAGGCCAATGACTGATGGCCTTGTCTCTTTTGAAGTGCCATTACCTGACATGTAAATGACATCATTGCGCCGAACTTTCCGTGAACAAAATCACAGGACTTGATTTGAATCCTGACCCTGTCATCGGCTCGAACAATATTGCGAACAGGAACGATTATCAAGTAAGGTTTTCAAATATTTTTGAATGAACACACACAACAGGGGAGTGCGAAGCCGCTTGTTCGCACGCTCAAGTAAGCGCTCGCGTGTTGATTTTAAAAACCGTCAACGCCTTGTTATTCAAGGTGTTGGCGGTTGATTCAAGACACCCGGATTCAACCCGGTTTTTCCCCTGTAACAGGTGTTCGAATTTTTTTGAAAACCCACGACTGAAGCACGCTCAGGAGAGTCCCGATGACTGTTCGTCACAGCACCAACGCCACGCTTCCCATCAGCTACCTGTTCGTTCCCGGCAACCGGCCGGAGCGCTTTTCCAAAGCGGTCGAGGCCGGGCCGGACGCGATCATTCTCGACCTCGAAGATGCCGTTCATCCGAACAGCAAAGCCGTGGCCCGGGCATCGATCTGGGCCTGGCAGCAGAGCACGCCCGAAACCGCCAGCCAGCGTTACATCCGCCTGAACAGCGTCGGCAGTTCGCTGTTCCGCCAGGACATGACCTGGCTGGGCGACATGCGCTACCCCGAGCGCTGCGCAGGAATTTTCCTGCCCAAGGCTGAATGCCCCGAGAGCTTGTCCCGTGTGGTTGAGCGCTTGCTGGAGTGGAACCCAGAACTGCAAATCGTCGCCATCATCGAGACCGCCAAGGGCTTGCATCAGGTCGAGGCGATTGCCGCGATTCCCGGCCTGGCGCGGCTGGCATTCGGCTCGCTGGATTTCTCCCTGGACATCGACTGCAGCCAGATTCCCGAGGCGTTTCTGTTCGCCCGCAATCGCATCGTGCTGGCGTCGCGGATTGCCGGTTTGCCGGCGCCGATCGATGGTGTGACCCCGGCCATCAGCGACATGGCGCTGGTCGAGCGCGACTCGCGTTATGCCCGGTCGCTGGGGTTCGGCGCCAAGTTGTGTATCCATCCGTCGCAAATCGCCACGGTGCAGAAAGCGTATCTGCCCAACGCCCGCCAACTGGCGTGGGCGGACCGGGTCCTGAACGCCGTGGCCGGGGGCAGTTATGCGGTGCAGGTGGACGGCGAAATGGTCGATCTGCCGCTCATCGAACAGGCGCAACGCCTGCGGGACATGGCCAGCCAGTACGCGCTGGTCGCCAACGCGGATGCCTGCTGAAACGGGGGACGAATCATGGGACATGGTTACCAGATTGCCCTGCGTCCACTGTGCGACGTGCGGCAATCCGAACAGGTTGATCCGCTCAACGTGCAGCGTCTGCGCGAAGCGATCATCCAGGCCGGGCATTGGCTGGAGCCGATCATCGTCGAGCGCTCCCGGGGCATCGTGATGGACGGCAATCACCGGTTCAACGCAGCGCGGGCACTGGGGTTGAAACGGGTACCGTGCATCCAGCTCGACTACGCCGATCCGCGTGTCTGTGTACGGCATTGGCAAACCGGGCAAGCGTTCGAAGTAGCGCGGATTTTCACCACCATCGAGCGCGGCGAACTGTTCCCGTACAAGACCACCCGGCACGCGTTCGATCCCGCGCTGCCGGTGATCTCCATTCCGCTGCAATGCCTGTACGACTGACCTGTGCCGGAGGGTGTGCTTCTACCGCCCATCCTCCGCGCAAACCGATCGCCAAAAAAATTCCGACGACGCTGATACTTTTTCGATTGCTGGCTGGCAAATAGGAGTCATTACCATTTTCAGCCATTCGAGAAGGACCCCATCGTCATGTCTGTTGCACGTCGACCTTGCAGTGAACGCGCGTTAACGCTGGCTATTCGCACCGCCATGCTGAGTTCTATTCTGGCCGCAGGAAGCGCCACTGTCTGGGCAGCAGACCCCAAGCAACCCGAGCAACAGGACACCGTCTCCACGGAAGGCCTGACGCTGGACACCACCAACGTCAACGCCAGTTACAACGGCGCGACCGCATTGCCGGAAGTGCTCGCCGGAGGTCAGGTCGCCCGGGGCGCGCGGCTGGGGATGATGGGCAACAAGGACGTGATGGACACGCCGTTCAGCGTGACCAGCTACACCGCCAAAACCCTCGCCGACCTGCAAACGGTGACCGTGGCCGATGCACTGGAGCGCGATCCTTCGGTGCGCTCCACCGGGCAGACCGGCGGCATCGTCGACTCGTTTTTCATTCGCGGATTTGCGATCGGCGAGGGCAACCTCGGCGAATTGGCCTACGACGGTGTGTATGGCGTAGCGCCCAACTACCGGGTGTTCACGGAATACGCCGAACGTGTCGAAGTGCTCAAAGGGCCGGGCGCGCTGATGTACGGGATATCGCCCAACAGCGGCGTCGGTGGCGTGATCAACATCGTGCCCAAGCGGCCACTGGACGAAGACCTGACCCGCTTCACCGGCACTTACGCGTCCGACTCGCAAGTGGGCGGGCATCTGGACGTCAGCCGGCGTTTCGGCAGCGAGAATCAGTTTGGTATCCGTTTCAACGGCAGCACCCAGGGCGGCGATACCGCGATCGACAATCAGCAGCGTGCACTGGACATCGGCGCCATCGCCCTCGATTACAAGGGCGAACGGCTGCGCCTGAATCTGGACTACATCAGCCAGAAAGAGAGCTTCGACGCGGCCTCGCGACCGTTCACCATTGCACCGGGCGTGAAGGTTCCATCGGCGCCGAACGGTCGCACCAATCTGCCGCAGGACTGGGGCTGGTCGGACACCAAGGAGCAGTCGGCATTGCTCGGCGGCGAGTACGACCTCAATGACAACCTGACCGTTTTCGCCCACGCCGGCGGTGGTCGCTCCGACGTCAAGCGCATGTCCGACCAGGTGCCGCGAATCCTCAACGACGCCGGCGACACCAGCAACATTCCCGGCTACTACAAATTCAACGTCGATCGTTCGACGGCCGATGTGGGGATGCGTGCGCTGTTCGCCACCGATCCAGTCACCCACACGACCACGCTCATGGCGACCCGTTATCAGGACGAGTTGTCCCGAGGCATCAACAACGGCACGGAAATCCGCTCGAACATCTACCACCCGGTGGACGTGCCCAAGCAGTACATCAACTCGCCGAAAGTGCTGCGCATTTCCGAGTCGGAACTGTCCGGCGTCGCGCTGACCGACACCCTCGGTTTTCTCGATGACCGGATTCAACTGACCCTCGGCGTGCGCCGTCAGGACATCGAGTCGCGTAACTACAGTGCATCCGGCTCCGTCAGTTCCCGTTACGACGACAGCGCCACCACACCGCTGGCGGGCGTGGTGGTCAAACCGTGGGAAGACGTCTCGCTGTACTACAACTACGTCGAAGGCCTGAGCAAAGGTGACATCGCCCCCGGCACCGCGGCCAACTCCGGCGAAACCTTCGCACCCTACAAATCCAAGCAACATGAAATCGGTGTGAAGTACGAGCACGGCACTTTCATGACTACCCTGGCGCTGTTCCAGATTGAAAAACCGAGCGGCGAAATCGGCGCCGGCAACGTGTTCTCGGTGCAGGCCGAACAACGCAACCGTGGTGTCGAGTTGAGCATGTTCGGTGAAGTCGCGCCGGGCACTCGCCTGATGGGCGGTGTGACCTTGCTCGACGGCGAATTGACGGATTCGGCCACCGCTGCCAACCGTGGCAACAAACCGGTGGGCGTGCCGGATGTGCAGGCCAACCTCTGGGCCGAGTGGGATACACCGTGGGTCGAAGGTTTCACCCTGACCGGCGGCGCGATCTACACCGACAGCCAATACGTCAATCAGGCCAACACCCAGGAGCTGCCATCCTGGACCCGCATCGACGCCGGCGCCCGTTACGCCACCAAGATCGAAGGTCGGCCGACGACATTCCGCGCCACGGTGCAGAACGTGTTTGATCGTGAGTACTGGTCGGGTGTGGCGTCCTACGGCGCTTTCTCCCCGGGCTATCCACGCACATTGCAATTGTCGGCGACCGTCGACTTCTGATCGAGAGGGCGCACTTGATGGCGGGACCGTCGAGTGCGCCTTCTTCTATATATAGCTACGCACAGCGGCTGATCACAAAAAGGAGCATTCGAATGTTAACCAGCCCGGCATCGACATCCTCTGGCAAGCAATCGCAGTTCCCGTTGACGAAAGGTCAGCGGGCCTTCGATTTCGAGCGCAGCACCAATGAGCACATCCGTGAACTGCTGCATTATTACGGGCTGCGCACCAGCCTGATCCGGATCAAGGTGATCGATGCCTTGCTGGTGGCTGCACGGGAAGGACGCGCCGTTGGCGGGCGCGGGGTGCATGGGTATCTGCAGGCGTTTGTCAGCGGTATTCAGTTCGTCAGCGTGAGGGAAGTGCTCAAGCGTTTGTGCGAGGAGGGCGTTATCGTGTTTCAGCCCGACAAGAGTTATCGGTTTACCGGTGAAGCGTTCTCGCTGCTCGAGCAGCATGCTGGCCGGTGACATTCGTTTGTGTTCAGCCAGATCAAGACCATCTGTTTAGCCGCAGGTGGTTTTGTCGTTTTGGGGATTGATCGGACCGTTATCTATGGACGGTTTCCCTGTTTCAGTGGAGCTGATCGGAATTGTTGAACTGCGCAAAAAGTTGCGCAGTTGTCCGTAATAAAACCACGGTCAAAACCCCGGCAGGCCTTGCCAATCAAGGCCTCCAGCCAAGTGCGCAAGAAGTTGCACAGTACTGCGCAACTTCTTGCGCACTTTTTCGCAGTTTCCTACAGCAAAGAATGGAAAATTCTCACGCGAGATTCGTAAGCCCTTGATGGGTAATGGCCATGTAATGGCTGGCATGACTTTTGATTCCTCCTTTGCCGCCTGGACAGGCAATCACGCCGTCCGGTCCTGTCTATCGAGCAAGGAGCACACCCCATGGCAACACCAGCGTACATGTCGGTTACCGGCGAAAAACAAGGCCTGATCACTGCCGGCGCCTTCACTGCCGACTCCGTTGGCAACACCTTTCAGGAAGGCCACGAAGACCAGGTCATGGTTCAGGCTTTCACCCACGACGTGATCATCCCGCGTGACCCGCAATCCGGTCAGCCAACCGGTCAGCGCGTGCACAAGCCAGTTGTGATCACCAAGGTCTACGACAAGGCTTCGCCTCTGCTGCAAGCCGCTCTGACCTCGGGCGAGCGCATGAGCGAAATCGTTATCCAGTGGTACCGCACTTCGGCTCAAGGCACCCAAGAGCACTACTACACCACCAAACTGGAAGACGCGATCATCGTCGCCATCAACAACAAAATGCACAACTGCCAGGATCCAGGCAACGCGCACTTCACCCACCTGGAAGAAGTGCAGTTCACCTACCGCAAAATCACCTGGACCCACGAAGTATCCGGTACTTCGGGTTCCGATGACTGGCGTGCTCCAGTCGTTTAATTACGGCTGATGGTTGTATCGCCTCGGCCGGTTTTCCGGTCGAGGCACCTTTACAACTCAATGATTTTTCGACGTCAGATCCTTACCGATCTGGCGTGTGTTGCAGCACTGCGCGAGGGGCAAGGGAATGTTCTCACCGGCCAACCAGGCTCATTTCAATCTGACCATCGATGGCGCGGACAGCGATTTTCAGGTGCTGTCGTTCACCGGTCGGGAGGCCCTCAACACCCCCTTCGAATTCGAGCTGGAGCTGGTCAGCGAAAAGGCCTCGATCAACCTCGAAAGCCTGCTGCACAAACTGGCGTTTCTTCAGCTGTCGCCGAGCGGAAGCGGCATTCACGGGCTGATCTACAGCATCGCCCAGGGCGAGGCGGGCAAGCGTCTGACCCGCTACAAGATTTCCCTGCGTCCGCAACTTTCCTACCTCGCACACCGCTTCAACCAGCGCATCTTCCAGCAGATGACCGTGCAGCAGATCATCAGCCAGGTGCTGGAAGAGCACGGCATTCTCGCCAGCGATTACCACTTCCAGCTGAGCGCGGTTTATCCCGAGCGCATCTACTGCACGCAGTACGACGAATCAGACCTGCATTTCGTCCAGCGTCTGTGCGAAGAGGAGGGGATTCACTACCACTTCCAGCATACGTCCAGCGGCCACAAACTGACCTTCGGCGATGACCAGACGGTGTTCCCGAAACTCGCGCCGGTGGCCTATCAGCAGGACTCCGGGCTGGTGGCGGACAAACCGGTGGTCAAGCGTTTCGGCCTGCGCCTGGCCACGCGTACCAGCCGCACCACGCGGCGCGATTACGACTTCGTCAAACCGAAGATCGAGCTGGAAAGCGACGCCAAAAGTAGCGCCCAGCCGGACCTGGAAGACTACGATTACCCGGGCCGTTTCGTGGACCGCGAGCGCGGCAAGCACTTGGCCAACCGCAACCTCGAACGCCACCGCAGCGACTATCGCCTGGCCGAGGGCAACAGCGACCAGCCGATTCTGGTCACCGGGCATTTTCTGGCCCTGACCGACCACGCCAACCCGACGTGGAACGACCTGTGGCTGCTCACGGAAATCTTTCACGAAGGCAAGCAGCCGCAAGTGCTGGAAGAGTCGGTCACCAGCGACACCACCGACGACAAGGACGATTTCCATCAGGGCTATCGCAACCGTTTCAGCGCGATCCCGTGGGACGTGCCGTACCGTCCGCCGCTGGATCACCCGAAACCCAAGGTTCTTGGTTCGCAAAGCGCCGTGGTCACCGGCCCGGAAGGCGAAGAGATCTTCTGCGACCAGTACGGCCGGGTGAAGGTGCAATTCTTCTGGGACCGCGAAGGCCAGCACGACGACAAGACCACCTGCTGGATGCGCGTGGCCTCCAGTTGGGCCGCTGAAACCTTTGGCTCAATCAACATTCCGCGGGTCGGCATGGAAGTGCTGATCACCTTCCTCGAAGGCGATCCCGACCAGCCGCTGATCACCGGTTGCCTGTACCACGGCGCCAACCTGCCGCCGTACAAACTGCCGGACTTCAAGACCCTGGCCACGGTCAAGAGCAAGGAATACAAGGGCAGCCGCGCCAACGAACTGCGCATCGACGACACCACTAGCGAGATCAGCATCGCGCTGCGCAGTGATCACGGTGCGAGCGCGATCAACCTCGGTTACCTGACTCATCCACGTCCTTCAGGTGGGCAGCCGCGCGGTGAAGGTTTTGAGTTAAGAACCGACCGCCATGGCGCCGTGCGTGCCGGTGCCGGTCTGCTGATCACCACCGAGCCGCGCCCCAACGAATCGAAACACCACAAGGACCTGCCGGAAACCGCCGAACGCCTGGCCACGGCCAGCGATCAACAGGACGGTTTCGCCACGCAGGCCAAAGAGCTTCAGGCTCAAGAGGCGGGTGATCAGGACGACGTGGCCAAAGCCCTGCACGCGCAGCATCAAGGCGTACTCGGCAGCGGTCCGGCGAACCTCACCGCCAACGAGTTCCCCGAATTCACCGAACCGCATCTGGTGTTGGCGAGCCCGGCCGGCATCGCCCTGACCACACCGCGCTCCAGCCACATTGCCACCGGCGAACACCTGGCGCTGAGCAGCACCGGGCACACCAGTTTCTCCATCGGCAAACGCCTGCTCGCGAGCGCCAGTCGCGGCATGCGCCTGTTCGTGCAGAGCATGGGCTGGCGACTGGTGGCAGCCTCCGGCGACATCGACGTCAAGGCGCTCAAGGACAGCATCAACCTGCTGGCCAAACTCAACATCACCGCCAACGCCGACCGCATCACCATCACCGCCAAGACCGAACTGGTGATCCAGGGCGGCGGCAGCGCCACGACCTACAACGCCGGCGGCATCACCCACGCCACCAGCGGCCCGTACACCGCGCATGCGGCGAACTTCGCCTACACCGGGGCGAAATCCCTGGCCGGCGTGTTCCCGGAACCGCCGAAACCGGGCAAGGGCAACCTCGAATTGTTCAACCAGTACGCCGGGCGCCAGGGCATCAAGGACGGTGATTACGAAGTCATCGATGCGCTGGGCAAAAGCATCAAGGGCAAGCTCGACGGCAAGGGTTTTGCCAGTGTTTCCGGTGCTGCACCGGGGCCGGCGCGGGTGTTGTTCGGCAAGGATCCGGCAGACACCTGGAGTGAAGGCAGCTACATCGGCAAGCCGGAATGGCCGTTGAGTCCGCCGGGTGCCGAAGATGTGCCGAGTCAGGTGCAGGCGATGGTGGCGCAGGCGCTGCCGAGCAAGAACTGGGACATGTTGGAGAAGGGCAAGGAATTGGCACAGACAGGGATGGGTGCGATGCAAACGGCGCAGCAGGTGAAAGGCGTGATGCAGGGCGGGGTGGCTGGGCTGCCGAAACTGGCGAGTGCGGCGATGCCGAGTGCGTCGGGGATTCTCGGGGCGGCGAGCAAGAGTGGCAAGTTGCCGAGTCTGCCGGCGCCGGTGTTGCCGAAATCCTCACTTGAAACCCCTGGGCTGATTGCAAGTGAGATGCTGTCATGACTACCGCAAGCGCAACACAAAGCCGAGAGTCTCAAGTTGCTGTCGTGCCGCTCAATCAGATTCAAGTAGCGGATGTCGGACGCGATGCTGCCAAGTTCGAAGCATGGCTGCAGGAGGTCAGTGGCGGTTACGTCACCCTCGAGCGAATCAAGTATGTCGCCGGAGCCCTGCCGGTAGTCGGCAATATCATGGCACTGGTCGATGTCTTGAATGACATCGCTGTTTTATCCCGTAGTGAAAAGCGTGATCCGCTGGATTGGGTCAGTCTGGGCATCGACCTTATCGGTGTAATACCAGTGCCTGCGAACATGGCTGCGGCACGCATGAGCCTTCGACCGACGCTTTATCTGGTCCGGCAGGAAATGAAGGTGGCTGGCAAGGCTCTATTGGGCGATGCATTGATCAATGTGATTGCCGGTCACTTGAACGCAACGATTGTCGGCGAGATTGATCACTTCGTTAAGACCGCCCAATCCGCATTGCCTGATCTGCTGGATAAAGCCGGGCAAAAGGGTGAAGAGTTCCTCAAGCAGATTGCCACGGGATTGAACGCTGTTGTCGATGCTGATCTTGATGCTGGCGCTGACCTCAAGCGAGCAGGGAAAAAAATGGACGGTGTCGGAGGGCAACTCCTGCACGATCCCGGCAAGGCCATCAGCAATATTTTTGACGCAGCCTTCGATGTCTATAAGGCCGCAGGAAAGGGCGTAGTCAATAGCGCTGCAAAACATCTGTTGCCTCGGGAAGCCAAGAAGCTCGTTCACGATCAGACCAAAATACTGGTTGCCATGGGGCCGGAGCTAAAGGCTCAACTGAAAAAACTCAGCAATCCGAACATGCCGTTTTCTATTGGTGCGCTGCTGATCGTACTGACAAAGGCTGTCGAGGCCTGGAATCTGCGTAACAGGCGTGGTGTCGCCGGTCACGTGAAAGTCGGCGGAACAAGCCAGGCCAAGCACAGGGCAGGCGAGGGCAGAACCGAAGTCAGGAAAACGGAAGTACCGGCGAAGAAGAAACCCAATGCCGAAAAAAACGGTACCTGCCCGGGTACTTGCGACAGCATCAGCTTTGCAGTGGGCTCCGAAAGTATTGCTCACACGGATTTCAATCTGACCGGCCCGTTCCCGATCGAGTGGACGCGTATCTACAGCTCGGATCTGGATGCCTATGACCAAGGCGATTTGGGTGCACGATGGATCACTTCGTTCACCACACGATTCGACCTCGTTGACGGTGCCTTGCAGTTCTACGATGCGGATGGCCGCAGCCACGACTATCCATTGCCTAAGGTCGATCTGTTCCATTACGACGCGATCGAAAACCTCACAGTTGTCCGCGTCAGTGACGACAAGCTGTTGCTCTGCCGTGGTTTCGAACGCAAGGAAACCTATGTCCGTCGTGGCCAGCAGTTTCTATTAGTTGGTGTGGAGTTGCGCAGCGGCGCCGGCATCATGCTGCATTACGAGCATCGTTACGGTGACCGGACAGTACTGTCCGACCTGATTACGTACGAGGGGGATCCGGGCAAGGTGCATCTGCACCTCGGCACGATGATTGATGGACAAGGGCGCTTGACCGGACTCTGGGAAATCCGTGACGGTGAGCCTCTGCGTCAGCTTTGTTCCTATGTTTACGATTCGGCGGGCGATCTGGTTCAGGCACAAGATGAAAACGGTGCTGCATGGCGTTATCAGTACCAGCATCACCTGATCACCCGTTATACCGATCGCACCGGGCGCGGCATGAACCTGCAATGGCTGGGTCATGGTGCAGACGCCAAGGCCGTTCGTGAGTGGGCGGATGACGGTAGTTTCGATACCCGCCTGGAATGGGATGAAAACATTCGACTGGTGTACGTCACGGATGCGCTCGGTCATGAGACCTGGCATTACTTTGACAGTCTGGGTTACACCTACCGTATTCGGCACGCCGACGATCGCTCTGACTGGTTCTTCCGTGATAATGCAAAAAACGTGATCCGCCACGTCCGTGCCGATGGGCGCTCGGATCGCTACAGCTATGATGACCGAAGTAATCTTCTGGAACACATTCGCACCGATGACACGGTGGTCCACTTCGCCTACGACGATCTCGACCAACTGATCAAAATCAGCGATGCCGAGGGCGGGCAATGGACAAGGGCCTATGACGAGGCTGGCAACCTTGTCGAGAGCGTCGATCCACTGGGCAATAAGACCGAATATGCTTACAACCCGGCCGGGATGCCAACCTCTGTCAAAGATGCCAACGGCAATGAAAAGAAACTGGCCTACAACGCTTCCGGAAAATTGGTGGAGTACGTCGATTGTTCAGGCAAGACCAGTGCCTGGGAGTACAACGAACGCGGCCAGATGATTTGCTTCACGGACGCTGCCGGCCACAGTACCGAATACCGATACAGTGCCGGGCAGTTGACGTTGATCATGCACCCGGACAAGACCGAGGAGCGCTTCGAGCGTGATGCCGAGGGCCGATTGCTGGCCCATGTCGATGGTCTGGACCGTTGCACAACGTGGAAGTACAGCGCGGCGGGGCTGATCGCCGAGCGGGTCGATGCGCTGGAGCATGCCGTTCGTTATCGCTGGGACAAGCTCGGTCGACTTATTGCACTGGAGAACGAGAACGAACGTCGCGCTCACTTCAACTACGATCCGGTCGGTCGTTTGTTGGAAGAAACAGCTTTTGACGGGCGTTCAACCCGTTATTCGTACGAGCCGGAAACCGGGCGGCTCGCGAAAATCCACAACGGTGAACATTGCGTTGAGATTCGTTTTGACTCAATGAATCGTTTGATTGAGCGCAGAGCAACTCTGGGTGATCAGCAGCAAAGCGAAACCTTCGATTACGACGGCAACAGCAAACTGATCATGGCTTGCAACGCCGATAGCCGCTTGCAGTGGTTCCATGATCCGGCGGGCAACATCCTGCGTGAGCATCAACACTATCTGGGCCTCGAGAGCCCGATGGTCGCCATATGGCAGCATGAGTACGATGCACTCAATCAACGCGTTGCAACCCTGCGTCCTGATGGACATCGAGTCAGTTGGCTTACCTACGGCAGCGGACACTTGCTGGGATTGCGTCTGGACGACCATGAACTGGCCGGATTCGAGCGTGATGACCTGCACCGTGAAGTCGCTCGCCATCAGGGAAACCATCTGCTGCAAACGCAGAAATGGGACCCGGCCGGGCGCTTGCAAGCGCAAGTTCTGGAGCGCAGTGCCGATAAGTCCGTGCTGCTCAAGCGTGACTACCAATACGATGCCGCTGGCCAGCTTACGGACATCAATGACAGTCGTCGGGGCCCGCTTTCCTATCGTTATGATCCTGTCGGTCGTTTGATCAGTGCCGCTACGCGTCTAGGGGTCGAAACCTTTGCGTTCGATCCCGCCGGGAATCTCCTGGATGAACGAGCCTTTGAAGTCCGCCGGCCTCTGGACCAAGAGCCGGCGCGAAGCAAGCTGCCGGATAACGTGTTGCGTGAGTACGCGGGCACGCATTATGAGTACGACGAACGCGGCAATCAGATCAAGCGCTGGAGTAACGGCAGTGTCTGCGAAATGCGATGGGACCTGTTCGATCGCCTGGTGCATTTCGAAGATGATCGTCTGTCGGTGGATTATGCGTACGACCCGTTAGGTCGCCGCTTGTACAAAAACTCTCGGGCGCACTACAAGCACCGTCCAGAGGCAGGTTCTCTGTGGAACCGTAATGAACATGCCCGCAAACAGCGTGAGCATGACTGTGGCTTCACGATGTTCGGTTGGGATGGTGACAATCTGGCGTGGGAGAGCAGTCCCCCGCAACTGGATGGCGATACTGGTCGCACGGTTCATTACATTTACGAACCGGGCACCTACAATCCCGTGGCACAGGCGCTGAGTCAGCAGCCTGTTCGTCTGGTGCCTCAACCTGAATACGGTGACGTTTACGCTGCGGACGAAGATCCATTGTGGAATCACGCTCCGGTTCCGCACCCGTTTGATGCGATTGCCTGGTATCAGTGCGATCACCTCGGTACACCCCAGGAAATGACCGATCAGCAAGGCAATGTGGCTTGGAGCGCGCATTACAAAGTGTGGGGGCGAGCGGTTGAACAGCGTTCATCATCAGCGCTGCTGCAAGGGTTGAAAAACCCTATTCGCTTCCAGGGTCAGTATCACGACCACGAGACCGGACTGCATTACAACCGTCACCGGTACTACGATCCAGACGTCGGTCGCTTCGTTTCTCGTGATCCGATCGGGTACGCGGGTGGTATCAACTTCTATCAATATGCAGTCAGCCCCACCCAGTGGGTCGATCCGAACGGTCTTTGCAGCACTGCACTCAATCGGGCACTGGGCGGAAAAACCCATGACAAGATGCAGGCCCATCACCTGATTCCCGAGGAAGTGTGGGGACGGCAGGCCAGCTTCTTCTCGGATATCGGGATGGGTGGAGAACGCGATAAAAAGGAAAACGGATTGTTGATGCCCGACAGTGCCGATCAGGCCAAGAAAACCAAGCGTGTTTTTTACCATTGTGGGTCGCATGGTAAGGTCTACAGCCCGATGGTTGAAAACATGGTAACGACCGTCAGAAGCAAATATGAAGCTGGTGTGATTGACGAAGCGCAGGCGCGAACTCAGATATCCGCGATTCAGACAAGACTGAGAGCCAGTCTTTCCGTGCCTGGCACAACACAGCGCAGACTTAGATAAGCAAGGAGAAGGGATTATGGAATACTTTGTGCTTTCTCAAAAAGAAGAGTCTGGTTGCCCCGTCGGATTCTTGCAGGCGGATCTTTACGATAAATTCTATTCAGATACCAAGGGCGTTGAGCATGGTTTTTTTTCGTGGTACGCGGAGAAAATTCATTACAAAAAACATACGCCTTATCCAGAAGGCATGGTGCTTATTTCCAAAGACAAGTTCTATGACTTTGATATACGTAGCATTGCCCGATTTTATATAGTCAGTGACGAATTCATGTCTGTTTGTAGCGAGATGGATGTTGCTGTTACTGATTCGGTGCCAATCAAGGTGGTTTCCAAAGCTGGAGAAAGTATTTCAACCAGGAACTACAATGCTGTCCTTTTTGAGGAACTGGATGCGCGCTCGCAAACTGACCCGGCATCGACTTTTATAGAGGAGGATGGGTTGATCTTCAGATTCAAAAAGCTTGTATTGCCAGCAGGCTTTAATCGGAATCTGTTCAAGTTCAAGGGGCTGATTTCAGGTAGTAATACGCTTATCTGTTCAAGTGAGTTCAAGAAACTCGCGGAAGGTATCAAAGGGGTAAACTTCACTCCTCTGAAGGATGTGATCTGGTCGGGCGTGAGACCTATCTGACAGCGAGCACAGGGTTTATGAGTTTTTATGTGCTTTCACAGAAAGAGGAGCAAAGCTGTCCTGTCGGGATCTTACGTGCTGATCTTTTCGACAGATATTATTCCTGCACAAGAGATGTTGAATTTGGTTTTTTTTCCTGGTACGCGGAAAGGGGGAAGCCCGGGCCGCGTACACCCTTTCCGGAGGGCATGGTTTTAATCTCCAAAGATGAAAACTATGAATTCGATATTCGCAGCGTTTCGAAATTTTTTCATGTAGTGAGTGACGAATTTTTAGCCGCCTGCAATAGCTTCAATGTGAATATGGTTGATAGCGTCAGGATCGACATGGTTTCGGAGGGCGGAAAAAGCATTTCCTCAAAGCATTACAATGCGGTGTTGTTCGATGAGTTGGATGTACGGACATACTGCGATCCGGCCTCTACGTTTGTAGAGGAAAAGGGCAGGCCGATCCGGTTCAAAAAATTAGTGCTTGCTGAAGATTGGAAATTCGACCTTTTCAAGTACAGAAGACAGGTGTCAGGAAGTGATAGCCTGATCTGTTCTCAGGTGTTCAGAGATGCGGCAATCGATTTCAAGGGTATTGATTTCACCCCTTTGGAAACGGTTGTCTGGTCTGGGATTAGACGAATATGAAAGATGTAAAACCGGATTTTCGCCTGGTCGATAAAACCAGTCCTGTTCATATTCAGGTATTTGCAGGTAATAGCTCTGATGGTCCGGTACACGAGGAACTCCCGGCTCGTGTTGTAGGCGCAACAGCCTATGAACTGCTGTCCTCGCCCGGGCTGGCGCTGAATATGGCCCGCGGAGACGTCATATCGATCAAAAACAAAAACACCCATGCGGTGGTGCTTGAACGAGGTGGTAACTTTTGCATTCACATATACGCCGATTCCATTCCTGCTGCGGATATCGCTGAGCTGGAAGTCGATGTGCGGCGTGAACTGGGTGGAACGCTGGACGGCGTGTTTGAGGGCAATCTTTCGTTGGCCGTTCCAGCGAGCAACGGGATGAACAAGATCAACGAGGTTTTCGACCGGTTTCGCGATAGAACCGGGATTCAATGGTATTACGCCAACATCTATCAGAACCTGGATGACGATGATGACGAGACGCTGTTGAACTGGTGGCTCGAAGGCTGATGACCCTGAGCCACAGGCGCAAAATTCATCATCGATACCCAAGGGTACGAAGACGTGTGGATGGCTGAGTAACCAGGTCAAAGGAGAGACAACATGAAAGACGCAATCCGCCTCGGCGACTCCACCACCCACGGTGGCAAGGTGCTCGAAGCTTTCTCCCGGACCGATCTCAACGGCAAGCCGATTGCCGGGGTCGGTCACAAGGTCAGCTGCCCGTTGTGCAAAGGGATTTTTCCGATTGCCGAGGGCAGCAGCACCTACACCGTCGATGGCGTGCCGATCGCGCTCGACGGCATGAAAACCGCCTGCGGTGCAGCGTTGATCGCCAGTGGACCCAAAGGGGCCGTGGTCAGCTGAATCCATATCCGCACATTGATTGCCATTTCCATGATTCGGCCTATTCAGCGCGTTGTTTGAACAAAACATGCTTCAACCAAAACCCGCTTCACCCAAACAAGAGTTCAAAACTCTCCAACATTTAAAGGAATAAATATGAAGACCGCTTCTTTGATTCTCGCCATGGCAGCCGCGTTTGGCACCCACTCGCTCGCCCACGCCGAAGGGCAAGACGCCGCCACCCTGAAAGGGATTTACGACAACGGCCGCAACATGTCAGGCCTGATCAAAAGCTGTGTCGACAAGGGATTCCTGAAAGCGGACAGCACCGAGAACGCCAACAAGATGGCCGCATTCGTCGGCAACATGCCAGGCGATTTCGACAAGCGTGACGGCGACAAGAACGAACAGTCTGGCCGTAAAGGCGAAGTGTTCACGGATGGGGAATACAAGAGCCTGGAAAGCAACCTGCCGCCCAACCTCACGCTCAAACAATGGTGCGAGCAAGCGGATCAGGGCATGCGTGAAGGGTTGAAGCGCGTCGGTCTGTAGCCGTCAGCCGATTCAGGACCGACTGCAACGGCAAGTCGATTGCCGCAGTCGGTCTTCAGGTCAGTTGAGCCCCCGATAGACAGGCCTAAGCTAATGCAAAAAAGATATTTGTTCGGAGTTTTATATATCGTTTAGTTTTGATTCACAGACGAATCAAAGCATCAAACCGACAGACCCCCGATTGCCATGACGGCACACGCTGAATCGATCACAGGCTCTTCAGGTTTGATTCACACGGGAGTGAATCATGCCGCACACCTCAGATATCACCGCTTTACCCATCCTCGACTTGTCGCAGCTCGACGGTACACCGCAGCAGCGCCAGGCTTTTCTCGATGATCTGCGCCACGCCGCCCGCGATGTGGGTTTTTTCTACCTGACCGGCCATGGCATCGACGCCAGTCTTCTCAAGCAAGTTCAGGATCACGCCCGGCAATTCTTCGCCTTGCCCGACAGCGAGAAAACCGCTGTCGGGATGATCAATTCGCCGCATTTTCGCGGTTACAACCGCGCCGCTTCGGAGATCACTCGCGGCCAGCCGGATCAACGTGAACAGTTCGATCTGGGTGCCGAGCGTGAAGTCTTGCCGCTGACGGCCGACAGTCCGCTGTGGACGCGTTTGCAAGGACCAAACCAATGGCCGCAGGCGTTGCCGCAACTCAAGCCGTTGCTGCTCGATTGGCAGCAAGCAATGACCCAAATGTCTTTGCGCCTGCTGCGCGCTTTCGCCCAGGCACTCGCGCTGCCGGAGAACGCCTTCGACCGTTTGTACGGCGACAAACCCAACGAACACATCAAGCTGATGCGCTATCCGGGACAGTCCTCGACGGCGAGTAATCAGGGCGTCGGCGCGCACAAGGATTCCGGTTTCCTCAGTTTCCTGCTGCAAGACCGGCACGCCGGCCTGCAAGTGGAAATCGAAGAGGGGCGCTGGATCGATGCGCTGCCACGGGACAACACCCTGGTGGTCAACATCGGCGAGCTGCTGGAGCTGGCCACCAACGGTTACCTGCGCGCCACGGTGCATCGCGTGGTGTCGCCGCCGGCGGGCAGCGAGCGTTTGTCCATCGCGTTTTTCCTTGGCGCACAACTCGACGCGGTGGTGCCGCTGTACCCGCTGCCGGCGGTGTTGCTGCGCGAAGCGCGAGGTCCGGCGAGCGATCCGCTCAATCCACTGTTTCGTGATGTCGGCTGGAATTACCTC
This sequence comes from Pseudomonas kribbensis, assembly GCF_003352185.1. GTDB lineage: Bacteria > Pseudomonadota > Gammaproteobacteria > Pseudomonadales > Pseudomonadaceae > Aquipseudomonas > Aquipseudomonas kribbensis. Next base: position 2,740,992 of record NZ_CP029608.1, read on the forward strand.
AAGGGCCGACTGCGCTCCCATCCCGATGTCGCGCAGCGCTTTTACGCCGATGCGTCGAATACCAGCACACCGCTTCGCAAGACCGCAGAAGCCTGATCCATCACTCGCTAAAGGATGCTCCTCATGTTGAAAACAGCAGGTTTGACCCTGGCCGTCCTCGGCGCGCTGGTGACTTCGTTCAGTGCTCAAGCGCTGGAGCCGTTGCGGGTTGCCGCCGACCCGGTGCCCCACGCGCAGATTCTGGCCTACATCCAGAAGCTTGATCCGCAACTGAACCTCAAGGTGATCGAAATCCCCCAGGGCGTGAACTCCAACGAGCTGCTGGTACACGGCGATGTGGACGCTAACTACTTCCAGCATCTGCCGTACCTGCAATCCCAGGAAAAGGCCCTCGGCGAAAAACTCGCAGTGGCCGCCACGGTGCACATCGAACCGCTGGGCATCTATTCCCATCGCCACAAAACCTTCGCCCAGGTGCCGGACAAGGGCACGGTCGCGGTGCCGAACAACGTCACCAACCTGAGCCGCGCGTTGTACCTGTTGCAGGACAACGGCCTGATCAAACTCAAGCCTGGTTTCAATGACCCGGCGGCCGATCAGGCGACACCCAAGGACATTGCCGAAAACCCGAAACACCTGAAGATCCTCGAAATCGAATCACCGCAACTGCCTCGCGCACTGGACGACGTGGATCTGGCGGTAATCAACGGCAACTACGCGCTGGAGGCCGGGCTGGTGCCGGCCAGGGATGCGCTCGGTCTGGAGAAGGCCGAACACAACCCGTACGCCAACATTCTGGTGACCACGCCGAAACTGGAAAACGATCCGCGCATCCAGCAACTGGCCAGGGACCTGACTTCGCCGCAAGTGGCCAAGTACATCGCCGAAAGCTTCAAGGGCTCGGTGATCGCTGTGGCGGATGCCAAGCCATGATCGTTGTCGAGCGGTTGAGCAAGACCTATCCGGCCGCGTCGATCCCGGCGCTGGATCAGGTATCGCTGAGCATTCCCGATGGCGCGATCTACGGGATTCTCGGGCGCAGCGGCGCGGGCAAATCGACGCTGCTGCGCTGCCTCAATCTGCTCGAGCGCCCGGACGCCGGGCGGATTCTGCTGGACGGCGAAGACCTCACGGCGCTGTCCGACCGTGAGCTGCGCCGCCAGCGTCAGCGCATCGGCATGATCTTTCAGGGCTTCAATCTGCTGCATTCGCGCAATGTGTTCGACAACGTCGCGGTGCCGCTGGAAATCGCCAAAGTCGCCAAACCACAGCGACATGAACGGGTTCGGGAGTTACTGGATCTGGTGGGCTTGAGCGACAAGGCCGAAGCTTTTCCGTCGCAACTGTCCGGCGGCCAAAAGCAGCGGGTCGGGATCGCCCGGGCCCTGGCGGCGCGGCCGGCATATCTGTTGTCGGACGAAGCCACCAGCGCGCTCGATCCGGAAACCACCGCGTCGATTCTGGAGCTGCTGCGCGACATCAATCGTCAGCTCGGACTGACCATCGTGCTGATCACTCATGAGCTGGACGTGGTGCGCTCGATCTGCGATCACGCCGCCTCCATGGCCAACGGAAGGCTGGTGGAGGCAGGGCCGGTCGCCAGACTGCGCGCCGACCCACAGTCCTCACTCGGCGCGTCACTGCGGCCCAGTTGCGGATTGCCGCTGGGGCACGACGCACCGGGCCTGAGTTTTCTGCGGCAATACGGCGTACGGGCGGCCCACTCATGAACCGCGTGATCGACTGGAATGAAATCCTGCAACTGGTGCTCAACGCCACCGGCGAAACCCTGTACATGGTGCTGCTCGCCGGGCTGTTCACGCTGTTGATCGGCCTGCCGCTGGGGGTGTTGCTGTTCATCAGCCGCCGTCAGGGTCTGTACCCGTTGCCCCGGATCAATCAGGCACTGGGCGCGATCATCAACCTTGGTCGCTCGCTGCCATTTGTGGTGATGCTGATTGCCCTGATCCCGTTGACCCGTCTGGTGGTCGGCACCACGTTGGGCAGCACCGCCGCCGTGGTGCCGATCACCATCGGTGCCTTTCCGTTTTTTGCGCGGATCGTCGAGAACGCCCTGGACGAAGTCGAAAAGGGCCGCATCGAAGCGATCCTGGCCATGGGCGGTGACATCCGCCACGTGATTTTCAAAGTGCTGCTGCCCGAAGCGCTGCCGGCCCTGTTGGCGGGCGTGACCCTGACGCTGGTGATGCTGATCGGTTTTTCCTCCATGGCCGGAGTGATCGGTGGCGGGGGACTGGGCGATCTGGCCATCCGTTACGGTTATCAGCGGTTCAATAATGAAGTGATGGTCGCCACGGTCGTGGTGCTGGTCATCCTCGTCCAGGGTGTGCAGAGCCTGGGTGATCGGCTGGTTCGTTCGCTGGCTCATCGACGTTAAGGAATTTTATGAGTGCGCCTGTCGCCGTGGCCTCTGAGCCGCTGATTCGTGTCCGTGAACTGAGCAAGGCCTTCGGCTCGAACCGCGCGCTGGATCGGGTCAGTCTGGAGATTTTTCCCGCTGAAGTGGTGGCGCTGCTCGGTGCCAATGGTGCGGGAAAATCGACGCTGGTGAAGATCCTCGCCGGTAGCCAGTCCGCCGACAGCGGCGAGATTCAAGTGGACGGTCAGCCTCGGCAATTCAACTCGCCGCTATCCGCTCGGCGGGTCGGCATCGTCGCGGTTCATCAGCAGATCAACGAGGGCATCGCACCCGGATTGAGCGTGGCGGAAAACCTGCTGCTCGATGAACTGTGCCGCCCGGACGGCGACTTCTGGCTCAACCGCAAACGCCTGCTGGAACGTGCCGCGAGCATTGCCGCCGGGCTCGGGCTGGAGTTGCCGCTGGAGCAACCGATCGAACACCTCGGCCAGGCCGAACGGCAACTGGTGGTGCTGGCCCGTGCCTTTGCTCTGCAGCCACGGTTGCTGATTCTCGACGAACCGACAGCAGCGCTGTCGGATGCCGAAGCACAACGCTTGTTCGGTCTGATCGACACGCTGTGCAGCCGAGGCGTGGCGATTGTTTATATCTCTCATCGCTTGTCGGATCTGCAACGGGTGGCGGATCGAGCCATCGTCCTGCGTGACGGGCAACTGGCCGGCGAATTCAGTGCGCGGCAACTGCCTCAAGCGCTGGAAGCCATGCTCGGCCAGGCGCTGGAGGCGCACGTCTACACGCCGCGAGCCACAGGGCGCGAAGTGCTGAAGCTGCGCGAAGTGAAACTGCTGCCACGCACGCAAGCGTTTGACCTGGCCCTGCACGAAGGCGAAGTCGTAGTGCTGACCGGACTGCTCGGTGCCGGCAAAAGCGAGATCGCCGAGGTACTGTTCGGTCTGCGCAAACCCTTGTCCGTGTCATTGCAACTGGACGGCACCGACTGGCAGCCGGGCTCGCCGCGTCAGGCGATCCAGAGCGGCGTGTTCTTCGCCGCCGAAGACCGGGCCAGCCAATCGCTGGTGCCGGATTTTTCATTGCGCCGCACCCTGACCTTGCCGTTTCTCGAACGCTTCACCCGTGGCGGTTTTATCCGCAATCGCGCCGAAGCGGCAGCGGTGGAAGCGCAGGTTGCGGCGCTGGGGATCAAGACCGCCGGCATCGATGTGCCGATGAGTGCGCTGTCCGGCGGCAATCAGCAGAAAGTCGTGCTCGGTCGCTGGCTGCTCGGCGAGGGCCGGGTGCTGATCCTGGACGAGCCTTTTCAGGGCGTCGATGTACGTGCCCGACGCGAGATCGGCCAACTGCTGCGCGACAGCGCCGATGGCCGCGCCACGCTGGTGATCTGTGCGGATGTCGATGAAGCGCTGGAGATCGCCGACCGGATTCTGCTGGTACGTGATCACGCGGTGGTCGCCGAGTACCCGCGTGCCGATCTGGATCGCGCCGTTCTGGTCGCAGCGCTGGCCGGTGCCAATCCGCAGAATTCTTTTGTTCAAGCCGCGCCAAGGAGTAGAGCGAGTGCCTGATTCGAGTTCCCTGTTGTCATCCGCCCCGGCAACGTCCGAGCGCTTCGTGCAGGCGCTGATTCGCTACGGTCTGCTGTGGGTACTGGCGTTGATCGTGGTGTTTTTCAGTGTCGCGGAGCCGGCGTTTCTGCGGGTCGGCAACCTGTTCAGCATCTTGCAGTCGGTGTCGATTGTCGCGCTGCTGGCATTGGGCGTGACGCTGACCATGGCCGTTGGCGGGCTGGACTTGTCCATTGGTGCGGTGGCGGCCATGAGCCTGATGATCGCCAGTTACGTGATGGTGGTGCTCGGTTGGGGCGCGCTGCCGGCGGTGCTGATCAGTCTGGCGGGCGGCGCGTTGGTCGGGCTGCTCAACGGCTGGCTGATCGTGAAGATGCGTGTGCCGGACATTCTCGCGACGCTGGGCAGCATGTTCCTGGTGATCGGCGTGCAACTGATTCCCACGGGCGGGCGCTCGATTGCGGTGGGCATGACCCTGCCCAATGGCGACGAAACCGAAGGCTCGTTCAGTGCGCTGTTTCTCGCCCTCGGACGTGGACGGCTGTGGGACGTGGTGCCGGTTCCGGTGCTGATCACTGCGGTTGTCGCGCTGGCAGTGTGGCTGTTTCTCGAACGTACGCGCATCGGCCGATTGTTCTACGCGATTGGTGGCAACGAGCAGGCGGCGCGCCTGGCCGGTGCGCCGGTGCAGCGCTTCAAGTTGCTCGCTTACGTACTGTCGTCGCTGCTGGCCTCGCTTGGCGGAGTGTTGTTGGCGGCGCGGTTGGGGCGCGGCGATGTCAGTTCCGGCAACGGCCTGGTGCTGGATGCACTCGGCGCCGCGCTGATCGGTTTTGCCGTGCTCGGGGCGAAGAAACCCAACGCGTTCGGCACGCTGGTCGGCGCGTTGCTGGTGGCGTCGTTGCTCAACGGCCTGACCATGCTCAACGCACCGTATTACGCACAGGATTTCGTCAAGGGACTGGTGCTGGTGCTGGCCCTGATGTTCACCTTCGGCCTCGCGCATCGGGCGCGCTGAGCCGGTTCATTGATGCTTCAAGGAAAGATCCATGCACGGTTCAATCAAGCAGTTCGCACGTCATTGCCTCACCGGCGCCTTGCTTTCGGCACTGGCGCTGAATGCCCAGGCCAAAGCCTTGCCGGGTGCACCGGCACCGTTCGATAAAGGTCAGGTACAGATTGCGCTGGTGGGCTATCTGTTCTCCGGGGATTTCCCTGAGGCCTACCTGCGCGGCGTCGAGAAACAGACCGAAGCACTGGGCGCCAACCTGCGGGTGTTTGATGCCCGGCAACAGGCGGCCAGCCAGGGCGAGATGATCGATCAGGCGGCCGACCTTGGCGTTGACGGGATCATCGTGCAACTGGGTCTGGCCGAAACCCTCAAGGGGCCGATTGACCGGGCTCTTGCCAAAGGCATCAAGGTCGTCGCGTTCGACGTCGATCTGAACACGCCGCAAGTGACCCAGGTCGAGCAGGATCACCACGCGCTGGCGCGTCTGGCGCTGGATCAGGCAGTGAAGGACAACGGCACCCGCTTCGACGCCGGGTACGTTTACATCAGCGATTTCACACCGATGGAGCGTCGCGACGAGATCTGGAGCCAGGTCAAAAAGAGCAATCCGGGGATTATCGAGAAGGCGCGGTTCGGCAGCCTCAATCCGCCGATTGCCAACTCCGTGGCCGATCAGGCCAGCGCCGTGCTGCGGGCCAATCCGGGGATCAGCGTGATCTTCGCGCCCTTCGACGAGTTCGCCAAAGGCGCGAAGATCGCCGTCGACGAGGCGGGTCTGAGCAGCAAGGTGAAGATCTACAGCGCCGACATTTCTACCGCCGACATTCAAATCATGAAGGAACCCGACAGCGCCTGGGCGGCGACGGCGGCGGTCAATCCGCAAGTGGCCGGGGCGATCAGCGTGCGCAGTCTGGCGCTGCTGATCGCCGGCGAGAATCCGGGGCACAAGGTGCTGGTGCCGCCGACCCTGATTACCCGTCAGCAGTTGCTGGATCTGGATGTGAAAAACGTCCGCGATCTGGGGCAGAAACTGCCGTCCTTCGGTGATACCGCCAACGTCGCGCGGGCGCCGTGGATTCCTGTGGCGAACTGAAAATCCCAACACCCAAAAACTACAGCAGACATTTGCCGTGCACTGACTGACGACTCCTTTTTTGTCGGCAGCGGACGGGTATTAGCTGCGATAAAAGGAGCTGTCACATGATTCACCGTTCCCGTTCATTACTGGCTGTCGCTGTTGTCAGTGCGATCTGGCAACTTCCTGCGCAGGCCGAGGACACTTCCACCCACGTTGACGATGACACACGGCTGGGCACCGTGCTGGTCACCGGCACCCGGGGCACTGCGCGCACGGTACTGGATTCGCCGGTGCCGGTGGATGTGCTGACCGCCGAAGACCTCAAGTCTGCCGGTGCCGCCGACGGCGAACTGGGCGCGGCGCTGCAGACGCTTTTGCCGTCGTTCAGCCTGCCGCGCCAGTCCAACTCCGGCGGTGCCGACCATGTACGCGCCGCACAACTGCGCGGCATGAGCCCGGATCAGGTGCTGGTGCTGGTCAACGGCAAGCGCCGGCACACCTCGGCGGTGGTCAACGATTCGTCGAAAATCGGTCGCGGCACGGCGCCGGTGGACTTCAACTCGATCCCGATCAGCGCCATCAAACGCATCGAAGTGCTGCGTGACGGCGCCGGTGCGCAGTACGGTTCCGATGCGATTGCCGGGGTGATCAACATCATCCTCGACGACGCTCCAGAGGGCGGCGAAGTGTCCACCAGCTATGGCGCGTATCACACCCATCAGGACGCCATCGACCGTACCACCACCGACGGCCAGAACAGTGTGACCACCGCCAAGATCGGCACCCGACTTGGCGAGGAGGGCGGGTTCATTCGTGGCGGCACCGAGTACAAGAATCGCAACCCGACCAACCGCGCCGGCTTCGATGGTTTTGCCGACACGCCGGGCCAGCGCAACTATGTGATGGGCGACGGCCTGGCGCGGGACGTGAACCTGTGGTTCAACGGTGAACTGCCGCTGGCCGGCGGCAAGGCCTACAGCTTCGGCACCTACAACCAGCGCCATACCACCGGCGCCGAGTTCTACCGTTATCCGTCGGAGCAGCCGCAGTTCTATCCCAACGGCTACCTGCCGCAATCCCTCGGCGACAACACCGACATTTCCGCCACCGCTGGTTTCAAGGGCCTGATCGGTGAGGACTGGGACTTCGACAGCAGCCTGACCCATGGCCGCAACCGCTTCGAATCGGCCACTCGCCGCACCCTCAACGTCAGCCTCGGTCCGGACTCGCCGACCCGTTTTGACACCGGCGATTACGAGTTGCGCCAGACCACCGCCAACCTCGATTTCAGCCGCGAACTGCGCCTCGGCGGCCGCTCGTTCGTGCTGGCGCTGGGTGGCGAATATCGCTACGAAAACTACCTGACATTCGCCGGTGACGAGGCTTCTTACATAGGCTCCGGGGCTGATGGCGCCAACGGTTTGCGCCCGAGCGAAGAGTCGGATCTGGATCGCAACGTCTTCGGCACCTACGCCGAATTGTCCGGGGATCTCACTGACCGGTTCTTCGTCGACGCCGCCACCCGCTGGGAGCATTACGACGATGCCGGCAGCAAACTCACCGGCAAGCTCAGTGGCCGCTACAAGCTGACCGAGCAGTGGGCCGTGCGGGGCGCGGTGTCGAACAACTTCCGCGCACCTTCGCTGGCGCAGAGCGGATTTCAGAACACCACCAGCAACTTCGGCGAGGGCGGCACGCTCACCGATATCCGTGTGCTGTCGGTCAACGATCCGATTGCCCGCGCACTGGGTGCGCAGAAGCTCGATCCGGAAACCTCGAACAACTACAGCCTCGGCCTGACCTTTCAGTTGAACGAACGCTTCGATGCCTCCCTCGATGTGTTCCGCATCGACGTCAAGGATCGCATCACGCTGTCCCAGCGCATCGGCAGCGACGCACTGGAAAGCTACATCAATGACAATTTCGGCGTGCCGGGCGTGCACGACGTGAACTTCTTCACCAACGCCGCCGACACCAGCACCCACGGTGTGGAACTGGTGCTCAACTACCATCAGCCGTTCTACGAAGGGCAACTGGGGCTGACCACCGCGTACACTTACAACCACACCAAGGTCACCAGCACCAAGGGCACGCCGTCGCAGCTGACTGCGCTGGGGATCGGCAACGATGCGCTGGTGGGCGTCGAGGAAACCAACACCCTGACCGATGCGGCACCCAAGGATCGTTTTGTGTTTTCCGCCAACTGGGTCAGCGAACACTGGGGCTTGCTCGGGCGCCTGACCCGACAGGGCGAGACCACCCGGGTCTTCGATTTCGGCGACTCGCAGCCTGAACAAACCTATGGCGCGGTGTGGCAACTGGACGCCGAGGTGACCTACAAATTCACCCCGAAATTCAACATCGCCCTGGGCGGCAACAACCTGACCGACAACTACCCGGAGCGCTCCGGCTCGGCCATCAACTACGGCGGCAACCTGCCGTATGACGTGCTGTCGCCGATCGGCACCAACGGCGCTTACTACTACGCCCGCGCCACTTACGGCTTCTGAGATTTGCCGCCATGGATGGCGGACCCTCTGCAGGATCACGCATGAGTAAAACCAACGGCCCTCAACGCCATTTGCCGGTACTCCAGGCGTTGCTGATCACCCTGGGAATGGTCATCACCACCGATATTCTCAAAACCGCGCCGACCGTTGCCTTGAACGTCGGGCCGGAACATTTCTATTGGGTCTGGGTCCTCGGCGGATTGGCGTCGATGGCCGGGGCCCTGTGCTTCGCCGAGATGGCCACCGCGTTTCCGCACCCGGGCGGTGACTATCATTTTCTGCGCACCGCCTACGGCGAGCGCATGGGTTTCCTGTTCGCCTGGTCGCGCTTCTCGGTGATGCACACCGGCTGGATCGCGTTGTCGGCGTTCATGTTTGCCGACTACTTCAATGCGGTTTTTCCGCTGGGACAGTACGGATCGGGGCTGTTTGCCGGCGCGATCATTGCGGCATTGGTGTTGCTGAATCTGACGGGCAAGCACATCGGCTTCATCACCCAGACCGTGCTGGTCGGGTTGCTTGCAGTGGGTTTCTTGAGTATTGCCAGCGCCGGGGTCTGGCTGGTGTGGCAAGGCGTCGAGCCGCTTACGCCAAGTGCGCCGGTCACGCCTGAGCACACGGGAGCGGCAGGATTTTCCGCAGCGATGATCTTCGTGTTTCTGGCCTTCGGCGGCTGGAGCGATGCGGCGACGTTGTCGGCGGAAGTGCGCGATGGCCGACGCGGAATTTTCATCGCCATGCTGGGTGCGCTGACAGTGTTGATGGCGATCTATCTGGCGCTGAACTGGGCGTTCGTCCAAGGGCTGGGGTTCGCAGGCCTGGCGGCGAGCAATGCGCCCGCCGTGGAGTTGTTGAATCGCGCTTTCGGTGCGCCGGGGGTGATGCTGATCCTGCTGATGGTCGGCATCGCAGCCATCGCCACCATCAATTCGACCCTGCTGGTCGGCGCCCGCACCACCTACGCCGCCGCCCGGGATGTGCCGCAATTGCGTCGCTTCGGTGAATGGGACGAACGCGATGGCGTGCCGCGCAAGGCCTTGCTGGCGGAGGGGGCGGTAGCGTTGTTGCTGGTGTTGTTCGGCAGTTTTACTCAGAGTGGCTTCAACACGATGGTTGAGTATCTGACGCCGGTGTACTGGTTATTTTTGAGTTTGAGCAGCCTGGCGTTGATCATTCTGCGGCGGCGATTTCCCGAGGTGCCACGGCCGGTCAGAGTGCCGCTTTATCCGCTGTTGCCGCTGCTGTTTTTCGGCTTATGCGTGTACATGCTGTATTCCAGCGTGACGGTGGTGGGGTTGGGGGCTTTTTTGGGGATTGGGGTGTTGCTGGGGGGGGCGCTGGTGCTGGCGGGGTTGAGCCGCCTGGTGTCGACACCTCGGCAAGCTCTGCAGCAGACGGCGGATTAGAACGAAACCTGGGCCGGCTGAGACAAACGCAACACCGACAAATCCCCCGTAATCCGCTTGTAAGCCAGACGAATCGCCTCGATGTCGCTTTCACGTTTCGGGCTGCCTTCGTGCAGGATCACAATCACCTTGGTCGCCAGTCGCTCAGGCACTTTCGCGTCATGGTCCTTCCACTGCCCGTAGGCGTCCAGCACGCTGAAACCGTCCGGGAAACGTGTCGTCACTTCCTGATCGAGAAACTCGCGCCAGCGCGCGGGGCTCACCACACCTTCCTTGCCATCGATCGACCCTACCGAGAAATACAACTCGGTGCGCACCCACTGCGCCTGGGCCGGGCGCGTGGCATCGCCTTGCAGGGTTGAACTGGCAGGATCTTTGGTATGTACGGAGGGAGGAGGCGTGGCACAACCGCTGATTGCCAGAAACAGTGCAGCCACCAACAGGCTTTTTTGCATGGAACGTCCCTTTTTATGAGTTGTGCAGGCGCGAGCCATCATAAGGGGCATCAGTAATAGCGATAAAAGATTAAAAAATGGCCGTCTGCTTGATTTACGGAATAAGGAGATCAGCGAGAAACCATGAAACAGCGTTTTCTCCGGGCACGAAAAAGGCGCATGAGCGGTTAACTCATGCGCCTTTCATTCATTTGCTGGCGTTCAACACAATCCGATACCGCGCCTTGCCGCTGCGCAGATGTTCGACGGCCTCATTGACCTTGCTCATCGGAAATTCCTCGACCTGCGGCAGGATCTGATGCCGCGCGCAGAACTCCAGCATGGTCGCCGCCGTGGCAGGCGAACCTACCGGTGAGGCGGACAGGGACTTTTGCTGGGGGATGAGATTGAACACGTGCACCGGAATCGCGTCCGGCACGATGCCGACGAAGTGCAGCCGTCCCTTGCCGCGCAAGGTGGCAAGCATCGCCGTCCAGTCGAGGTTGGCATTGGCGGTGATCAGCAGGAAATCCAGCGTGCCGGCAATCGCCTTCAGCGCATCGCTGTCGGTGGAAGCGACGACCTTGTGCGCGCCCAGGCGTTTGGCTTCGTCCTGTTTACTCAGTGACGAGGTGAACGCCGTGACGTCGCAGCCCCACGCATTGAGAAAGCGCAGCGCCAGGTGGCCGAGGCCGCCGATGCCCACCACGCCGACCCGGTCGGTCGGCTTGATGTCGAACTCCACCAGCGGGTTGAACACCGTGGAACCGGCGCAGAACAATGGGCCGGCCAGCGCGGGGTCGAGATTGTCCGGGAGTTTCAGCGCCCAGGCCCAGTGGGTGCGCAACCGATCGGCGAATCCGCCGTGGCTGCCGATGATCGTGGGTTTGGCGGTAGCGCATAGGTGATGGGAGCCGCCGATGCAGGACGAGCAATGCATGCAGCTGCCTTTGTACCAGCCGATGCCCACCCGCTGTCCGACTTCCAGTCCGCGAACCTGCGGGCCTGCACGCACGATGCGGCCGACCACTTCGTGGCCGGGAATGAACGGGTATTGGCTGATGCCCCAATCGTTGTCGATCAGCGACTGGTCGGAGTGACAGACGCCGCAGTACTCCACGGCGACTTCGACTTCTTCATCCCCGAGCGGGCCGGGATCGTAACTGTAACGCTCCAGCGGAGCGCCGGCCGAGGTGGCGGCCCATCCGGTAAACGTCGTCGGTTCGGTGTTATTGCTCACAGGACACCTCCAGGTCTGGCGCTGCGGGCGCAGCCTGAAGAGTCTAGCGGGTCATCGCGTATGCGCGAGCCAGGTGTCCAGCACGCGCCGGTCGAGTTCTTCCCAGTCCGCCATGCCCAGCACTCGCGTGGTGTTGAGGCCGCGCAGATAGCCGCGCAACTGATTGGCCACGGCCCGCACCGACTCCGAATCGTCCGCTGACTGGCCCAGCACGGTTTCGTATTCGACGAGGTATTCGGCCACCCGGTCGCGGAATTCGGGCAGGACGGCATCGCGGATCAAATCAAAGGTACGCACGGAAAATCCTCATTTGTTTTCGTTGTGATCGAGTGTGCAGCAGTCTGCACGCTGGGCAACTATTGGTTCAAGTAATAGTGACCATCAAGAAACGCAAGTTCTGCTTTGCGGCCGACAGGCGGAAAATCGCCTCCATCGAAACGCAGCTCAAGGAATTTGCGCGATGAAGACTCTGACCCGACTGGCTTTGGTCGCCCTGCTGATGGGCGGGGTAGCCACCACTGCACCGACTTACGCAGCCGACGCCGGTACGTGCCATTTTCTTCCCATCGGCGGCGCCAGCAGCGGGCTGCAGCATTCGCAAACCGTGGGGGTGCTGTACAGCGAAAACACCCTGGATAACCTGCAATACCTCGAGCGTTACCACGATGTGGCGGTGAACGGTGCCAAGGATGCACTCGATGCGCGGATTCGCGAGGCCTTCGTCAACAGCTCCGACCCGGAGCTGGCCATCGACTGGTTGATGAGCTCGCTGCAACAGCAGTTTCTCTCGGTGACCGTCTACGACAGCCTGGATCAATTGGTGCAGGCCCATCCTGACGTGGTGGTGATGCTCGACACCCACAACCGTCTGCTGACCCAGCGCAACAACCAGGTCGAAGCGCGCTTCGCCGCACGTTTCTACGACGCCAACCTGCAATACATCGGCAAGGCCGAAGGCGCGGTGGAAAAACAGCTGCCGTCGGTGTGGGTTCACAACAAGGCAGCACCCGAGATCGCAGCCCAGATCGAAAAACAACGGGACCTGCAATTCAGCGCCTTGAAGCAGTTCGATGATTCGCTCAAGGCCCTGGTGAGTGCAGGCTGAACACTCTTATTAAAACCGCAACGGCAGCGCCCGTGACGCTGAACGTTGCTTGAGAACCGGACCTTTTATTTTCAGGATTTTATCCATGCGTGCTTTTTTTATCCCTGCCATGGCTTCTGCCACTTTGCTGCTGACCGCTTGCGCCTCTGCGCCGAATGACCCGACGCTGACCTTGCAGACCCACAAGACCCCGGCCCAGTACGCCGAATGCGTCGTGCCGAAACTGCAAAACAGTGCGATGAACCCGACCGTCTCCCAGACCCAGCGCAGCTACCGGATCGTGGTGCCGAGCAAAGTGTCGGCGGACAACGTGCTGGAAGCCTACAAGGCGCAGGACGGTGGCAAGGTGTTCTTGTACGAGCGCCACTTGCTGGCGTCGAGTTTCATGCCGTCGAGTTTTGAACGGGCCGCCCAGGAGTGCCTGTAACGCCTGACGGTCAGCGATTTTGACGATGCTCCTTTGGTTGGCCGCAACCAACCAATTCCTTTGCCCCGCACCTTGCGGGGCTTTTTTTTTGCCCGGCGTTTGGCGCAGTCGGCGCTACGCTGGATAGCGGACAAGGTTTTTCGGGAGATCAAGAATATGAAGAAGGACAGCAGCGGCGCGGCGACCGGGAATCCCTCGGCGCTGATCGACGCAAGAATCAACGAACTGAACGACTGGCGCGGCCAGAAACTGGCCGAGATCCGCGCGATCATTCACGAGGCCGATCCGGAGGTTATCGAGGAGTGGAAGTGGCGCGGCGTTCCGGTCTGGTCACACAACGGCATCATCTGCACCGGGGAAACCTACAAGGCCGTGGTGAAAATGACGTTTGCCAAAGGCGCGGCGCTGGAGGATCCGTCGGGACTGTTCAATGCCAGCCTTGAAGGCAATACCCGGCGGGCGATTGATGTTCACGAAGACGACAAAATAGATGCAAAGGCACTGAAAGCGCTGGTGCGTTCGGCGATTACGTTGAATTCAAAAAAATGATTTGCCGTTGAGGCAGAGATGAAGCGGAGGAGGGTGAAACGAGGAAAAAATGGCAGGGGCGGCTGGATTCGAACCAACGCATGGCAGGATCAAAACCTGCTGCCTTACCGCTTGGCGACGCCCCTGTAGCTATTGTGTTCAGTCCCGGGAGGACCTCTGCAACAGTGGGCGGCACTTTACCAGCGCTCTTGCGTTCTGGGAACCCCTGAAGCAAATAAATTTCATGGAAAACAGCTACTTATTTCCCCGAGCGGCTGAAAGGGCCGGATTTTCACGACGTCTTGGCGGTCCAGGCGCCCGAATCCTGCGGGCGCCTGGACCCGATTTCACACCAACGTACTCGGCGCCACCCCCAGCAACCCCGTCAACGTGTTCATGATCGCCTGCTGACGGGCCCGGTCGGTCTGGTGCCTGGCCTCGGCCGCCGCGACATCGGCGTGGCAGTGCGGGCAGATCGATTCGTGGGGATGAATGTACTGCAGGCAACTGCGGCACAGCGCCAGTTGCACGGGGATGCGTCCTTCCTCCGGCGATTTCTGGCCCTGATTGATCCAGGCGAGTTTGATCACCTGGCCGCTGTCGCTGACGCTGCTGACTTGTTCGCCGGTGTCGATGCGTTCGGTGATCAGGTCGAAACGGCCAACGGCGAAGGAACGCTGCGCCGCGTCTTCGATCTTGACGATACGCTCGCGCAGTCCGCGTTTTTGCAGTTCCAGGGTGCGGTAATGGCAGTACGGGTTGTTGCCGGGTTTGCCCAGCAATGAGTGCGAGGTCCAGGTGCAGCCGCCCCGGCAAACGTCGTTGTAATAGCAGCTGCGGCAATAGCCCCACAGGTCGTCGACCGAGCGCAGGCGACCGAAGTGGATGCCTTCGCTGTAATGCCAGATATCGTGCAGGCTCATGTTGCGCACGTTGCCGCCGGAGAAACCGACGGTCGCCAGTGACGGGCAGCCTTTCACCGTGCCGTCCGCTTCGAGCGCCAGCACGGTCTGACCCGCCGCGCAGCCGCTCCAGTGCACGCGCTCGTCACCGAAGCCGCGCCACAAATGTTCGTAAGGGCCGTAATAGCCGATGTTGTTGCCGACGTTCATCAGCAGGCCGCGATCCACGCCTTCGCGGTACAACCGCGCGAGCAGCGGCATCACTTCCAGCAATTGATAGGGTTGTAGCAAGAGTTCCGGGTGATCCACGGCATTGCCCATGGCCACGGTGATCTGGATCTGCCAGTGGGTGGCGCCGAGTTCGATGATGGTGTCCATCAACTCCGGCAAGTCAGGCAGAGTCGCCGCACCGATCTGGGTGTTGACGCTCACCGCCAGCCCGGACGCCTTGGCCCGACGCAGGGTGTCGACCGCCTTGTCGAACGAACCGGGCACGTTGCGCACTTTGTCGTGCAATGGCGCGAGCCCGTCCAGAGAGATTCCGACCCCGTTGAGGCCCGCGTCTACCGCAGCCTGCATCTTCGCCGGCGTCAGATTGCGTCCGCCGGTCTGGATCGCGCAGTACATGCCGTGGTCGTGGATGGCCTGGATCAGTTGCGTCCAGTCTTTGCGCAGATAGGCTTCGCCGCCGATCAGGGTGATCTCGCGGGTGCCGAGGGCAGCGAGGGAATCGATGACATCTAGGCATTCACGGGTGTTGAGTTCATCGGGGCGTCGATGTCCCGCGCGCGAGCCGCAATGCAGGCATTTGAGGTCGCAGGCCAGGGTGATTTCCCAGACCACGTGCACCGGCACGTAGCGTTTGAGATCGGTGTCACTGAGGTAGCGGGCAGGGCGGATGTCTGTCATGGGAGATCCTTGCGCACGGTCCTGTGCGCGGCACGATTGGACTGACCTTGAAATCCGGCAAGACGCCAGGCGCGAAGGATCGCGCCCGGCGCATGCGGTTTAGCGTGCTTCCAGTCGGGCAATCTCCGCGTTCAGTTGCTCAAGGGCACTGCGCAATGCGCCTTCGTGGGCCAGTTGCTGCTCACCCTGTTGCACGGCGGTCTTGAGCTGTGCCAGATCCCCGCTGGTCTGAGCCTGTTGCACGGCAACGGCGTACAGCGGCACGTGTGGATGCGGCACCGGTTGCGGCTCCACGGTTTGAGCCTGATGCACAGCGACGTGTTTTACGACGTGCCATTGGCCTTGCTCTTCGTAGCGGTAGTCGGCAAAACCGCTGGCCCAGTCACCGCCGAGAATGCCTTTGAGATGGAAGGTCTGGGCGATCTGGCTGAGCGGGCCGCTCGGGCTGCCGGCCAGGTTGAGGATGATGTGGTTCTCGACCGCCGAGGTCAGCTTGACCTGGCTGTAATCGCCCCAGACCTGAGCCCGAAAATTAACAGTAGGCCAGGTAGCCTGAAATACACTGGCTACACCGCTGACTTTCTTGCTGACGGTATTGACCAGCAGATCCAGGATCAAGACAGGTGCGCCGAGTAAATCGTTTCTGACAATGAGGCGAGTATGGAAAAGTCCGATCGACATGATGCTGCTTCCTTGAATGATGATGGAGTCCAGTGGCCGATCAGCGACTTTGCAGGCGGCTGAGTTCGTTTTTTGCGGTATCCAGCGCGATCCGCAATTGCGGTAGCTGCTCCAGTTGCTGCTTGGCCAGTGCGGCCAGGCTTTTCATCTGGGCCAGGTCGCCGGCGGCGATGGCGCTCTGGATGGGGGCGGCGTACAGCGGCATGATCGGACGGTGTGGCTGGATCACGGGGCCGGGATGGAAAGGCTGAAAGGCGTTAGATGGCACCGACTCGACCAGATGCGCCGGGGCATTGGTGACTTCGATCCATTGAGAACCGTTGTAGTACTCGTAATTGGCGACACCTTCTCTCCAGTCAGTACCGACTACCAGCCGGATCTTGAAGTTGACGATGGAGTTGGAGCCTGGACCGCCATGATTGCCCTGGGCGGTGATCAGGATCTTGCTGACACCGGGGGACATGACGGTGAGATAGGTGTACTCACCCCATACATCGGAATGCAGGTCGAGCGGCGGATTGACGGCTTGGGTGATGGTGGCATTGCCGTTGACTTGCTCCTGAGGCGTTGAAACCAGGAGGTTGAGTACCAGGCTTGGTGCGCCAGGCAGTCCCGTGCTGATCCGGTAGCTCACCGGAAACAGACCGACGTTTTGTTGCGAAACAGAACCAGACATGTGAATTGCCTCCATTGCAATGTGGGAAATGACCTAGGGTTTTTCCAGACGGGAAACTTCTTTGGCCAGTTTTTCGTACGCGGTTTGCAGCTCCTTCGCTTCCGGCTTCGTTGAATCGCGCTGCTTCAACAAAGTCTTCATCTGTTGCAGATCGCCGCCCGTGATGGCGCTCTGGATGGCGACGCCGTACGGCGGCATGTTGTGTTTTGAGCCAGTCATATAGAGGGTTTCCTCGTGGTGGTTGCCGAACATCCCCTTCAGGCGAGGGGCGTCTTTCCTGACAGGCAGGCGACAGCCAGCGGCAGGAAACACTGGCGACAGTGGTGCCTGGCGAGGTGATGGCCTGATCCGTCCGGATCCGTCAAATCGTGGTGATTGAATGGGCGCCGATGCGACGCCGCGGGCGTCAGCCGAAACCGTCCGGTCTGCTGTCCGGCCTGCCGTTCGGAACTGGGAGGCGCGTCTGCCGTGGCAGAGGGCAAGAGAAGTTCGCCTGTACGTTGGTCATCTTTCTGTCCTTGATAGAAAGCAACGAAACACAGGGATAGGTTGTTCACTCATCAAGAGTGCATTAACCCGCAAGCACAAAAACCATCCCTGATTTTTCTTCCAGTGCTGCTGATGGCGTTCGTCGATGGACGTTTGCCAAGTGGCCAGCATATCGCCAGCCACGCAACCCTAGTCCTGTTTGTTCGGGGCTGCCAGAAAAAGCGCCGAACGGTCATGGCCGCTGCTATCCTGCGCGAATCATGAAGCAGGCAGTGGATGAGCGCGCTGTATGAACACGAATCGTGACCAGTTTCCCTTGCCCGAAGACCTCAAGGTATTCCTGACGGTCATCCGCAAGAACAGCTTTGCCAGCGCCGCCGACGAGTTGGGCTATTCGCCGGCCTACGTCAGCAAACGCATCGCGGTGCTCGAAAGCACGCTCTCGACAAAACTGTTGCACCGCACCACCCGGCGCATCGCCCTGACCGACGATGGCGAGCGGGTACGGATCTGGGCGGAAAAGCTGCTGGGGGATTTCGATGATTTCCTCGGCGAGATGGCCCAGGCCCGGCACCAGCCAGCCGGGTCGCTGCACATTTGCAGCAGCTTTGGTTTCGGCCGCAATCACGTCGCACCGGCGATCAGCCAACTGGCCCGAACCTGCCCGAAGCTCGACATTCGCCTGGACGTGTTCGACCGCGTAGTTGATCTGGTGGGCGAGGGCTTCGACCTGGAGATTCTGGTGGGCGATGACCTGCCGGGCCAGCACCTGGCGCGCAAACTGGTCAGCAACCGGCGGGTGCTGTGCGCCACGCCGGACTACCTAGAGCGCCGGGGCACGCCGCAAACCCTCGAAGATCTGCAAGACCACGATTGCCTGGTGCTGAAGGAACGCAACAATGCGTTCGGCATCTGGGAACTCACCAAGGACGGGCAGCAGGAATCGGTGCGGGTCAGCGGCCCGTTGTCCTCCAACAGTGGCGAGATCGTGATGGAGTGGGCCCTGAGTGGTGGCGGGATTCTGTTGCGCTCGATGTGGGACGTCAAACCGATGCTCAAGCAAGGACGGCTGGTGCAGGTGCTGGCGGATTACACCCAGAGCGCCAACGTCTGGGCGGTGTACCCGACACGGCTCAGCGAGTCGGCCAAATTGCGGGTCTGCGTGGAGTTTCTCGAAGAGTATTTCCGCGACTTGTCTGTCGAATGAAAAACCGGGTGGTTCAGTGAACCACCCGGTTTTTGTGTTCAGCCCAACCAAGGGTTTTCCGCGAGATGTCGTGCCTCGAACGCGCGAATCTGCCCGGCCCGTTGCAGCGTCGTGCCGATGGCGTCCAGCCCCAGCAGCAGTGACTGTTTGCGCAGTTCATCAATCTCGAAAGCGATCCGTGCTCCGTCCGCCAGTTCGATGGTTTGCTCGGGCAGGTTCACACGGATATGCGCAGTTGCCGGAACGCTGATGACTTCGGCAACCTGCTTCAACTGCGCGGCATCGAGCTGAATTGCCAACACGCCGTTGCGCTGACAGTTGTCATAGAAGATCCCGGCGAACGTGGTGCCGATCAGCGCCCGGATCCCGACCTGCTTCAAGCCCCACACCGCGTGTTCACGGCTTGAGCCGCAACCGAAGTTGGGGCCGGTCACCAGAAACGCCGCGTCCTGCCAGGCGGGCTGATTGAGCACGAACCCGGGATTGGGTTCGCCCGAGGCCAGAAAACGCAGATCGAAGAACAGCCCCCGGTCCAGCCCCTGACGATCGATGCCCTTGAGGAACTGCTTGGGCATGATCACGTCGGTGTCGATGTTGGCCGCCAGAAACGGCGCGGCGCTGCCGCTGATAGTGGTGAACGGTTGCATGGCTCAAACTCCCGGCGCGAAGGCGCGCACGTCAGTCAAATGTCCGGTGATGGCGGCTGCGGCGACCATCGCCGGGCTCATCAGATGGGTGCGCGCACCGGCGCCCTGACGACCTTCGAAGTTGCGATTGGTGCTGGATGCACAGCGATCACCGGGCGCGAGGACGTCGTCGTTCATCGCCAGGCACATCGAGCAACCCGATTGCCGCCATTCGAAACCGGCGTCGCGAAAGATCTGGGCCAGCCCTTCGTCTTCCGCCTGATCGCGCACCAGCGTCGAGCCGGGCACGATCATCGCCCGCACGTGGGGCGCCACGTGCTTGCCGCGCACCACACGAGCCACGTCACGCAAATCTTCGATCCGCGCATTGGTGCACGAGCCGATGAACGCGTGGCTGATCACCACTTCGCTCAGCGGCATGCCGGGTTTCAATCCCATGTAGTCGAGGGCGCGTTGCAGACCCTGACGCAGAATCGGGTCGGGCTGGCTGGCCGGGTCCGGCACTCGTCCCCCGACCGGGGAGGCCTGATCCGGGCTGGTGCCCCAGGTGACCATCGGTTCCAGCGCCGAGACATCCAGGCTGACTTCACTGTCGAACACCGCGCCATGGTCGCTGTGCAGGCCTTTCCAGCGCTCGACCGCTTGCTCCCAGAGTTCGCCTTTCGGCGCACGCGGCTTGAGTTGCAGATAGGCGAAGACCTTGTCGTCCGGCGCCATGAACGCCCCACGGGCGCCGGCCTCCACGGCCATGTTGCAGATGGTCATGCGTGCTTCGACGCTGAGGTCGCTGATCGCCGGGCCGGTGAATTCGATGGCATAACCTGTGGCTCCCGAAGCACCGATCTGCTCGATCAGCGCCATGATGATGTCTTTCGACGTGACACCCGCCCTCAGCTCACCGTTGACCGTCACCCGCATGGTTTTCAGGCGTTTGTAGACCAGGGTCTGCGTTGCCAGCAGGTGCTCGATTTCCGAGGTGCCGATGCCGAAACCGAACGCACCCAGTGCGCCGTAAGTGGTGGTGTGGCTGTCACCGGCCGCCACCACCATGCCCGGCAAAATGAAACCCTGTTCCGGCGCCACGACGTGTTCGATGCCTTGGCGCTTGTCCAGCACATCGAACAGCTCGATGCCGAAGTCGCGGCAATTCTCTTCGAAATACGACACCTGCCGCGCACCTCCGGCGTCGGGCATGGTCGCGATGCGGGTGGGTGCGGTGGGGTTCACATGATCGACCACCGCCAACGTCGCAGCGGGGCGCCAGACTTTGCGCCCGGCGTCGCGCAAACCGCTGAAGGCTTGCGGGCTGGTGTATTCGTTGGCGACCTGGCGGTCGATGTAGAGCAGCACGTGGCCCTGATCGTCGAGGGTGCAGACGGTGTGACTGTCGATGTGCTTCCGGTACAGGGTTCTCGGGCTTTGCATGGCGTTGGCTCTTTTCTGTCAGTGCAAAAACAACGTACGGACAGAGTCATTGATCGCCGAAATGGCATCAAGAGCGCTTTGGTGAAGCCATAGACCACGAAATGTGAGCAATCAAAAGCGATGAGGCGCTACTCGGTAGCCTCGAACGCCTCGTGATATTTCACCACGCCCACCGGCAACTCCCCACCAAACGCCAACGCCTGAAAGTACTCCGCCGGAATCCCCGGCAACTCCAGACCCGCATGGGCCTTGAAGCCGAAACGACCGTAATAGCCCGGATCGCCAAGTACCACGCAGCCAACGCCGCCAATGCGCTGCAACTCCGTCAGTGAGGCTCTCATCAGCGCCGAGCCGATGCCTTGCTGCTGGCGGGTCGGGCACACGGAGATCGGGCCCAGGCCATACCAGCCTTGAGCGCCGGAGGAAATCGTTACGGGGGAAATGGCGACATGGCCGACCACCGTGTCGTTTTCCACTGCCACCAGCGAAACGCTGAGCTGACCGGCGTGGCGCAAGGCGTTGACGATGAATTGTTCGGTGTGGCTGGAGTGTTCTTCGTGCTGGAACGCGGCCTCGGTGATTCGGGCGATGGCGTCGATGTCTTCGGGGCGTTCGTTGCGGACGGTGATGTTTGTATTCATGCGTTCTCGGGTATCCCGGTCGATCAGGGTCCGAAGGGTTTCGAACAGCGGATCGGCGTTGGTGTATTGCTTGCCGTAGGCCAGGTTGAAGCCATAGTCGAAGTCTGGCGGATTCTGTCCTTGAGTGTGTTGTAAAAGTGTTTCCAGCTTGTCCAGTGCCTTCACGGCCTTGGCTTCTGGAGAGCCGGCGTTTTCGTAGTCGTCCCAGAGCGCAAGGATTTCGTTTCTCAGCGCGTCGTCCAGAGACCGGGTGAGCAGCAGCAAGTCGTTGCGTTCCTGTTCGCCCTTGTCGGGAAAGCCGGCTTGATCGACCGCCGGAATGTCACCGTTGATGGCCTCTCCGAGGTCGTGGATGACGCACATCTTCAGGACTTTCAGCACGTCGAGCCCGGCCAGGTCGTCGGCGAACACGATCGCCATCAGGCACAGGCGCCAGCTGTGTTCGGCGGTGCTTTCGCTGCGCCCGGAGGAAGTGTGTGCGCTTCTGAGGACGTCCTTGAGCCGTTCTGCTTCACGCAGGAATTCGAGGCGTCCCTTGATTTTTTCGAGGTTCATACAGTGGCCGGAGTAAAGAGAGCAGGGCTCAAAGCCTAGGCCCGGGCTCGATCATCGTCCACGCATAAAATATGCGGCGGGTGGCCTACAGCGTTTCCACCAACCGTGCGGCGGTGCCGTCGGAGAGGGCGATCCGCGTCCAGCGGCAGAGACTCGGCTGGATCGGCACACGGGCGGAGTCATTGCTGCCCGTCAGGAATTCCAGAGCCGGCGGCGCCTGGACTTCCCGCCAGCCGGTGTCATCCAGCAAGGATTCCTTGTGCTGGATTTCCGCTGTCGCAAACCGCCACAGCGATTGCCCCAGCAGATCGCTCAGCGGGCTGGCGAACTGCGCGGCGCGGGCAGGTGAGCAGGCCAGCAGGCGATGGGTCAGGTCGCAGACCAGGTGAACCGGGCGCGCACTTTCCGTCACCAGCCGTGCGAGGGCTTGATCGGCGGCGCTGTCGAGTCGCGCCGAGAGCAAAGTCTCGAGTTGTCGATGCGCCTCCGGATCCATCGCCTGCACGCCGCTTTCCCAGCGGGAAATCGTCGATTGAGTGACCTTGAACAACTCGGCGGCATGACTTTGCTTGACGCGGTGCAGCACCCGCCAGCGGCGCAGGGCGATGCCGGGCAGGCTGGGCTGGAGCAAGGTGTCGGGCATGGCGATGGATCGCAAAAGGAATGCGGGCCGACAGTCTGAAGACTGGCGGCCCGTGCTGCAAATCGACGCGATATCAGGTCATTCCGGCAGTGGCGATCACCTTGATCTCGAACTGAAAGCCATACAGCCACGTCACGCCGACCGCCGTGATGGTCGGATGCGGCGCCTCGCCCCAGAACTCAGGCACCACTTCCCAGATGGTTTCGAAGGTCGATTGCGGGTCGACCATGAACACGGTCACGTCTACCACGTCATCGAAACTGCCGCCGGCCGCGCCGAGAATCGCGTTGAGGTTAGTGAAGGCCCTTCGCACCTGTTGTTTCAGATCCGGCTCGGGCGAGCCGTCCTCAAGGCTGCCGACTTGCCCCGAGACAAACAGAAAACCGTTGGAACGAACGGCCGGCGAATAGCGATTGCGCTCATAGAGGGCATGGCGTCCGGGCGGGAAAACCACGTCGCGTTTTGGCTGGGTGTTGGTCATGGGGTGTCTCCGTCAATGGGTTGAAAACCTGCGATGGATAAACTTTAGGGGCTTGCGCCGACACGATAAACGCGCAACCTTGGCGTTCACTGTTTGGCATAGCCAAACAATCGAGCCGCCATTAGAGGTTGGATATGGACCGTTTTGACGCGATGCAGGCCTTCGCCCGGGTGGTGGAGGCGGGCAGTTTCACCAAGGCCGCCGAAACCCTGCACATGAGCAAGACCACCGTGACCCATCTGGTGCAGCAACTTGAGGCGCGCCTGCGGGTCAAGTTGCTCAACCGCACCACGCGCAAGGTCAACGCCACGGCGGACGGTGCGGCCTATTACGAGCGGGTGATCAGGTTGCTGGCGGACATGGACGATGCCGAGACCAGCCTTCCCGGCGCGGCGGCCCAGCCCAAGGGGCGCTTGCGGGTCGATGTGCCGAGCCCTTTGGCCAATCTGATTCTGGTGCCGGCGCTGCCCGAGTTTTGCACGCGCTACCCGGAAATCCAGATCGACATGGGCGTCAGTGACCGGATCGTCGACATCATTGATGAAAACGTCGACTGCGTGGTGCGCGGCGGGGAGTTGCGGGATCAGTCGCTGATGGCCCGGAAGGTGGCGGATCTGCAACTGGGCGTATATGCCGCACCGAGCTATCTGGCCCGGGCCGGCACTCCGGCGCATCCCCGGGATCTGGAGGACAGCCATCACCGGGTGGTCGGTTTCCTCTGGGCGCGCACCGGCAAACCGGTGCCTTACGCCTTGCACAACGAACACGAAGACTTGCAGATCAAGGGCCGCCACGTGCTGGCTGTCGATGACGGCAATGCCTACCTGTCGGCGGGTCTCGCGGGGCTGGGCGTGTTGTGGTTGCCCAAATACATGTCCAAAGCACACGAGGCGTGCGGTGATCTGGTGCCGCTGTTCGAAGACTGGCGCCTCGATCCGATGCCGCTCTACGTCGCGTACCCGCCCAACCGTCACATCAGCCGCAAGCTGCGGGTGTTCATCGATTGGGTCGCCGAGGTGATGGCCCGTCATGCACCGGTCATGGATCGCTCAGGTTCGCCAGCAACCACTCGGTGAAACTGCGGGCCATCGGGTCGCTTTCGCTGTCGCGGTGGGTCAGCAGCGCCCAGTTCGGGCCGCGAATGGTGTCGTCCACCAAGGGCTGCAACAGCCCGTCGGCCCGGGCCTTGCGGCTGAGCAACTGGCTGACCAGCGCGATGCCGAGCCCGCTGCACGCGGCGTCCAGCAGCAAACCTGGATCGGAGAAGTTCAGGCCCTGATCCTGCTGGCCGACATCGATCCCCGATTCCACCGCCCAATGGCTCCAGTCCATTTCCCGTTCGCCATGCAGGGTTGTCCGCTGTGCGCCCGGCACGCTCAGCAGGCTCGGGTGACACGCCGGATAGAGCCGGTCGGCATGCAGCACCCTGAAGCTGCATTCGGCCTGCGAGCTAATGTCGTCGCGCACCGCGATATCGATGGTCTGGGTCGCCATGTCCGGCACTTCATCGGTGCTGAAAATCCACAGGTCCACCTTCGGATGCTGACGGCGAAAATCCCCCAGACGCGGCAGCAACCAGTGCCGGGCAAACGCCGGCGTGGTGTTGAGCACCAGTTGATTGGGCTTCTGGTACTGCCCCAGCCGCCGGATGCCCACCGACAGTTGCTGCAACATCGCCTGGGTGGTGCTGAGCAGATCGTGGCCGGCGTCGGTCAGCGCCACGCTGCGTCCGCTTCGGAAAAACAGCGGCTGCTCCAGGTAGGCCTCAAGGCTGCGGATCTGCTGGCTGATGGCCGACTGCGTGAGGCTCAGCTCTTCGGCGGCCTTGTGAAAACTGCCCAATCTGGCAGCGGCTTCGAAGCCGCGCAACGAGCTGAGAGGTGGCCAGTGTTTCAGCATGATCGATAAGTTCCTCTAATCAGTTTTCCGCTAAATCCATCGTTTGTTTGCCCGTCAGGCCGCCATTAGCATGCACATCAACGCCGCCAAGGCTGTTTTCATTGAACACAATGGCTTAACTCAAAGGGCTTTTTACCATGCAGCAGAACAAAAACAACAACAGCGGTTGGATGATGCCGGCAGAGTGGGTAACGCACGCCGCGACCTGGATGGTCTGGCCCCACAACAAGGCCCTGTGGGAGTCGGGCTGGCGCGTGACCTTGCCGTTGGTACAGGAAGATTTCGCCCGCGTCGCCAACGCCATCGCCCGGTTCGAACCGGTGAAAATGGTCGTCGATCCGTCGGCCATCGCCAGTGCCAAAGCCCTGTGCGGGCCGAACATCGAACTGATTCCGCTGGCGGTCAACGACAGCTGGTGCCGCGACTCCGGCCCGAGCTTCGTGGTTCACCCTGAGCAGGGTCTGGCCGGTGTGAGCTGGCGCTTCAACGCCTGGGGCGGCAAGTCGGCCCACGATCTGGACGAAAGCCTGGCCCGTCGCGTACTCAATCATTTGGGCGGCGAGTGCTTCGGCACGGCGTTGAGCAACGAGGGCGGCGCGATCCATGTGGACGGCGAGGGCACCCTGATCACTACCGAATCGGTGCTGCTCAACCCCAACCGTAACCCCGGCGTGAGCAAGGCCGAGATGGAAGAAATCTTCAGTCGCCTGCTCGGCGTGAAGAAAACCATCTGGCTGCCGGGGGATCCGGATTACGTCACCGGCGACATGACCGACGGCCATGTTGATGGCGTCTGCGCCTTCGCCCGTCCCGGCGTGTTGCTGGTGGATGCGACTCACGATCGCAGCTCCGTGTACGCCGAAGTGGTGCGGGAAAACCGCCGCGCACTGGAACTGGCCACCGACGCTCAGGGCCGCAAGTTCGAGCTGATCGAGCTGTATGAAGCCACCGATGCCGTGGACACCGAAGCTGAAGTGTTCTGCGCCTCGTACACCAATTTCTACATCGCCAACGGCGCGATCATCATGCCGGCGTACGGCATCGGGGCCGACCATGTGGCGGCAGAAACCCTGGCCAAGGCGTTCCCGGGCCGCGAAGTGGTGCCGGTGCAGATCAATCATCTGGCCCATGGCGGCGGCGGTGTGCACTGCATCACCCAACAGCAGCCAGCCTGGCCGGTGGAGGGTTGATCGATGACGATGTTGAAAGTCGCTACCACCCAGATGCCGTGCACCTGGGACCTGAAAAGCAACCTCGACCGCGCCGAGCAACTGGTGCGTGAAGCGGCGGGGCAGGGCGCGCAAGTGATCCTGTTGCAGGAGCTGTTCGCCACGCCGTATTTCTGCATCGAGCAGAGCCACCACCATATGGCGCTGGCCGAGGAGTACCGCGACAGTCAGGTGCTGTCGCGCTTCGCCGCACTGGCCCGTGAACTCGGCGTGGTGCTGCCGCTGAGCTGGTACGAGAAGGCCGGCAATGCCTACTTCAACTCCCTGAGCGTGGCGGATGCCGACGGGCGCCTGTTGGGCGTGTACCGCAAGACCCACATCCCCAACGCCATCGGCTATCAGGAGAAAGAGTATTTCAGCCCCGGCGACACCGGTTTCAAAGTCTGGGACACCGCATTCGGCCGGCTCGGCGTGGGCATCTGCTGGGATCAGTGGTTTCCGGAAACCGCTCGCTGTCTGGCGTTGATGGGCGCCGAAGTGCTGTTGTACCCGACCGCCATCGGCTCTGAGCCGGGCTGCGCGGATCTGGACTCGCGGGACCACTGGCAGATGACCATGCGTGGCCACGCGGCTGCCAACTTGCTGCCGGTGATCGCCTCCAACCGCGTTGGCCGCGAAGTGGCGGGCACCGATGCGGCGCTGCAAATGAATTTCTACGGCTCGTCGTTCATCTGCAACCACAAGGGGAAAATGCTCGCCGAAGCCGACCGCGCCAGCACTGGTGTGCTGGTGCAAAGCCTCGATCTGGCAGCCATGCGTGAAGATCGCTTGAGCTGGGGCATCTACCGCGACCGTCGCCCGGAAATGTACGGCGCCTTGTTGAGCCAGGACGGCCGTCACCTTCACGCCCGCTGGAACCCTCAAGGAGTCTGATATGCCTACTTCACACAAGTGGTTGCTGGGCGCTCTGGGCCTGGCGCTGGCCGGTTTGATGCCGGCCGTGCACGCCGAAGACAAGACATTGCGGCTGTACAACTGGGCGGATTATTTCGCCGAAGACACGCTGACAAAGTTCACCGCCGAAACCGGGATCAAGGTGATCTACGACGTGATGGACGGCAGCGAAACCCTGGAGGCCAAGATGCTGTCCGGTGGCAGCGGCTATGACCTGATCTTCCCCGGCGACACAGTGGCCGAACGGCTGATGCGCGCCGGCAGCCTGTTGCCGCTGGATCCTTCGAAAGTCACGGCGATGAATGACATCGAACCGGGCCTGCAGAAACTGCGCAGCCATTACGAGCATTCGAACAAGGCCACGGTGCCTTATACCTGGGGCACCATCGGCCTGACCTACAACGCCGAGCAGATCAAGCAGCGCATGGCCGATGCGCCGGTCAACAGCCTCGACATGCTGTTCAAGCCGGAATTGGCGGCGAAATTCGCCGATTGCGGGATTTCGATGATCGACTCGCCGGACGAAGTGCTGGCCGTGGTGCTCAATTACCTGGGCCGCGACCCGCGCAGCGCCAAGCCTGCGGACCTGGCGGCGGCCAGTGACTTGCTGATGAAACTACGGCCGTACATCCGCAAGTTCCAGTCGCAACCGGTGACCGATCTGGTCAACGGCAACCTGTGCCTGTCCCTCGGCTACAGCGGCGACATGACCCAGGCCCAGCGCACCTCGGACAGCGCCGGCAAGCAGACTCGCTTCCAGTACCGCGTGCCTCGCGAGGGCACTACGGTGTGGATGGACACCATGGCCATTCCGGTGGATGCCAAACACCCGGAATACGCCTACGCGTTCATCAACTTCGTGATGCGCCCGGAGAACATGGCTGCGATCAGCAATTTCACCGGTTACCCGACCTCCAACGCCAAGGCCCGGCCAATGGTGGATGAGGCGATGCGCAACAACCCGGACATCTATCTCGACGAAGCGACCTATGCTCGTCTGATACCGGGCAAGGATATTCCCCAGGCCGACATGCGTGCCCGCATGCGCACCTGGACCAAGTTCAAGACCGCCACTGCAAAGTGATTTTTCCGGGCCGCTTCGGCGGCCCATTCCACCTACAGGAACGTACACATGCCGACTCGTCGCGAGTTCATCAAACAGGTTTCAGTCGCCGCCGGCGTAGGCGCTGCCGTCATGGGCCTCGGCCTGTCCCCGGCGCGGGTGCTGGCGGCCAGCGAAGGTCGCTGGTTCATGCCCGACGAGGGCGACAAACACGAACGTGCCTACATGGCGTTCGGCGCGCAGGACGCAATCTGGGAAGATTTCACCGAAGACGTTCAGGAAGCCCTGGGCCGCATCGCCCGCGCCATCTCCCGCTACGAGCCACTGACCATTTACTGCCGCAGCGGCGAACGCAGCCTGGCCGAAGAGATTTGCGGCACGTCCAACATCACCTACCAGATCGCCAACCTCGACGACATCTGGATGCGCGACATCAGCGCCAACTTCGTCATCGATGACAAAAGCGGTCTCGGCGCGGTGGACTTCAATTTCAGCGGCTGGGGCAACAAGCAACAGCACTCCAAAGACGCGAAAATCGCCCAACGAGTGGCGCAAGACGCGCAAGCGACCTACATCCGCAGCGAACTGGTGGGCGAGGGCGGCGGTATCGAAGTCGATGGTCACGGCACCGGGATCATGACCGAAAGCTGCTGGGTCAACGCCAACCGCAACCCCGGCTGGAGCAAGGCCGATGTCGAGGCGGAACTGAAAGCACGCCTGGGCCTGCGCAAGATCATCTGGCTGCCGGGCATCAAGGGCAAGGACATCACCGATGCCCACGTCGATTTCTACGCGCGCTTCGTCAAGCCCGGCGTGGTGATCGCCAATCTCGACACCGACCCGCAATCCTACGATCACAAGGTTACGCTGGCACATCTGGAAATCCTGAAGAAGGCCACCGACGCCGACGGTCGCCCGCTGCAGATCCACACCGTGTCGCCACCGCTGAAGCCGCGCAAGACCAAGTTCAACAAGAACAACGACGACTTCGCGGCCGGTTACATCAACTACTTCGTCATCAACGGCGCGGTCATCGCCTCGGAGTTCGGCGACAAGGACGCCGACAAGAAAGCCTTCGACCTGCTCAAGCAGCTCTACCCGAACCGCGACGTGGTGCAGATCAACATCGACGCCATCGCCGCTGGTGGTGGCGGGATTCACTGCGTGACCAGTCACCAGCCGGCGTGAGGCCGTTGCTCAGCGAAACCGTTGGGGAAGCGCTTCGGCAAAGGGATAGAAGTCAAACCAGGGTCTGGCTTCGTCGATCACCAGGCTGAAAGACGGACGCGGCACCAGACGCTCGAAATAAGCGCTGAGGCGAGGGCGGTCGTTGCCAAACGGCACCAGCGTACTGGCGTAGAACAAGGCCGGGCTGGCCGAGCAATCGGCCATGCTGTAGTCCGGGCTGGCGATCCACGGGTGGGTCGCCAACTGGTTTTCCAGCATGTCGTAGGCGGTGTTCAGCAAGGTGCGCTGGCTGCTCAGGTCGGCGTTTCTGCTGTGGATGCGGTCGGCGACGATTTGCGACATCGGCGTCATCACGTAGTTGTCGAAAAACCGGTCCCAGAGGCGAACCTGCAGCGCTGTGTCCCAATCGTCGGGGATCAAGCGGCCCGCTCCAGCGTGATAGCGATCCAGATACTCGATGATCACGCTCGACTCCGGCACGTTGCGCTGGCGGGCGCGATCCTGCAGCACCGGGAACTTGACCAATGGCCACAGCGCCCGCAACTCGGCCCGCTCGGCTTCGCTGGACAGGTCGATCAGGCGTTTTTCGAAAGCGACGCCGTGTTCGTACAGGGCAATCAGGGCTTTGTGGCAGTAGGACGACAATGGATGGTAGTAGAGGGTCAAGTCCATGGTTCAACGCCTCGCGGTGATAGTAAAAAACACTACACAGGTATAGCGCGCCTGCGCACGGCCACACATTTGATTTCCACCAGCAGCCCCGGATGGGCCAGTTCGCTGACGCCGATGCAGGTCCAGGCGCAGAAGCCTTTGGGGAACACGCGGTTCTTCACTTCGCGAAACACCGGCATGTGCCGGCTCATGTCGACGTGATAAGTCGTCATCTCCACCACGTCTTCGAAGGTGCAACCGCCGGCCTTCAGCACTTCTTCGAGGTTTTCCCAGGCACGGATGAATTGCTGCCCGGGGTCTTCGATGACTGCCAGATCTGCCGTCCGGCCGACCTGACCGGCGCAATAAAGCGTGTCGCCGACTAGAACCGCCGGAGCGTAACCGGCGCGTTCGACGATGGGCTTCATGGATTCGGGGATGATGATTTTGCGATCGGGCATGCAGTTTTCCTTCAGTGACGAGTTTTAGCGACCGTGAGCGGCCGCTGCCAACTGCCCCGCATCGACCCGCACAAACACCGAATCACCCACCGCCGTCAGCACATCCCCGGCATACACCTCACAGATCACCCGGCTCTTGCGCCCGACTTCTCCTTCGACTTTCGCCTTCAACGTCAGCGGTACGCCCATCGGCGTCGGCTTGATGAACTTGATGCCGAGGTTGCCGGTGACGCAGTTGATGCGTGGCAGACTTTCGGCTTCACGCCCTTCGGCGCGGTAGTGGTAAGCCATCGCTGTCCAGTTGGAGTGACAGTCCACCAGCATCGCGATCAACCCGCCGTAGACCAGCTCCGGCCAGCCGCAGTATTTGGCCTCGGGCACATGCTCGGCCATGACGTGTACGCCGTCTTCGTGCCAGAAACTCTTGATGTGCAAACCGTGCGGGTTGCTGCTGCCGCAGCCGAAGCAGACGCCGTCGGGGGCGGCGGTGTCTTGCAGGGAGGTGTCGAGTGGGGACATGCCGGGGTCATCCTTAAACTGTTAGCCGAACCGGGCGGATTCTAACCCCGAATAAAGGACGAAGCGTGATTTAGTCCGGCGCCAGATCCCCAAACCAGTAAGCTGCCGTGACGCCGCCATCCATGAG
The DNA here is from genome assembly GCF_003352185.1 of Pseudomonas kribbensis. Classification (GTDB taxonomy): domain Bacteria; phylum Pseudomonadota; class Gammaproteobacteria; order Pseudomonadales; family Pseudomonadaceae; genus Aquipseudomonas; species Aquipseudomonas kribbensis. The sequence goes on from NZ_CP029608.1 coordinate 2,771,982, forward strand.
GAAGTCGCTGCCGGTAATGAAGGTGCCCTCAGGTCCCATGAGCAAAGCACCCACGGCTGCCACTTCATCCGGTGTGCCACCACGCCCGGCGGCGCTGCGTTCAATCATGCGCCGGTAGCCTTCACCGCGCGGGCCGCTCAACTCATCCCGGGCCAGTGGCGTGAAGATGATGCCCGGGCTGATCGTATTGACCCGCGCACTTCGTTTACCCCATCGCACGGCCTCGGCCATGACCCGCAGCGAGTTGCCGCGTTTGGAGACTTGATAAGCATGCAGCGGGTCGCTGATGCATTCGGCGGACAGCATTGGCAACGCCAGCAGTTCCTCGGTCGGTGTCGTCGCCAGCGCCTTGTTCTGTTCAGCGCTCAGCGCCGGCAAGCGGTGCCCGGATTGCGAGGCAATCACGATGGCTGAACCGCCGGCAGCGATGACCTGGCCGAATTCCTCCAGTACGACGGCCGTGCCGTACAGATCGACGCGCAAAATGGTTGCGGCTGACGCTTGCGAGGGTGAAACCCCGGCCGCGTGGATGACCCCGCTGATGTCACCGAGGGCGGTAGCGGTCTGGACCAGCGCTTGCACCGAGGCGCGAGAGGCAACGTCTACCACGGCGGTGGTCACGTCGAAACCGGCATCGAGCAGGACCTTTGCGGCGGCATCGGCGTTTTTCTGTTTGAGATCGGCCAGCACCACATGCTTGCCTGCGCTGACACGCCGGGCAATCGCCTGGCCGATGGCGCCTGCACCGATCACCACGATCACTTTTGCAGAGTTGTTCATGGGTTCACCTCACATGAGAGCCGGATTCCCGACGAGGTGAACGACTCTATATTGCTGCTGATTGCTCAACAATATAGGGTTGGCTGCATGCCTTAGTGAGGGATTTTCATCAATGTTGCGCGCAGATCTGCCTGGCCTTACAGCCTTCATCGCGATTGCCGAACAACGCAGTTTCAGTGGTGCAGCGCGAGTATTGGGAGTGTCTTCGTCGGCGCTCAGCCATTCGATGCGCAACCTGGAGGCGCGCCTGGAAATGCGCCTGTTCAACCGCACGACGCGCTCGGTGTCGCTGACCGAGGCGGGGGAGCAGTTGCTCAACGGGGTTCGACCGTTGATGAATAACCTGGCGAACGTGGTCAACGAGGTCACCTCCGCCCGGATCAGCCCTTCAGGGTCGATCCGTATCAGCGCGTCGGAGTCGTCGATCCGGCCGTTGATTCGCCACGTGGTTCCCGAGTTCATTGCCCGCTATCCGAACATCCATATCGAGTTCGTGGCCGACGCTGCGCTGCAAGACATTGTCGGCGACGGTTTTGACGCCGGCATCCGGCTGATCGATGACGTGCCACGGGACATGATCGCCATCCGCTTTGGGCCCGACGTGTGTTTCGCTGCCGTGGCCTCGCCGGACTACCTTCAGCAGCATCCGGCGCCACAGGTGCCGCAGGATCTCAAGGCCCATCGCTGCATTCGCTTTCGCTTCACCGGTGGCGGTCTGTTTCGCTGGGAGTTCAGACAGGGCGAACAAAGCGTCAGCCTGGATGTGGAAGGTCAGTTGACGATGGACAACCTCAACCTGATGGTCGAGGCCGCGCTGGCCGGTGCGGGAATCGCCTGGGTGCCGCAGTCCCTGGTGGCGGAAGCTTTGCAGGCCGGCCGGTTGGTCCGCTTGCTGGAGCCATGGAGTCCAAACTATTCGGGGCTCTGCCTGTATTACCCGGCCAACCGACATCCGCCTACCGCACTGCGTTTGTTTGCTCAGGCCGTGCGGGACTGGGCGAGCCGGGGCGTCTCATAGCGTTGCCTCAGATCAACAACCCCAACGTATCGAACAACTCGACATCCTCCGGCCTCGCCGAGCGTGCGCGGCGGCGTATCACTTGCAGCAGGCAGTCGACAAAACACTGCGCCGCCGCGCCCAGCGGGGCGTTGCGCGGGGTGACGATGCCGATGACATCATTGGCGAAGGTCTCGGCCAGATCGAGCCGGGCCACGCGTTCGCGATAGCCGGGCACTGTCAGCATGGGTTCGGGAAAGTAGCTGAGCATGTCGGTCTGTTCGATCAGCGACAACGTCAGTTGCGGCGAGTGCGCGCGGTGGATGTGTTGCAGGTCGATCTGCGCGCCGTGTTGCCAGAACAGCTCGGTCATCAAGCCTTCGTGGCTGGCGTCGGGGTAGTTGACCACCCAGTCCTGGTCGAGCAGTTGGTGGATGGAACTGGCCTTGCGCAGCGGATGATCGTGGCGGGCGACCACGGCCATGCGGTAGGAAAAGATTGGCTCGCTGACGAACTCCGGACGCGGCAGCAGCGACGAGACCAGGCCTACCGCGAACTCCATCGTTCCGTCGCGCAGTTTTGGCAGGGCCACGGCCATCAAGCCTTCGAAGATCTCCAGACGCACTTGCGGCATGCGCTGGCGGAACAGGGTGACGACTTCCGGCAGCAGGGTCATGCCCATCCACGGCGAGATGCCCAGGCGCAACTGGCCCTGGGCCTGATCGCTCAGGTGTGTCAGCTCCAGTTGCGCGCGCTCAAGCTGACTCAGCATCTGCCGCGCATGCTGCAGCAGCGACTGGCCGTAAGCGGTCAGCACCACGCCGCTGGCATTGCGTACCAGCAGCGGCAATTGCAGGTGTTCCTCCAGTTCGCGCAGGGCCTTGGCCACGGCGGTCTGCGAAACGCCCAGTTGCCGCGCCGCCGCACGAATGCTGCCGCAGTCGGCAATCATCACCAGCGCCCGCAGTTGATGCAGCTTCATCCCTTTCTCCTGTTGTGACGGTGTAAACCCACGGTTTTCAGCCCCCGTTTTTTGCGACTGCCGCGGCATTCGGCAAGTCATTAGGATCGCAGGGTATCAGTCGAACACCCGAAAACGCCCCCATAAAAACAAGGAACCTGCTGATGACCGATCTGCCTGCACTGCCCGGTATCCGTGCGCTCGAAGAAGAAATGATCGCGCTGCGCCAACACATTCACGCCTACCCGGAACTGAGCTTCGAAGAGTTCGCCACCGCCGATCTGGTGGCGGGCAAGTTGAGCGAGTGGGGCTATGAGGTGCATCGCGGGCTGGGCGGTACCGGCGTGGTCGGCCTGCTGCGCCAGGGCAGCGGTGACAAGATGATCGGCCTGCGCGCCGACATGGATGCGCTGCCGATCATCGAGCAGACCGGGCTGCCGTATGCCAGCCGCCACGAAGGCGTGATGCACGCCTGCGGGCACGACGGGCACACGGCGATGCTGCTGGCAGCCGCGCGCCATCTGGCCGAAAACCGCAATTTCGACGGTTCGCTGGTGGTGATCTTCCAGCCCGCCGAAGAGGGTGACGGCGGCGCGCAACGCATGCTCGATGACGGCTTGTTCGAACTGTTCCCGTGCGACGCGGTGTTCGCCATGCACAACATGCCGGGGTTGCCGGTGGGCAAGCTGGGCTTTCTCGAAGGGCCGTTCATGGCCTCCACCGACACCGTGACCATCCGTGTCGATGGCGTTGGCGGCCACGGCGCGATGCCGCACAAAGCGGTCGATCCGGTGCTGGCGGGATCCGCAATTGTCATGGCGTTGCAGAGCATCGTCTCGCGCACTGTCGACCCACTCGACACGGCAGTGGTGACGGTGGGGGCCTTTCATGCCGGGATCGCCGCCAACGTGATTCCCGATCACGCCGAGTTGCAGTTGAGCGTGCGCGCACTCAAGGCCTCGGTACGTGACGATTTGATCGAGCGCATCACCCGCATCGCCCAGGCCCAGGCCAGCGGTTTCGGGGCGCGGGCGACGGTGGATGTGGACGAAGCGCAACGCTTCCCGGCGCTGTTCAACGATGAAGCCAAGACCGCTTTTGCGCGGCAAGTGGCGATCGATTGGGTGGGCGAGGAAGGGCTGATCCCGAACATGAAACCGCTGACCGGCAGCGAGGATTTCGCGGTCATGCTGCAACGCTGCCCCGGCTGTTACCTGCTGATCGGCAATGGCGACGGGGAGGGCGGCTGCATGGTCCACAACCCCGGTTACGACTTCAACGATGACTGCCTGGCGACCGGCGCCAGTTACTGGGTGCGACTGGTGGAAGCCTTTTTGGCCTGATCCGTTTCGACAATTTCAGGAGTTCGCCCCATGTCCACCGTCATTACCAGCGCTGCGGCCACTGCTACCGCGACGCGCAAGCCCATCGGTGCGCGGGCCATTGCCGCGATCACCATTGGCTCAGGCCTCGAGTTCTATGATTTTTCCGTCTACAGCTTTTTCGCCACACTCATTGGCCGGCAGTTCTTCCCGGTGGAGAGCACGCTGGGGCAATTGCTGCTGTCACTGGCCACGTTCGGCGTCGGCTTCGGTATGCGCCCGATTGGCGGAATCGTGTTGGGCGCCTACGCCGACCGGGTCGGCCGCAAACCGGCGATGATGCTCACGCTGTGGCTGATGGCGCTCGGTTCGCTGCTGTTTGCCATCGCCCCCACCTACGCGCAGATCGGCCTTGTGGCACCGGTGCTGATTGTGCTGGCGCGACTGGTTCAAGGGTTTGCCATGGGCGGTGAAGTGGGGGCCTCCACGGCGATGCTGATGGAGTACGCCGACGACAAAAACCGAGGTTTCTATGGGAGCTGGCAGCTGTTCAGCCAGGGCTTGAGCTTCATGTTCGGCGCGCTGGTGGCGCTGGGGTTGAGTTCGACCTTGTCGGCCGAATCCCTCGAAAGCTGGGGCTGGCGACTGCCGTTCGTACTGGGGATGCTGGTGATTCCGGTGGGGCTGTATATCCGTCGTCACCTCGATGAAACCGCCGAGCAGGAACCGCCAGACGAAGGCGCCACCTCCGGCCTGCGCCTGATTTTCCGGGACTATCGCAAAGTCCTGCTGACCGGCGTATTGCTGGTGATCGGCAGCACGGCGTCCAGCTACATCGTGCTCGATTACATGACCAACTACTCCGTCAGCGTGCTGCACCTGCCGATGACCATGGGCACCACCGCTGCGTGCCTGGGCGCGCTGGTGCAGATCAGTCTGTCGATCTGGGCCGGTCGCCTGAGCGACCGCATCGGCCGTCGCCGCACCATCGCATTGGGCTGCATTCCGATGCTGTTGCTGATCTACCCGGCGTTCATGTTGATGAACCGCTTTCCGACCCTAGGCACGCTGTTGGGCGTTTCAATGGTCACCACATTGTTTCTGGTGCTGATCACCGTGCCGACACTGGTGCTGGTGACGGAGATGTTCCCCCGCAAGATTCGCGCGTCGGGACTGTCGATTATCTATTGCCTGGGGGTGTCGGTATTTGGCGGGTTTGCCCAGTTCTTTGCCACCGGGTTGATCGGACTGACCGGCAACAACAACGCGCCTGCGCTGTATGTGATGACGTGTCTGTGCCTGACCCTGGCGGGGCTGGCGATGGTACGGGAGACCGCAGGCAGGCCGCTGGAGTGAGCGGCCCGGGCGCGGCGCACTAGTTGCGCTGCGCCAGGTTGCGTTGAAACTCTTCGAAGCTGCACGGCAGCGTCGTGGCTTTGCGTTTTTTCGACTTGTCGTGCTCGTCGGGCAATTGATCGCTCAACTCCCAGACCTCAAGCATCTTCGCGTACTCGAAGGCGTGGCGCGGGCTGCTCTGAATCCATTGCTGGAAGGCCTGGCGTTCGTCAGGCGTGCAGGTTTCGTCTTGCAGGCGCAGGCACCAGTGCGCCGCCTGATTGAGGATTTCATCGTCGGCGTCTTGAGGGCTTTGGAGGTTCATTGACTGCTTCCAGGATGGCCGGAGAGGGCACTTTACCCTGCCTCTTGCAAAAAAAACGTCAAAGTTCGACAGGGATTTAGCTTGCCTGACGGACAGAATGCGCGTGCGCCGGACAGATCGCGCCGCCATTTACGCTTTTCGCAGATTTGCCATATTCAGTCACATTTCGTTGTAGATAGTGGGCAGCCCAACCGGTTTCCAATGAGGCTGCATCGTGTTTCCACGTCTTCTGTGTTCGCTGTCCGTGTTGAGTCTGTCCATTGCCGCCGCCCACGCGGCCGACCTTGATACCCCGCGCCTGCAGGGCATCGACAACTTCCGCGATGTCGCCGGTATCACCACGGCCTACTCGACGACCCATGACGGCACGATGCGCGCCGGTGTGTTCTACCGCTCCAACGCGCTGACGCCGACGGCTTCGGATCTGGCGACCCTCAACGGTCTGGGGATCAAGGCCGTTTTTGACCTGCGCACCCCCAGCGAAATCGCAGCAACGCCGGACACCATGATCAGCGGCGCGACCTACCAGAACATCGACATCATCGGCGCCACCACCTCGGGTGCGAACATCACCACGGTCTCGTTCAAGAGCGCGGCCGATGCGATTGCGATGATGCAGGAGACCAACCGCGCCTTTGTCAGCGACGCCGGCATGCGCGGTCAGCTGGGCGTGCTGTTCAACGAACTGGCCGGCGTCGACGGTGCTGCGCTGTTCCACTGCACCGCCGGCAAGGACCGCACCGGCTGGACCGCCGCCGTGCTGCAAAGCATCGCCGGGGTCGACAACGCGACGATCATGAGCAACTACCTGGCGACCAACGACTACACCGCCGCCCGTGTGGCCAAGACCCTGGCGATGATGCCGCCGAGCATGGCCGCGGTCTACGCGCCGCTGCTGGGTGTGGAAGCGAGTTACCTGCAAGCGGGTCTGGATCAGGTGACCGCGCAATACGGCAGCATGGACAACTACCTCAAGCAGGGTCTGGGTCTGTCCCAGGAAACCATTTACGTGCTGCGCGGCAAAATGGTCGAGTACAACAGCCTGCCGGGTCAGGCCGGGCTGATCGGCAACGCCGCGGCCGGCGCGCAACTGTTGCAGGAGCTGCAGAACAGCAAGCTGTCGGGCACCTACAGCGCCTACAACTACTACCTGCAATCGGCCATCGACGCCGGCACTCTGGGCGGCGTCGAGTCAACGGTTGGTGGTCAGGTGCACGCCGATGCGGCCAGTTATCTACTGCGTCAGAACGCGATGATCGAGCAAGCCGCCGCGCCATTCGCCAGCGGCACCGACCTCAAGGTCGGCCAATACCGCTTGTGGAGCACCGCGCTCGCCGGTTACCTCGGCACCGACGGTTCGGCCCATGCGCAAAGCAGCAACGAGCACAGTCAGGGCCTGATGGTCGGCGTCACCCAGCGCTTCTCCGAGCAACTCAGCGCACGGGGCGGGATCGGTTACAGCAAAGGCACCGTCGGCGGGGCGGGCGGCGAGGCTGATACCGACTTCACCTTCCTCAATCTGGGTGCTCGTTATGGCTTCACCAGTCTGGAGCGTGGTTTGTTTGCCGATGCCAACCTCAGCGCCGGTTACGTCGATTACGACAGCAAGCGCGATCTCGGCGGCGGTCTCGGTTCGGCGAAGGGCGACACCCACGGCAACCTCAGCGGCGCCACGCTGGCGCTGGGTTATCGCCTGCCGATGAACGAGATGGTTCTGGAGCCGAGCCTCGGCGTGCGCGTCAGTCGTCTGGACCTGTTGGGCTTCCAGGAAAAGGGCAGCGAACTGGCCCTCGACGTCGACAGCCTCCAGCAAACCCGTCGCAGTGCGGTGGCCAATCTCGACGTCTCGTTCGCCCCGATGCCCATGGGCGCGTGGCAACTGGTGCCGGGTGTGCGGGTCGGCTACGAACGTGTGCTCGGCGTTCATCAGGTCGACAGCGAAGGGCATCTGCTGGGGCTGGATATCGAACAACGCGCGGCGTTCGACAACCGCGATCAGTTCAGCGGCGGCGTCAACCTGATGGCCAACCTCGGCGCCCTGAGCCTGGGTGCCGAAGTCGGTGCCAGCGGTGGCGGCGACAGCCACGGCTTCAGTGGCGGGCTCAAGGCCAGTTATCAGTTCTGATCAACCAAAGGTGAAGAAAAAGGACTGCCTCAGCGCAGTCCTTTTCGCATTTCTGCGGGGCTCACGCCGTAGGCATCCTGAAAGTACTGGCAGAACCGGCCGACGTTGCTGAATCCGTATTGCAGGGCCACATCGGTCACCGAAGACGATTGGCTGTGCTTCAGCGCATCGCAAGCACGTTCCAGACGCACCTGGCGCTGGTACGCGACAATCGAAGTCCCGACAAACCGCCGAAAACCTTCCTGCAACGCCCGCAGGCTGACGTTCACCAACCCCGCCAGATCCGTCCCGCTGACCAGTTGCTCGGGATGTGCCTGAATGTATTCGATGGCCTGTTTCACATGCCGAGGCGCGATCTGCGCCTCAGGTCGGCGCAAGGCTTCGCTGAAGTTATGCGGCCAGGCTTCCAGCACCGCGTCCACCAGCATTTCCCGCAGGCGCGACGGCATCAGCGAACCGGCGTTCAACAACAGGTCGAATTCGGTGCCGGTGGCCAGGTCGATCAGTGCACGAATGCCCTGAAACGCCGGGCTGTTCAGATCCACCCTCGGCTCGAAATGCAGCTTGTGCACGATCGGTCGGCCCAGCAGTGACGACAGGCGTTCGGTGAGCGCCGCGCGGCTGATCGACATGCCGTGCTGGGCATGATTGTCGACGAAACGCATCGAGCGCAGATCCGCCTTGTCGATGGCCAGCCCGATGTGGGGCAGGCCCAGGGATTCGGCGGAGTCGTTGAAGATGATCCGGCCGGCAGTGGGAATCACGAAGGTGATTTCATCGTAGGGCTCGGGGAACTCCACGGTGAAATCACCCCGGTAATGCATGCGCCGGAAACTGACCCCGTCGTGCCGCCCGTAGACGCCGCCGATGATGATGTCCTTGGGCGGTGGCGGTGTGTCGCCATAACGATTGCCGAACATGCGGGAAAACAAAGCGCCGAAGTCGTCGCAGGACATGTCGGCGGATCTGAGGATGATGGTCTGGCGCGTCGGGCTTGAGTACACCGGGAAGGTCACCTTGGCAGTCGGGGCAAAGAGGCGCGAGGACGTTAGCAACCGAGAATGACAGCGACATGACACAAACGGATTACGCCGCTTGCCAGTGCGCCTTCAGGAAATCGATGAACACCTTCACCTTGCGTGTATTGCGCCGATGGGCCTGGTACAGCACGTAGATCCACGGGCCGAAGGCGCTGGGTTCACGCCAGTATTCGGGCATCAATTCCACCAGTTCGCCCCGGGCGAGATACGGCGCGGCGCTCCACTGCGGGAGGAATTGCAGGCCCTGGCCGTCGAGCAGGCAGGCCAGCAGGAAATCGTAATTGTCACTGGCGATGCGTGGGGTCGGCTGGGTCATGCGCAGGCGTCGCTCGCCCTGTTTGACCCACCAGAAATGCCGGTTGAGCAGCGGGTGGCGGAAGATCAGCCAGTCGTGCTGGTGGTAGTTGTCCAGTGACACGTCGCTGCCCTTGCGCGCCAGATAGGCCGGGCTGGCGCAGAGCTGCACGCGGTTTTCCACCAGCGGTTGGGCGATCACCCCCGGCAGATCGATCGGCCCGTCACGCAGCGCCAGGTCGTAGCTGCCATCCACCGGGTCGTCGTAGTTGTCGCTCAGATCCACTTCCAGATTGACCTGCGGGTGCTCGTTCAGAAAGCGGCAGCACACCTGATTGAGAAAGGCCGGGGCGAAGGAGGGCGGGGCGATGATGCGCAACTCGCCGCGCAATTCGTGCTTGAGCTGTTCGACGCCTTCGCTGGCCAGTTGCAGTTGCAACAGCGCCTGACGCGCGCCTTCCAGATAGATCCGCCCGGCCTCGGTCAGCGCCATGCGTCGAGTGGTGCGGTCGAACAAGCGGCTGCCGAGTTCCTCTTCCAGTTGCGCCACGGCCTTGGTCAGGGCCGACGGCGTGTTGCCGAGCACCTCGGCGGCACGGCTGAAATTACCGTGTTCGGCGGTGGCGACGAACATGGTCAGAGCGCTCATTTTGTCCATTTATCTATTCCTGATGGGCACAGAAGTTGTGCGTGAGACGGCATTCAGTTATCCGGCGGGCTTGGCTAATCTGGCCTCAGCCTAACAAAAATAAAGAGAACGCTCATGAAGCAGCTTCTGACCCTGATGGTGTCGTCCGCACTGGCCTGTGCCTCGCTGGAAAGTCTGGCGGCCACCGACCTGATCCTGCACAACGCGAAAATCTACACCGCCGAACCCGGCCAGCCGTTGCAGCAGGCCGTCGCCATCGAAGGCGACAAGGTCGTCGCGGTCGGCTCGGATGCGCGGGTGCTGCGCCTCAAGACCGCCGATACCCGGCTGATCGATCTGGGCGGCAAAGTGGTGATGCCCGGTTTCATCGACTCTCACTCCCACACGATCAAGGGCGGCCTGCAGCTGCTGCAGGCCAATCTCGACGGGCAGATGTTGCCGCTCGATGAGCTGGAATCGCGCTTGCGCCAATGGCGAGAGGACGGCAAGGCCCGGCGCGGCGAATTCCTCAGCGTCGGCGGATTGCCCTCGACTTACTGGAACCAGACCGACGCGCTGGAGCAGCGTTTCAATCAGGGCGAGTGGGCCGATCAGCCATTGTTGCTGCTGGGTTGGGACCTGCACACCGGCTGGGCCAATCGGGCGATGCTCAAACGCGCCGGCATCGATGCGGCGCGCATCCTGGCGCTCAAGCCCGAAGAGAAAGACACCCTCGGTCATCACCCGGACGGGCAGCCGAACGGTTTTATGGTGGACGCCGGGCTCTATCCCGTTCAGGCCCTGTTGCCGCCGCCAACCGATGAAGCACTGCTGGCGGGCGGTCGCGCCGCGCTGGATTACTACAAGAGTCTGGGCATCACCGGTTGGATGGACCCGCTGGCCAACGAACTGCCCGGCGCCGACGTGAAAAACGACTCGCTGGGTGTGCTGCCGACGTACAAGAAGCTTTCGGAAAACGGCGAGCTTACTGCCCACGTCGCCGCGTTGCTGATGGCGGATTCGAAGGCCACTCCAGCGGATCTCGATGAACTGGACAAGGTCCGCCGGCAGTTCCTCGGCGTGCACAACCTGACACTGCCGGGGATCAAGGTGTTCGCCGACGGCGTGGCCGAATCGCCCGCGCAGAGTGCGGCGATGCTGGAGCCTTACAAGAACTCGAAGAAGTCCGGCGAGCTGCTGATCGACCCGACGCACTTTGGCGAACTGGTCAGCGCCGCCGACGCCCGTGGCTGGCTGGTGCACATCCACGCCATCGGCGACCGCGCGGTGCGCGAATCACTCAATGGCTTCGAGCAGGCGCGCAAGGATCGCCAGAGCGGCATCGCCCATTCCATCACCCATCTGCAGATGGTCAACCCGAAAGAATTCGCCCGCTTCAAGGCATTGAACGTCATCGCCTCGATGCAGATGTACTGGGCCAGCGCCGATGAATCGAGCATGGATCTGGTCAAGCCTTACGTCAGCGCCATGGCGTTCATGTACACCTATCCGGCGCGTTCGCTGCTCAAGCAGGGCGCCACCATTGCCGGTGCCAGCGACTGGCCGATCACCACGCCGGAACCGTGGAAAGCCATTTACCAGGCCGTCAGCCGCAAAGGCCCGAAAGGCGTGCTCAACGCCGCCGAAGACATCGACCGCCAGGTCATGTTCCAGGCCTACACCCTCAATGCCGCCAAGGTCCTGCGCCTGGAAGACAGCATCGGCTCGCTCAAACCCGGCAAGCAGGCCGACCTGATCGTGCTCGACCGCGATGTGTTCACGGTCGCCCCGGAAGCCCTGCGCGACACCCAGGTGCTCAACACCTTCTTCGCCGGCCGCGAAATCTATCGCCGCCAGCCGTAAGCCGCACTCCGATTACAACGCCAAAAAGGAAAACCTTTCGTGAACCTTCATTGCTTCGTCACCGACACCCGCAACCCGCAAACCCGTGGGCACCAGATCGGTGATGCCTTCAGCGCGCAGATTCGCCAGACCGTTGCGCTGTACCTCGACTTCTTCAATCAGCTCGACATTCCGCCGCAGCAAGTGCGCGCCATCAGCGAAGCCAGCCTGAAAGCCCTGGAAGACTGGAGCCCGACGCTGGCCGAGGAAGTCGTCGCCATGGCCGAAGGCGCGGATCTGCCGCTGTGGCAACTCGCGGCCCTGAACGCCCGCACCGAAATCCTTGCGGTCATGCCCTCGAATGAAGGCGAATGCTCGACCGCCGTGTTCGCGCCCCATGGCCCGCAAGCGCCGAAAACCATCCAGACCTGGGACTGGCACGACACGCTGGTGCCCAACGGCCTGATCCTGCAACTGACCACCGACGCCGGGATGACCGTCAAGCTGTTCACCGAATTCGGCATGCTCGGCAAGATCGGCGTGAACAGCGCCGGGCTCGGGCTGCACTTCAACATCCTTCACCATGCCAGCGACAACGGCAGCGGCGGGGTGCCGGTGCACGCGATTGCGCGGCGGATTCTGGAGCAGGCGCGCAGCGTCGATGAGGCCATCGAACTGGCGCGTTCGGCACGGGTCAGTGCATCCACGGTGCTGACGGTGTTCTCTCGCGAAGACTCGAAAATCCGCGCCTGCAGCATCGAGATGTCGCCTGCCGCCACCGCCGTGGTGCTGCCGGACGCCGAAGGCTGGATCACCCATACCAACCACTTCCTCGACCCAAACCTGAGCGCTGGCGAACGCACGCCGGACGCCTCGACCACCTACGCGCGCATCGATCACGTCAACGCCTTGCTGACCGGCATGACCGAGGGCGATCTGGTGCGCCGGGCCGATGCCATGTGCGGTGCGGCCGGCGAGGAGGCACCGATCTGCTTCCATCCCGACCTGAGCATGCCGGCCACCGAACGCTGGGAAACCTTGCTGACCATCGGCATCGACACTGAACACTGTGTGTTCGAATTCGCCGCCGGCAACCCGAAACAGCTGGCCCGCAACGGTTACCAGCGCTTCTGAAGCCCTTGCAGCAACGCCCCGAAAAACAACAACAAGAGGAGCACCCCACATGGCCAGTCACCCTGCATGCACGACGAGTTCACCGTCGGCGCTGAGAACCTTCTTCGTCTCCGGCATGGGCACCGCCCTGGAGTTCTATGACTTCGTGATCTACGGCACCGCCGCCGCGCTGGTGTTTCCGAAGGTGTTTTTCCCGCAGATGGACCCGCTTACCGCGACGCTCGTTGCCTTCGGTGCGTTCGGCGCGGGGTTCTTCGCCCGGCCGTTGGGCGGCATGGTGTTCGGGCATTACGGCGACAAACTCGGTCGGCAGAAAATGCTGGTGATTACCTTGTTGTTGATGGGGCTCAGCACCTTCCTGATCGGCTGCTTGCCGGGTTACGCAACAATCGGCGCGGGTGCGCCGGCGTTGCTGGTGCTGTTGCGACTGGTGCAGGGATTTGCCGCCGGGGGCGAGTGGGGCGGGGCCGCGCTGTTCGGCATCGAATCGGCGCCCGTGGGGCGTCGAGGGCTGTGGGGCAGCTTCACCAGCATGGGCATCGGCATTGGCGGGATTCTCGGCTCAGCGGTGTTCGCCGTGGTCAGTGTGGCAGCGAACGACGACCTTGCCGGTTTTGCCTGGCGCATTCCGTTCTGGCTGGGCGGGGTGCTGGTGCTGGTCGGGCTCTATGCGCGGTTGCAGAAACCGGCGCAGTCGCTGGGCGAGTCGAAGGGGCACGGGCGCATGCCGTTGATTGAAGCGTTGCGCGCACGACCTCGGGCCATGTTGCTGTGTACCGGCATCGCGTTTGGCTACGTGACCATCGCCTACATCGGCAGCACGTTCTTCCTGTCCTACGCCACACAACTGGGCTACGGCAGCACCGATGCACTGATTTTCGACATCGCCTTATCGGTTGCCATCGTCATCACTGCGCCGCTGTTTGCCTTACTGTCCGACCGCATTGGCCGGCGCAAGGTGATGATCCTCGGCGCGTTCATCATGGCGGCCGGGTTCTTCGTGTTCTTTCCGTTGGTGGGGCTGAAAAGCCTGTTGGTGTCGACGTTTGCCTACATCGTGATTGGTGCGTTCATGGGTGCGACGCAGGGGCCGATCCCGGCGTTTCTCGCCGAGCAGTTTCCACGGGACATGCGTTATTCGGGGATGTCGGCGGCGTACCAGATCGGTGCCGCGCTGGGAGGCGGGACGGCATCGAGTGCGGCCACGGCCATTCTGATTGCCAACAACCACGACGCGTTTGGCGTTGCGGTGTACGGGGCGGTGGCGTTGGGGATCGTGGCGGTCTGCTCGTTCTTTCTCAAGGAAACCGCGCATTTGAGCCTGGAGGAAATCGACGCGCCATTGAACGGCGCATCGGCGACGGCACCAGTGCCGGGACGCTGGCAAACGCCCTGACACCGGCATTCGGGATCAGGCTGACAGGTGTTCGTAGAGAATCGTCGCACCGACAATCATCAGCACCACGCCACCGACGATTTCCGCACGTTTGCCGACCACGGTGCCCAGCACCCGACCCAGCATCACGCCAAGGGTGACCATGGTCATGGTCGCCAGGCCGATGGCGGCAGCGGCCACCCAGATGTTCACATCGACAAACGCGAGGCCGACGCCGACAGCCAGGGCGTCAATGCTGGTGGCCACGGCGGTGACGGCGAGGATGAAGAACGAGTGCTGCCCCGGTTTTTCTTCTTCGGCTTCCTCATGCTTGAGGCCGTTGTAGATCATGTGCAGTCCGAGCGCGACCAGCAGGGTGAAGGCGATCCAGTGGTCCCAGCTTTCCACCCAGCGAGTAGCGGCCTGGCCGATGAACCAGCCGATGACCGGGGTGATTGCTTCGATGACACCAAAGATCAGACCGGTGCGCAGGGCCTCGGTCAGGCGTGGTTTGTGCAGGCTGGAGCCCTTGCCGATGGCGGCCGCGAAGGCATCCGTGGACATGGCGAGTGCGAGGAAGATCAGGGAAACAGGATTCACGGGCAATACTTCCAGTCGGGCCATGAGTCAACGACACAACCACACGCCCGACTTTCGGCATGGATGTGTCGTCGGTCTCACCAACCAGAAGGTGTTCGCACCACGGCATGTTGCCGAATATGTTGATACGAACGCTTCCGAGGGGCTCGGAAGCAGGTTACTCCCCAACGAAGGCCCGGATCATAGGCAGGCAAACATGAAAATTTCGTTAAATGCCCGGCGCAGGTTCGGTTGACCCCGCAGGGATTCGCAGCTCGGCGCACAACCCGCCTTCAGGCCGGTTGTACAGCTGCAGGGTGCTGCCGATCTTGCTCACGATCATCTGCACGATGGCCAGTCCCAACCCCGCGCCATTGGCGTGACCCTCGCTGTAGAAGCGTTCGAACAACCGCGCATATTGCTGCTCATCGATGCCGGGGCCGGCATCTTCGACGCTGATCGACACCGAACCGCAGGCCTGTGGCTGCACCTGAACCCGCACCTCGCTGCCGGGCGGGGCGAAGTTCAGCGCATTGGTTACCAGATTTTGCAGAGCGATGGCCAACGCCACCGGATCAGTATCCACCGGGCAGTGATGGTCGCTGTCGAGGATCAGCTCAACGTCTTTTTCCAGGGCCAGCGGCGTCAGCTCGGCCAGCTCCTCGCGCACCAGCGCGGTCAGTTCGACGCGGGCGTTTTGCGGGGATGCCAGACGCGGTTCGATGCGCGCCATGGTCAGCAATTGGCTGGCGATGCGCGTGGCGCGGTCCACGGCGCTGACCAGAAACTCCAGCGCTTCCTCGCGTTGTTGCGGGGTGTTGGCCAATTGCGCGTTCTGCGCATGAATCCGCAGGATCGCCAGCGGCGTGCGCAACTCATGGGCGGCGTCGGCGATAAAGCGTCGCTCCCGGGCCAGCAGGTTGTCGATCTGTTGCAGCAAGCGGTTGAGCGCGGTCTGCATCGGCTCGAGATCCTGGGGCAGGGGGCTCAGGTGCAGGGGTTTCAGGGTGTCGGTGTCGCGACCACGAATCGATTGGGCCATGGCGCGCAATGGCTGCAGGCCCCAGCCGATGGCCAGCCAGATCAGGATGGTCAGCAGCGGCACGCCGATCAGGCTCGGCCAAAGGGTATGGCCGACGATGCGGGTGATCAGGTCCTGGCGGATGTCGTCGCGTTCACCGACCCAGATCAACAGGCCTTGTCGCGGATCCTGAAGCAGGAAGGCGCACCAGTCGCGACCGTTCTCCATCAAATCATGGGCGCCGAGAGTGGTGGGCGGTGCATCCAGAATCGGCGCTTCGGCCGAGCGCATCAGCAACTGGCCGTCGTTGCGCCAGACCTGAAAGGTCAGCCGCGTCTCGTAGGGATGCGCCGCCTCGCCATCGCCGTCACCGTCCCGGCTCATCGCCTCGTCGAAGGCCTGATGCAGGCGCTCCCAATCGTTGTCGCCGGGTGCGCGCTGGGCCAGCACGCCTTGCAGCAGGCGGGCACTTTGCGCCAGTTGGGCGTCGTAGATTTCTTCGATTTCGTGGTGGCTGTAGCGCAACACTGCCCAACTGATCAGCACATCGCCGAGTAGAACCAGAAACAGCACCGGCAGCAGAATCCGCGCGCGAATCGAGTTCATGGCTTGAGCTCCACGACATACCCCACGCCGCGCACGGTGCGGATCAGCTCGGCGGAGAGTTTCTTGCGCAGGTTGTGGATCAGCACTTCCAGGGTGTTGCTTTCGACCCGTTCCTGCCAGCCGTACAAGGTGCGCGACAGGCGTTCGCGGGTGACGACTTTGCCGGGGCGGGCCATCAGTTGATGCAACAGTTGATACTCCATCGGTGTGACCACCACCGTGCTGCCGCGCCAGGTGACTTGCTGGCTGATCGGGTCGAGGCAGACGCCGGCGTGTTCCAGCATCGGTTGCGCGCGGCCCTGACTGCGCCGCAGCAAGGCACGGATGCGCGCCTTGAGCTCATCGACATCGAATGGCTTGACCAGATAATCGTCCGCGCCGGCATCCAGCCCGGCGATGCGCTCGGCGGTGCCGTCGCGGGCGGTGAGGATCAGCACCGGCAAATCATGCTGGCTGGCACGCAGTTGTTGCAGCAGCGCGAGGCCGTCGAGCCTAGGCAGGCCGAGGTCGAGCAGCAAAAGATCGAAGCTTTCGCTGCGCAACGCATGCAGCGCACTGACGCCATCCTGCAACCAGTCGAGGGTGTAGCCCTCGTTGCTCAGGGCGACGCGGATGCCCTGGCCGAGGGCGCGGTCATCTTCGACCAGAAGTAGGCGCATGGCATTTTCTCTGTGGGAAATCGGGCGCGTGTCCGGCGGCATCATGCCGCTCGCCTTGCTGCCGTGGCAGCCCCTGAACCGGCGAAGATGTTACGACTCGTTGCCAACTAAGCTTTCGTTAAGCTTGGTTTTGCACAGTGAGGCCTTTCCCATCCAGCGAGAGTGCTTCCATGCGCAAACTTGTGCTGTTGTCCCTGATTGTCGCCAGCCCCCTGGCCGTCGCCGGCCCGCAATGCACCACGGCCGAACGTTCGCAGTGGCAGGACCAGAAAGCGTTTCAGGAACAGCTGAAATCCCAGGGCTACGAAATCAGCAAGTTCAAGGTCACCGACGGCAACTGCTACGAGATCTACGGCTTCGACAAGGACAAGCGCAAGGTCGAGATCTACCACGACCCGGTCAGCGGCAAAGCGGTGAAAACCGAGATCAAGGGCTGATGCCACGGGATTCCCTGCGCCTCTGGGACCCGGTGGTGCGGGTGTTTCACCTGTCCATCGCCGGGGTCTTTGCCGCCAACTACTTCTTCAATGAGGCCGGTGACGACTGGCATGTCTGGCTCGGTTATTACGCCATGGGCTGGCTGCTGGTGCGTCTGCTGTGGGGATTCGTCGGGCCGCGCAGTGCGCGCTGGTCGGACTTCTGGCCGACGCCGTCACGGCTGGCGGCCCATGCCCGGTCGCTGATCGCCGGACGGCCCGAGCATCGTCTCGGGCATTCGCCGATCGGCGCACTGGTGATGATCGCGATGCTGTTGGCAATGCTGACCGTCGGCCTCAGCGGCTGGGCCATGGAAGAAATCGATGCCCTGTGGGGCGCCGACTGGCCGCTGCAAGTCCACGAAACTGCCGCCGATGCCTTGCTGGCGCTGGTTATCGTGCACATCGCGGCGGCGCTGTTTGAAAGTGTTCAAGTGCGCGACAACCTGCCGTTGTCGATGCTCACCGGGCGCCGGCGTCGTCTGCCGGACGATCCGGGCCGGTGACAGGGATGTTCTTTCGATGGATTGCCATCTCGTAACTGCCATGAGCTGCCTATGCGTGCCTTGTCCTTTCGCTTGAAATTCGTAGTCGCTGCGCTAGCCGTCAGCCTGATTTTTATCGCGGCGTGGCGCAGTCACCCGGAGCATGTGCTGGCGCCGTTCGCGGTTGAAACGCCTGCGGTCCAGGCTTCGGCGAATGCGGCCGAGCCGATGTACAGCAGCCGTTTCGTGTCTTCGGAACTGGATGATTTCGTGCATTCGTCCTCGGTCACCGCGTTGCCCGGCGGCGACCTGATGGCGGTGTGGTTCGCCGGCTCCCGCGAAGGCGCCGCCGATGTGCAGATCCGCACCGCGCGCTACAACGCCAAAACGGCGGAGTGGGGCGCCGAACAGGTGCTGGCCACCCGTGAATCCACCGTCGCCGGCACCCAGCGCTACATCCGCAAGCTCGGCAACCCGGTGATCGCCCTCGCGCCGGATCAACGCTTGTGGATGTTCTACGTGTCGGTGTCCGTCGGCGGCTGGGCCACCAGCGCGATCAACGTGATGGTCTCCGATGACCTGGGGCGCAACTGGACCGCGCCGCGACAGCTGATCACCTCGCCGTTCTTCAATATCAGCACTTTGGTGCGCGCCGCACCGGTGTTTCATGCCGACGGCTCGATCGGGCTGCCGGTGTATCACGAGTTCATGGGCAAGTTCGCCGAATACCTGTACCTGAGCGCGGACGGCGCCGTGATCGACAAATTCCGCATCAGCCGGGGCAAGCATTCGCTGCAACCGACCATCGTGCCGCAGGACGAGCGCCGCGCCGTAGCGATGCTGCGCTATGCCGGTGAAACCCATCACAAGGTGCTGGCCAGCCGCACCGAAGACGCCGGGCAGACCTGGAGCGAGCCGTATCCACTGGAGCCGGCCAACCCCAACTCGTCGCTGGCGGCGGTGGGCACCGCCGATGACGGTTTGCTGGTGGCGCTCAATGACCTGCGCGACGGTCGGTTCAAGCTCAGCCTGTACGGCACCGATGCCAATCTCAGCGCCTGGCGCAACGTGATCGAACTCGACCAGTCCCCCGATCCCCTCGGCCAGCCGTTTTCGCCCGAGGCCTACAAGGCAATCATCGGCGAAGGCTTTCGCGCTTCAAGTGGCGCGCAGCGTTTGCCGCTGGAGCAGCGTTTCCTGAGCAACCTCGACTACCGAGTGTGCAAGCCCGCAGGCTGTGAATTCGAGTACGAGTACCCGTACTTCAGCCGTGGCAGTGATGGCCTCTATCACCTGGTTTATTCCTGGAACAACACTTTCATCAAACATGTCAGCTTCAACGATGCCTGGCTGGCGGAGCGCCTGTGATGCTGTTTCTCTGGCAAGCCCATTTGAGTTTCATCCTGCTCGGTTTTGTCTTGCTGGGTTCCTTTCAATTCACCCAACGCTGGCGTCCGTGGCTGTTGCCGGCGCTGGCGCTGGTCAGCTTCATTCCGCTGGGCGGCCTGCCGCTGGCGGCGTATGTGCGCAGTTTTACCGATGACCTGGCGATTACCACGCTGGTGTTTCTTGGCTGGGCCGCGTTGTTGCGCCTCGGTGTGGTTCCTCATCTGAATCCGCTGACACGGGTGCAGGTGCTGGGGTTGTTCGTGGTGCTGACGGCGCTGCTGTACCCGGCGACGATGGGCCTGACCTATGTCGATCCTTACCGTTGGGGCTTCAATCCACGGCCGATGATCGTGGTTGTCGGGCTGGCGACTTTGGCGCTGCTGTGGCTGCGTAACTCGCTGGGTGTGGCGATGCTGTCACTGGCCACGTTGGCGTTCGCACTGCGCCTCAAGCCTTCGGAAAACTATTGGGATTACCTGATCGACCCTTTGCTGGCGGGTTATTGCCTGATCGCCGGTTTCGGACTTTGCATTAAGGCAGCGTGGCATTTCCTGCCATCTCAACGAACGACACAGAGGTAAACGATGGGGTGGTTGCAATCGCGTCGCCTGCGCTATGGCGTGGGCGCGACAGGTTTGGCGTTTCTGCTGTTTGCCTTGCTACGGCTGGTGTTCCTGATCGGGTTTTCCGGGGTGGGTGTCGCGCAGTTCTTTGCCGACCCGCAATGGCTGCAAACCCTGGGCATCGGCTTTCGTTTCGATCTGAGGCTGGCGCTGTTGCTGGTGCTGCCATTGGCGGTGCTGGCGTGGCTGCCGCGCTGGAATCTGACCACGGTGCTGCTGTTGCGCGGTGCGGCGCGGGTTTATTTGCTGCTGGCATTGGGGCTGATCGGTCTGGTGTACATCATCGACTTCGGCCATTACGCCTACCTTGGCGTGCGGATCAACGCCACAGTTCTGCGTTATCTGGACGATGCGCAGATCTCGCAGCAGATGGTTTGGGAAACCTATCCGGTGCTGTGGATTGCACTGGGCTGGCTCGCGGTTCTGGCGCTGTGGTTCTACGGATTTGTGCGGCTGGAACGGTTGACCCTGGCCCGTGAACCTCAAGTGATCCGCCGCAGCTCAGTCGCCGTGGGCGCGGGGCTCGGGTTGGTGGCCGTCCTGCTGGCGTTGTTGGGCCGGGTCGACAAGCTCAACCTGGAAAACCCGGTGCCGCTGCGCTGGAGCGATGCGTTCTTTTCCGGCAACGGACAGATTGCCGCCGTGGGCCTGAACCCGGTGCTGTTCCTCTATGACACGCTCAAGGCCGGGCAGGCGCAGTTCGACGAGGCGCAGGTGCGGGTGCATTACCCGGTGATTTCCCGTTATCTGGGTGTGGATCGTCCGGATGTGCAAAGCCTGGCATTCGAACGCCGGCAATCCGTGCAGCCCTACCACGTCGTGGCCGAGCGGGCGCCGAACGTGATGTTTGTCATGCTCGAATCCCTCGGCACCAGCGCGGTGGGTGCCTATGGCAACCCGTTGAACCCGACGCCCAATCTTGATCGGCTGGCAAGCGAGAGCTGGTTCTTCAAACACTTCTACGTCCCGGTCACCGGCACCGCGAAAACCGTGTGGGCGAGCATCACCGGCGTCCCCGACGTCACCCGACAGGAAACCGCCACCCGTCATCCGCTGATCACCAACCAGCGCACGCTGATCAATGCCTTCACTGATTACCAGAAGCTCTACATGATTGGCGGCAACGCCGGTTGGGCCAACATCAACGCGCTGATCCAGCAAAGCATCGACGGTGTGCGTCTGTACGAAGAGCGCGACTGGCGTTCGCCACGGGTCGATGTGTGGGGGATTTCCGATCTGGACCTGTTCAAGGAAGGCGACGAGATTCTGCGTGCACTGCCGAAGGACAAACCGTTCTTCGCCTACGTGCAAACCTCGGGCAATCACCGGCCATTCACCATTCCCAGGGACAACGACGGATTCGAGGTCAGCAATCTGTCGCTGGAGCAGGTGCAAAACGCCGGCTCACGCAGCGTCGAGCAATACAACGCGGTGCGGCTGCTGGACTTCAACATCGGTCGCCTGATGGAACTGGCCAAGGCCGGCGGCTATTACGACAACACGATTTTTGTGTTCTTCGGCGACCACAACACGCGCATCAGCCGTATCCCGCACATGCCGCCGGCCTTCGAACAACTGGGGCTTGAAAGCAACCATGTGCCGATGCTGATTCATGCGCCGGGGCTGCTCAAACCGAAGGTGATTGAAGAGGCGGTGGGGCTCGCCGATCTGCTGCCAACCGTGGCGGGCATGGCCGGCGTTTCTTTCGAGAACCGCGCCATGGGCCGCGACCTGCAGCAACCGGCACCCGAGGGCGAACGGGTGGTACCGCTGGTGTTGCGCGAAGGGACGTTCCCGTTGATCGGCGGAGTAACCAAGGATCACTTGCTGCAGATGCAGCACGACGGCAGCGCGCCGACGTTGCATGACCTGAAGTCAGCTACGCCACTGGAGAACGTCGCCGATGCGCATCCCGAAGAATTTCAGAGACTGGTCGAGTTGACCCGGGGACTGCACGAAAGCGCACGGCTGATGCTGTATCGCAACGTGCGTTGACGGCCCTCTCTCGAGGAAAAAGGGCCGCCACGGTTTCAGGTGTGATGGATGTCGCGATCCTTGGTTTCCGGCATGAAGAAGATGCCCAGAATCGCCGTCATCACCGCGATGACAATCGGGTACCACAAGCCGTAGTAGATGTCCCCGGTGGCCGCGACCATCGCGAATGCCACGGTCGGCAGGAACCCGCCGAACCAGCCGTTGCCGATGTGGTACGGCAGCGACATCGAGGTGTAGCGGATGCGCGCCGGGAACAGCTCGACCAGCCACGCTGCAATCGGGCCGTAAACCATGGTCACGTAGATCACCAGTACGGTCAGCAGGAGCAAGACCATCGGGTAATTGGTCTTGGCCGGATCAGCCTTTTCCGGGTAACCGGCCTCTTTCAGCGCGGTGCCGAGGCTGGCGGTGAAGGCGTCGTTGCGGGTTTTGAAGTCAGCGGCCGGCATGGCGGTGCCTTCGAAGCTTTCGATGACCTTGTCGCCAATGCGCACCTGGGCCACGGTGCCCGGTTCCGCCACTACGTTTTCGTACGGAATCGCCCGTTTGGCCAGGATGGTTTTCGCCAGGTCGCAGGAACTGGTGAATTTGGCCTTGCCCACCGGATCGAACTGGAACGAGCACTGGTCAGGGCTGGCGACCACTTTGACCGGGTTCTTTTCCTGGGCGATGAACACGTCGGGGTTACCGTACTGGGTCAGCGCGTGGAAGATCGGGAAGTAGGTCACCGCCGCCAGAATGCACCCGGCCATGATGATGCCCTTGCGCCCGATGCGGTCGGACAGGCTGCCGAAAATCACGAAGAACGGCGTGCCGATCAGCAGCGAGCCAGCGATCAGCAGGTTGGCGGTCTGCGGGTCGATCTTCAGGGTTTGCAGCAGGAAAAACAGCGCGTAGAACTGCCCGGTGTACCAGACCACCGCTTGGCCTGCAGTGCCGCCGAGCAGGGCCATGATCACGATTTTCAGGTTGTCCCAGCGGGCGAAGGATTCGGTCAGTGGCGCCTTCGACGCCTTGCCTTCGGCCTTCATTTTCATGAACACCGGCGACTCGTTCAGTTGCAGACGGATGTAGACCGACACCGCCAGCAGCAGGATCGACAACAGGAACGGAATCCGCCAGCCCCAGGCCTCGAACGCCTCGGTGCCCAACGCGGTGCGGCAGGCCAGAATCACCAGCAGCGACAGAAACAGCCCCAGCGTCGCCGTGGTCTGAATCCACGAGGTGAAATATCCGCGTTTGCCCTTCGGTGCATGCTCGGCCACATAGGTCGCCGCGCCGCCGTATTCACCGCCCAGCGCCAGACCTTGCAGCAACCGCAGGGTAATCAGAATGATTGGCGCCGCGACCCCGATGGTCGCGTAACCCGGCAGGAAACCGACAATCGCCGTCGACACACCCATGATCACAATCGTGATCAGAAACGTGTGCTTGCGCCCGATCATGTCACCCAACCGCCCGAACACCACCGCACCGAACGGCCGCACCGCAAAACCGGCGGCGAAGGCGAGCAGGGCGAAGATGAACGACGTGGTCTCGTTGACCCCGGCGAAAAAGTGCTTGGCGATGATCGCGGCGAGCGAGCCGTAGAGATAGAAGTCGTACCACTCGAAGACCGTGCCGAGGGACGAGGCGAAAATGACCTTGCGCTCCTCCTTGCTGACACTGTGGTGCGGGTGCGGCGCACTGCCGGTGGACATGCTGTCGAGTACGGCCATGAGGGTTCTCCGTCGTGCTTGTTGTTATAGGCCGGAGCACTTCATCAACGTCGCGTACCCGAGGCCTTTGGTTGGTGCTGGAGCAGGTGGTTCGTGGAGCGTGCACAGACTCTCGACCTCGCGGGAGGGCGGGGTTTCTTTGAGCATAATTGGGATTGGGGGGATATCCAGTGGAGGCGGTGGGTGGGGGACAGTGACGGAGATGGATTGGTTGGTTCGGGGAGGGGGTGAGTTAAATGAGTCTGCGTCCGTGGTTTTTATAGTTATTCAGAATTTTGGTTGTTCTGAAGGTGTATTAAAAACTGTAATTTCTATCAGGTGTGGTTGTGGGTTTTTGTGTTGATACTTTGCTTGTGAATGCGCAGAAAATAAATCTGTCCCCTTTTGATTCTTTCTCAATCAAAGGGGACAGATTTATTTAATCGTCCCCTTTTGATGTTAAGCACTTTTCTCTGGTCGTCCTCGGTCTCTGAATAATCAAAAGGGGACAGATTTATTTAATCGCTCCCCTTTGATGTTAAGCAGTTTTCTCTGGCCGTCCTCGATCTCTAAATTGAATGCGTCTCCCGGTGATTTTCTCGATTTCGTCGACTAATTTCATGTTGCCAGTCAGTTGGCCCCGCTGAAGTGCACCCCTTATGAGTTGCAATTCATCGATGGGTGTCGCCATCTCAACAAACGATTTATAGCGTTCACGCCGTTTGGCCTCAGTAGGCCCCAGCTCAATAAGGAATCAAAAGGGGACAGATTTATTTAATTGTCCCCTTTTGATGTTAAGCAGTTTTTTCTGGCCTTCCGCGCGCTCTGAACTGAATGCGTCTTCCAGTGATTTTCTCGATTTCGTCGACGAATTTCATGTTGCCAGTCAGTTGGCCCCGCTGAAGTGCGCCCCTTATGAGTTGCAATTCATTGGTGGGCGTCGCCATCTCAATAAACGTTTTATAGCGCTCACGCCGTTTGGCCTCAGTAGGCCCCAGCTCCATAAAGCAGGGATCTTTGTCCAGCCATGTGGATTCAGAAAAATCGCACAGGCGCAGAGCAAAACTTGACCAGCGATAATCTTCTGCACGCGCCACCATCCGGGCCCGCACGGGGTTTAACTCGATGTAGCGACTGCAAGCCAATAGATAAGTGTCGGATTGAACAACGCTGGATTTGTAGCGACTTTCCCACAGCGTCCCGGTCCTCCCCTCAACCTTGTTGCGATACCGCGTCATCCGCCCGGCGAGGGCTTTCATGAGTTGTCCAAGGCTGGATGTTGACTCCCTTGGGGCAAGCAGCAAATGCACATGATTGGTCATCAGGCAGTAGGCATAAACTTTTATACCCAATGCGTCCTTGAGTTCGCGCAGGTCAGAGAGATAGCGTTCGAAATCCGCCGGTTCGGCAAACACAACCTGCCTGTTGTGGCCGCGCTGCACGATATGGTGTGGGTAGTGGGGTAGCACGATGCGTCCCGTTCTGGGCATGAGTCTTCCTACGTCCTTGTTTTGACAGATGAAGTTTAGAAGGTGGCGAGGCTGAGGCAGGTGGGATGTGTCAGAGAATGTATCTGCCGAAGCTAAGCGAATGAATTAAATAAGCCAGTATCCGCTACCTCTTATAATCGTTCAGGGTTTTGGTTGTTCTGAATCAGTATTAAAAACTGTTATTTCTATCAGGTGTGTTTGTGGTTTTTTGTATTGATACATTGCTTGTGGGTGCGCAGAAAATAAATCTGTCCCCTTTAATTGCTACGTCCTTGTTTTGATGGATGAAGTTTAGAAGGTGGCGAGGCTGAGGCAGGTTGGATGTGTCAGAGAATGTATCTGCCGAAGCTAAGCCAATAAATTAAACAGGCCAGAATCCGCTGCCTCTTATAATTGTTCAGGGTTTTGGTTGTTCTGAATCAGTATTAAAAACTGTTATTTCTATCAGGTGTGTTTGTGGGTTTTTGTGTTGATACTTTGCTTGTGGGTGCGCAGAAAATAAATCTGTCCCCTTTGTTCCTGTCCCCTTTGTTCCTTTGTTCCTTTGTTCCTTTGTTTGCACCTTTGTTTGCATGGCGTGAGGAGAGTGATCATGGGAAGTGAAGAAGTTCTGCAAAAATATAAAGACCTTCGAGATATTATTGCTATATTAGGAATGGATGAGCTAAGTCAGGAGGATAGTTCGCAAGTTGCAAGAGCAAGAAAAACAATTAAATGTGCAGATGAAGTGCTGCAAGAGATAGAAGCGGCTATTGACGCAGGTCGCGCCAAAGAAATAAAGATTGACGAAGTTATAGAAAAAGTGGCTCGAGAAGATCCACCCTGCCTAGAACCGACTCTTTACTGACTTTTTTGCATTCAAAAGTGCATTCAAAAGGTGCATTCAAAAGGGGACAGATTTATTTATCGTCCCCTTTTGAAGCTTTGTGGTAGCGAATATAAGCTCCACCGCTGCGGATTACTCCGTCGGCACAACTTTATCCAACACTCGATTCACCGCCAGTTCCGCCAACATCACGACTTGCGCAATACCCTGCGCGGTCTTGCGGTGAGGACCCTGGAGCAGGTCGGCGAAGTTGTGCAGCATGACGTTGGCCGAACCGAGGGTTTCGACGGCGTCGACCAGCAGGGATTCGTTGTTGCTGGCCGGGTTGGTCTGGTAGAGGCGGTTGGGGGTGTAGGGCGCGGCCATCATGTGGGCTGTCATCGGGCCGAGGTGGTAGTCGAGGGCGCGGTTGGCGGCTTCGTTGAATTTCTTGGAGTCAGGGCATTCGTACGGCGAAGTTGGGTCGGTGATGCTGGCCGGTTCGGTGACCGGGGGATTTGGAGTTGCTTTGAACATATTCATTCTTTTCCTGTTTTGAAGCCGCCAGACCCGAGCTACTAAACAAGGGTGGAGGCAGCTGTGCGCAGGTTAGTAGACCGGGGAAAAGAAGAAAGCCGGCGTGCCCGAGGGCACCCTACGCACAGCCACCATCAAATCCAGGTATGGGAATACCTGACTGACAGAGACTTGTGCACTCTTCAAATACCAACGGGCTACTAAACCCGATCACTGCGAATCAGTGACCCGATCCAAGTTACCGGCCGCCCCCAAGGCGCACAAGCCGGCGGATTCTGGCGTAGCCGTAGGCTCTGGCGCAAGGATTTGTGGGCAATTGCGCGTAACTCCAGGTGTCTTTAAACACACGCATCGAAACGTGTTTGGTGACCCACAAAACACTCTGAAACATTCGTCGGAATCCACCCCAAAATCCGCCATGGCTTCAAACCCGCCGCCGTGTCTGTAAACTGGCCGCCCGAAACGGCGCGCGATGGCGCCGTCCTCACTGCCAGCGAAGGACTTTCCCATGGCCAACCAAGACATCACCTACACCCCGGACCCGGATGCAGACTCGATCTCTTCGGACGTGACCGAATTCAACGGCATCCTGATGTCGACCCAGATTCCGACCCGTGCCGACGGCAGCCTGGAACTGGGCGACATCACTGCGCAAAGCGAATGCACGTTGCAGGCGCTGAAAGTGGCGCTGGAAAAGGCCGGCAGTTCGATGGACCGCGTACTGCACCTGACCATTTACCTGACCGACATGGCTGATCGCGCTGCGTTCAACGAGGTGTACAAGCGCTTCTTCGCCAAGCCTTGGCCGGTGCGTGCGGCGGTTGGCGTGGCGGCGCTGGCGGTTGAAGGGATGAAGGTGGAAGTCACCGCGATGGCCGCCAAGGCCTGAGTTTGCGGTTTGGTTTGGCAGTTCTGCCCTGAGCAGGGCTGCCACCCGGCAGCACAGGCGTGCCGCCCACGCGTTTCGCGGCTACAATGCGCGCCTCGACCGTGACAGCCTGACTAAAAACTATATATGTCCTTGCCCAAACATCACCTGGAACTGCTCAGCCCCGCCCGTGACGTGGCCATCGCCCGCGAGGCCATCCTGCATGGCGCCGACGCGGTGTACATCGGCGGCCCGAGCTTCGGTGCGCGCCACAACGCGTGCAACGAGGTGAGCGAAATCGCCGAACTGGTGGAATTTGCCCGTCGCTATCACGCGCGCATCTTCACCACCATCAACACCATCCTGCACGACAACGAACTGGAGCCGGCGCGCAAGCTGATCCATCAGTTGTACGACGCCGGCGTCGATGCGCTGATCGTCCAGGACCTGGGCGTGATGGAGCTGGACATTCCACCCATCGAGCTGCACGCCAGCACCCAGACCGATATCCGCACCCTTGAGCGGGCCAAGTTCCTCGATCAGGCCGGTTTCTCGCAACTGGTTCTGGCCCGTGAACTGAACCTCAAGGAAATCCGCGCAATCGCCGATGAAACCGATGCTGCCATCGAGTTCTTCATCCACGGCGCGTTGTGCGTGGCGTTTTCCGGTCAGTGCAACATTTCCCACGCGCAGACCGGGCGCAGCGCCAACCGTGGCGACTGCTCCCAGGCCTGCCGTCTGCCGTACACCCTGAAAGACGAAAAGGGTGGCGTGATCGCCTACGAAAAACACCTGCTGTCGATGAAGGACAACAACCAGAGCGCCAACATCCGCGCGCTGGTCGAGGCCGGTGTGCGTTCGTTCAAGATCGAAGGTCGCTACAAGGACATGGGCTATGTGAAGAACATCACCGCCTATTACCGCCAGCGCCTTGACGACGTGCTCAACGACCGCCCGGACCTGGCCCGCGCCTCCAGCGGCCGCACCGCGCATTTCTTCATGCCGGACCCGGAAAAGACCTTCCACCGTGGCAGCACCGACTACTTCGTCAGCGAGCGCAAGATCGACATCGGCGCGTTCGATTCGCCGACGTTCACCGGTCTGGCGGTGGGCACCGTCGAGAAAGTCGGCAAGCGTGACATGCAGGTCATCACCCACGAGCCGCTGTCCAACGGCGACGGCCTCAACGTGCTGGTCAAGCGCGAAGTGGTGGGTTTCCGCGCCAACATCGCCGAAGCCAAGGGCGAGTTCGAGGAAGAGGGCGAGAAGCGCTACCGCTACCGCGTCGAGCCGAACGAAATGCCGGAAGGCCTGTACAAGCTGCGCCCGAACCATCCGCTGAACCGTAACCTCGACCACAACTGGCAGCAGGCCTTGCTCAAGACCTCCGCCGAGCGTCGTATCGGCGTGAGCTGGCTGGCGAAGCTGCGTGAAGAACGTCTGGAACTGACCGTGACCAGCGAAGAGGGCATCAGCGCCAGCGTTGCGCTGGACGGCCCGTTCGGCGTCGCCAACAAACCGGAACAGGCGCTGGAGACCTTGCACGATCTGCTCGGCCAGCTCGGCACCACCGAGTACCACGCGACCTCGATCAAACTGGATGCGCCACAAGCGTTCTTCATCCCGAACTCGCAGCTCAAGTCGTTGCGCCGTGAAGTGATCGAAGCGCTGACCGCCGCCCGCGTTGCCGCCCACCCACGCGGTTCGCGCAAGGCCGAGACCACGCCACCGCCGGTGTACCCGGAAGCTCACCTGTCGTTCCTGGCCAACGTGTACAACCAGAAGGCTCGTGACTTCTACCACCGTCACGGCGTGAAGCTGATCGACGCGGCGTACGAGGCTCACGAAGAGGCGGGCGAAGTGCCGGTGATGATCACCAAGCACTGCCTGCGGTTCTCCTTCAACCTGTGCCCGAAACAGGCCAAAGGCGTGACCGGCGTGAAAACCAAAGTCGCGCCGATGCAGCTGATTCACGGCGATGAAGTGCTGACCCTGAAGTTCGACTGCAAGCCGTGCGAAATGCACGTGATCGGCAAGATGAAGGGCCACATCCTGAATCTGCCGCAGCCGGGCAGCGTGGTGGGGCATATCAGCCCTGAAGACCTGATGAAGACCATTCCTCGGGCGCCGCACTGATGTAACAGGCAATAAAAAACCGGTGACGAAAGTCACCGGTTTTTTTATGCCCGCCAGAAACTCAACTGGCTTCGTAGCGCGATGCCGTTGACGGCGCCGCTTCGCCACTCAACGCATCGACCATCGGCGGATGCTCCTGCGCGGCCTGACGCAGATCCTCGGTCACCCGCAGCTCGGCGCCGGTCGGCGAGAACGTCGCTGCCGCCGCAAACGGCGCCGGGTTGGCCGGCACCGGACGTTTGCCGCGACGCCAGAAGAAAAACGTCACCATGGCCAGGTTGACCAGCGCGAAGGCCCAGAACAGGCCGGTTTCGCCGTGGGCGTTCATCGCCGGGGAGATCAGCAGCGGGCTCATCGCCGAGCCCAGCGAGTTGATCAGCAGCATGCCCTGAATCATAGGCACCAGGGTTTCGACAGGCGCACGGTCGGCAGCGTGGCTGACGGCCACCGGGTACAGCGCGAACACGCCGCCGCCCAGCAGGAACAGCATCGCCGCGAGCATGGCCGAGGACAGCGGCACCAGCACGATCACCAGCGACAGCACGGTGCACGCGGCGCACAGCACGGTCAGCACTTGCAGGCGATCCTTGCGGTCGGACCAGCGCCCGACCGGGTATTGCAGGAGCATCGCGCCGAGGACCGTCCAGGCCATCATGCTGCCGACTTCGCCGACGTTCAGGCCGATGCGTTGCAGGTACAGCGGCAGCAGGGTGTAGATCGCCGCGATGGTGACGCCGGAGCCGAAGCAGCCGACCAGCCCGGTGGGCGATACGCCCAGCAGCGCCCGTGGCTTGAGCGGTTCGACCTGCTCCAGCAATGGCGAAACACGCGGCAGGATCACGATCGGCAGCACCGACAGGGTCGCCAGCATGCCAGCGACCATGAACGGCGCGGTATCGCCCAGACCGGTGATTTTCCCCAAAAACGCCTGACCCAGCACGCCGGCGCCGTAAAGGACGATCATGTACAGCGCCAGCAGACGCCCGCGAATCTTCGCGTCACCGGCCAGCAGCAGCCAGCTCTCGATCACCAGAAATACGCCGACAGTGGCCCAGCCGTTGATCAGACGCAGCACAACCCAGCCCCAGGTGTCATAAAACAGACCTTGCAGCAGGATGGTCGCGGCGATCAGCGAGGCGAAGCTGCTGTAGGCGCGGATATGGCCGATGCGCAGGATCAGCCGGTCATTGAAGATCGCGCCAAGCGTCAGGCCGATGAAATAGGCCGAGGACACGATGCCGATCATCGTCGCCGATTCGCCGGCAGCGCCCAGGCGCAGGGTGGTCAAAGAAGACAAAAAGCCGTTGCCCAGGGCAACAATGAACAGCCCGAGCAGGGGCGCCAGCGCCATGGCCAGCAAACGCGGTGTCATAAAAACCTCAAGTGATCGAACAGCGGAACGTGCGCCTCTGCGCATGCGAGTGCCAAGCCGAAGTGTGTTGAAGACAAACGACCGCCGAACGGGCAGGACGATTGAGCCTGGCGCACTTCGTGAAAGTGGCCGGCTGTTCAAACCTGAGGGTTGTCATGGCTGCGGGCAGGCGCCGTTCGGGCGACTGCAAGAGGAGGCGCGATTTTAAGCCTTGTGCGGCGTTTGCCAAGGTGCGGGCCCTGCGACGTTGGGACGCAGGCCGGATCGATAACGGCAGCGCATTCATTGCCCGGATGAAAAGTTGCTGTATCGATGCGGTTTCCCTCGTTAGCCTGTGCGGTCGAATCGCGATATTGATCCAGAGGCAATGATGCAGATAAGAGGCGAGCGTGCCGCCACGGCGTGCGGGCTGTTGGCGATTGTGTTGTGGAGTACTGCCGCCGGGTTGATCAGGGGCGTCAGTGAACATTTCGGCCCGCTCGGCGGGGCGGCGATGATTTACACCCTGGGGGCGATCCTGCTGGTGATGTTTCTCGGGCGACCGCGCCTTCGTTCCACGTCCACACTCTATCTCCTGCTCGGCAGTGCATTGTTCGTTGCCTATGAGGTGTGCCTGTCCCTGGCGCTGGGTTTTGCCAGTGACCGGCAACAGTCCATCGAACTGGGCGTGGTCAATTACCTGTGGCCGTGCCTGACCGTGGTGCTGGCGATTTTCATGAACGGGCAGAAGACCCGCTGGTTCATCGTTCCCGGCAGTGCGCTTGCGCTGTTCGGCATCCTCTGGGTGGTCAGCGGTCAGGGCCTGTCGCTGCCGGGGATCATCGCCAACGTCAATTCCAACCCGCTGAGTTACAGCCTGGCGCTGGCCTGTGCGATCACGTTTGCGCTGTATTGCAACGTCACGCGCCGCTACGCCAACGGGCAGAGTCTGGTGGTGCTGTTTTTCGTGCTGACGGCGATTGTGCTGTGGGTGAAGTGGAGCTTCAGCAGTGAACGGATTTCTGCCTTCACCCTGGGCAACTCCCTCGAACTGATCGCCACCGGCATTGCCATGGCCGGCGGATATGCGCTGTGGAACATCGGCATCCTGCGCGGCAATCTGACCTTGCTGGCCACTGCGTCCTACGGCGCACCGGTACTGTCGTCGGCGTTCGCCGCGCTGTGGCTGGGCGTCAGTTTGCAGATGCAGTTCTGGCAGGGCGCGGTGCTGGTGACCGTGGGTTCGCTGATCTGCTGGCAGGCGACACGGCAACGTCAGATCTCCTGAAAAACCCGCCGTTGCCGCGAATGCCAATCAGCCTACGGACTTCAACGGAATCGGCCCCTTGAGCCGGTCCGTCATCGTGGCGCAGTACCAGTCATCGAACTGGCAGACGCCGGTTTCCGCCGTTTCCGAGTAGGGCCCCGGTTCATAGGACGGGGACGTCACACCACGCTGGGTGCCTTCGACCAGTGTGCGGTCCTGATCGTTGGTGGCGACCCAGACTCTGGTCAGGCGATCGATGTCGTAGTCCACGCCTTCCACCGCCGTGTCGGGCACCAGCCATTTGGTGGTGACCATGGTTTGCGTGGCGCTGATCGGCAACACCCGGAAGCTCAGCGCGTGGTCGCCGAGGAAGTGGTTCCAGGTGGACGGGTAATGGAAGTAGAGCAGGGCGCCGATGTCCGGCTCGGCGGTTTTGTCCAGGCGCCCGTTCACCGCAGGCTTGCCGTCCATGGTGTAGCTGACGGCCCCGGACGACAGCGGAATGCGGGTCATGCGGTACTGGCCGTTGATGTCCATCACCAGACGGCTCGGCAATCCGGCCTTCTCGCAGGTGTTCCAGTAGGCCGTCAGGTGCGGATCATCCTCGCCGCCGGCGCCGCCCACGGACGGGTTGTCGACGTAGGATTTCAGCAGTTCCGGGTGGGAGCCGTCGCAGTGGTAACACTCGCGGTTGTTCTCGAACACCAGTTTCCAGTTACCGTTCTCGATGATGGTCGACTCGAACGCCACTTTGCAGTGGTCCAGATAATGCGGGGCAATGAACGGGCTGACGGCCTTGCGAAAGCCTTCGAAGTCCGGCGCCCGGGTGGCGACGCAGACATAGATGTAGCTGTGCACGATCTCGCAATGCACGGACTTGAGGTTGTATTGGGTCTTGTCGAAATCCTGGCCCATGTTGCCGGCGAACAGCAGGTTGCCGTCCAGCTCGTAGGTCCACTTGTGATAGGGACAGACCATCTTCGCGACTTTGCCGTGCTCGTGTTCGCAGATCTTGGCGCCGCGATGGCGGCAGGCGTTGTGAAACGCCCGGACTTCGCCATCCTTGCCACGCACCACGGCGACCGGGTAATCGCCGATCTGCAGGGTGAAGTACTGGCCGGGTTTGGAGATTTCGAAGGTGTGCCCGGCGAAAATCCAGTCCTTGTGCCAGATCTGTTCAAGGTCCTGGCGATAGACGTTTTCATCCTTGTAGAGGGCGCCCGGCAGCGAGTGCCAGGGTTTGCGCTGGGCGATCAGGTCAAACACGGTGTCTTTATTGTTCATTGTTATCCTCGTCATGCGCGTAGGGCCGGAACGGATTCCAGCCTATCTGTGCCGGGAAAGCCGTCACAAACGACATTTCCTGCGGGCAATCGATGCGTTGAGGTTATGGGTGAATCCGTTCGAAGATCGGCTCAAGCGTGGCGATGGCCGACGCAGACTGGCCCAGATTGCGAATCGCCTGTTTCACCGCGAGGCTGCGTTCGTGGCCGAGGCTTGAGGCGAACAGGTCGAACTTCTGCTCCAGTTCTTCCCGGCTCAGGGCCGTTTCGGGATCGCCCCGTGCGGCGGTGATCGGGCTCACGAGCACGTTGCCGTTTTTCAGGGTGACGGTGACACGCGAGAGGATTTCATTGGGGAATCGCGCGGAAATATCGGCCGCTTCGACGATCTCTATGCGTGCGCTCAAGGCGCGAATGTCGGCGGCGTGGATGGATTCGCCGGTGACTTCGTCCGGCCCGAGTTTGCCCCTGACGATCAGCGCCGCCAGCGGAAAGGCCAGGGCGTATTGCGCCTGATCGGCGTCCGCCGGGGTGTGGCCTTGAAGGCACATCGACTCGTAGAAAGTCTCGACGCGGATGGTCTCGATCGTGTCAGCGTTGAGCGCAGGATGATCCTGTTGCAGTTGCAGCATCGCGGTCAGCGCCGGTTGCGCCCAGCGGCACACCGGCCAG
The DNA here is from genome assembly GCF_003352185.1 of Pseudomonas kribbensis. GTDB lineage: Bacteria > Pseudomonadota > Gammaproteobacteria > Pseudomonadales > Pseudomonadaceae > Aquipseudomonas > Aquipseudomonas kribbensis. Next base: position 2,806,079 of record NZ_CP029608.1, read on the forward strand.
GGTTTGAAATACTGGCTGTCGATTTCCCAACGCTGACCGACGTCGAGCCAGTGTTCGGCCACCGAAGCGTCCTCGACGGTTTCCGCCGGCGCACCGGTTACGCCTTCCCTGGCCATCAACAGCGCATTCAATCCGACAAAAGCGCCGCTGCCGTGGGCGTCGCGCAACATGGTCGGAAACGCGATCAGGCGCATCATCGGACAACGGGCGCTGAAGTACTCGGCGATGCCCAAGGCATGGCGGAACGTCGGCTCGTCAAAACCGAGCAGCCGGGCACCGGCGCAAACCACGCCAATCGCCGAAAAGCCGCCGGACGCGTGATAAGTCGGGGAGGTCGCCATCAGCGCCGTTCCGGCGCGGAGCCCGGTTTCATAACCGAGGCACAGCGCGCTCAACAGCTCATGCCCGCTGACGTGTTTGCCCTGATGATGCAGCGCATCGGCGAGGGCGAGCAGGGCCGGCACCACGGTCGCGCCGGCGTGCCCCTTGGATCGGAAATGGCCTTCATGGGCATCGAGGCTGTCGGCGGAAAAGCCGCCGGCCCAACCCGCGCCCAGCAGGTTCACGCGCTGACCGTCGAACAGCAGACGGCTGCCGAACTCGCCGGCGGGGTAGTGGGCAACGGCAAAACGGCGCAGCGCCACACTGGTGTCATTGGACGCGGCACCGGCCATGACGCCGACGATATCCAGCAGGCTGTTCTGCAGGATCTCCCGGGTCTTGACCGGGGCCTGGAGGAAATCAAAGTCGCGGCAGAATTCGTAGAGTGACATTCAACAATTCCTTCCTGTGAGGGGAACCGGCCAGATCCCGGCCGGCGCCGCTCCACAATGAGTCAGGAAGGTTGTGTGGCTCCAACGACATTTTCGTCGGGCAATTGATAACCAAATCGATGGCTAACGGCGGGGAAACTTCGACAGGATCCACTCGCGAAACCGCCGTAGCGCGTCTTCGTTGTCGGCGTTCTCGCGGCAACTCAGGTAGTGCCAGCTGTTGCGCAACTGCACTTCCTGTTCGATCGGACGCACCAGCAAGCCGCGCTGCAACAGCGGCGCAACCAGATGATTCCAGCCCAGCGCGATGCCCTGATGGGTCAGCACCATGCTGATCAGCAGGTTGTAGTCATTGGCGTTGAAAATCTGCGGACTGGTCGCCGGGCGGTCGTCGATGTCGATGGACTGAAACGCCAGCCACACGCCCCAATCGACATGCTCGGCGACTTGCGAGCGACCGTAGGGGCTGAGGTTGAGCAGGGCCGAATCACGCACGCCCTCAATAGTGGCGATTTCCGGATGCTGCTCCAGATACTGCGGCGTGCACACCGGGTAGATCAGGTCATGGCACAACGGGTAGCTGCGATAGCCTTCGCGGATGCGCGAAATCTTGGTGATGAACACGTCGGGCTGCACGCCCGGTTCCATGGTCAGGAAGTTCTGGGTGGTGATCAGGTTCAGCTCGATGCCTTCGCTCTGGGCGAAGAACTCCGGCAGGTGATTCGACAGCCACAGTGCCGAGAACGCCGGGGAGCAGCAGATGGTCAGCACCTTCTTGACCGACTGACTGCTGCGGATGCGCTCGGCGGCCTGGGCGATGTTTACGAACGACAGCTGCGCGGCATCGAAGAACAACGCGCCCGCCGACGTGAGTTCGACGGCGCGCCCGACGCGGGTGAACAACTGCGCCCCCAGGTAGCTTTCCAGTTCGCGGATCTGCCGGCTGATGGCGGCCTGGGAAACACACAATGCTTCGGCAGCACGGGTAAAGCTCTGGTACTTGGCGGCGGCGACAAATGCCTTTACGGCCCGCAAGGACGGCATCTTCAGCAAGATGGTGTCTGGGTCGACATGCTTGGTCATCTGTACGGCCTCCTCACGATACGGCTCCCGGGCGAAGCGCGACGAGGGTAGCCCAAGCCTGCGCGCAGGGATACGCCGGCGTCGCTGCAAGGATAGTCGCGGTCGCTGGCAGGCGATGCCGGCTGCCAGCGGCGGATGCCGGCCTGATCGATAACCCGACGTTATCAACATGCCCCTGTAAATGTCGTTGGATTAAGCAGGGGGATGCTAATAAATTTGAAACGTCCCTCGTTCCTGGGGTCCCAAAAATAATAAAAGGAAACCCGTCGTGACGACTTATAACTATTACCGCTGCCGCTCTAAAACCGTTTCGCTCGATTGCATATTGTTTGAATTCGAATATGCACAACGCGATGGAGGCAAGGTATGAATCGCTCCGACGAAATAATTTGCGTCAAGAATGTTTATAAAGTCTTCGGCACTCAGCCAGCACTGGCCATGAAGTTGATCGAAGAGGGCGCCTCGAAAGCCGAAGTCTTCAAAAAGACCGGCCAGGCCATCGGCGTATTTGATGCCAACTTCTCGGTCAAGCGCGGCGAGATCTTTGTCATCATGGGTTTGTCCGGCTCGGGCAAATCGACCATGGTCCGACTGTTCAATCGCCTGATCGAGCCGACCTCCGGCAGTATCTTTCTCAATGGCCGGGAAATCACCGGACTGGGCGACAAGGACCTGTTGCAGGTGCGCCGCAAAGACATGGGCATGGTCTTCCAGTCCTTTGCCCTGATGCCGCACATGAGCGTCATCGACAACGTCAGCTTCGGCCTGGAAATCAGCGGTGTCAGCGAAAAGGAACGCTACTGCCGGGCCATGGGCGCCCTTGAGCAGGTCGGGCTTTCCGGGCAGGAAATGTGCTTCCCTCACCAGCTCTCCGGCGGCATGCAACAGCGGGTCGGCCTGGCCCGGGCGCTGGCCAACGACCCGGCCATCCTGCTGATGGACGAAGCGTTCTCCGCCCTCGATCCGATGATCCGCAGCGAGATGCAGGGCGAGTTGATCAAGCTTCAGGCCGAGCAGGATCGCACCATCATTTTCATCTCCCACGACATTGAAGAAGCCGTGCGCATCGGCCATCGCATCGCAATCATGGAGGGTGGGCGCGTGGTGCAGATCGGCACGCCCCGTGAGCTGCTGTGCAACCCGGTGAACCAGTATGTCCGGGATTTCTTCAACGGTTTCGATACCAGCCGGATATTGCGCGCCGGCGATATCGCACAAGCCGATTCCGGCATTGTTTATGAACCGGGTCGTCAAACTCCGATAAAGGCTGACGCTTCCTTGCGCGAGATCTTTCATCTGGTTGCCGCTTCATCTACGCCGATGCCGGTAGTTGACGAAGTTGGACTTTATAAAGGTTCGATCTCGCAAGGGCATCTATTAAGTTGCCTGGGTAATAGCTGAGATCCTGATTTAAAAAAAGAATGGTCACGCAGTCCGCAAGTGCGAGGTAGTGTCATGTCCGACTTTAACTTTCTGGATCCCTTCCAGAGTTTGAATATTCCTCTGGGATCGTGGGTTGAAACCGCCCTTAAATATCTGGTGCATAACTTCCGGGATGTCTTCCGCTCGATTCGCTGGCCGGTCGATCAGGTACTCGACGGCGTCCAGTGGGGGCTGCTTTCGCTGCCGCCGACGGTGTTCATCATCATTGCCGGGCTGATCAGCTGGCAGATCGGCGGCAAACGCATCGCGATCTTCAGCGTGGCGACCCTGACCGGGCTCGGGCTGATCGGCGTGTGGAACGACGCGATGGTCACCCTGGCGCTGGTGCTGACCTCGCTATTGTTCTGCGCGGTGATCGGCATTCCGCTGGGCATCCTCTGTGCCCGCAGCGACCGCACGGAAATGATCATCCGCCCGGTGCTCGACGCCATGCAGACCCTGCCGGCGTTCGTGTACCTGGTGCCGGTGGTGATGCTGTTCGGCATCGGCAACGTGCCCGGTGTAATTGTCACGATCATTTTCTCCGTCGCGCCGCTGGTACGCCTGACCAACCTCGGCATCCGTCAGGTGCCGGCGGACAAGGTCGAGGCGGCGCGGGCCTTTGGCTGTACACCGATGCAGATGCTGATGAAGGTTCAATTGCCGCTGGCCGCGCCGACCATGATGGCCGGCTTGAACCAGACCTTGATGTTGTCGCTGTCGATGGTGGTGGTCGCTTCGATGATCTCGGTCGGCGGGCTGGGGTTGATGGTGCTCAGCGGCATCGGCCGCCTTGACATGGGCCTGGCCAGTGTCGGGGGGGCAGGGCTGGTGTTGCTGGCGGTGTTCCTCGATCGCCTGACTCAGGCCATGGGTGAACGCAGCAGCGATCTGGCCACCGGACAGCGCTGGTATGAGAGCGGGCCGGTCGGCCTGGTCATGAAGTTGAAGAAAAAGAAGAACGTTGCTCGTGCGGTCATTAACTGAACCTTTCTGCTCACCGATTAAAACTCCAACGCGTGGTGAAACATGAAACTGGCAAATCTCAAGAAAAGCGTCATGGCGAGTCTGGTTGCTTCCTTGCTGGGCACGGTCCTGTGTTCGGCGGCCTATGCGGCCGATGCCAACAAACCCGGCGCCGGTGTGTCGATCACGCCGATTTTCCCGACCATCGCCGAAGAGCGCTTTCGCGGTGAAGTGGTGATCGCCGGGCTCAAGGAACTGGGCTACGACGTCAAACAGCCGAAGGAAACCGATTACCCGGCGATGTTCCTGGCGCTGTCCTACGGCGACGCGGATTTCACCGTGCATGAATGGGAGCATTTGCACGAGGCGTTTTACGAGAAGGCTGGCGGCGATGACGTGATGGTCAAGGTCGGGCAGATCATGAAGGGCGTGCTGCAGGGTTACCTGATCGACAAGAAAACCGCAGACGCCTATCACATCAAGGATCTGTCGGACCTGAAGAAACCGGAAATCGCCAAGCTGTTCGACAGCAACGGTGACGGCAAGGCCGACCTGACCGGTTGCAACCCGGGCTGGGGCTGCGAAGTGATGGTCGAACACCACATGAAGGCTTACGGCCTGGAACCGACCGTTGTCGACAACCGCGGCTCGTACTTCGCGTTGATGGCCGACACCATTGCCCGCTACCAGCAAGGCAAACCGGTGCTGTTCTTTACCTGGGTGCCACAGTGGATTTCCAGCGTGCTGGTCGAAGGGCGCGACGTGGTCTGGTTGCCGGTGCCGTACACCGACCTGCCTGACGGCAAGGAAAGCAAGGACACCTTCTACGAAGGCAAGAACCTCGGCTTCCCGGTGGACACGATCAATGCCGTCATGAACAAGGAATTCGCCGAGAAGAACCCGGTAGCCCGCAAGTTCCTCTCCGAAGTCAGCATCAGCACCGCCGACGAAAGTGCGCAGAACCTGAAGATGCAGAACGGCGAAAAGTCCCTGGCCGATATCAAGCGCCACGCTGCCGAATGGATCAAGGCCCACCAGCAAAGTTACGACGGCTGGCTGAGTGATGCGCGAGCGGCGGCCAAGTAAGCGGTTGTTCGTTAGTTCGAGTGGCGGTTTTCCCGTGGCGTAAAGCCGTCATTCAAACGCATTCATTTACGCAACTTTGATGGCTGTTTTCCTTCAACGCGATTCCGCGCGTTCGCTTCGTGCCGGCTTCGATTTGTCATTTCAACAATAAACGGTTCAACACTATGAAAGTCAGTTCGCTGCCCGCCGATGATGACAGCTGTGGCTGGTTCCACCTGAGCCGGCCGCGCAGCCCCGAGCCTGGTCATCGCGGCCACCGTTCGGCGCGTTGGGTGGTCGTCGGTGCCGGTTTCACCGGGCTGGCGGCGGCACGCCAGCTCGCGTTGAACTTCCCCGACGATGAAGTGGTGCTGATCGAAGCGCAGGAAGTGGGGTTGGGGCCGTCCGGTCGCAATGCCGGTTTCGCGATCGATCTGCCCCATGACATCGGGGCCGAGGACTATATCGGCGATATCGACCTGGCCAGGATCAGTCTGAAGCTGAACCTGGAAGGTCAGTCGATCCTGCGCAATCTGGTCGATCAGTTCGGCATCGATTGCCAGATGAAAGCCTGCGGCAAGTATCAGGCGGCCGTGGAAGAACGCGGGATCGCGGTGCTGGAAGCTTATCGTCGGGGTCTCGACAAGCTCGGTCAGCCGTATCAGATGATCGAGGCCGAAGAATTGCCCGAGCATCTGGGCACCCGTTTCTACCGCAAGGCGCTATTCACTCCCGGCGCGGTACTGGTTCAGCCGTCGGCGCTGGTGAAAGGCCTGGCGGACAGTTTGCCGGCGAACGTCACCCTGTACGAACGCACGCCGATTCTGGAAGTGGAGTACGGCGCCAAAACCTTGCTCAAGCACGCTCACGGCAGCATCACCGCCGACAAACTGATCCTCGCCAACAACTCGTTCGGCATGCGTTTCGGTTTTCTGCAGGGCCGCATGTTGCCGATCTACACCTACGCCAGCATCACCCGCCCGCTGACCGACGAGGAGCAGGCGCGTCTGGGCGGCAAACCGTTCTGGGGCGCGATCCCCGCCGATCCGTTCGGCACCACGGTGCGGCGCACCCCCGACAACCGTTTGCTGATCCGAAACAGCTTCAGCTTCAACCCCGATGGCCGCAGCAACAGCAAATACAACGAGCGCTTCGTGCACCGTCACCGCGCCTCGTTCGATCAGCGCTTCCCGATGCTGCCGGGGGTGCAGTTCGAATACACCTGGGGCGGGGCGCTGGCCATGTCGAGGAACCACAACGGTTTCTTCGGCGAACTGGCGCCGAACGTTTACGGCGCGCTTGGCTGCAATGGCCTGGGCGTCACCCGTGGCACGGTCACCGGCAAATTGCTCGCCGACTGGCTGGCCGGGCAGCGCGACGGCTTGATCGATTTCCTGTTGCAGGCGCCGGGGCCGACGGGCAACCCGCCCGAACCGTTTCTGTCGCTGGGCGTGAACATGAACCTGAAGTGGGGGCAGTACCGCGCCGGCCGCGAAAGTTGAACGCTCATCGCCCGACCTGCGCGATGAACTGAAGTAGCGATGCACTGAATACAAGGACAAGAAATGAACAACGTTGCTGTATCAATCGAGGACGTACCGCTCAATGGTTTTCATCGTCTGCTGACGATCCGTTCGGCCGGTGGCTCCTTTGTCGACGGGTATGTTCTGAGCATCATCGGCGTGGCGCTGGTGCATATGTCCAGGTCTCTGGCGCTGGACGATTTCTGGGAAGGCATGATCGCCGCCTCGGCGCTGATCGGCATTTTCTTCGGCGGTTTTCTCGGCGGCTGGCTGACTGATGTATTGGGGCGCAAGCGTCTGCTGTTTGTCGGGCCGACCCTGTTCATCGTGGCATCGCTGGCGCAGCTGTGGGTCGATTCGGCGGTGGCGCTGTTTGTGCTGCGGCTGCTGCTGGGAGTGGCGGTCGGCATCGAGTACCCGGTGGCGACATCGCTGCTGGTCGAGTTCATGCCGCGCAAATATCGCGGCCCGCGTCTGGCGACGCTGACGATCATGTGGTTCGCCGGGGCAGCGATGGCGTATGTGGTGGGCGAGTTGTTGTTCAAACTGTGGGGCTCCGATGCCTGGCGGCTGGTGCTGGCCAGCGCGGCGATCATCGGCGCGATGCTGTTTCTGGTGCGCATCGGCACGCCTGAATCGCCACGCTGGCTGCTGAGCAAGGGCCGCGCCGCCGAAGCCGAGGCGATCATCAAACAGGTCTACGGCAACGACTTCTCCCTGGCCAATCTTCCCGAGCACCGGGTGGGCGAGAAGCTGACGATCCTTAACCTGCTGCACTCCGGCTACGGCAAGCGGATGCTGTTTGTCGTGGTGTTCTGGACCTGCTCGGTGGTGCCGCTGTTTGCCGTGTATGCCTTTGCGCCGAAGGTGCTGGCCGCGCTGAACCTGCAGGGCGACTGGTCATCCCTGGGCTCGGTGGCGATTACCTTGTTCTTTGTCATCGGCTGTGTGATTTCGACCCGGATCATCAACCGCGTGGGCCGACGCAATCTGCTGATCTACAGCTTTCTCTGCTCCGGCCTTGCGCTGCTCGGGCTGGCCGTCGGTCACGCCGGGCCCAACGCGCTGGTGCTCGCATTCTTTGCCGTTTACGCCTTGTTCATCGGCGGCGCCCAGGTGCTGACGCTGGTGTACCCCAATGAACTGTTTCCCACGGAAATCCGCGCCTTCGCGGTCGGTGTCGGCACGTCACTGTCGCGCATCGGCGCGGCGGCGGGGACCTATCTGGTGCCGGTTTCCCTGAGCACGCTGGGCATCGCCCAGACCATGTACATCGCGGCGGCCGTCACCCTGGTCGGACTGGTGCTGTCGTGGGTGCTCGCACCGGAAACCCGCTCGCTCAACCTGCAACAGGCTGCCTCGCTGAATTGAACCTTGCCCGGGCCGTAGCGGCGTCGGGCCAACGAATCGAACACTGCAACCACTGGAGAAAACCCTATGAACTTTGACGGCATCTTTACCCCCGCCATTACGCCTTTGTCCGCCGATGGCCAGATCGATTATTCGGCCTTCGCCGAAGTGCTCGAGTATCTGATCGAGTCGCGGGTTCACGGCATCGTCATCGGTGGTTCGACCGGCGAATACTACGCCCACACCACTGCCGAGCGGCTGAAAGTGGCCGAGCGCGCCAATGAAGTGATCAATGGCCGCATTCCGCTGGTGATCGGCACGGGCGGGATCCGCACCGAAGATGCGGTGGCCTTCGCCGAGCACGCCAAGTCGATCGAGGCCGACGCGATCCTGGTGGGCTCGCCGCCGTATGCCTTGCCGACGCAAAAGGAAATCGCCGCCCACGTGCTGGCCGTGGACAAGGCCGCCGGCCTGCCGATCATGCTTTACAACTATCCGGCGCGGATGGGCGTAGCGATGGGCCCTGAGTTCTTCGAGGCGATTGCCGGTTGCAAGAACATCGTCGCGATCAAGGAAAGCTCCGGCGACACCGCTCAGTTGCATCGTCTGGCGCATTCGCATCCTTCGATTCAGCTGTCCTGCGGCTGGGACGACATGGCCCTGGAGTTCTTTGCCTGGGGCGCGCGCAGCTGGGTCTGTGCCGGTTCGAACTTCATTCCGGCCGAGCACATCGCGCTGTACGAAGCCTGCGTTCTGGAGAAGAACTTCGACAAGGGCCGGCGGATCATGTCGGCGCTGTTACCGCTGATGGATGTGCTGGAGAGCGGCAAGTTCGTCCAGTCGATCAAGCACGGCAGCGAACTGGTCGGCCTGCGTGCCGGCGGCGTGCGCAAACCGATGCAGCCGCTGGAAGCGTCCGAGAAGGAAGTGCTGGAAAGCGTGATCAAAACCCTGAAGCAGAATGTGGCGCGCATCGTCGCGGAGGTTTGAAATGGCCGATCTTCTGAGTCAAGCGCAATACCGCGAACTGGCGGCGAAGCTTGAGTTTCGCAATCAGGCGTTCATCAACGGCGAGTTTCGCAGCGCGCTGTCCGGCAAGACCTTCACCACGACCAACCCGGCCACCGAAGCCGTATTGACCGAAATTACCGCGTGTGGCGCCCAGGACGTGGACGTTGCCGTCGCCGCCGCCAAGGCTGCGTTCGAAGACGGACGCTGGCAAGGGCTGGCGCCGTCGGCGCGCAAATCGGTGTTGCTGCGGTTCGCTCAATTGCTGGAAGACCACTCTCATGAACTGGCGGTGCTGGAAAGCCTCGACAGCGGCAAACCGATCCGCGAATGCCAGAACATCGACGTGCCCGAAACGATTCATACCCTGCGCTGGCACGCCGAGCTGATCGACAAGATCTACGACTCGACTGCACCGACCGGCAACGGCGCGGTGACCATGGTGGTGCGCGAGCCGATTGGCGTGGTCGGCCTGGTGTTGCCGTGGAATTTCCCGCTGCTGATGCTCGCGTGGAAGATCGGCCCGTCGCTGGCCGCTGGCTGCTCCATCGTGGTCAAACCGGCCAAGGAAACCACCTTGAGCACCTTGCGTGTGGCCGAGCTGGCGCATCAGGCGGGGATTCCCGCCGGCGTTTTCAATGTGGTGCCCGGCGGTGGCAAGGAGGCGGGCGAACCGCTGGGCCGTCATCCGGACGTCGCCATGGTCAGCTTCACCGGGTCCACCGACACCGGGCGGTTGTTCCTCAAGTACTCCAGTGAGTCCAACCTGAAACGCATCGTGCTGGAATGCGGCGGCAAGAACCCGGCGGTGGTGATGAACGATGTCGAAGACGTGGATCTGGTTGCCCAGCACGTGGTCAACGGCGCGTTCTGGAACATGGGCGAAAACTGCTCGGCTTCGTCGCGGTTGATCGTGCACACAGACATCAAGGACCAATTGCTCCAGCGCGTGCAGGTGCATCTGGCCGACTGGAAAATGGGCGATCCACTGGACCCGGAAAACCGTCTGGGCTCGATGATCAGCAAGGCGCATTTCGAGAAGGTCCGTTCGTACCTCGACCATGCCCGGGAGGAAAACCTTTCGGTGCTGGCGGGGGGCAACACGGCCGACAACATTTTCGTCGAGCCGACCATCGTCGATGGCGTCAGCCGTGACAGTCGTCTGTTCCAGGAAGAAATCTTCGGCCCGGTGCTGAGCGTGACCACGTTCACCTCCGTCGACGAAGCGATCAGCCTGGCCAACGACACGGCTTATGGCCTGGCCGCGTCGGCGTACACCGGCAGCCTGCGCCATGCGCTGAAGCTCTCGCGGGGTATTCGCGCCGGTATCGTCACCGTGAACTGCTTCGGCGAGGGCGATGCTTCGACGCCTTTCGGCGGTTACAAGGAGTCGGGTTTCGGTGGGCGTGACAAGTCGGTCTGGGCCCATGATCAGTACACCGAGCTGAAAACCATCTGGATCGACGCTTCCTGATTCATCGCGGTTTTTCGCAGGTCTTTTTCGCCCCGATCGGCACGTTTGTACCGGTTGGGGCGAATTGCATTCATTCCCGAGTATTTTGCCGCCCCGGCGGTTAGCATGGCGGCATAACAAGTAACTGATGGACCACATCTTGATCGAACGACGCCAATTCAGCGGTGGCATGAAGGGCAAGAACCTTCGCTACCTGAACGAGCCTTCCTCCGGGGCGGGGCGCATGACCCGTACCGGGTTCGTGCTGCTGGAGCATTTTTCCCTGCCGGCCTTCACCCAGGCGCTGGACACCCTTGTCACCGCCAATCTGCTGCGCCCTGGTCTGTTCTCTACACGCACCTTCGGCTTGAGCGACGGCGAAGTGATCAGCGACCTTGGGCTGGTGATCCGCCCGGACTCGCGTCTGGAAACGAACGTGTTGCAGGAGCTGGATCTGCTGGTGATCTGCGGCGGTTACCGCACGGAATTGAAGGCCAGCGACGAGTTCATCGGCCTGTTGAAAATGGCCGCCGAGGCTGGCGTGCTGTTGGCCGGGTTGTGGAACGGTTCCTGGTTTCTGGGGCGGGCAGGGGTGCTGGAAGGGTATCGCTGTGCGATTCACCCGGAGCATCGGCCGGCGCTGGCGGAAATCTCCAAGGCCACCCAGGTCAGCAGCGAGCCTTATGTGATCGACCGCGACCGGTTGACCGCTTCGAGCCCGTCCGGGGCGTTTCACATGGCGCTGGACTGGATCAAGAGCCTGCACGACAAGGCGCTGGTCGAGGGTATCGAAGACATTCTGGCGTTCGAGGAATCGCGCTACCGGCGGATCAAACCCACCGAAAACATCAGCGTCAGCGCGCCGTTGCGCGAAGTGGTGAAGTTGATGGATGCCAACCTCGAAGAGCCGCTGGAACTGGAACAACTGGCGGTGTACGCCGGGCGTTCCCGGCGTCAGCTGGAACGGCTGTTCAAGGAACAACTGGGCACCACGCCGCAGCGTTATTACATGGAACTGCGCATCACCGAGGCCCGGCGTCTGCTGCAACACACCGAGCTGTCCCAGGTGGATGTGCTGGTGGCTTGCGGGTTCGTCTCGCCGAGCCATTTCAGCAAGTGCTACAGCGCTTATTTCGGTTATCGGCCGTCCAAGGAAAAACGGCTCGTCAAATGACGAGCCGTTCGGCGTACTGCTTCAGAGGTGATCGGCGTCGATGATCGCCTTGGCGAAGGTCTGCGGACTTTCCTGCGGCAGGTTGTGACCGATGCCGCCGTTGATCAGACGGAACTCGTACTTGCCGGTGAAGCGTTTGGCGTAATCCTCGGGCGCCGGGTGCGGGGCGCCGTTGGCATCGCCTTCCAGGGTGATGGTCGGCACGCTGATCGACGGCGCGGTGGCGAGTTTCTGCTCCAGCGCTTCGTACTGGCTTTCACCTTGCACCAGACCCAGGCGCCAGCGGTAGTTGAACACGGTGATGGCGACGTGATCCGGGTTCTCCAGGGCCTTGGCGCTGCGATCGAAGGTGGCGTCGTCCAGCGCCCATTTCGGTGAGGCGGTCTGCCAGATCAGCTTGGCGAAGTCGTGGGTGTTTTTGGCGTACCCGGCCGCACCACGGTCGGTGGCGAAGTAGAACTGATACCACCATTGCAGCTCGGCCTTTGGCGGCAGCGGGTTCTTGCCGGCGGCCTGATTGCCGATCAGATAGCCGCTGACCGACACCAGCGCTTTGACGCGCTCCGGCCACAGCGCCGAGACGATGTCCGCCGAACGTGCGCCCCAGTCGTAGCCGCCGAGTACGGCTTGTTTGATTTTCAGTGCATCCATGAAATCGATCACGTCACTGGCGAGCGCCGCTGGCTGACCGTTGCGCACAGTCTTGTCGGACAGGAAATGCGTGTCGCCATAACCCCGGGCGTACGGGATCAGCACGCGATAACCCTTGGCCGCCAGAATCGGTGCGACTTCGTCGTAGCTGTGAATGTCGTAGGGCCAGCCGTGCAGCAGAATCACCACCGGACCATCAGCCGGGCCGGTTTCGGCGTAGGCCACGTCTAGCACACCGGCCTTCACATGTTTCAGCGGGCCGAAGGGCAGGTCGGCGCTTACAGCGGCTGCTACGGTCTTGAGCGGCTCCGGTGCCGCCGATTGAGCGTTGGCGAACGTGCCGAACTGCATCAGGGCGGTGGCGAGAATCGACAGGCCCAGCAGGCGACGACGGGTTTTGCCGGTAGCTGTGGTGTGCAGTGCAGGTTTCATGGTCAGGCTCCTTTGCAATCGACGGGGATGGGGTTCTGGGTGAACCCTTCTGAACTGGAGCCCAGTAAAGCCTGCCGGTGTATCCGTGCTGTTTCGGTTTTACTCCCGAGTTAAGGACGTGTGTATCAGCAGGCATTGCGTACACAGTGCGATACAAATCCGCCGTCCATGAAAAAGCCCCGAATGATCGGGGCCTGGTTGTTTTGCGCTTTTCGCAGGTTCAGGCCTGAGTAATGTGTTTCGGTCCTGCCAGGGCCCAGGCGATCAGTCCCAGTAACGGTACAAACACGATCAGTACGATCCAGACGCCCTTGTTGCTCGATTTTCCTTCGCTCTTGCGTACCCGGTTGATTGCCCACAGTTCGACGAGCAAAAGAATGATGGCCAGTACGATCCACGTGGTTTCGATTTGCATGAGCTACCTCCTGATGGTCATTCGGTTAGGCGGGCGGTGAAACCGAGGGTTCATTTAATTTGCGTCGCGCCTGCGTCGGTCAACCTGCTGCACAAATCTTCTAAACGCTTCGACGTGAAGCGCGGTAAGTTAGGCATCGAACCCAATTCTCCGGAGCCTTTGCGTGGACAAACGCAACTGGATCGACCTGTCTCAGGATGCCGACACCGGCATCGAGTCGATCCGTGCCCATTTCCGGGGCCATGCCTACGATCCGCACTGGCATGACAGCTTTCTGGTGGGCGTCACCGAGCAAGGGGTTCAGCAGTTCGATTGCCGGCGGGTGCGGCATTTCAGTACACCGGGCAAGATCTTCATGCTGGAGCCGGGGGAGATCCACGACGGGCACGCGCCCACCGAGGAAGGCTTTACCTACTCCATGCTCTATCTCGATCCGCACTGGCTGGAGCGCGAGTTGCTGGCGCTGTTCGAGCAGGCGCCGGACAACAGTCAGCTCGGATTCGCCGACACCCTGAGCCAGGACCCGCGACTGGCCACTTCCATCAATCAAGCCTTTCAGGCCCTGCATCACGGTGACCTGCGCATCGTCCGGCAGAGCGCGGTCGACCACTTGCTGGGGGCTTTGACGTCCCACCTCGACTGGCGCAAGCGTCAGGCGTTCGATCCACGCTTGCCGCGCGTGGCGCAGGTGGCGCGGGACTACCTGCATGCCCATGCCTTCGAAGACATCGGGCTGGATGATCTGGCCCGGGCCTGCGGGGTGGATCGCTTTCGGCTGACCCGGGCCTTCAAGTCGGCCTTCGGGCTGGCGCCCCATGGCTACTTGATCCAGTTGCGGTTGGCCCGGGCCCGGCAGATGCTGGCGCGAGGCGAAACGCCTGCCGATGTCGCCAGTGCGCTGGGGTTTGCCGATCAAAGCCATCTCGGCCGCTGGTTTCGCCGCGCCTATCACCTGACGCCGGCGGACTATCGCAAGCGCTGCTCAAACCTTCCAGACTGAGCCCCGTGCAAGCGCGACCATGGACTCCTGTTCTGATCCGGAGTCCATCCCATGGAATCGTTGTTGCCTTTTCTACTGTTTTCCTTCGTCGCCTCGATCACCCCGGGGCCGACCAATATTCTGGTGATGAGCCACAGTTCGCGGCGCGGGATGGTCGCTACGCTGCCGATCATCTTCGGCGCCTGTGTTTCGGCGGCCCTGGTGGTGCTGGTGGTCGGGCTCGGCGTGGGTGAAACGCTGCTGCGTTACCCCCGTGTGCAGCAGGCAATGGCCTGGGCCGGGGTGCTGTGGCTGAGCTGGCTGGCGTGGCAGATCTTTCGCAGCACGCCGCCGTCCCTTGACCCTGCAACGGCGTGTGAAGAAGGGATCGGCATTTATGGCGCCGCCGGCCTGCAACTGATCAATCCCAAGGTGTGGATGATGGCGGTGGCGGTGGTGAGCGTGTTTGGCGGGAGCGGTGACGAGAGTACGCGGATGGCGCTGTTGGCCTTTGTGTTTCTGCTGGTCTGCCTGCCGTGCATGACGGCGTGGGCAGTGCTGGGCGTGGGCAGTGCGCGGTTCTTTGGATCGCCACGGGCATTCAGGCGCATGAATGCCGGGTTGGCGTTTTTGTTGTTGCTGTCGGCGTGGTTGACGGTGTTGGTGTAGCCCTCCAGAATCGCGCCCCGATCCGGCCAGTGGTGCCGGACGCTTGACGTAAAAGGGGTTGCGGTTGAACGAACAGACATTGTCCATGCGCCTGGAGCGTGTCGCTGCGCACGTACCCGCCGGTGCGCGCCTGGCCGATATCGGCTCGGATCACGGCTACCTGCCGGTGGCGTTGATGCGTCGTGGTGCAATCGAGGCGGCGGTGGCGGGGGAGATGGCTCTGACACCGTTTCGCTCGGCTGAACGCACCGTTTGCGAGAACGATCTGCAGCAGCAGATCACCGTGCGTCTGGCTAATGGCTTGATGGCCGTCGAACCGGCCGACGGGATCAACGCGATTACGATGTGTGGCATGGGCGGCGAGACCATTCGCGACATTCTCGAAGCCGGCAAGGCACGTTTGAGTGGCCGCGAGCGTCTGATCCTGCAACCCAACGGCGGCGAGCAACCCCTGCGCCAATGGCTGATGGACAACGACTACCGGATCCTCTGCGAGGAAGTCCTGCGGGAAAACCGCTTCGACTATGAAATCATCGTCGCCGAGCGTGGCGGCCCGGTGTCGTACACCGCCGAGGAGTTGTACTTCGGTCCCCTGCAATTGCAGGCCCGCAGCCCGGCGTTTGTCAGCAAGTGGCAGCACCGGTTACGGCACAAGCAACAGACCCTGAACCACTTCGGGCGCGCGCGACATGCGGTGCCCGAAGAGAAGGTGCAGGACCTGACCCGGCAGGTGCGGTGGATCACCGAAGTGCTCGCTTGAACCCGACTCAGGGCTGATATCATTCAACAACTTTCAAGCAGGGCAAGACGCCATGAACCGCCAAAAGAAACTGCAACAACTCTTCAAGGAAAAATCCAGAAAGGCCAACGCCAAACTGGCACCGAAAAGCAACAAGCCCAAGTACATCAGCAAGGCTGATCGCTTGAAGATGGAAGCTGAAGCCAGCCAGGAGCGGAGCCTTTCCACTGAAGAGTGATGTGCTTTCTTTAAAGGGGACAGATCTATTTTCAGAAAATAAATCTGTCCCCTTTTGTGTTGTCCCCTTTTGTGGTCCCCTTTTGTGTTTGTGGTGCCTTTTGTGGTGGGTTCAACCGCTTCGGGTTTCCCCGAGTATCCGGGCCGCGTCCCGCGAGGGGGGCAAGCCGAATACCCGTGCGTAGTCACGGCTGAACTGTGTAGCGCTTTCATACCCGACTTCGAACGCCGCCTGGGTGACATTCCTGGTACTCGCCACCATCAGCGTTCGGGCTTGCAGCAGTCGAACCCGCTTTTGATATTGCAATGGGCTCAGCGCCGTAACGGCTTTGAAGTGTCGGTGGAAGGCTGACACGCTCATTGACGCAAGCCGAGCCAGATCGTCCACCCGGATCGGTTCGGCAAAGTCCTGTCGTATGTACGCAATGGCCAGGTTGACGCGCGCCATGGCGCTGTCGGGGGCGGCGATGTCACGCAGCATCCAGCCATGGGGGCCTTGCAGGACACGGTACAGAATCTCCCGCTCGTAGACCGGCGCCAGTGCCGCGATTTCTTCAGGTTTTCCCATCAGGCGTAGCATGCGCACCCAGGCATCCATCAAGGACGGGGTGACAGCCGCCACCGAAAAACCGGTGTCTTGTTCATGTTGGCCGAAGGGTTTGGGCAGATCGGCCAGCAGCGTCGTCAAGACAACCGGATCAAGCGTCAGACTGACCGCCAGGTACGGCTCGCCGGCAGAAGAGGGGTGGACCTGGCCGACTGCCGGCAGGTCGATGGACATGACAAAGTAGGTCGCCGGGTCGTAATGCAGCGTACGGTCGGCGATGGTCATGGTTTTGCTGCCTTGCAGAATCAGGTTGATCATCGGTTGGTAAACCGCCGCCAGCAAATGCTCGGGGATTTCGCCCTGAACCATGGCGACGCGCGGAATACCCGTTTCCGTACGGCGGTTTTCGGCGTGTCGGGCCAGGGTACGAAGTTCTGTCAGTTGGCTGTTCATGCCGAGCATCTGACCCCACGCGAATACGTCCACGCAAGCAAAAAGCAGAAACAGGCAGGTTTCGAAGAGGAACAGCTGCGCTCGCCGCCCGCCCGATGGCTACTGTGGTGACTCACCCCAAACGACATTGGAGCAGCGCATGAGCGTTATCGTTATTACCGGCGGCAGCCGTGGCATCGGCGCCAGTGCGGCCGAGCAATGTGCCCGGCGCGGTATGGGCGTCATCCTGACTTATCAACGCAATGCCGACGCGGCAGCCTCTGTTGTCCAGGGTATCCAGGATTCGGGCGGCAGCGCCGTGGCGCTTCCACTGGACGTGGCCGACGTCAGCCAGTTCGACGATTTCCGCCAGAAGGTCGTGCACGCACTACAGGCCACCTGGGGTGTGGAAAGACTGTCCGGGCTGGTCAACAACGCCGGCCACGGCTTGTTCAATTCGCTGGAAACGGTGACCGAGGCGCAGTTCGACGGTTTATTGAACGCCCACCTCAAGGGCCCGTTTTTTCTCACACAGACCCTGCTGCCGCTAATGGAGGAGGGTGCCAGTATCGTCAATCTGACCAGTGCGACCACCCGTGTCGCAACAGCGGGCGTGGCGCCATATGCCGCCGCCAAGGGTGGGCTTGAGGTCCTGACGCGTTACATGGCCAAGGAGTTCGCGGATCGCCGGATTCGGGCCAACGCGGTTTCGCCGGGCGCGATACGCACTGAATTGGGCGGCGGTTTGAATGATGAGTTCGAGGCCTTGCTGGCCTCGCAAACGGCCCTCGGCCGGGTGGGCGAGCCGCAGGACGTCGCTCGCGTCATTTCCCTGTTGCTGTGCGAAGAGAGTGGCTGGATCAACGCCCAATCCATTGAAGTCGCGGGCGGCTATTTCATCTGAACCGATCATTGAACGCGAGGCGGCACCATGCTTGATCATATTTTTCTGTCAGTCAGCGATATCCAGCGCTCCATTGATTTCTATACGGCTGTATTGACCCCCCTGGGCATCACCGCCAGGCTCGATTACGACGGCAAGGACGGCCCGCCGGGGCATCCCGACCTGAAAGGTTTCGGTGCCCATGGCCGGATGTTTTTCTGGTTGCGCGCAGGTGTAGTAGAGGGGCGGGCAGTGCATGTAGGTTTTGTCGCCAGCAGCAAGGCCGAGGTAGACGCGGCTTACGCGGTGGCCATTGAACGGGGTGCTGTCGACAACGGCCCGCCGGGCGCACGCTTGCATTACGACCCCGACTATTACGCGGCCAACGTCCTCGATCCGGACGGTTACAGCCTGGAATTCGTCTACAAAAAATGGCAGCACGCCCAATGAGTAAGCTAATGATCTACGGCGCGACGGGTTACACCGGGCGCATGGCGGCCGAGTACGCTCGGTCGTTGGGCCTCGATGTCGTCATCGCCGGCCGGACAGCGGAAAAACTCCAATCCCTCGCCGCGCAACTGGACGTGCCTTATCGAGTGTTCGCTACGGATGCCGTCGAAGCAGAGTCTCTGGAGGGCGTTGCAGTACTGTTGAACTTTGCAGGGCCGTTCGCGCAGACGGCGGACATTTTCATGCAGGCGTGTATCAAGGCCGGGGTGGACTATCTGGATATCACCGCAGAGATCAATGTCTATCGGCGGGCCGAGCAACTAGGCGCCGAGGCCGCGAAGGCCGGTGTCATGTTGCTGCCTGGCGTCGGCTGGGATGTGGTGCCGACCGATTGCCTGGCGATGCATGTCGCTCGACGCGTACAGGAACCGCGTTCACTGAAGATCGCCCTGCAAGTGGCCGGCTCCATGTCTCGCGGGTCGGCTCTGAGCGTCGGTGAAATCGTTGGCGCGGGCCTGCTGGCCAGGGTCGACGGACAACTGGTCGCCACGCCCGATGCAGAGCCCCGCCACTTCGATTTCGGCGACGGGCCGGTGGTTTGCGTACCGCTATCGTTCGGCGACCTGGTCACCGGTTGGCACTCCACCGGCATTCCCGACATCGCCATGTATGTGCACATCAGTGGCGACGCGTTTCCCGAGGGCGATCTGTCGCTGTTGCCGGACGGCCCTAGCGCCGAACAGCGTGAGGCTCATCGCGCCCGTGCGGTGGCCGAGGTCTCTGGCGTCAACGGCAGTGCCGGGCGGTCGGTCATTGAAACGGTCAACGGCTATACCTACACACCGTTGGTGGCCGTGGAGGCTGCTCGTCGAGTGTTGGCGGGGGAACGGCGGCCAGGTTTTGAAACACCGGCTCGGGTATTCGGCATCGAGTTTGCCCAGAGCATTGCAGGAACAACCGTGACTGACTTCTAAAACCATCGGGACGACGAGCCGCCTTTCCATCAAGTACTCGGCGGCTTCGCCAACTCAATCCCCGCCGCCCCCAGCCGCTTGAGAATCTCGAACAACAGATCACTCTTGGTCTTGCCGACAATCCGCGGGCTGTCGACGTAACCGGTCACGGTCAACGTGATGCCTTCGGGCGAAAGCTTGCTGAACCGCACGAAAGGCGCCGGTTTGCCGAGGATGGTTTCGTGCTCTTTGTAGGTGTCGAGCAGCAGGCCTTTGACCTGTTCGGGGTCGATGTCCAGCGGGAACATCAGCTCCAGCGTCGCCACGCCCTGGGCGCTGCCGCCGAGGGTGACATTGCGCAGGTTCTGCGAGATCAGTTGCGAGTTGGGCACGATCACGATGGAGCGGTCGCTGAGCTGGATTTCCGTGGCGCGCACGTTGATCCGGCGGATGTCGCCCTCGACGCCGCTGATGCTGATCAGGTCGCCCACCTTGACCGGGCGTTCGGTGAGCAGGATCAGCCCGGAGACAAAGTTCTTCACGATCTCCTGCAGACCGAAACCGATACCTACCGACAGTGCGCTGACGATCCACGCCAGGTTGGTCCACTGCACGCCCAGCGACGACAACGTAAGCAGAATCACCACCGCGTAGCCGATGTTGGAAAACAGCGTGCTGAGCGACGCGCACATGCCCGGGTCCATGTCAGTCTTGGGCAGGAACTCGTTGTCGAGCCAGCGGCGCAGAGCACGGATCAGGTAAATGCCGATCAGCAGGGCGAGTATGGCGTTGAGCAAATGCCCGGGAACGATGTTCAGTTTGCGCAGGCCGGCACCGCCGAGAATGGTGCCGATGCTGTTGGCCAATTGACCCAGCGTGGTGCCGATGCCGCCCACGAACAGCGTGATCACCGCCAGCAACAGCAACGCCGCCCGGCCCACACCGGCCAGCAGGGTCGAGGCCTGTTCGAGGCGCCGGTCGCCGACGCCCAGCAGTTGCTTCAAGGCCTTGCCGCTGGAGTGGCGGGGCGAGAAGACGTATTCGCAGCTGTCCTTGAGCAACTGCATCAGCAGGTAGAAACCGGACAGCACGATAAACGCCCACACCAGTTCATAGGTGATGAACCGCGCCAGCGATACGTAGCCTGTCAGCAACGCGCCGAGGGAAATGACCATCGCCAGTGTGGTTACGGTGTAAATCACTCCGGCAAGGGTGTTGCCCGCCACCTGGGCATCCCCGGCCGCCGCCAGCGCCTTGCGCACCTTGCCGACGCGCATCAGCAGCACAGTGACAATGGCCAATACCACCAGCGCGATCACACCGCGGCCGGTGATCACGATCTGGCTGCTCATGCCGGACGAGTTGCCGACCTGCACCGCCGTTACCAGCACCAGCAGCGTCGCGGCGAGGACCCTGGCGAAGGGCTTGAGCGTGAGCGCCACCGGTTCGGCTATCGCCGGCAGCCGCCATGACGGGTGCTCGGTGGACAGCAAGGCGCGGCTCAGGCTGGTGATCATCACGCAGGCGTACACGACTTTCTGGAATTCGTCGGAGAACGTCGCCAGCATCGGCGGCAGCGGCACATGCCGGGTACAGGCGTAATACAGCAACTCCAGGGCAATCGCAGTGGTCGCCAGTGTCGCCAGCGCCGAGGCGAAGGCCAGCGAACTGCGGCGCAAGCGGCCTTCGGGCATGCGATGGATGCACACCCACGCCAGCCAGCGGTCGGCGAGCCGTCGGCCCAGGGTCCAGACCAGGAAGGACAGCACCACCAGCACGCTGGTGTAGAACCGTTGCCCCGGTTGCCAGGCCTCGGTGCCGGTTTCCTTGATCTGGTCGACAAACATCTGCAGGCGCTGGCGGTCGGCAGGGTCGGGATCGATCATCGGCGACCAGAAATCAGGGCTGAGCACGCTGTCGGTGCGCAGGGTGAGTTCGCTTTCCAGCAACGTGCGGCGAATGCCGGCGATCTGGGTGATCAGATCGGTGGCGTTCTGCTTGAGCGTGGCCAGGTTCTTCAGCGCGGTATCGACCTTGTTCTTCTGCTCGATCAGCGCCGCCCGTTGTGCGGCGATATCGGCCTGCTCGGCGGCCACCGTTTCCGTCGGTGCCGCGCCCAGCACGCCCAGTTGTACGGTCAGTTGTGCCTGCTGCGGCAACAGCGAAGCCGACAGCCGATCAATGTCGAGAATGAACGTCTGCACCCGATCCTGGGGGCCTTCGAGCTGGTTGTAATTGTTGGCGGACGAGATCTGCTGCTTGAGGCCGTCGAGGCGTTGCTGCAAGGCTTGCAGATCATTCTGGGTGACGCCGGGGAGCGGGGCGCCGCTGTCGGGCGAGGGCGACAAATCTGCGGCCGACACCGTAGCCAGCCCCGGGACAAGCAGGATCAGGGCGACGAACATCAATGACTTCAATG
Organism: Pseudomonas kribbensis; assembly: GCF_003352185.1. Taxonomy (GTDB): domain Bacteria; phylum Pseudomonadota; class Gammaproteobacteria; order Pseudomonadales; family Pseudomonadaceae; genus Aquipseudomonas; species Aquipseudomonas kribbensis. Next base: position 2,827,702 of record NZ_CP029608.1, read on the forward strand.
CGTTGCGCATGGGACTGGCGATTCCGGTTGAACACACAATCAATGAGGTTAGGTGATCGTTCGAGCGCTGCATGATTTTCCGCTGCTAATCCTGGCTTAATGCTCATCCGCTGATATCGCCGGCATCCGATTGTGAATCCCGTTTCTCGCAACTAGACTTCCGGCCATGAAACGCTACCTGCGGTTTTGTCTCGTCTTCCTGATCAGCCTGGCGCTTCCCCTCAGCGGGATGGCGGGCGTGCAGGCACCGACAGAACCCTGCCCGATGCAAGCCATGGGCATGGCGATGATGGATGGCATGGGGATGGATTGCTGCAAGGACATGAAAAGTCCTGCCGACCATGGCACGCCCTGCAAACCAGGCCAGGAGTGCAAGACCGGCGGCCTGCTGCAAGTCGCGATCCTCAAGCCGCCCGTCACCGTGTTCAGCCCCGTTGCGCATTCTTTCTTCAGTGATTCCCTGCCCGTAGCGACCCCGTCCGGGGTCTGGCGACCGCCCCGCGTCTGATTCCTGTCCCCCTTGAAAACTCATTCCGCCCCGGCGGAGTGGATTGGCTGTGCGCGTGTTTTACGCCGCGCACAGCGGACGATCACAGGAATCGTAAACATGAAATTCAAGTGCACAGGTTGGCCCTTCGCGGCCGGCCTTGCGGCAAGCGTGCTTGCGTGGCCGGGTTTCGCCGCCGCGCTGACACTCGATGAAGCGCTGCGACTGGCGGAAACCAATGCGCCGTCGCTGAACGCTCAAGATGCAAAAATCCAGGCTGCCAGCAGCGCCGCCATTCCGGCGGGGGAGTTGCCCGATCCGAAACTGGTGCTGGGCGTGCAGAACTATCCCGTGGGCGGCCCGGATCGCTATAGCCTCGACAAGGACTTCATGACCATGCAAATGGTCGGCTGGCGCCAGGACATGCCCAACGGCGACAAGCGCAAGGCGCGCATCGAAGTCGCCGAGGCGGGCGTCGAGCGCGCGGCGGCGGAACGTCGCGTCGAACGGTTGAAGGTGCGTCAGGCCACGGCGCTGGCGTGGATCGGCAGCTATTCGGTGGAGCGCAAACAGGCGCTGCTTCAGGACTTCTACAAGGAAAACCGCCTGCTGAGCGATACCGTGCGGGCGCAGATCGCCGGTGGCCGGGCACAACCTGCGGACGCCGTGACGCCGAAGCAGGAAGCCGCCCGACTGGCCGAGCAAGAAGACAACCTGACGCTGGAACGCACCCAGGCCCGGGCGGCGCTCAAGCGCTGGATCGGCACCGCCGCCAACGACAAGCCCGAAGGCAGCCTGCCGCAATGGTCGGTCGAGCCCGCCACCTTCAATCATCAACTGCAACACCATCCGGAACTGGCCGCGTTTGCGCCCATGGCCCGCGAAGCGCAGGCGAAGGTGCAGGAAGCCGTGTCCGAGAAAAAGTCCGACTGGAGCTGGGAAGTGGATTACCAGCACCGTGGCCGCGAGTTCGGCGACATGGTCAGCGTGCAGTTTTCCTGGGATCTGCCGCTGTTTCCCGAATCGCGGCAGAACCCGAAGATCGCCGCCCGCCAGGCTGAACTCAGCCAGATCGAAGCGGAACGCGAAGCTCTGTCCCGGGAGCACACCGAACAACTGGAAAACGAGCTGGCCGACTACGCGCGCCTCGACCGGGCGGTGCTGCGCAACCAGCAAAGCCTGGTGCCGCTGGCCAAAGAAAAGGTCGACTTGGCACTGGCCAGTTATCGCGCCGGCAAGGGCGATCTGAACGCCGTGGTCAGCGCCCGCCGTGAACTTATCGAAGCGCGCCTCAAACAGATCGACGTGGAAGAACAGCGCGCACTGACCGCTGCGCGTCTGCATTTCGCTTACGGGGAGAGCAGCCTGTGAACCTACCAAAACACAACAGATTCTGGCTGGCCGGCGTCGCCCTTGCGGTGGGTGTTGCTGCGGGCTACGGCGTGGCTTATCAGCGCATACCTGGCTCAACCGGTACGGCAGCGGAGCAGGGCGCCGAAGCCAAGGCCCTGTACTGGTACGACCCGATGTACCCGCAACAGAAGTTCGACAAACCGGGCAAGTCGCCCTTCATGGACATGCAACTGGTGCCGCGATACGCCAGCGAAGGCGCAGGCAATGCGACGGTGAGCATCGATCCGGGCCTGACCCAGAATCTGGGGCTGCGCACGGCAATGGTTGTGCGCGGACGGTTTTCCTCCAGTCTCGACGTGACCGGTGTGCTGGCCTTCAACGAGCGCGATGTGGCGGTGATCCAGACCCGCACCAGCGGTTTTGTCGAACGGGTCTACGCCCGGGCGCCGGGGGATGTGCTGGCGGCGGGTGCGCCATTGGCGGACATTCTCGTACCGGACTGGGCGGCAGCGCAGACCGAGTTTCTGGCCCTCAAGCGCAGCGGCGACCGGGAGCTGATTTCGGCGGCGCGCCAACGACTGCAACTGACCGGCATGCCATCGAGCCTGATTGCCCAGGTGGAACGCAGCGGCAAGGTTCAGCCGAACCTCACCGTCACCAGTCCGGTGGGCGGCGTGGTACAGGAGCTCAACGTGCGCACCGGCATGACCGTGGCGAGCGGCGAGACGCTGGCGCGAATCAATGGTCTGGGCAGTGTCTGGCTCGCCGTGGCGGTGCCGGAAGCGCAGACCGGTTCCATCACCGAAGGGCAAGCCATCGAGGCGCGGTTGCCGGCATTTCCCGGCACCGTGTTCAACGGCAAGGTCAGCGCGATTCTGCCGGACACCAACCCCGACAGCCGCAGCCTGCGCGTGCGGGTCGAAATGACCAACGCCGAAGGTCGCTTGCGTCCGGGGATGACCGCTCAGGTCCGGCTGAACCGCTCGACCGGGCAGGACAGCCTGTGGGTGCCGAGCGAAGCGGTGATCCGCACCGGCAAGCGCGCTTTGGTCATGCTGGCCGAGGACGCGGGTCACTATCGCCCGGTGGAGGTGCGGCCCGGACAGGAAAGCGACGGCAAAACGCTGATCCTCCAAGGCCTGGAAGAAGGGCAGAAGGTCGTGACTTCCGGCCAGTTCCTGCTTGATTCCGAAGCCAGCCTGAAGGGCATCGTCGCCGCGCCGCTTGAGACGGATGGCCAAGCCTTGGGGAGCCAGCCATGATTGCCGCGCTGATTCGCTGGTCCGTGGCCAACCGCTTTCTGGTGCTGCTGGCGACGCTGTTCGTCACCGGTTGGGGTGTGTGGTCGGTGCAGAGCACGCCGATCGATGCACTGCCGGATTTGTCCGATGTGCAGGTGATCATCCGCACGTCGTACCCCGGGCAGGCGCCGCAGATTGTCGAGAACCAGGTGACCTATCCGCTGACCACCACCATGCTCTCGGTGCCGGGGGCGAAAACCGTGCGCGGCTATTCGTTCTTTGGTGACAGCTTTGTGTACGTGCTGTTCGAGGACGGCACCGATCAGTACTGGGCGCGCTCGCGGGTGCTGGAATACCTGAGCCAGATCCAGAGTCGTCTGCCGGCCAGTGCCAAACCGGCGCTGGGCCCGGATGCCACCGGGGTCGGCTGGATCTATCAGTACGCCCTGGTGGACCGCAGCGGCCAGCACGATCTGGCGCAGTTGCGGGCGTTGCAGGACTGGTTCCTCAAGTTCGAGCTCAAGACCCTGCCCAACGTCGCCGAGGTCGCCACCCTCGGCGGTATGGTCAAGCAGTATCAGGTGCAGCCCGATCCGGTAAAACTGGCCAGCCTCGGCATCACCCTGGCGCAGGTGCGTGAAGCCATCGGCAAGGCCAATCAGGAAACCGGCGGTGCGGTGCTGGAAATGGCCGAAACCGAGTTCATCGTGCGCGCGTCCGGCTACCTGAAAACCCTCGATGACTTCCGGGCGATCCCGCTCAAACTCGGTGCCGACGGGGTGCCGGTGACTTTGGGCGATGTCGCCACGGTCCAGACCGGACCGGACATGCGCCGGGGCATCACCGAACTGGACGGCCAGGGCGAGACCGTCGGCGGCGTGGTGGTCCTGCGCAGCGGCAAGAACGCCCGGGAGACCATCGCGGCGGTCAAGGCCAAACTCGAGGACATGAAAAGCAGCCTGCCGCCCGGCGTGGAGATCGTCACCACCTACGATCGCAGCAAGCTGATCGATCGCGCCGTGGACAACCTCAGCCACAAACTGCTCGAAGAGTTCATTGTTGTGGCGCTGGTTTGCGGGATCTTTCTCTGGCACCTGCGTTCGTCACTGGTGGCGATCATCTCGTTGCCGGTGGGTGTGTTGATTGCGTTCATCGTCATGCGCCATCAGGGGCTGAACGCCAACATCATGTCGCTGGGCGGGATTGCCATCGCTATTGGTGCGATGGTCGATGCGGCCGTGGTGATGATCGAGAACGCGCACAAGAAAATCGAGGCATGGCATGCCGCCAATCCCGGGCAGGAACTCAAGGGCGAGCGTCATTGGCAGGTGATGACCGACGCGGCAGCAGAGGTAGGGCCGGCGCTGTTCTTCTGCCTGTTGATCATCACGCTGTCGTTCATCCCGGTGTTTACCTTGCAGGCTCAGGAAGGACGGTTGTTCGGCCCGTTGGCGTTCACCAAGACCTACGCCATGGCGGCGGCAGCGGGGCTGTCGGTGACGCTGGTGCCGGTGTTGATGGGCTACTGGATTCGCGGGCGGATTCCGGATGAGCGCCACAATCCGCTCAACCGTTGGCTGATCCGGATCTACCAGCCCGCGCTGGATGCAGTGTTGCGCCGACCGAAGTTCACACTGCTGGTGGCGCTGCTGGTGTTCGTCAGTGCGGCGTGGCCGGTTTCGCGACTCGGGGGTGAGTTTCTGCCGCCGCTGGACGAAGGCGATCTGTTGTACATGCCGTCGGCACTGCCGGGGCTGTCGGCGCAGAAAGCTGCGCAATTGCTGCAACAGACTGATCGGCTGATCAAGACTGTGCCCGAGGTCGAGCATGTGTTCGGCAAGGCCGGCCGCGCCGAAACGGCTACCGATCCGGCGCCGCTGGAGATGTTCGAAACCACGATCCAGTTCAAGCCCCACGAGCAATGGCGCCCGGGCATGACCCCGGAAAAACTCGTGGAAGAACTGGATCGCGTGGTGAAGGTACCGGGGCTGACCAACATCTGGATTCCGCCGATCCGCAACCGCATCGACATGCTCGCCACCGGGATCAAAAGTCCTATCGGTGTAAAAGTCGCCGGCAACGATCTGGCCCAGATCAATGCCGTGACCCAGGCCGTCGAGCGTGTGGCCAAAGACGTGCCCGGCGTCAGTTCGGCGCTGGCCGAGCGACTCACCGGTGGCCGCTACATCGACGTCGATATCGACCGCAACTCTGCCGGCCGTTACGGGCTGAACATCAGTGATGTGCAGTCCATCGTCGCGGGGGCCATCGGCGGCGAATCTATCGGGGAAACCATCGAGGGACTGGCACGTTTCCCGATCAACATCCGTTACCCGCGAGAGTGGCGCGATTCGCCCGGTGCCCTGGAGCAACTGCCGATCTACACACCTTCGGGCAGTCAGGTCACCCTCGGCATGCTGGCGAAAATCCGGGTCACGGACGGCCCGCCGATGCTCAAGAGCGAAAACGCCCGACCGTCCGGCTGGGTGTACATCGATGTGCGCGGTCGCGACATCGCTTCGGTGGTGGGTGACTTGCGTCGTGCGGTCAGCGAACAGGTGAAATTGCAGCCCGGCATGAGCCTGAGCTACTCGGGGCAATTCGAGTTTCTCGAACGGGCCAACGCTCGCCTGAAACTCGTGGTTCCAGCCACGCTGCTGATCATCTTTGTGCTGCTCTACCTGACCTTCGCCCGCTTCGATGAAGCGCTGCTGATCATGGCCACGTTGCCGTTCGCCCTGAGTGGCGGTGCGTGGTTTCTCTATCTGCTGGGCTACAACCTGTCGGTGGCCACCGGGGTCGGCTTCATTGCACTGGCCGGGGTTTCCGCCGAGTTCGGCGTGATCATGCTGCTCTACCTGAAAAATGCCTGGGCCGAACGCGAAGATGGCGGCGACCACACCGAGCGCGGGCTGGTCGCGGCGATTCGTGAAGGCGCCGTGCAGCGCGTGCGCCCCAAAGCCATGACCGTGGCCGTGATCATCGCCGGCCTGTTGCCGATTCTGCTCGGCAGCGGCACCGGCAGCGAAGTCATGAGCCGTATCGCCGCGCCCATGGTCGGCGGCATGGTCACCGCGCCCCTGTTGTCCCTGTTTGTCATACCGGCGGCATATCGACTGATGCGCCGTCGTCACTTGTCCGTTCAAACCCTCCCACCTGAAGGAAAAACCTCATGAAACTGATCCCGATTACCTTTGCAGGCACGCTGGTTGCGTTCGCTTTTACTGTGCAGGCAGAAGACATGCCCGGCATGAAAATGGACGACATGCAGGGCATGCAAATGCAGTCCGCCACGCAACAGGCACCTGCCGCGAATGCCGAGGGCACGATCAAGGCCATCGATGCCACGAAGCACACCGTGACCATTGCACATGGCGCCGTTGCTGCCTTGCAGTGGCCGCCGATGACCATGGGCTTCGCGGCGACTCAGGAACAACTGGCCGGGTTGACGGTGGGCGACCGGGTGAGGTTTTCGTTCCGGATGGAGGGCAGCAAGGCGACCATCGTGTCGATCAACAAGTAAGCGTGTGACGTAAAAAAGCCGGCGCGAATCATCGCGCCGGCTTTTATTCAGGCTTTCAGATCGAGCGCTGATTGACCCGCTGCATCAGCTCTTCCGCCGACTCCTTGCGCTCCGAGTAGCGATCTACCAGATCCGGGCGATCGCGCAACAGCAGCGTGAACTTCACCAACTCTTCCATTACATCCACCACCCGGTCGTACAGCGCCGAAGGCTTCATGCGGTTGCCTTCATCGAATTCGAGATAGGCCTTGGGCACCGACGATTGATTGGGGATGGTGAACATGCGCATCCAGCGTCCCAGCACCCGCAGTTGATTGACCACGTTGAACGATTGCGAGCCGCCGCAGACCTGCATCACTGCAAGGGTCTTGCCCTGGGTCGGGCGCACTGCGCCAAGCGCCAGCGGTACCCAGTCGATCTGTGCCTTGAACACCGCCGACATCGCGCCGTGACGTTCGGGCGAGCACCAGACCTGGCCTTCGGACCATTGCATCAGCTCAAGCAACTCCTGAACTTTCGGATGGTCGCCGGGCGCGTCATCCGGTAGCGGCAAACCCGATGGATTGAAGATCCGCGTTTCGGCGCCGAAGTGCTCCAGCAGCCGGGCGGCTTCTTCCACCAGCAAACGGCTGAAAGAGCGTGGGCGGGTCGAGCCGTAGAGCAACAGGATGCGTGGCTTGTGCGCGCCATCGTTGCGGGTGGTTTTCTGAATCAGTGAAGGGTCGAGATTGGGCAAGTCGGTCATGACGGCTCCGGTCAAAGCAGGCTGATGCGGTCGAGCTCGCACTTGAGGGCAGCGCGGTCGAGTTCGGCGAAGGGCAGGGCGAGGAAGGCCCGGCAGCGGGTTTCGATTCGGGCGAGGGTGGCGTGGAAGGCTGCGTTGATAGCGGTCTCATCGCCATGCACTTCCGACGGATCCTCCAGTCCCCAATGGGCTTTCAAGGCCGGGCCGAAGTACACCGGGCAGGCTTCGCCAGCGGCCTTGTCGCACACGGTGATGACAATGTCCGGCGGGTTGTCTTCGAAGGCGTCGTTGCCCTTGCTGGTCAACCCGGCGATGGAAATGCCGGCCTCCTGCAACGTGGTCAGGCTGCGCGGCAGCACCTGGCCTTTGGGGAAGCTGCCGGCACTGACCGCCTCGAAACCTTGCGGCGCCAGGTGATTGAACATCGCTTCGGACAGAATGCTGCGGCAGCTGTTGGCGGTGCACATGAATAGAACGCGCATGATCGGTCCTCAGCAGCAGGCGGATGTATTGAGCGGGCGATCGCCCATGGCGGCGAGCCGCGCGCTGTTTTCTTCCAGCCACGCGGTGTTGGCGGCGAGGGTTGACTGCAACATCTCGCGTACCCATTCCGGTAACTGCGGATTCAGTCGGTAATACACCCACTGGCCCTGACGCCGATCCAGCAGCAGGCCGCAGGTGCGCAGTTGTGCCAGATGACGGGAGATCTTTGGCTGGCTGTCGTCGAGTGCGCAGACCAGCTCGCAGACGCACAACTCGCCTTCACGGGTGATCAGCAACGTGGCCCGGGCGCGGGTTTCGTCGGCGAGGCATTTGAAAACGGTGGCGGGGGTGAGCATGAAGGTGCCCTGGATACATATGGGGTTTCGAATATACGGATATCCATATGTTTAGGGCAAGCGCTTGAATCGATGAAACTGCACGTGTCGACAGAAGGCGTTGGACGGCTTACCGCTTGCTGAAGGCCAGCCGCGCGGCAAACAGCACGAAAATCACCCCGGTGGTGCGATCCATCCAGCGAATCACCTTCTCCCGGCGCAGAAACCCCGACAGCGGCTGCGTCGCACCAATCAGCACCAGCGACCAGATCAATCCCAGTACCACATGAATGCTCACCAGCCCGAACGTCCACGGCACCAGCGGCTGCCCTTGCGGAATGAACTGGGGCAGGAACGACACGTAGAAAATCCCCACCTTGGGATTGAGCACATTGCCCAGCATGCCCTTCAAGAACCAGTTGCCCCCCGGCTTGCCATTGGTTTCGGCGGGCGCCAGCGAGCGGCGAGGGCGCAGCAGCATGTTCAACCCGAGCCACGCCAGATACGCCGCACCGCAGTACTTCAGCAGGTTGTAGGCCAGCTCCGACACCGCAATCAACGCCCCGAGCCCGAATGCCACCGCTGCACCCCATAACAGGCAACCGGCGTTGATGCCCAGCGCAGCACGCAAGGCCTGCTGTTTGCCTTCGACGGTGGCGGTGCGCAGGACCAGCGCGGTGTCGAGGCCGGGTGTCAGCGTCAGCAGCGTGGCGGCGAGGGTGAAGGCGAGGAGGTTGTCGGCGATGGACATGGCGCGAGGGTTCCCTGTTCTGGATGGGGGAACGGTAGCGGTTTCAGGCGGGGGGATCCAGCAGGGAAACGAGGCGGGGTTCGATAGCGTCGGGCTGTATCTCCAGGATCGCCAGCGTGACCGGCAGTTTGAAGCGACGAGGGCCGGCGCTGCCCGGGTTGACGTAGAGACGCTCACCACGCCATTCAATAAGCGGTTTGTGGGAGTGGCCGGTGATGATGAGTTTTACGCCGGGGTCGAGATCGCCGGGAACGTCGGCGATGTCGTGGACGAGCAGGGTTTGCCAGCCGTTGAGGGTGAACGTCAGCAGGTCGGGGATCTCGTTGGCCCAGGGGCTGTTCAGATCGTTGTTGCCGCGCACGGCGTGGACGGGGGCGATTTCGGCCAGCCGGGCGAGGATGTCCGGGTTACCGATGTCGCCGGCGTGGATGATCCGGTCGCAGCCTTGCAGCGCGGCGAGGGCTTCAGGGCGCAGGAGGTTGTGGGTGTCGGAGATGAGGCCGATCTTCATTCGGAACTCCGGATTGAGTGGGGCCGGGATAATGGCATCCACTGAATTCAGCCTGTCGGCTCCGCGGGTTTCGCTACCTGTTGGCTTGTCAGATCACTTTGCAGTTCCCTGAGGCCCGCCGGGCTTGAGTAGAGTTTTTCCATAGCCAGTACCTCGGTCAGTTGTTCCGGCGAAAGTGTTTTCTCTTCCTGCTCAAGCTCCACACGCATGGGGCCTGCGATGTTCTCAGGCAGCGTCTGTTTGAGCGCTACACGCAATAACCCGCAAGCCTTGCGCTTGTTCTTCTCGAAGCCTTTCCCGTTATCGAGATGAACGGCAAGGGTAACGAGCGACACAGCATGCCCCTGAAGGGCTGCCTGCAACAACCAGTGATTCGCCAGTGGATAGTTCACCGGCACATCGGCACCGCTACTGTAAAGGTGACCGAGGACGAACTGTGCGTTGACCCGGCCCTGTTCTGCCGCGCGGGTATACCAATGCAATGCTGCGGGCAGATCTTTGGGAGTACCAGCGCCAACGCCGTTGAAATAGGCTACTCCCAACAATTCGGATGCCTGGCTATCGCCGGCAGTGGCCGCTTGGGTGAGTAATTTCACGGCGAGTCGAGGGTCTGCTGAAACTCCGCTACCAAACAAATAGAGAGTGCCCAGTAATGTCAGAGCCTCGTTATCGCCCTGAGCCGCTGCTTTGCTGGCCCAGTTGAAAGCCTGCCGCGGGTCTGCCTCGATACCGCTGCCTTTGTAATAGAGGGAGGCGAGTTGACGTTGAGATTTGGCATGTCCTTGTTCTGCAGCCTTGCGAAACCACGTAGCGGCCTGGGCAAAGTCCCTCGGTATTTCCAGGCCCGCAATGCTTGAAACCCCCATGAAATATTGGGCGTCTGCGTTCCCGTGCTCCGCCGATTCGCTTATCAGCCGCAGGCCCTTGGGTCGATCAACGTCTACACCACGACCGTAATATTCAATGAGGCCGAGCTTGAATTGTGCGACAGGGTCTCCCTTTGCTGCTCCTTTCAAGTACCACTCTGCGGCTTTGCCAGGATTGCGGCCAACTACCAGACCTTCCTCATAGGCTGAGGCGATCAAGGTAGTGACGCTGTAAGGGCTGCGCCACAGCGTTATGAAGAAGGACACAACAATAAACGCAAGAATGCTGAGCAACAGAGCAATTGAAAACCGGCGCAATTTTGAACCCGTTCATAAAGTGGTGAGCGGGGGAGTGTATCGATGCTTTTTCGTAATGCCCACTATTGGTGGTTCTGGCCTGTTCGCCTCCGCGGACAATATGCGGCGTTCACACTTTTCACTCAGAATGAATGTTGTGAACGGGTCACAAGCCTGAGAGGCTGGCGTGAGGTTTACCACAAGGACATACGGACATGAGCACGCCAGAAATTTTGATCACGGGGGCTTCGGGCCAGATCGGCAGAGCTTTCTGGACAGCGCGAGACGATAAATCCGATTTGCGTCTGGCCGATATAGACGTGGCAACACTTCCGCACGCGGCACAACGTTTCTCTCTCGACATCAGGGATCAGGCCAGTTGTCTCGAAGCCTGCGAAGGCATGCACACCGTGATCCATCTCGCTGCTGATCCGAACCCGGACGCCGACTTCACGTCTTCGCTACTGCCTGTGAATATTATCGGCACTTACAACATGCTGTTCGCCGCCAAAGCGCAAGGCTGCAAGCGCTTCATATTCGCGAGCAGTGCCCAGGCGATCGAAGGATATCCGAAAGACGTCCAGATCCATGAATGGATGGCACCTAAACCTGGCAACCTTTACGGGGTCAGCAAAGCGTTTGGCGAAGCGCTGGCCTCAATGTATGCAAACGATGGGCAAATGACCACAATCGCGGTCCGCATTGCGAACGTAGCCAGATTTCACGCCGGAGAAGCCCACAGCCCCCGGGACGTGGCGGCATTTATCAGCTACAGGGATGTCGTTGCGTTACTGGAGCGATGCGTCGAGGCAGATCTGAGCGGGTTCCATGTTGTTCATGGCGTCTCGGATAACCGTTATAAACGGCTTTCAATTGATCAGACCAGAAAAACCGTTGGGTACGCGCCGCTTGATGATTCATTCGAGATTCTGGAAGGGCGTGCTTGATCGAATTGGGTGCAGCACTTGGCCCTCTATGCAGATTGCTCGCACTCACATTGCTTGAGATCAACACGTTGCTGGGGGATTACCCGGGAAGTGATGTGGACGCGCTTACGGCCAGAAACGGGATTCGATTTTGCTATTCACCCAACTCCCGAGCGTGCGAAATTACCAGCCCTTCAATCGCTCACAAAGGCAGGCTCATGACCTCCACCCTGGCAGTCTCGGATATCGCAGGTCCATGGAGTGGGGATGCCCCCACAGGACTCATTCAGCGTTGCAAGGAGGCCTGGGATACGCCTTTGGAGAGATTGGATGATCTTATGGTTGCTACTTTTTTGAATCAGAACATAGCCACCAAACACATGCTCATCGAGGCGAAGCGCCGCTTGAAAGACCTGGCGCGAGATGAAACCGAGTACTTCGACGGCCAGCTCCTCGAAGCAATCGAGCGTTTGGAGCGAAAAAGGGACTGATTAATTATTCAAAATAGATCAGTCCCCTTTAAAAATCACTTCCGAGCCTTGTGCGCTTCACGCCGGAATCAGACGAAACAGAGCATCAAAGTTCAATCGCCCACGTCTGACTCACCAGCTCTTTCCCGAAGCTGAATATCGGCTCTTCCTCAACCAACTCAAACCCCGCCCGCTGATACAACTTGCGCGCATCCACCAGATTGCTGGTCGTCCACAGAATCATCTTTTTGTACCCGACATCCCGGGCAAACCTCAGGCATTCCTCGACGAGTCGATTGCCGATCCCCAGCCCCCGAGCGCTGGCGTCCACAAACAGCATGCGCAGTTTTGCCGTGGTTGCGTCGTGCCGGATGACAAATACTGACCCGACAACCTTGCCGTCCTTTTCTGCAATCCAGCAGCGTTCACTGGCAGGGTCGAACTCGCGCAGGTACTTGGCGACGATCTCGGCGACCAGCGCCTCGAACTCCCGGTTCCAGCCGTATTCGCGGGTGTAGATCACGGTTTGTTGCTGCACCACCAGGCCCATGTCGCCGGGCTGCGGGTCGCGCAACAGGTAGGCCGGTTGCTTGCCGCCCTCGAGCAAGGTCTGGATCTGTTTCATGGACTCGATCAATTGCAATTGCTGCGGCTCGGCCATGCGTTCGAGCAGGGTGATGACTTCCTGCCGCGACGCCTGTTCCAGCGGGGCCAGGATCGAGCGGCCGAGGTCGGTGATGTGCAACAGACTGGCGCGGGCGTCGGTGGCGGAGGGGACTTTCTGGATCAGGCCTTTTTTGTCGAAGCCGCTGATGATCCGGCTCATGTAACCCGCATCCAGGCCCAGCATCTGGCGCAGGTCGGCGCTGGTCAGATCGCCGCCGGAGGCGAGTTCGTAGAGGATGCGCAGCTCGGTCAGCGAATAGTCGCTTTGCAACAGATGTTCCTGCAGAACGCCGATCTGGTGGGTGTAGAAGCGGTTGAATTGCCGGACGATGTCGGCTCGTTCGATCAATGGAGTCGCGGACATGGCAGATGCTCAGATGGTTGCTTTGAGCAACTATATAGTTGCCTGAGGCAATCAAGTCAAATGAATTGTCCAGCGTTTCTCAGGGCAAACTCTGCCGGATCGAACCGTTCGCTGGTGTCCATTCGAATGTTTCTGAGAACCACCGTTTCGAGGTGTGATGCGTAGAGCGTTTCCGAAAAATAAGTGATCAGCAGCGTGCGACGGCGATCGCCGGTGGCGTTCAGGCTGCCGGCATGAATGAGATCGGCATCGAAAATCAGGATGTCGCCCGCGTTGCCCGTCAGTTGCACGGATCGGGACTCGTCAGTGGAATCGAACGGGGGCTCGCCGAGTGCAGGGCGATGGCTACCGGGAACGATGCGGGTCGCGCCGTTCTCCGGGCCGTAATCGTCGAGGTACGCCAGCGCGACAGCGGTGTCGCCCGGGCGTTGCGCCGACAGGTCGCGGTGCAATTGTTGATGACCGCCACCTGCAAGCGGCTCACGGCCCTCGACCTGGGAAAGGAAGAAGCGTTCGCCAATCAATTCGCCCACCACCGACAGCAAGGGTGGCAACCGGCACACAGCCTGAACGGTCGGGTCAGTGTCCAGCAGCGAATGGCGCCAATCGATGCCACGAGGCACGGGCCATTCGCTTGAGGGTTTTACGCCAGTGTCGAACGTATTCCGTAGTCCGGTCAGCCACGCAGCCGGGATTGCGTGGCGGAGCAGGGCAAATCCGTCTTGGTGAAGTTGTCTAGCGCAGGGCGTAGACCCAGGCATCCGTTGCCGTCCCGTCATCCAGAGTCACCTTGGTCAAAACCCGTTGATACTCGGCCCCTTCAAACTCATCGAGCGCCGCCCAGTGCTGCTGGAAGTTTTCTGAAGAGAACACAAAGCCTTCAATGACCTCGCCATCGTCGGCAATCACCAGCCCGGGAAAACCCATCGCCGCACCCCAGCCGGCGTGCGACAGACGCCCCTTCAACGAAGCGGCCTGCCAGGTGCCGCCGATGTTGAGCATCACATGCTCGTTCGGACGGCCAGGCCCCAGAGTTCCATAAACGAAGAGACGTTCCACGATTGCTCCTGATGGTCAAAAAAGGAGGGATCCTGACGTATCACGAATGCACAGGCAACACCGTCATCAGTTGGGAAGTGATCGGGTCAGAAAACCATCGATCAATGCCACAACCTGTTGCTGGATCACTTCACGCGAACGACCACCACCATCCCCGCAAATGATGCCATCGCCTGGCGAGTCTTCTTCAAGCAACTCCACGGCGCCGGGCTTGCACGATGCCACGAAGCTGAAATGGCTGGCGTCGCTGATCTCGACATACTGCGACGATACCGAAGGCAGGCGCTTGGCGAGACTTGCCGACTCCAATTGGGCGGGCAGGTCTTCAGACGGCACACCAGCGCCAATCACCAGTGTCGGGACCGGCAACGCGGCGAGGCTTGCGTCGGTCATGCCGCGTGACAGGCCCAGGTCCAGTGAAACGATCGCGCTGACGCGTTTGTCGCTCAAGTCCGCGCTCATCCGGCTCTTCGATTCTGGCGTGTCAGCGACGTTGATCGTCTTGTAGACGGAGCAACTGGCCAGTTTTTGATGGGCAGCGCAGTCCTTCGCGAAGCGCTCGGGATCGAACCGTGAACCGGCGATTTCGAGGGCGGTCCAGCCGCCGAGTGAATGACCGGCTACCGCAATTCGACGCATCGAAACGGCACCCGATTGCTCGGGCTGTGCGGTGACCGCATCGATGACGCGGCTGATGTCGGCAGGTCGTTGCCACAACTGTGCAGCGGCTTGAGGACTGCGGTCATGCGTCGTGGTGCCGGGATGATTGACCGCCGCCACGATGTAACCCTGCCGGGCCAATGCGGTGGCCAGCCACGCCTGGTTGCTCCAGTTCCCTCGGTAACCATGGGAGAGCACCAGTAACGGATGCTCACCGGTAGTCGGTGGTGCATCGCGCACGGCGGACGTCCCGACAAACACGATATCGTCGGCAATCAATTGGGGGGTGGCGGTGGTCCTGGCGGGATACCAGACGACCATCTCCAGCGGACGTTCGTTTTGCGCGTCCGGTAGTGTGGCGGTCCGGAAACCGATAGGGTTTTCGTCAGCGTGTACGTTGGCCGAAAGGCAGATCAGAAGCAGGAGGCCAAAAGCGTTTTTCATTGTTTTTATCTTCCATGATCAAAGTGAGCAAACGGGGCGTTCACCCAGACGTTCTACCAGTCTTACAAGATAACCGTCCGGGTCCTGGACGATGAATTCTCTTTGGCCGACTTCAACATCGTCAGCGCGATACCAGGTGTCTTTACATGCTTTGTAGAGTTGAAGCTGCGCGACGCCAAGTTGTTCGATGAGCGGGGCGACGGTCTCAACATCTATCTGCAGGTTGATACCTCTGCCGAAGGGTTTGCTCAGTTCCGCCGTCAGCCACTGACCTGCATTCGGCTCAACCTGCTCGAGCATGACTTGAGCGCCATTCAGATCGAGATAGGCGAAGCCATCTTCAGGACGTTGATAAGCGATGTTGAATCCCAGGCAGCCGACCCAGAAAGCGAGACTGGTCTGTATATCCGTGACCATTAGTTCTGGAACCAGTTTGTTTCGCACAAACATAAGGTGAATTCCATTTCATTGGATGCGTTGCCAAGAACGCGGAGGATCAAGTGGTGAGGTAGGGCTTCACCGTTTTTTCAAGAAGCTCTACCAACTCAGGATCCATATACTGATAGTCATCCGGAATATCCAGCGAGTAAATCCGCTTGTGCTCCAGCAGCCGGGCGTACTCGGCCCGCAGACGATTCAGGTGTTTGGTTTCCATCACAAAAATGAAATCGGCCCAGCGAATATCCGCCGGGCCGATGGTTTTGCGTGCATTGGGGCTGGTGCCCGCTGAACGGACATTGAATCCGGGGCGACGACGCCAGACTTCTTCCGCCGTCGGGCTACGCCATTGGTTACGACTGCAAATGAACAGTAGATTCGTCACTCTTGATCCAGCAGTTGGCGGGTGGAGAGAATGGGATAGCTCATGCCGAGTTGGCGAGCCCTGGCCAGCTTGGTGGACCGGATGTACATCAACTTCCAGTTCTTTTCCGGCTTGAAGGTTTGCGGGCGAACCGCTTTGTCACTGCCGTGTTTACGGGCCTGGTTACGTCTCCAGGCGCGGGTTCTGTTCATGTTCTTTCCTCGTGAATACCGGGTTCAGCAGCCGCGGTAATACGAGTTGGGCGTATGGTAAACGCGAATCGGGAGTACCGAAAGCTACGCGCATTGAAATTCGTCATCTGCCGCCATGAATGGCGGCGTTGCGGGATTCTCTCCAGGATCTCGCGAAACGCCTTTCTGCTGGAGGCAGGAAAAATAAATCTGTCCCCTTTAAAGACTCTTTAAGGACTTAATGACTTGAGCTGTCGCGCCAACTCCAGCGCCACCCGGCCACTGCCCGGTGTCGGCAACAGATGCGTAAACGGAATATCGATCATCCAGTTCTCGCGCACGGCTCGCAGGGTCGACAGCACCGGATCCTGCATCAGCAACTGGCGTTTGCGACTGGCTGGCGACCACTTTGCATCGGCCAGCAGGATCACGTCGGGGTCACTGGCAAGCAGGGTTTCGCGGCTGACGGTCACCCGGTACTGGTTGATGCCAGCGAACAGGTTTCGCGCGCCGGCGGCGGCCAGCAGAGTGGTGACAAAACCACGCCGGCCTTCGCTGTCGAGACCGTTGACTTCGCTGTCGAGGTAGAACACTGACAGCGGCCTGCCCGGGCGGGTTAAAGCCTTGGCCTTTTCCAGATCGGCATCCATCGCATCGCTCAGTTCCCGAGCGCGCTGCTGTCGGTGCAGCAATCCGCCCAGGGTCAAAAGGTCGCGGCGAATGTGTTCAAAGTAGTCCAGCGAATGTCCGTTGCAGGCCGACTCCAGCAAATACGAAGCCACGCCGTTGCGCCCCAGTCCGCTGCGTGACGTTACGCCGTCGCCAAAGGCCGAGGCGAACCCGCCGACTACCAGATCCGGCTTCTGCGCGTACAGCACTTCGCTCGACGGATAGCGGTGCGAGATCACTGGCACGCCGAAGTACTCGGTCCGAGGCGCGCCGGTATCATCCAGATAGGCCACACCCGTCAGCGCCGAGTCTGCGCCCAACGCCAACACCAGATCGGCCGCATGCTGATTGAGCGCAACAATCCGCGACGGTGGCGATGCCGGCAAGTGCCAGGTCTCGCCACAATTACGGTAGTCATCTGCCAGAACCGGCGAAGTGCAGAGCAGGGCGCTCGCCAGAAAACACAGCCTTCTCACGAGCGCTCCTTGATCAGCAGATCCTCGACCACTTCACCGCCCACCAGATGCACTTCGACCAGTCGCTGCGCATCGGCGTGGCTGCGTACGCCATACCAGCAGGTCTCCGGATACACCGTCATGACCGGCCCGAGATTGCACGGGAACTGACAATGCGTGCGGGTCAGCAAAACCCCGCCCGGTGTCTCGATGCGGTCATGCGCGAGCAAGTGCCGGCGCAGGGTTTTCCATAGCTGCAAGGCGCCGCGCTGGGTACAGCGCGGGCCGGTGCAGAGGAACACGTGGCGCGCATGCTCGGGCACGTGCGACCAGTCCGGATGCGAATCGACGCCGTCGGTGGTGATGATGTCAGCCATCAGAAGCGGTACGTGTAGCGCACTTCGGAGGTGAACGGCCGTCCGAGGTTGTCGACGTTGTTCGAGCGGCTGGTGACGTAATCGCGGTCGAACAGGTTTTCCACCAACAGGCTCAGGCGATGCTGATGGGCACCGTCGAGATAGCGATAAGCATCGGCGTCCACCACCGAATAATGGCCGTACTCGACCTGTTTCGAGCTGATCACATCGCGGATATAGCGGATCGCGCCGCCGGCGCCCCACATCCGGTCAACCGACTCGTAACCGATGCGCGAGCGGGCGAAGAAGCTCGGTACATCGTTGATCGTCACCCCCGCGCGCGACTCGGTGAGGTTGCGGGTCATGTCTGCCTGCAGGCTCCATTGATCGTTGAGTGCCAGTTTCGCGTCTGCCTCGAAACCGCGCATCTGGATCTGTCCCTGGCCGTTGACCCACTGGATGTCGTCAAGGGTAATCAGGTCGTCGATCTTGCGCTTGAACAGGGTGACGCTGGCGCTGAACTCGCGGTCGATGAGCAAGCCTTTGTAGTCGAGGCCGAGTTCGGCGTTGCGGCTTTTCTCCGGTTTCAGGTTACGGTTGCCCAGTTCATCACCCGGCTCGTTGACGAACAGTTGCTCGGCGTTCGGCAGTTTATAGGCTGTGCCGTACTGGCCACGAACAGACCAGTTTTCATTGAGGTCGTACAGCGAAGTGAGCATGCCGACCGTGGCGCTGTCGCCGCCGCTCATGGCCTCGTGGCGGATGCCGATACTCGGATGCCAGTCGGGCAGGGCATCGATCTTCGGACGCAACTGGGTGTAGAACGCGTGGGCTTCGGCCTTGTCGTTGTCGATGATCAGCACATCATCCTGACCCTTGAACCACTGGTTGTCCGTGCCGAATACCAGCACATGGCCGCCGGGCAACTCGGCCTTGCCTTCGGCCTGCACGCCCCAGTCGGTGAAACCCCAGTAGTCGTTGTGGTTGATGCTTTTTACACCGCCATCGGACGTGTTGTTGATACGCGTGTAGCGGGTGTCCCAGTCGTTGATATGGCCTTTGACGAAATAGCTCAGGCGTTCGTTGACGTTCTGTTCGAAGGTGGCCGTGGCGATTTGCTGGATGCGGTCGTTGGTGGTCTTGTGATTGTCCACCGGGCGGGCGAAATCGAGGTTGGCGTCGGCGTATTGGTAGAACAGTTCCAGGCGCGTGTCATCACTGAAGGACTGAATCGCCTTGGCGCCGAAGGTCGTGACTTCGTAGGCGCGGTTCTTTTCGCTGCTGTTCCGGATGTCGCGATTGCGAAACGGCTGGTAGCCGTCCGAAACGTTATGGCTGACGTAGGCCAGCAGGCCCAGGTCGCCGAAACCGTTGGTGAAGATGTTCTCGACCCGCGCATCCTCGGTGGTGCCACCGAACGTATCCACGCCCATGTTCACTTCGCCGGAGGCTTTGCGGCTCTGCGGGCTGCGGGTGACGATGTTGATCACGCCGGACACGGCTTGGGTGCCGAACAGCAGGCTCTGCCCGCCCTTGAGCACTTCGATACGCTCGATGGCGTTGGCCGGCAGGGTGTCCAGGTACAGGCCGCCGTACAGGCGATTGTTCAGGCGCACGCCGTCGAGCAGGATCAGCGTGTCGTCGTTGCGCCCGCCCAGCAGCGAATAGGTGCCGTAGTCGAACGGGCCGTTTTTCGGCGCGACGTACAGGCCGGGAATGAACATCTGCATCACGCGGCTGACATCGGCACTGGGGCCGGCGCGTTCGATCTGCTCGCGGGTGACGATCTCGACCTTGCTGCCGAACTGCGCCATTTCGGCGACGGTGGTGGACTCCACGGACGGCGCGGAAACGATTTGCTGAGTGAGTTCGAGCGGCGCGTCATCGGCCAGCAACAGAGGGCTGAACAGGCAGCCGAACAACAGGGATGGAGCCTTGGTGTTGAAAGGTTTGATCATCGTCTTCTCGAAAGGATCTTCGCAGAAGAGCATGCAGGAGAAGGCATCGCGCACACGCCGACACCGGCCCATGCCCGCCCACCGCAGGAGTTTGCCAAACAGCATTTCAGGCCGGTCTCCGGGCTCGCGCGTCTGGACACTTTCACCTTCCCATGGCCGTCTGGCCACAGTGGTGTGTTGAAAGCATCACGCGCCTACCGTTGCGGGGGCAGCACCGGACTGGTTCGAAACGAACGCACCGGTTTCCCGTTTCACCCCATGCACGGCGGCATGGGACACCTGAAACAGGGCGGCATCTGAACATTCGGATGACCGCTCGTCAACTTTCCGGGTCAAGCCTCGTGCGTGTTCTGCTGAACGAAGCGCTCGATCAACCACCGCGCCGCCGGGCCCGGTGGCGCATCGGTGCGGTAGATGGCGTCGAAGGTGTATTGCCCGCTGGCGTACTCCGACAGGTCCAGTTGTACCAGTCGGCCGCTGTCCAGATCCTCCTGAATCATCGGCCTCGGCATGTTGCCCCAACCGATGCCCTCACGCAGTAACATGTGTTTGGCGCCGAGGTCCGCCAGGCGCCAGGTGCGGTTGCTCAGCACAGCGAATTCCTTGTCTTTGGTCAGTTGCGAGCGGTCGGACAGCACCAGCTGTGTGTGCTCGCGCCCGGCACCCGGAACATTGCCTTCGGCGCTCGCCAAAGGATGATTCGGCGCTGCCACCGGAATCAGCTCGACGCTGCCGATGCCGATTCTTTCGATGCCGTTGATGCCGTCATTCATCGGCCCGCTGACGCCAACCACCGCGCCGCGATTGATCACCCGTTCAGTCACGGCGCCAAGCGCTTCCATGTGCAGATGCAGGGCAACGGTGGGGAATTCTTCGCGAAAGGATTTCAGCGCATCTACCACGCGCTCGGCCGGTAGCATTACGTCGAGTACCACATGCACTTCGGCCTCCAGTCCCTGCAGCAGGCCTTTGACCTTGGCGCGCAAGCCATGCACGCCGTTGGCGATGGTCCGGGCCTCGGCCAGCACGGTGCGGCCGGCGTCGGTGAGTTGCGGCTTGCGGGTGGTTTCACGATCGAACAGGGTGACGCCCAGCTGCATCTCAAGATTGGCAATCGAGTAACTGATGACCGAGGTCGCCCGGTGGAGCTTGCGCGCCGCGGCGGCAAAACTGCCAACTTCGACGACGGTAAGAAAGACCCGCAGTTGATCGAGTGTCGGTGTACCTGGGTCGGAGATCATGTCGGTGTCCTTGAGTTACCGTGAGGGACGTTACTGGATGCACAGCTTACCTATTTTATCGAACGTAATGATCTAAATTAGTCGGCTATTCAGATGAGCTGCCGAGGCGCAAGATTTCTTCATCCGGACGGTTCAAGTCGAACCGGACCCCATTGAAGGAAATTCTCCCATGGCTACTTCTGCAAACATCGCTCAAGCAACTGCTGTACAGAACGCTTCCGACACCAAACAAGCCTCGGCTGCCTTGATCGGGCGCGTCTTGCTCAGCGTGATTTTCATCCTCTCCGGTTTCTCCAAACTGGCCGCGCCGGCCATGATGATCGGCTATATCGGCTCGGTAGGGCTGCCGCTGCCGCAAGTGGCGCTGGCACTGGCAATCATCGTCGAAATCGGTGGCGGCCTGGCGCTGATCGCCGGCTACCGCACTCGCACCGTCGCCGCTGTGCTGGCCGCATTCAGCGTGGTCACCGCTCTGGCCTTCCACAATGCGCTGGCCGACCAGAACCAGTTCATCCACTTCTTCAAGAACATCGCCATGGCCGGCGGCCTGCTGCAAGTCGTGGCCTTCGGTGCCGGTCGCTTCAGCCTCGACGCCCGTCGCCGCTGAAAGCCGGGCGCCGCGAGGGACTGGTTCCCTCGCGGCGCTTTGCCGTTTGTTGGCCGTTCCCCGCATCAGAATCGAGTAATCATCATGACCGTTCAGCAACACCTCTCCGGCTATACCCGCGAACCTGTCACTCACCGCATTCTGCGCTACCGCACCAGCGGCAGCGGGCACGGCTCGATCGTGCGACTGATGAGCCCTTCGGATCTGGGCCAGTTGATCAAACCCTTCGTGTTCCTCGACCTGTTCGAAGGCGAGGCCTCGTTCATTCACAACATGCCGATGCACCCGCATTCGGGGATCGCCACCGTGACGGTGATTACCGAAGGCAACCTGCGTTTCGAGGACGAAGGATCGGGCAAGGGCATGATCGATTACGGCGGCGTCGAGTGGATGCGTGCGGGCGGCGGGGTATGGCACGGCAAGGAAATGTCGGTGGGCACTTCGCAGCGGATTCAGGGCTTTCAACTGTGGGTGGCTTTGCCGCCGGAGCTGGAGAACGCCAGTGTCGACAGCCAGTATCTTGAGTCCGCCGCAATGCCCGAAACGGGGCCGGCGCGGGTGATTCTCGGCGTACATCAAGGCGTGCAAAGCCCGGTTAGGGCACCCGCTGGTATCAACTATCTGTTGGTCACGCTGAATGCCGGCGAAACTTGGACTTACACGCCACCCGAAGGCCACGAGTCGTTATGGCTGAGCGTCAGCCGTGGATTGCTGGCGACACCGGATCTGGTCAGCGCCGGCGAAATGGCCGTTTTTGAGCCGGGCAACGGTGCCGTTACCCTGAAGGCCCTGCGCGATGGCACGGTGTTCGTGATTGGCTCGGCGAAGTCTCATCCCTACGATCTGGCATTGGGCAACTACTCCGTGCACACCAACCCGCAAGCTTTGCGAGAGGGCGAAGCGAAGATCGCGGAAATCGGTGGGCGGTTGCGCGAGTATTTCAAGCAGGCGGATGGGGTGGGGGCGGTGCCGGTGTTCAAGTAAGCCCCGGGGCTGGCTAGCCTTCGACACAATACCGAAGGCGTGTTGACTTTCAGCTAGCCGCCGCTAATGCGGCGCATCTGTTTACGATGGCTTGGGGCAGGTGGAACGCAACCCATCGATGTGTTCCATCAAACCATCAGGAATGCTCTGCCACATCGGATCAAGTATGAAATCAACGCCTTCTCGGCGAGCCATCTTCGCCGCAGGTACAAAGTCAGCGTCACCCGCAATGAGGACAATCTGATCGACCTGTTGCTTGAACGAAAGCGATGCGACATCGACGCCGATTCTCATATCCACGCCTTTTTGCCGCGTGTCTATGCTGACATCGGCCTCAGTCAAGTCTGATATCTGAATTTTGCCCTTGAGCAGATCGGCGATTCTTGCGGGTTTGATTGTCCATTTCACATCTTTTGACAGATGCCCCAGACGCAATGCCAACTTGCGTTTGCTTCGCAACCGAATGTGCAGCTCTCTACGAAAAACTGCCTCTCTGGATTTAGAGAAGTCCACGAGTTTTTTCGTTATCGGGTTGTGTTGCTTGGTGTCCAGGGGAGGGCAGTCGTAGAAGAAAATCCTGTAAAGCTCCTTTCTGGGACGTTGCTGTGGCCCTGAAGGCAAGCCACTTTGGCCAGAAAAGGTTCTGGACATCAGGTGAGCCGTTGCCCATCGATGTACGAGATCGGCAGCGCGTTCGGCATTGAATGCGTTGTGAGGCTCAATCCTTCGAAATCGCTTGATGAAGTAGGCGCCGTCAACCAGAACCGCTGTGGGCATACGTTCTTCCTGAAAACAAAAACGCCCAAGGGTTTGGCACGTCCTGGATGGTTAGGACGGCTTACTGCCTTGGGCGGGATGTGGGCAGATTAGGGAGAGATGACAGTGTCGTCAATCGTGCCATCTTTGTTTTTGATCAAGGACTAGCCATCAATCCTGTATGTGCTCTTGATTTTGTCGATGAGCAGTGAGGTAGAAAGATAAAGCCTAAGGATTTGGCCCACAAGCCAGCGCTTTCTGACGTATTTGTAGGTTTTTGCGCTAGGGGTTGTAGCTTGAAGGAGTGGGTATTAATGCCTTGAGCGGTCATTATCCAAGCGCGCAGTCATATCGATTTGAGTATCTGCAATACAGGGGAGAAGTTGATGCTTGAAGACATCCTGACCAAAGGCCTGTCCGTGGTGTTCTGCGGGATCAATCCCGGCCTGTTGGCGGCGGAGCAGGGGCATCATTTTGCCGGGCGGAGCAATCGGTTCTGGCGCACGCTGCATCTGGCCGGATTCACGCCTGTTGAAGTGGCCCCGGAAAACGACCGCTCGATCCTGCATTATCAATGCGGGCTGACTGCCGTGGTGGAAAGGCCGACGGCACGGGCGGATCAACTGTCAGCGCAGGAATTCACCGCAGCGGCGGCAGACTTTGAGCACAAGATCAAACGCTTTGCGCCGCGCTATGTGGCGTTTCTCGGCAAGGCTGCCTATGCCGGTTTGTCAGGGAAAAAAACGCTTGAATGGGGCGCACAGGACACAACATTCGCTGGGGCAAATGTGTGGATTCTGCCTAACCCCAGCGGTCGCAATCTGGCGTTCAATCAGGATCAACTGGTGACGGCGTATCGAGCGCTTTATCTGGCGTCGAGCGCATCGGGATAAAGCGCCGCGTGACTTTCATCAACGGTGCTGTGCGCTCAGGCATAATTCCGCACTGGGCAGCAATCGCCCCAATGGCACCCGGTCTGACGTCCAGGAAACCCGCAATTCATGCATTCGCTCCAAACCGCAAACGAGTTCACCGTCCCGTTCGAAAGCCACAAGCTTTACGCCGATACGCTACCGGGCAGTGGTCGCCCGCATTTGTTCTGTATCCACGGTGGCGGAGCCCGCAGCCGAGAGGTGTTTGCAGACCTGCGGCAGATATTGCACGGGCAGGGCATAGGCTCCACCGCGCTGGACTGCATCGGGCATGGTCAAACCGGGGGCGTGTTCGCCGAGTCTTCCCTGCACCGGCGCGACCAACAGTCGCTATCGGTCATCGAGCACAGCGGGACCCGGCCGACCGCTCTGATCGGCATCAGCATGGGTGCCTACAACGCCGTGCGCCTGAGCGAAATCCTGGATGTCCGGATGCTGATCCTGGTCGTGCCCGGGATCTATACCCCGCAGGCATACAAGGTGCCGTTCGGCCCTGAGTTCTCGGCGATCATTCGTCAGCCCCGCAGTTGGCTGGCGAGCGATGCCTGGGACATTCTCGGTCGATTCAAGGGCCGGTTGCTGGTGATTGCGGGGGAGCGGGACGAAGTCATTCCGCTGGAAATTCCCGAGCGTATTCTGGCCGCTGCAACTCAGGCACAGGATCGGCAGTTGTGGGTTGTTCCGGATGCCGGTCATAACGGTTTGTTGCCGCTGGTGTTGCAGAATCCCGAGTGGCTGGCAGCGATCACTGCGGGGCTGGCGTCGAGCGGTTGAGTGCAAGCCTGTGAGGGCCGTCTGATCTTCCATCCGTGCGACAGGAATCGTCTATCGTCATGAAGATCAACACATGGCCACGATCAGGGAGCTGATCATGAGTCGTCAGGAAGACCTCAACGTTATCTGGAAGCGGATATTCTGGATTTTCATCGCCTTGTTGGTGTTGGCGATAGCCGTAACCTACAGCCTGCCCGACTACAAAGTGCCGTTTATCGTTTGTATCGCCGGCAATGTCGGGGGCTACGTCGGGTTTCATCGGCGACTGTCAATACTTACCGACCCGGAAATCGAAAACCTCTCCCGATCATGGTTCGCTCTGATCCTGCCTTCCTTCATAGGCGGAATACTGGCGGGGCTCTTGTATCTCTTGTTCCTTTCCGGCGTTATCCGAGGCGATTTGTTTCCGGTCATCGTGCCGGACGACGATCCGCAGTGTTTGAAGCAAATCTTCAATGACATTTTTTGCCAACATGCGGAAGGGTATGCGGCCTACGCCAAGTTGCTGTTCTGGTCATTCGTGGCGGGCTTCAATCAGGACTATGTCGTTGACCTGATTGAAAACATAAAGGGCAGCGATAAAAAGACCGACTGAAGCAGAAGAGGGCGGCTCAGGGCCGTTTCTTTGAAATGACATCGACCATGTACTGATTCAAATCGCGAAAGTCATTAACGCTCCAGGCGTGCGGCAGGATCTTTACACCATTTTCGCGCAAGGTTTTTGGAATCAGGTCGCCGTTCGGACGAAGGATGATCGAGGACACGATAACGCCCGGATAATCACTCAATCGTTTCTTGAAGGCGGACGTTGTCAGGTCGGGAGTTGGAGGATTGCTTTTTCTGGCCAATGGACCTGTGCCTTTGATATCGGGCCCGTGGCACACGGCGCATCGCTGTGAATAGAGATTCTTTCCGTTGGTGTTGTCTGCGAAGGAGGGTGCTGTTTGAGTGATGAACAACGTGGTCAGTAAAGCCGTGAGCGATGTTTTCATTTTTATAGGTCGATATTGATGAGTTTTGAAGATGAAACGCATCGTGTGCTTCCGAATATGATGCGAGCGACGGACAGCTACCCGCCGCTGTAATGAATGAGCAGGGCGATAAAAACCACAAAAGGTGTGTAAAGCACCAAACCGCCGACGACGAGTGCCCAGCCCCAGGCAAAACCGCTTTCTCCCTTGAAACGGCCGCCACTCAGCAATCGCAGCACGAAAACGCCTACCTTGTACGCCAGCAGGTTGAACAAGAAATCCATGATGAAATCCATTTTTGATCCGATGCCTCCCTGGGCGTGCTGGATCTAAAGTGTCAATGCCTTCGCCAACTAACGCTTTGCAGACATTTAGTCGTCCGACTCGCCAGCGCCATGCCACGGAACTTCCTGGAGCGCCCCGCTAGCGGTCAGTATTGAGCCGAGCTCTTCAATTATTTGCCTATTGAGAGTGAGATTGTCGGAGCACTGGTCGGCTTCTCCGAAAACGGTCCAAGAGTCGCTGTCAATTCGGACAGATCCAAACTTGTTTTCTGGATGGGGGTGGGATGCCCATATGCCATGCTCCGTGGTGCTGACCGAGAATCCCAATGGCACCAGTGCCAGGCGGAGCGCCTCCTGGAACCCGATATCCGATGGCTGTGGATAGAACTCAATCAGCACTTCTTTGCTGCCATAGGCTTCTCTGATCGCGAAAGCGTACATGACCGTCTCCTTGAAGTATTTCGAGTTCGTAGCTTGAGGTTTTGTGAAAGGCCGGAACACCCATCGGATGCGTGGGCACTTCCTCGTGTCCCGTCGAAAACTCGCTTGCTGAAAAGCAAATAGTGAGCGCCTGGGACCAGAAACGCTGCAGCTCCAATCAAGAAAACACCCATATAGATGCTGCTTCCTCAGTATTTATCGACGTCCAGTGTGCGCCTTTACCAACTTGAGCAGTCAGCGAGTATCCAGAAAACAATGACGAGATTGGCCAGCACAGAAGCAAATCAAAGCCTTGGTCGCTCCGCATTACAACGCGTTTTTTCCGCGTCAACTGAACGCACGTTGACACCATAAAGTCATCTCCTATCGTTCTCCGCAGACCGCATCCAGGGACCGGATGAGCCGGACAGCCTTTGCGGGCGCGGTCGTTCATGCCAATCCAACAAGGAGCAGCAAAATGTCCAGTGCGACCCAAACCTTTGACGTGCTCGTCAACGTCGATGCCGATTACCTGCTTGCCCATCCCGATGACGTGCGCGGCTCGATCTCCATGTTGGTGACGCGCTCTGCCATTGATAGCCATGCCAGCGGCGACACCGGCGAAGGCGGAAGCGAGCTGTGGTTCGACGTCAATTCCGGCGACAACATCCGCTGGCGTGCCACGACGCTCTCCCGCAATTTCGACCGCATCGCCGTCATCAAAAGCATCCAGAGCGGCGGCAGCAATGGTGGCGACTACCCGGGCACCATGTCGCAACCGCAGTCCTATAACCTCCCCGGAGTGGTGGCTTATCTGAACAATGTCCCCGGTGGTCTTTCCAAAACCGATGTGGTCTACACCTTGTGGCAGTCCATTGCGCAGAATCCGGGAAAACTCTGGTACACCGTCACCTTCGCCTTGTACGACCGTGATCTGAACCAGATTGGCCCGGATCGCAACTGGGATCCCTACATCACCGTCAATAAAAGTAACTGAAATACGCACAGTCCGACCGATACTCCTCGTCAGTGACGAAGGTGTCTGGCCGGGCTTTTTATTGGCTTTATCCGTCTCGTTCAGGGAATGTTGGGGCGTGTAATGCTTGAATAGTCCCCGCCGTGGGCTAGTCTAAAATTCAACTTTCCGGGAAGCAGGAAGCCAATTCCAGCGTTACCGGACATTCAGGATTCTGGCCAAAAAGAACAACTTCACTAAAGGGTTACCGATGGATCGATATGATGCCCCGCTTGTTGTAGAGCGCACTTGGCGGGCAGGCATGTTGAAAGGATTGATTGCAAGAAATCCGTGCCTGAGCATTTTCTTCATGACACTGGCCGTGTTCATGGTGTTGCAGTACAAACCTGCTGTCCTCAACTACACAACACGCTTTGTCGATTTTGCCGAGTACATGTTGCTGCACGGCGTCACGCTGTTTCCCATTGCCGACGACCTCAAGCCTTATCCTGACTACACGGTCCTCAATACCTTGTTGGTCTATCTGGTTTCCTTGCCGTTCGGCCGTGTTTCCATACTTTCAATGGGCCTGCCTTCCTGCATTGCCGCGTCCCTGATGCTGGTGTTCATTTATAGGCTCGGTGCCTTGCACAGCAAGAAGTGGGGCGCATATGGCGTACTTTTCAGCCTGTTGACCTGGGCCTTTCTGGACGGTGTGAACTCACTGGCACTGGATATCTATCCGGCCCTGTTTACGTTGATCTGCTTCTATGTGGCCTATTCGGCCGAGTTGAAAAAGGACCCGCGTCGCCTGGTGTTCCTGTTCGTCGCGTTGGCGCTGGGCTTTGCGTTTCGTGGGCCTATCGGATTGATCGGGCCCGCCTGTGTCATCGGGGCTTACTACTTTCTGAGCCGCCAATGGCGCATGTTGTTGCTGTTTTCATTTCTCTCGGGCCTGATTCTGGCCGCCGGGGTTGTGCTGCTGGCCTGGGCGGCCTACCTGCAAGGGGGGCAACCGTTTCTGGAAGAAGTGTTGAACATGCAGGGCATTGGACGCTTCGGTTCCGATCATGCGCCGCGCTATTACTTCTACTTCTCCGCAGGCCTGTTTACCTACGGCTTCACGGTGTTTTACGCCATCAACGTGATTCTTAAGAAGTACAAACTGTTCTTCCGTTCGACCCGCGATAAAGACATCGACCTGCTGCTCTATCTGACCGGGTGGCTGTTGGTGCTGCTGGTGCTGTTCACAATCCCGAGCTCCAAGAAAGCACGTTACATCCTGGCAATTACCCCGGCCATTTCCCTGTTGGCCGCGTACCTCTTCGTCAGCAAGGAAGCCGCCTTTGTACGCGCCAAAAACGGCCTGTTGAACTTCTGCCTGAAGTTACCCGTACTGGGGTTGGGCATGCTGGTGTCGGTGCTGGTCTACAACAACTTTGCCGAAGTTGCGTTGCAACCTAACTACCTGGGCGCAGGCCTGGGGTTGTTTGCGCTGTTGAGCTTCTACCACGCCAGACGCGAGTACTTCTCCGAGCATCCTTATCGCGAGTTCATGACGCTGTCGTTTGGGGTAGGGGCGTTTTTGATTCTGGATATGTTTTTCTTCAATCCCATTACGTATCACCTGGAACTGATGATCGAGCCCACGCCAAAGTTCTTGCCGTATTGGTTTTGGTAAACGGCTCGGCTGTAGAAGCAGTCATCGACTGCTTCATACAGCAACCGACCGCTTACACCACTTCGACGTGATCCAGCGCCTGATTTTGTGCCAACTGGGCTCAGAGCCAGACCGTAGACGAAATCAGAGTAGCAGGGGAAGTTTTCGGTTGGCAGTTCTAGCGAGGCATAAAATGAACTGCTTTGCATTCAGCAACAATGGATTGTCTTGGCGAGGGGTATTCCTAGAGTGGGATTTGATGAAGGGAGAGATCTTAGCCTACCGATGAGGAAATAATTGCTGCTTTTCCAAATCCCTGCCACAGGCTTGGCGTGATCTGCAGAAAGCCGCTCGCGCAGCTTTACTCAACACTGATGTGGTAGCTATTCGCTGTTTCAGAGCTGGTGTAGCTTTCCCGGAGGACTGGTGGGTATGTAGAGGATCTGCGCGCCATCGTTCGCACCTGTTCTGGGGATATCACAGCTATATTGCCGGAGATGCCAGCCTGTCCAGTAGGGACGTAAACGCCGCGCAGGACGGCTCTCAAATTTCCATGGTAGACTCATGCAGTGAAAATACTGCGTGAGTGCGTGGATGAGAAGTTACACTGCTGAATGGTGGCAATATTTAAGTAGTAATAGTAAGTATCAGGGCTTGGACCTTCTTAGGGCTATTGCAATCGTTATGGTTCTGGTTTGGCATAATATGCCGACAGTCTTTAGGTTTGGCTGGGCTGGTGTTGATCTGTTTTTCATACTGTCCGGTTTTCTGGTCGGTAAAATAATCTTTTCATCCGTGGATTCTGGATATTTTTCATATGGAAAATATATATCCAGCCGTTTGTTAAGAATTTATCCGCTTTATATGTTTTCTGTTTTTGTTTATATTTGTGAGCTTTCAAGTAGGGGGTATTCAGGGTCTGTTGCTGAGTATGTGAGAATATTTTTAGCTCATTCTATTTTCATTCAAACTATCGTTTATGATATTTGGGGTGCTGATCTTCCTTTTTATCAGATAACCTGGAGTTTGGTCGTCGAGATGCTTTTCTATATGACGGCCCCGTTTTTAATTATTTTACTTGTTCGCTTCAGGGCTGTTTGGGTTGGTGTTGTAGCGGTATTTGTCTCTTTTATGATTTTGAGGTTCTATTTGTCATCGGGTTACTCACCGGATGATACAAACTGGCAGTTTTTTTTGTTTATAAAGCCATACTATAGATACGATGAGCTTGTGTTTGGTGTTGCCGTGGCATACGCCGTTTTAAAAGGTGTAAGAGCATTTAAGGGGTTATCTTTAATAGTTGGGCTATTTGTGGTTCTTTCGGCATTTTTCTACATCTGGAATGTTCCTGGCGCTGATAAATATCCTAGCGTTGGTATGCTGACCAGGGATGGCGTAATTATTCCAACAGTCTTGGCCATTGGGTTCTCTCTTGTTGTTTACGCTTTGTATGATAAAAATATTTCATCTGCCTATGTTAATGTGATTGCAAGGTTGGCGTATCCATTGTATTTGTTGCATATGTTTGTTTATCATCAATACAATGGACTTGCCGGGTATCTTTTTATTAGCTTGATAGTGGCATTGGCTGCTTCATATGCTATCGAGTATCCGTTTATTCGGATGTACAAGGAAAAGAGAGAGAAATCTCAGCCGGAAGCCAATGCTGCTACAACCTAAATGATCCGTTTGTACGAAGCCCGCCCAGTGCGGGCTTTTTTGTACCCTGGAGAAAACCATGCCGATCACCCAGCAGCAGTTGCTGCAAATCCTCCCGAACGTCGGCGCCAAAGCCGGCGATTTTGCACTTGCTCTCGTTACGGCAATGCAGCGGTTCCAAATTGTTGGCGCCAGGCGCGTTGCCGCGTTCATCGCCCAAACCGGTCATGAATCCGGCCAATTGCGCTGGGTGCGTGAGGTCCGGGGGCCGACGGATGCCCAGCGCGGATACGAAGGCCGCAAAGATCTGGGCAACACCGTGGCGGGTGATGGCAGGAAGCTCTGCGGCCGGGGACGTCCAGAATAGTTATGGAACGCTTCCTGAATGACGCGGAATTTTCAGAACGCCAGAAACGACAAAGCCCTGAATAATCAGGGCTTTGTCGTATCAAATATGGCGGAGGCGATGGGATTCGAACTCATGGACCTGTTACAGTCGACGGTTTTCAAGACCGTTGCCTTAAACCACTCGGCCACACCTCCGTTGCGTTGCGGGCGCCATAATACCTGAATGAAACACACTGTCAAACTCTGTGCATGGCTTGTTACAGAGCGTCTGTTATCATCTTTGCGACTGAACGTTTCAAACCAACAGGAGTGTCGCCATGCGCGAACAGGATTACGCAGTTCACAACAGCGTGCAGGCTGAGCAGCTAGAGGTTAGCCGCGTCCTGCGCAACACATACGGCTTGCTGGCGCTCACCCTCGCTTTCAGCGGTGTGATGGCTTTCGTGGCCCAGCAGATGCGCGTCGGCTACCCGAATATTTTCGTGGTGCTGATCGGTTTCTACGGCTTGTTCTTCCTCACCAACAAACTCCGTGATTCGGCCTGGGGCCTGGTGTCGGCGTTTGCCCTGACCGGTTTCATGGGTTTCCTGCTCGGCCCGATCCTCAACCGTTACCTGGGCATGCAGGGCGGCGCTGAAGTGGTCAGCTCCGCGTTCGCGATGACTGCACTGGTGTTCGGTGGCCTGTCGGCCTACGTGCTGATCACCCGCAAGGACATGAGCTTCCTCGGTGGCTTCATCACCGCAGGTTTCTTCGTGTTGCTGGGTGCAACGCTGGCGAGCATGTTCTTCCAGATCAGCGGCCTGCAACTGGCGATCAGCGCAGGTTTCGTGCTGTTCTCGTCGGTCTGCATCCTGTTCCAGACCAGCGCCATCATCCACGGCGGCGAGCGCAACTACATCATGGCGACCATCAGCCTGTATGTATCGATCTACAACCTGTTCATCAGCCTGTTGCAGATCTTCGGCATCATGAGCCGCGACGACTGATCGCTACACCGCTATAAACAAAAAACCCGCGAGAGCGGGTTTTTGAGATGGTCAGCCTGACCGAGAAGCCCTGCAGGTTTACGCTTGCAGGGCTTTTCTCGTTTTCGGCGGAGGATCTCTCATGAACACGATGACGCTTCTCGGTATCGACATTGGCAAACACAGTTTCCACCTGCATGGCCAGGATGCCAAAGGTCATCAGGTAATGCGCAAGAAAACCAATCGTGGCCAATTGCTCAGCACCTTGGCCCAGCTACCGGCCTGCACGGTGGTGATGGAGTCATGCGGCGGCGCTCACTGGCTTGCTCGACAGATCGGCACTTTGGGCCACGAGGTGAAGCTGATCGCCCCGCAGTACGTCAAACCGTTCGTCAAAGGCAACAAAAACGACTTCATTGATGCCGAAGCGATTTGCGAGGCGGCAAGCCGCCCCGCGATGCGCTTCTGCTCGATCAAAACCGCAGAGCAACAACGCTTTCAGCGCTGCATCGTGTCCGAGATTCCCTGATTGGCCATCGCACCGTCGCGATCAACCAGATTCATGGGTTTCTGCTGGAGTTCGGGATCAGCCTGCCTATTGGAACCGCTGCGCTGCATCATGTGCCGATGTTGCTCGACAACCCGCAACACTCGGTGCCGTTGCGCCTCAAGGGTTTGGTGATGCGTCTCTACCGGCAGATTCAGCAACTGGACCAAGAGATCAAGGACATCGAGTCCGACCTCAAGCAACAGTTGAAAGAGGACGACGCCGGAAGCCGTTTGCAGAGCATCCCTGGCATCGGCCCGATCACTGCCAGCGCCTTGCTGGCAGATATAGGGGATGTCTCGAACTATCGCAGCGCACGTGATTTCTCGGCTTCGTTGGGGTTGGTACCGAAACAGCATTCAACCGGCGGAAAGACAGTGCTGCTGGGGATCACAAAACGCGGCGACAAGCACATACGCCGGCTGCTGGTGCAGGGCGCACGAGCCATCATGCAGCATATCGACGGTAGGGATGATGCGTTGGGGCCTTGGGTTCGAGAGCTGCTGACGCGTCGGCACTCCAATATCGTCGCCTGCGCGCTGGCGAACAAACTGGCACGAATCGTGTGGGCGGTACTGGCGAAAGGCGGCCAGTACGACCCACATCCGAACGCTTGAACGTACAGCTTTAACACCGGCTTTTGCGACGTCACTGACTGATGACAGTAAACGGCAAACGGCCCGACTGAGAACCTGGCAACAAAATCAGCTTCAGAAGCTGAGGGTTTTTTCAGGACAGTCGGGAGCGGCTACTCATCGAGGGTCGAGCGTTGTGGCGCAACGCTCACAATGAGCCCGGATACATTAGCGCAAGCCAGCTTTACCGAAAACAGCCCATGAGGTTGCAGGAGATGGGCTGACCATACATTTTGTTGTCTGCGAAAAAGAGAGCAGGCGATCAATTGATCACGATGCTGCCATCGGCCTGTTGCTTATAGATCGTGTAGGGCAACAGCAATGTATCGAGCACTCCCGACACGGCCGCATCGACCAGCAGGCCCGGCGTCGCGTTCTTGTAGTTGAACGCATCGACATCATCCGGCTTTTCGGCGTGCAGCAAGCAGAAGTCGTAAGTCACGCCGCTGTAAATGCGTGGCACGGCGCCGCAGTAGGATTTGTTCGCTTTCAACTGCTCAGTGGAGTGCTTGTCACTGAACGCCACGGTCTGCACCGTCCCGCACCCAGCCAGCATCAACACCGCCAGCATCATTGCCTGAATTTTCATGCCGCCAATCCTTCGCCGGAAAAAACTCAATCTACGCCGCTTACGCCATCGGCGGCAATCGTCGTTTGACCGGAGTCTTCTTGACGATCGCGGTGTTGGTTTCGGCCAGGGTATTGAGGCGGTCGAGCAAGGTATCCAGCTGCTCCATCGACCGCACATGCAGGCGGGCGATGAAGCAGTCTTCGCCGGTAACCTTGTCGCACTCGGTGAACTCGGGAATCGACATAATCTGCCGCTCCACTTCCTGCAACTGTCCCGGCAATGGCCGCACGCGAACGATGGCCTGCAACTGGTAGCCGAAGCATTTCGGATCGATCTCCAGGGTGTAGCCCTTGAGCACGCCGCGCTCTTCCAGTCGGCGCAAGCGCTCGGCCACACTCGGCGAGGACAGCCCGCTGATCTGCGCCAGGGCCTTGAGCGAACGCCGGGAGTCTTCCATCAAGGCCCCGATCAGGATCTGGTCAATATCGTCGGTCATACAAATAACTCCCGCATTAGGCGAGTGACGCAAACCACCCTTGATAAAAAAGGCGGAAATCGAGTTTAGCCTGCTTTTTGCGCTGGAGAAGCCCCGGTCTCGCTTGGCATACTTTTGCCACACATTAAGGAGATTGATGATGGACAAAACAATCCGTCGCGGCTCATTTGAAATGACCGCTGCCATGCTGATATCCGGGACGATCGGCTGGTTTGTGCTGGTGTCCGGGCAACCGGTGCTGGACGTGGTGTTCTGGCGCTGCGTATTCGGCGCCGGAACCTTGCTGCTGATCTGCGCCGCCTTCGGCTTTTTGCGGCCGGGCATTCTGACCAGCACCACGTTCCTGCTGGCCGTGCTCAGCGGTGTGGCGATCGTCGGCAACTGGGTGCTGTTGTTCGCCTCCTATTCACGGGCCTCGATTGCCATCGGTACGGCGGTGTACAACGTGCAGCCGTTCATGCTGGTGGGATTGGCGGCGCTGTTTCTGGGCGAGAAAATCACCCTGCAAAAGCTGTTCTGGCTGGCGATTTCGTTTATGGGCATGCTGGCCATCGTCAGTGCCCACGGCGGGCAGGGCGAGGGTGGCAATGATTACCTGATGGGCATCGCGCTGGCGCTGGGGGCGGCGTTTCTGTACGCCATCGCCGCGTTGATCATCAAGCGACTGACCGGCACGCCGCCACACCTGATCGCACTGATCCAGGTCTGCACTGGTGTGTTGCTGCTGGCACCGTTCGCCCACCTGAACGCGCTGCCACAGGCGCCGAGTGCCTGGGCCAGTCTGGTGACGCTGGGCATCGTCCACACCGGTCTGATGTACGTGTTGCTCTACGGCGCGATCCAGAAACTGCCGACGGCACTGACCGGCGCACTGTCGTTCATCTATCCGATTGCAGCGATTTTTGTCGACTGGTTTGCCTTCGGCCATCAACTGCAGACCCTGCAATGGGTTGGCGTGGCGGCAATCCTGCTGGCCGCCGCCGGGATGCAACAGGGCTGGGGCTTCAAGTCGCGACGCCTGGCGGCGCAGTAATCCTCAGATGTTCCAGCGTGGTGCGGTCTTCGCCAGGCGCTGGCGCATTTCGCCGATGTTGGACGCCAGTTGCCGGGTCAGCAGACGGTAACCGTCCAGCGGGCTGTAAACCGGTGCGTCGAGGCTGGCGTCCGGCAATTCCACCGGGCGCCCGAGGCGCTGAGTCGAACCGGTTTTCAGGGCCCGGGCCATGCCGATCAGTTGCACACGGATCTGCCGATGCTCGGCCTTCAAGGCCGATTGCAGATGGGCCATGGCTTCAGGGTCGTTGGTGTCCGGCCGGGTATTGCCGAGGATTTCCAGGGTGCTGATGCACATGCGCAGGTTGCGCTGGATCGCGTCTAGTTCGGTCATCGAGACCTTCACTTCCTTGGACACTGACGGCATCAGCGAACGCAGTTGCACCATCACCGTGTTCAAGCGGCCCATCAGTTTAAGATGTTCATCGGCGGAAACCGGCTCGCCGCTGATGATCCGCCCGTACACGGTTGCGCAGTCGCGCAACGCGTCGGCCAGGTTGTAGCGCCATGAGTACACCGCGTACAGCGGCAGGGCGAAGGAAAAGGCCAGGGCCAGGGCGATACCGATCAGGATATCGACCCCGCGCCACAGCCCGTCGGTGATCGGGTTGTCGCCATGTCCGGCGACGATAAAAACGGTAATGGCCGAGAGCAGGGCGGTGTAGCCGCCCTTGCCGATGGCGTGATACGAGAAGAATCCGCACACCACCGCCATTGCAAAATACGTCAGCCACGGCAGGCCGAGCCAGGCCTGTTGCGCCACCAATAACAGACCGACGCCGGCACCGATCAAGGTGCCGGTAGCGCGCTCGGCGGCTTTCTTGCCGATGTTGCCGTGATGCTGCAAACCGCCGATGACCACCAGCATGGTCACCGACGCCCATTCGCCGTGGGGCAGGCTGATGCCGGTGGTCAGCAGGATTGTCGCCAGCAGTCCCAGTGCTACCCGCACCGCATGAATCAGCCGCGCATGCCGGTAGCGACGGTACGGGTCCAGCAACGGCCGCAGAATCCGCCGCAACAGCGGCGGCCAGCGGTGAGGGCTGAAAGTGCTCAGCGGTGATTCCTCCTCAGAAGATGTAATCGGTGGCAATGAAGTTCGAATCGCGCCCGCGAATGATTTCGCTGATCAGATCCTTGTTGGGTTCCTGGAATTTGGTCGCCACCAGCGTACGGATCGAAAACACCCGCAGCGCATCGTGTACCGACAGCGTGCCTTCGGCGGAGTTCTTGCGCCCGTTGAACGGGTAGGTGTCCGGGCCGCGCTGGCACTGAGCGTTGAGGTTGATCCGCCCGACCTGGTTGGCGAAGGTGTCGACCAAACGGCCGACCGCCACCGGGTTGGTGCCAAAGATGCTCAGTTGCTGGCCGAAGTCCGACTCCAGCACGTAGTCGATCACGGTATCGAGGTGACGGTACGGCACGATCGGCACTACCGGGCCGAACTGCTCTTCCTGATACACGCGCATCTGCGGCGTCACCGGGTACAGCACCGCCGGATAGAAGAACGATTCCCGCGACTCGCCGCCATTCGGGTTGACCAACTGGGCGCCCTTGCTTTGCGCATCGGCGACCAGGCCGTGCAAGTAATCGACCTTGCCCGACTCCGGCAGCGGCGTCAGCGACACGCCGCTGTCCCACGGCATGCCCGGTTTCAGGCTGGCCAGTTTGGCGTTGAATTTCTCGATGAAGCTTTCGACCACGTCTTCATGCACGAACAGGATTTTCAATGCGGTGCAGCGCTGGCCGTTGAACGACAGGGAGCCGGTGACCGCTTCGCTGACGGCGTTGTCCAGATCCACTTCCGGCAGGACGATGCCGGGGTTCTTTGCATCCAGCCCCAGCGCGGCGCGCAAACGGTGCGGTTTCGGGTGCAGCTTCTTCAGGTCGCTGGCGGCCTTGTTGGTGCCAATGAACGCGAAGATGTCGATCTTGCCGCTGGCCATCAGCGCGCTGACGGTCTCGCGGCCGCTGCCGTAGATCACGTTGATCACGCCGGTCGGGAAGCTGTCGCGGAAGGCTTCGAGCAGCGGCCGGATCAGCAGCACCCCGAGCTTGGCCGGTTTGAACACCACGGTGTTGCCCATGATCAGCGCCGGAATCAGCGTGGTGAACGTTTCGTTCAACGGATAGTTGTAAGGCCCCATGCACAGCGCCACGCCAAGCGGTACGCGGCGGATCTGGCCGAGGGTGTCCTGTTCCAGCTCGAAGCGGCTGGAGCGGCGGTCGAGTTCTTTCAGCGCGTTGATGGTGTCGACGATGTAGTCGCAGGTGCGGTCGAACTCTTTTTCCGAGTCCTTGAGATTCTTGCCGATTTCCCACATCAGCAGTTTCACCACGGCTTCGCGCTGCTGGCGCATGCGTCCGAGGAAGGCTTCGACATGCTGGATTCGTTCGGCCACACGCATGGTCGGCCACAGGCCCTGGCCCCGG
This sequence comes from Pseudomonas kribbensis, assembly GCF_003352185.1. Lineage (GTDB taxonomy): Bacteria > Pseudomonadota > Gammaproteobacteria > Pseudomonadales > Pseudomonadaceae > Aquipseudomonas > Aquipseudomonas kribbensis. Next base: position 2,865,608 of record NZ_CP029608.1, read on the forward strand.
TCGTAGGCGCGGACGGCGGCGTCGAGGGCAGTCAGGGCGGTGTCGGCGTCCAGCAGCGGCGTGCTGCCGAGGATCACTTGTTCATCGCCGTTTTCACCGTGCAGATAGACCGGGCTGAGCACGGTGGCGAGGGGGCCGTCCCAGCGGCGCAACTGGCCATCGACCAGGTATTCACGTTGTTCGACCTGACCGTCGAGGCGGTATTTTTCCGGGATGTCGCTGACAGAAGGGAACAGATTGCCAAGGATGTTTGCTGTGGTCATGTCGCTACCCTGCTTGCCAATTGAAAAGTCTGTACAGGTTATACGCCTGAACGCGCTGCAATTTAAACCCGCAAATGTCACGCGAATGTCACGCAAAGGCGCAGGGCAGAGGGCTCAGCATAATATCCGTCGTTTAGACGATGTCGAGCTGCGTCCTGGCTGTCCCCGGATGCCCCCTTCGCTGGCCCGCAATGCCCTCAACGTGCTGGCGTCGCTGCCTTAAGGTGTGATCACAACAATAAGTGGCACCCCACGCGAGGATCGTTATGCGGGCATCCCGAATCACGTTGCTGCTGATGCTGGTCGCTGCACTGACCGGCTGCGGCGAAGACCCCAAACCCCCGGCCAGCACCAACAACGCCATTCCCAAAGACCCGGCGCTGGCGCAGATCTACGCCAACAGTTGCCAGCTCTGCCATGCCAACCCTGCCGCGAATGCGCCGCTGACCGGTGACCGCAAGGCCTGGGAGCCGCGCATCCAGCAGGGCGCCGACACGCTGCTCGACCACGCCATCAACGGCTACAACGGCATGCCGCCGATGGGCCAGTGCGTCGAATGCTCGGAAGAACAATTCCTCCAGTTGATCGGCTTCATGGCCGATCAGCCGCTGCCACAATAAGGGTGCGCGCATGACGATGGATCTGACTCGACGTCAGCTGTTGCAACGGGCAAGCATCGTCGGCGCTTTCAGTGCGCTGGCGACGAATCCGGCCTTGGGCCAATTGATGCGCGCACCCCGGTTGATCCCGTGGCGCAACTGGTCGGGCGGCCAGAGCTGCCTGCCGGCGGCGCGGGTGGCGCCGAAGAATCTGGATGAACTGACGGCGGTGATCCGGCAGGCACCGGGCAAGATTCGTCCGGTCGGCTCGGCACATTCCTTCAGCGCCTTGGTGCCCACCGACGGCACGTTGCTGTCGCTGAGCTACTTCAACGGCCTGCTCGATCACGACCCGAAAACCCTGCAAGCCGAATTCGCCGCCGGCACGCCGATGTCGCGCATGGGCACGCCGCTCAAGGACGTCGGCCAGGCCCTGCAAAACATGGCCGACATCGACTACCAGACCCTCGCCGGGGCGATTTCCACATCCACCCACGGCACCGGCAAAACCTTCCAGTCCTATTCCGCCCACGTCTGCGGCATGCAACTGGTAACCGCCAGCGGCGAGGTGCTGGACTGCGACAGCCAGCGTCATCCCGAAGTGTTCAACGCCGCCCGGGTGTCCCTCGGCGCATTGGGTGTGGCCACCAAAATCCGCCTGCAAAACCGCCCGGCCTACCGCCTGCGCGAACGCCAGTGGATCGCCAAGACCGAAGAGTTGCTGGAAGACATCGACAAGAACACGTCGGAAAACCAGCACTGGGAAATGCTCGTCGTCACCCATTCCGACTACGCCTTGTCCATCGCCCTCAACGAAACCACCGACCCGCCCACGCCGCCGATCCCGCCCGAAGAGGAGGGCGGCAACGAGTTCGTGACCCTGATCGAGAAGATCGACAAGTACGGCAGCGACTTCCCGGGTCTGCGCAGTTCGCTGCTCAACAGCCTGCGGCATCTGGCGAGTTTCGAGGATCGGGTGGGCGACTCGTTCGACATTTACGCCAACGTGCGCACCGTGCGCTTCAATGAGATGGAATACTCGGTGCCGGCCGAACATGGTCCGGCGTGCCTGCGCGAGATTCTCAAGCTGATCCGCGACAAGGACCTGCGCACCTGGTTTCCCATCGAGTACCGGTACGTCAAGGCCGACGACATTCCTTTGAGCATGTTCGAAGGTCGCGACAGCTGTTCGATCTCGGTCCACCAGCATTACCAGATGGACCATCACAACTTCTTCGCCGCCGTCGAACCGATCTTCTGGAAGTACAACGGCCGCCCGCACTGGGGAAAATTGCACACGCTCAACGCGCGCACGTTGCAGACGTTGTACCCGCGCTGGCAGGAATTCATTCAGGTACGCCAGGCGCTGGACCCGAGCGGCAAGTTTCTCAACGGGCATCTGTCGTCGATTCTGGGGGTGAGCTGATGGCGGTCAATCGACGTAATTTCGTGCTCGGAACTTTGGGCGTCGGCGCCTTGCTCGTGGGCGTAGGGGCGTGGCTGCGGCCGGGGGATCGCGGCGGGCCTTACAGCGAGTATTTCCGGGCGCTGAACAACGAGCTCAAGACCAAAGGTCCGATGCGCCCGGTGTTGTTGATCGATCTGGATCGCCTCGACCACAACATCGACGTGGTGATGGGTTCAGTGAAACGCAGCGGCAAGCACCTGCGACTGGTGGAGAAATCGCTGCCGTCGCCGGGGCTGCTCAGTTACATCGGCCAACGGGCCGGGACGCAACGGTTGATGTCGTTTCATCAGCCGTTTCTCAATCACGATGCGCTGGTCTATCCGCAGTCCGACATCCTGCTCGGCAAGCCGTTGCCGGTCCGTTCTGCCGAGCTGTTCTACCAGACCCACAAAGGCCCGTTCGACCCGGCGAAGCAACTGCAATGGCTGATCGACAACCCCGAACGTCTGCAGCAATACCTCGCGCTGGCCCAAGGGCTGGGCACCCGGATGCGGATCAACATCGAACTGGACGTCGGACTGCACCGGGGCGGCGTCAGTGACGTGAGCGTGCTCGGGCAGATGCTCGCGCTGATCGCCGCCAACCCGCAGCACCTGGAATTCGCCGGCTTCATGGGTTACGACCCGTTCGTGGGCATGGGCGTGCCGGGGATTCTCGGTTCACCCGAGGAATTGTTCGCCAAAGTGATGGTGATTTATCAGCGCTGCGTCGACTTCACCCGGCAGCAATATCCGGCGCTGTGGCATGACGGCTTGTGCCTGAACACTGCCGGAAGCCCAAGTTATCGCATGCACGAAAACGAAAGCCTGAGCAGCGAAGTCTCGGTGGGCACGGCGATGCTCAAGCCGACGCACTACGATCTGCCGTCACTGGTGGAGCATGTACCTGCCACGTACATCGCCACGCCGGTATTGAAAAGCACCGGCGCGGTGAACATCCCGGCACTGGATGACAAGTCGAAACTGTTTTCGTGGTGGGACGCCAACCAGCGCCAGACTTTCTTTATCTATGGCGGCAACTGGATGTCCGAATTCGAGTCGCCGCCGGGACTTCAGAGCAATGGTGTTTACGGGCGCAGCTCGAATCAGGAGATGGTCAATGGTTCGAATGCCGTGGGGCTGACGGTGGAAGATCAGGTGTTCCTGCGGCCGACGCAGACCGAAGCCGTCCTTCTGCAATTCGGTGACTTGCTGGCGGTGCGTGGTGGCAAGATCGTCGATACCTGGCCGGTTTATTCCTGACGTTAAATCACGACGAAAACCTGTGGGAACCAGCCAGTTCCCACAGGTTTTTTTATGCCCGCCGTTTCCCGATCAAATTCTGTAATGAAGCTTTTATGACAAAAGTTCGGTAGCACATCGCCAGTCCGGTCATGCCTATGTAACGCGCTTGAGGGGCCCTTTGGGCGCTTTTCACAAGCCGAGGCGGGACGCCGGGAGTGAGGCAATGGGGACTATGGAACGCTACTCGAAAGTGGGCATGCAGGAACTCGATCAACGCCTGTCGAAGATCGTCGAAGCCGCGCGCAAGAAGCCGGTTTCGGTGTATCGCTACGGCGCGCCGTGGGTCTGGATCGTGTCGCAGGATGACTGGCAGGGCGCCTTGAAAGAGGTTTCCAGCTACATTCCGCCGGGTCATTCGCTGGTGCTGTTGCGCCCGCAGATCGACGACCTGTTTGACGCCCACGCCGATCTCCTGCACGAACTCAACGCCCAGCCCGGCATGCTGATCCCGGCGCAAACAGTCATGCATATCCTGCTCCTGCAACTGTTGTATTCGGTGCCGAGCGAGCAGCAGTTGTTCGAGCAACTCAATTACAACCTGCTGTTCCGCTGGTTCGTCGGTCTGGGCCTGAACCAGAAAGTCTGGAGCTACAACGTCCTCAGTCGCGACATCGCCACGCTGCTCAACGAGCCCCGTGCGGTGCTGCTCATTCAGAAAATCATTGGCGAAGTGTTCTGCGGTGCCTTGCTGCAAATGCCCGAGTTCTCCTTGAACTTCGCGCTGCTGCACACCTGGCTCGGCAAGCACGCCTGCGCCCCGCACGTCAGCAACTGACGGCGGCCAGCAACCGACGCAATACACAGGGCGCCGAGACGCCAACAGGTCATCGCGAATTTCAGGGGGTAGTGTGGAGCAGATTTTCACGTCACGGCTGGCGCTGTGGGGCTGGCTGCTGGTGACGGCCGGCGTGCAGCCGGCGTTCGCCGAGGAGGCCGCAAACGCAGGTGCGCAGCGTCTAGTGGACGTCAACGAATACTTCGTGCGCGGCAACACCGTGCTCGATGCCCGGGCCATCGAAGAAGCGGTGTACCCGTTCCTCGGCCCGCAAAAAGCCCTGAGCGACATCGAAGGCGCGCGGGACGCCTTGCAGAAGGTCTATCAGGAACGCGGCTATCAATCGGTGTTCGTCGAACTGCCGGAGCAGGCGGTGGCCGACGGCATCGTCTACCTGCAAGTCAGCGAGACCAAGGTCGGCCGGGTGCGGGTGGTCGGCGCCAAACACTATTCGCCACTGGACATCCGTGACAACGTCCCGGCGCTGAAGGAAGGCGAAGTGCCGGACTTCGCCAAGGTCCAGGGCGAACTGGCGCAACTCAACAAGACCCCGGGCCGGCAGGTGATGCCGCTGGTGCGCGAAGGTCAGCGCCCCGGCACCATGGACGTCGATCTGCAAGTCGAAGACCAGAACCCGTGGACCGCCAGCGTGGGTCTGAACAACGACTACAGCGCCGACACCGAAAAGCTGCGCGCCGTAACCAGCCTCGGTTACAACAACCTCTGGCAGCTCGGCCACAGCATTAACCTGACCTACTTCACCGCACCGCAGGACACCGACAACGCCAAGGTCTGGTCCGGCTCCTACACCGCGCCGCTGACCGACCGCTGGAGCGTGCAGTTCTCCGGTTACCAGTCCGACAGTAACGTCGCCACCATCGGCGGCAGCAATGTGCTCGGCAAGGGCCATTCCTACGGCGTGTCGGCGATCTACACCATCCCGTCCAGCGGCAGTTGGTCGAACTCGCTGTCGGCCGGCATCGACTTCAAGGACTTCGACGAACGCCTGACCCTGTCCGGTGAGAGCGACAAGGTGCCGCTGAAATACGCGCCGTTCACCTTCGCCTACAACGGCTATCGCTACACCGAAAAAAGCCAGCTCGGCCTCGGCCTCAGCCTGGTCGCGGCCACTCGCAGCATTTTCGGCTACGGCAGCTCCGACGAAGAGTTCGACTACAAGCGCTACCGCGCCAAGCCGAGTTTTGCCGTGCTCAAGGGCGATACCAGTTTCACCTGGACCTTCGACAACGACTGGCAGAGCGCGAGCAAAGCCGCATTCCAGCTGGCGTCGGGGCCACTGGTTTCCAACGAACAATTCTCTGCCGGCGGCGCGACCTCGGTACGCGGCTATCTGGCCGCCGAGCGCACCGGCGATGACGGTGTGCTGCTCAGCCAGGAAGTCCGCACACCGTCCCTGGCCAAGTACGCCGGCACCTGGATGCAGGACTGGCGCTTCTACGCCTTCGCCGAAGGCGCGCAACTCTACCTGCGCGACGAACTGCCGGACCAGGACGCCAGTTACGCCCTGGCCAGTGTCGGCCTCGGCACCCGCGCCAGCCTGAGCAAATGGCTGTCCGGCAGCGTCGACTGGGGCTATCCGCTACTCGAAGGGCCGAACACCTCGAAACAGGAATCGCGCCTGCACTTCAACCTACAGGCCACTTTCTAACAAGGAGCACTTTCCATGCAGCGCCTATTCCTTTCGTTGTTGATCTGCCTGGGCTTCGTGCTCCCGGCCACGGCTCAGGCCTGGTGGCAGGACGACTGGCATTACCGCAAACAGATCGCCGTCGACACCACGCCACAAGGTGCCGGAATCAATCAGGCCTTGGGTCGCACTGCGCTGCTGGTGCGCCTGCACACCGGCAACTTCACCTTTGATGGCGTGAAAGAGGACGGCTCGGACCTGCGCTTCGTCGCAGCCGACGACAAGACCGTGCTCAACCACCAGATCGAAAGCTTCGACGCGTTGATGGGCATGGCGCTGATCTGGGTCGATGTGCCGAATGTCGAGGGCGGTCAGCGCCAGGACATCTGGATGTATTACGGCAACCAGAAAGCCCCGGCCACCAGTAACGGTCAGCTCACATTCGATCCGAATTACACCGCGCTCTATCACTTCGATGGCGCCACCGGCACCCCGGCCAAAGACACCACCGCCTACGGCAACACCGCGCAGAGCGCGACCGGCGCCGCGATTGACGGCGTGGTAGGGCGGGCCCTGCAGTTCAGCGGCCAGCCGTTGCTGCTGCCGGCCAGTCCGTCGTTGCAGCACAACGCTGGCAGCGCCTTCACCTTCAGTGCCTGGCTGCGACTGGATCAGGCCAATGGCGAGCAACTGATCCTGGCCCGCCGCGAAGGCACCAACAGCCTGCTGGTCGGTGTGAATCAGGGCGTACCGTTCGTGGAGATCGACGGCCAGCGCGCCGTGGCCACGCAACCGCTGAATCCGGGTCAATGGCAACACGTCGCACTGACCGCGGAAGGTTCGAAAGTGACGCTGTACATCAACGGTCGCGAAGGTGCGACGCTGGCTCAAGCGATGCCGGCGTTCAACTCGGTCATGGCCATCGGCGCCGACCTGCACGAAGGTCCTTTCCAGCCGTTCGTGGGCGCCATCGACGAACTGCGCCTGTCGAAAGTCGCCCGTCCGGCACCGCTGCTGCTGGCCGACGCTACCTCCCAGGGTGCCGAGTCGAAACTGGTCTCCTATGGCGTCGATGAAGAACAGTCCGGTTTCGGTTTCGGCAGCCTCGGCTTCCTGCTCAACGCGGTACCGGTGGACGCCTGGGTGATCATCGCGGTGCTGGTGCTGATGATGTTCCAGTCGTGGATCATCATGCTGCGCAAGAACCGCACCCTGAGCCGTGTCACCGCTGCCAACGAAGACTTCCGCGTGCAGTTCGCCAAGGTCGGCACGCGCCTGGAAATGTTCGCCGACGACACGCAACTCGCCCAGCGCCTGCAGCACTCGCCGCTGTGGCGCCTGTACCAGGTGGCGGTGAAAGAGATCCGCACCCGCCGCGAGCAGGGCGCCGATACCTCGTCCGTCTCCGCCGCGACCATCGAAGCCATCCGCTGCTCCATGGACGGCGTGCGCACCCGGGAAAACCAGCAACTGAGCTCGAAACTCTCGACCCTGTCCAACGCCATCGCCGGCGGCCCGTACATCGGCCTGCTCGGCACCGTGCTGGGGATCATGGTGGTGTTCCTCGGCACCGCCATGGCCGGTGACGTCAACATCAACGCCATTGCGCCGGGTATGGCGGCCGCGTTGCTCGCCACGGCCATGGGCCTGTTCGTCGCAATCCCGGCGCTGTTTGGCTACAACCGTCTGATCACCCGCAACAAGGAAGTCAGCGCCGACATGCGCGTGTTCGTCGACGAGTTCATCACCCGTCTGGCGGAGATGCACGGCGAAGGTCAGTCCAGTGAAGCGGCGCATCAGCGCGGTCATCACGCCAACCACTCCGTACCGGCCTGAGGAGCACTGACATGGCGTCCGTAAATGCCTCCCACGACGATGATGAAGATGCAGCGGTAGACAGCATCAACATCACGCCACTGGTGGACGTGCTGATGGTGGTGCTGGTGATGTTCATCCTCACCGCCACCGCACAGGTCTCCGGGATCCAGATCAACCTGCCCAAGGCCAGCGCCGCGGTGTCGCTGTCCGAGGCCAAGACCAAGGCGATTTCGGTCAACGACGGCGGCCAGGTGTTCCTCGACGCCTACCCGGTGACCCTGCCGGAGCTGGAAGAGCGCCTGCGCATCGAGAAGGCGCAGAACCCGGACTTCCCGGTGATCGTGCGCGGCGACGCCACGGTGCAGTACCAGAAGGTCATCGAAGTGCTGGATCTGTTGCGCCGGCTCGAACTGTCCCAGGTCGGTCTCGTCACCGGCAAACCGACGCAGGGCTGAGTCATGACTGCACAGATGCCAATCGAACCGCTGCCGGTGAAGAAGTCGCCAGTGCGCTACGTGAAGTGGGGCGCCGGGCTGATCCTCGGCGCACTCGCCGCGTGGTTCCTGTGGCAGTGGGCCAACGACATGAGCGGCATCCGCCGGGAAGCACCGAAGGTGCCGACGATCATTCCGTTGCCGCCACCGCCACCTCCGCCGCCGGAAAAACCGCCGGAGCCGGAAACCCCGGTGGAAGAAAAAGTCGTCGAGCCGGAGCCGACACCCGAGCCACAGGAAGTGAAACCCGAGGAAGAAGCGCCGCCATCGCCGGCGGACGACCTGGCCAACCCGATGCAAATGGACGGCGACGCCCAGAGCGGCAACGACGCCTTCAACATCGGCGCGGGCAAGGGCGGCGGCATGGCCGGCGCCGGTGGTGGGCGTGTGGGCAACGGTACTTACAGCCAGTTCCTCGCGTTCACCTTCCAGAAGCTGCTGCGCGAGAACCCGGACCTGCGCAACCTCGCGTTCTCGCTGCAGGCCGATGTCTGGCTGAGCGGAGTCGGCGAGATCACCCGGGTCGAACTGGTCAAGTCCAGCGGCAACCCCGAGATCGACACGCAGGTGCTGGCCGCGTTGCGTAACGCGCCCCATCTGAGCGAACGGCCACCGGCCTCCATCACCTTGCCTGTGCGCATGTCCCTGCAAGGGCGGCGTCCGGGTTAACCGAATTCATAAAGTTGTATGAAAAGGAGTTGTGTGCAGATGATTTCCAACGTGAATCGATTGTCCCTGGCGGTCGGCATGGTCATCGCGACCCTGGTCGGTCAGGCCGCGGCAGCGCCTGCGCCCTCGGAGAACGCCACGATCAATCTGATCCGCTTGCTGGTCGAGCAGGGCATTCTGAAACAGGACAAGGCCGACGCTTTGATCGCCCAGGCCCAGAACGAAGCGGCCCAGGCCAAGCAGGCTGCGGCGTCTACCGCCGTGGCGGCCGGGCCGGTCGCCGCACCGGGCGATGTGCGGGTGCAATACGTGCCGGCCGCGGTGCGCGACCAGATCCGTGATCAGGTCAAGGCTGAAGTCATGGCCACCGCCAAGCAGGAAAACTGGGCCGCGCCCAACACCTTTCCGGACTGGGCGTCGCGCATCAGCTTCGACGGCGATATTCGCCTGCGTGACGAATCGCGCTACTACTCGGGCAGCAACAGCAACGAAATCGTCGACTTCGCCCGACTCAACAACAACGGCCCGTACGACGTGAACCCCAACAGCAGCACCGCGTTGCCGCCGTTGCTCAACACCCGTGAAGACCGCACCAACCTGTTCCGCCTGCGCGCGCGGCTGGGCATGAAGGCGGAAATTTCGCCGGAATGGACCGCCGGCATCCGCATCGGCACCGGCTCGGACAACAACCCGGTGTCGACCACCCAGAACCTCGGCGGCGGTTTTGCCAAAAAGGACATCTGGCTCGATCAGGGCTACCTGACCTGGAAGCCGTCGGATGAACTGACCCTGACCGGTGGCCGCTTCGGCAACCCGTTCATGTCCACCGACATGCTGTATTCCAACGACCTGAATTTCGACGGTGTGGCGGCAATTTTCGACCACAAACTGAACCGCGACTGGGGCGTGTTCGGCACCGTCGGCGCGTTCCCGGTGGATTACACCAGCGACACCACCACCAGCAACGGCTTCGACAAGGAAGAAAGCGACAACAAATGGCTGTACGGCGCGCAGGTCGGCGCCAAGTGGGCGATCAACAGCAACAACCGCTTGAAAGGTGCGTTGGCCTACTACCGCTTCGAAGACATTCAGGGCCAGCGCTCCAGCCCTTGCGAGCCGTGGGCCGGCGCGCCGGGCTGCGACAGCGACGGCACCCGCGCGGCGTTCATGCAGAAGGGCAACAGCGTGTTTCTGCTGCGCGACATCACGCCGAACCCGCTCAACCCGACCACCACGCCGCAGCCGCAATTTGTTGGCCTGGCGTCGGAGTTCAACCTGCTGGACCTGAACCTGGTCTGGGACGCCGACCTGCCTGCGGACTTCAAACTGCGCAGCCAGGGCAACTACATCCACAACCTCGGCTACGACGAAGGCGACATGCGCAAGCGTTCGGCCGGGCAACTGGTCAACAACCTCGACAGCAGCGGCAACATCGAAAGCGGCGCCAATGCGTGGATGGTGCAGTTCACCCTCGGCAACGCGCTGGACCTGAAGAAGCAGGGCGACTGGAACCTGTTCGCCGGCTACAAGTACATCCAGCCGGATGCCTTGCCGGACGGCTTCAACGACTCGTCGTTCCACCTCGGCGGCACCAACGCCAAGGGTTACATCCTCGGGGGCAACTACGGTCTGGCGAAGAACGTCTACGCCACCGGTCGCTGGATGAGCACCGAGGCGGTGTATGGCGCGCCGTTCGACATCGACGTCTTGCAGCTCGAGATCAACACGCGCTTCTAAGGCGCCGGGAGAGGCAAATGCACACGCGAATCTTGTTGTTGGGTCTGGGTTTGATTGTTGCCAGCGGGGCCAGCGCCGAAGGCATGGAGGAACGTCTGCGCACCCAGTTGCGCAGCACCACCCAGCAGCTGCAAACCCTGCAAAGTCAGCAAGCCCAGGCCAGCGCCGCGCAACTGGCGGCGCAGAACGAAGCCAAGGCAGCGCAGGCGCAAATCAAGCAATTGACTGCCGAACTGGCCAAAGCCAAAGGCCTCGCCGAGCAACTGGCCGGGCAGCAACAGAGCCTGCACAGCCAGGCCCAGGCGCAGGTGGCGGCCAGCAACGAGCAGACCGGCAAGTTCAAGAAGGCCTATGACGAGCTGTTGGTCATGGCCCGTGCCAAAGAGGCAGAACGGTCTAAGCTTCAAGCGCAATTGGCCGAACGTGACACACAAGTGCAGCAATGTTCGGTCAAGAATCAACAAATGTACGGCGTGGCCAAGCAGATCCTTACCGCCTACGAAAACATCGATGTGGCCGAGGTGATGAAGATCCGCCAGCCCTTCGCCGGCAGCGCCCGGGTCAAGTTCGATGAACTGGCTCAGGGCTTCGGCGATGACCTGTACAAGACACAATTCGATGCGCCGCAAGCCGCGATCGCGCACTGATTAAAAGACTCATAGACAAGGAAGAAGTAATGACTCAATTGATCTCCCACGTATCTCCACAATCCCTGACCGAAGTGCTGCAAGCCGCCGGTTACCGCGTCAACCAGACCGAACAGAACGGCATCGTTCAACTGCTGAGCGCCAGTCAGGGCATCGGTTACGCGGTGCGTTTCGGCAACCCGGCGGTGGTAGAGCAGGGCAGCTACGTCGACTTCACCTTCAGCTGCGCACTGCGCGTACAGGGTGAATTGCCGTCGGGTGTGGCCGAGCAGTGGAACGCGACCCGTCGCTTTGCCCGGTTGTCGTTGCAGGGCGAGTTTCTGGTGATGGAAATGGACGTGGTGGTGGCCGCTGGCGTCAGCAGCGATTACCTGCGCGGCAATCTGGAACTGTGGGATCGCCTGCTGCAGGAATTCATCGTGTACCTGCGTGACTTCACCCAGAACGCCGCCGCCCAGGCTCCAAAGGTTGAGCAAGAGGAAGTCGCGCTGTGACGAAACCTGCCATGGTGATCAGCGCCGCTGCGGTGGCGCTGTTGGTGGTGGCCGTGGCGCTGGTGGTGCGGCCGGGCAATGACCCGGTCGCCGCCCAGCAACCGGCGCCGGTCGTGGGTGCCAGTGCCGGGCCGGCGGTGGCGCGGTTGGGCAATCAGCAAGTCACACCGGAGGAATTGCAGGCGCTGCTGGCGGCTGTTCCACCGCAGACCCGCGAGCAACTGCGCGGCAATCGTGAGGCGCTGGAGCGCTGGATACGTTCACGCCTGGCCGAAAAAGCCGTGCTGGAACAGGCCGACGCCCAGGGCTGGGCGCAGCGTCCGGACGTGGTTCGGCAGACCCGCGCCGCCACTGAGCAGATCGTGTTCCGCGACTATTTGCAGTCGGTGAGCAAAGTGCCGGCGGATTATCCGAGCGCCGTCGAATTGCAGCAGGCCTATGACGCGGGCAAGGCCAACTGGCAGACGCCGACGCTGTATCGGGTCAGCCAGATTTTCCTTGGGGTGAACGAGCCGCAGAACCTTGAGACCGTGCGCAAGCAGGCGGCGGACTTGAGCAAGAAGGCGCAAGCATCTCCGACGGACTTTGCAGCGATGGCCAAGGAGTTTTCTCAGGATCGGCTCACTGCCGAGCGCGGTGGTGACACCGGCCTGCAACCGTTGCAGCAACTGGTGCCGGAAGTGCGTGGCGCCGTGGCGCGACTCAAGGTCGGCGCGGTGTCCGATCCCGTTCAAAGCAGCGCTGGCTTCCACGTGATCAAACTCACCGAGCAACAACCGGCCCGTACCGCGACCCTCGACGAATTGCGTGACCAACTGACTCAGGCCTTGCGGGCACAACGTCAGGAACAGATCGCCCAGGCGTATCTGGACGGCATGCTCAACACCGCGACGCTGAGCATCGATGGGGCCGAGCTCAACAAGGTGCTGGAGGAAAAACTGTAATTCGGACTCACCGCAGCTCCCACAGGAGATGTGTGCAAAGGCAAACAACAAAGATCGACAGGGAGTCATCGATGTCATTCACCGAACCCGCAGGACGACAGGGCAGCCCCGATTTTCGCTGGCCGCAGGAAAAGGCCGAACCCTGGCTGGCGCAGGTTGCGAAGATCGAGGGCGAAATCGCGCAATACTTTCTGGTCAGCGCCCGCTGCGGCTGCTTCATGCAGGCCGCCCGCAGCCTCAACGTGCGCTCGACCCTGCTGCGCAAACAACTGGCGCAGCTTGAACAGCAACTGCAATGCGCGCTGTTCAGCTTCCAGGGCAGCGCCTTGACCCTGACCCGCGAAGGCCAGCAATTGCAGGCGCAACTGGTGGCCCTGGCCCACGAACGCAAACTGCCCGTGATCGAGCAACCCCTGATCAGGCTGGCCGTCGCCGAATCGATCCTGCACGACATCCTCGGCCGCGACCTCATCGCACTGCTGCGCCGCAACGCCAGCGTACGCCTCGAGATCATCGCCCTCGACAGCGAACTCGCCCTGCGCGCGGTCAGCGCCGACATCGTCCTGTGGCTCGCCCACGGCGAAACGCCGCACCCCGGCCCGACCTTCGCCACCAGCGAACCGCAACGCCTCGCGCAACTGGAATACCAGCCTCACATCGCCAAGCGCTACTCCCGCGTGACTGCACGCCCGGAAAGTCCCGATGATCTTGCCGATTTCATGCTGGTGCAATGGCAGCATGATCGGCAGATCGACAGCTTCCGGCCATGGAACAATCTGGTCGAGCAACGTCTGGCCGGGGTGGTGCAGATGCAGTCTTATGAACTGATGCTGGAGATGATCCGGTGCAGCGCTTGCATTGGTTTGTTGCCGATGTACATGAGCCGGTTTGATCGCGGGTTGGTGGCGTTGCCGGGGTTGTTTGACGAGGCGATGAGGTTGCAGGCGTGGTTGGCGGTGAACAGTGACTCGCAGAGTGTCGGGGAAGTGCAGGTATTGGTGGAGTTGATTCAACGCACGTTCAATGAACGACAGGAGTGGTTTGAATAATCGCGTAAAAAGGACGGACTTAATTTAATAAATCCGTCCCCTTTTTTTACAGTCCCCTTTTTTACACTGCAGATGCAAAAACGGCCCCGTAAAGGGGCCGTTTCGGATTCAGCACTCAGGGCCGAGGTTCAGCCGCCACATCCAGATTATCCAGCACCCGATTCACCGCCAGTTCCGCCAGCATGATCAGTTGCCCGATGCCCAGCAGCACATGCCGCTGCGGCGCATCGATCATCCCGGCGAAATCGCTGGCCATGGTTTTGGCCGAGGTCAGGGTTTCGCAGGCGTCGGCTAATAGTTCTTCGCTTGGGATGCCGGGGGCGATGAGGTAGCGGGTATTGGGTTTGAGCAGCGGCTTTCTGGGGTGGAACGGGTTGAGGTAGTGGTCGAGGGCGCGTTCGGCGGCTTCGTGGAATTTCTTTGAATCGAGGGTTTCGTAGGGCGAGCTCGGGTCGGTCTCGGGTGGGTTTGGTGTTGGTTTGATCATGATTGAACCTCCAGAGTCATGGAGCCGCCACGATTCGCTGCGATACGAAGAGGTGGCAGCTATACGCGGGTCGCAGACCGGGACTCTAGAACCGGCAGACCCGAGGGTCTCCCACGTACAGCCGCCATAAAACTGGAGGGTGTTGTGCGTCTAGAGATCGCGGGCTGCGAGACCCGATCACTGATTCATCAGCGACCCGGAAACGATAGAGCCGGCCCTCAAGGCGCACAAGCCGGCGGATTCTGGCGGATGCGTAGGCAATGGCGCAAGGCGTTGTGGCTTGCCGGAAGTTTCGGTCAACGGCATTAAACAGGCATGGCGAATCCGTGAAGAAGCGGTTTACAGTGACCGGCCACGCACTGATCCAGGAGGGATCGTTCATGCCTGAGCACAACCCCGCCATTCACCTCGAACGCTTCAGCGAATCCCACGTCGAAGGCGTCACCGCGCTGTACAACGACCCGGCCGTGACCCGGCAGGTGTTGCAGATGCCGTTTCAGTCTGCCGAGATCTGGCGTCAACGACTGATGCCGGAAAACGAACGCATGGTGAAACTGGTGGCGCTGCATCAGGGCGCGGTGATCGGGCATCTCGGTCTGGAGGCTTTTTCGCGGATTCGTCGCAGCCATGCCGGCAGTGTCGGCATGGCCGTTGCGGTGGCGTGGCAGGGCAAGGGCGTGGGTTCGATGCTGTTGTCGGCGGCGCTGGATGTCGCCGACAACTGGATGAACCTGCACCGCGTCGAGCTTTCGGTATACGCCGACAACGAGGCGGCGATTGGTCTTTACCGCAAGTTCGGCTTCGAGACCGAGGGTCTGTTCCGCGATTACGCCGTACGCGACGGACAATGGGTCGATACCCTGAGCATGGCGCGGTTGCGCCGCAGAGCTACGGTTTGACCAATTGATCGGAGTCGACGTACTGGAATGTTGCCTCACCTGCGGGCGTCGACGGCGGAAACAAGCGGATCACCGGCACCCAGATTCTGGCGGTCGTGGAATCGTAAAAGTCCTTTTGATTGCCCTGTGCCTCTGCAAGTCCGGCATTGGTACCGCCAGCTATGAAGAAGAACGCCATGAGCGGGAATGTGTCTTGCAGGTTTTGTGGCCAGGTCTTGATCACGATTTCATTCTGTTCGGAGAAATGCGCAGGCATCTGGCTCAACATTCCCCTTGCGCGTACCGATTGATAGAAGGGCACTCCCGCCGGTTTGCCGGTGGGTTCGGAAACGTCAAACCCGCATTGCCGCAGGTGGTGACTGTCAGGTGAGGTGTCCCATACTTTTTTCCATTGTTCGGCAGTGGCAACCCCGGCGCTCTGGCAGCGCTGACTCGTAGCAGGAAACGAGGGGTAAGGACCGCAGGGTGATGTTCGGTTCCAGGTCCAGCCATCTATCGGAAACGAGCAAAGCACATCGAGATCGACCTTGTCCCAGGGGGCGCCGAAGATCGGGTACAGCATGAAACCGTTGCCTTTGCCCCAGGCCAGTCGCCCGAATTTTGAGTCGGCCCTGAGGTAGGAAAACGAAACCCCTCCATTCCTGACTGACGTCGGACTGGGGTTCCAGACATGATGGGTGTCGCCGGGATTCTTGTCCGTGACCCGAAAAATGATGCCGGAACATAGAAACGCAGGTCGATTGTTGTTCTTGTCGCAGTTCGGAAACTGGCGGTTGTAGAGCGTGTTCAACAATTCGACCACTTGGGGGCCGGTCATCGCAGCGTGCGGGTTGTTGCTGGCAATCCTTGGGAGCGTTGACTGGGTGTCGACCTGGGTACATCCGAGAACTATTGCAATCAGTAGCGCTTGAACGATGTGCTTCACGCTGATTGTTTTCAGGCTGCTCACCTTGAATCTCCTTATGCTGTTCAAGGGGCCACTTCAGGCAATGGCTCCTCATGGTTGCAGCCTGCTGCCACGGTTTGGGTAAGCCCTACATCCGGGCGCCAGGGCTCCAGGTTCCACTCCGGTTTGTCCCGCGCAACCATCAGATGGCAAATCAATTGGTGACGCAGGCCGTGGGTGTTCGTCCAGTAACGGCTGTTGGAATAATCACGGGTGAGTTCATCCCACAAATAGGCCGTGCCTTCCGGAGGTGTTCGTCGGGCGCAGTCGGTTGGCTTGATGGAAATCGCCCACTCGTAGTTCCGGTATATCCACCGCGCGCTGGCGACGTAACTCGTACAACGCTCCACCGTCTGGATGTAGCTGTCCGCTGCGGAGCGGGGGGATGTGTGAACCTCGACTGGCTGAGTTGCCACTTGCGCGCAACCGACGAGCAGCGCCAGGGGCAGTGTGCAGATTATTTTGCGCATGACTGGATCCTCGGCCCGTTTAACGGGCCAGCGGGTTCTTGGCGTTGTTATTGAAGATGAGCCTTCTTAGAGGAATACCTTCAAATACGGCGAAAAAATGATGGGGTCCGTGCTACCCGTACGCCTGATGGAGTAGTTGAAATAGGCTGTCTTGCCTGGGTTGCTGCTTATCCAGCTTTGCGGAATCGGGAAGTCCATGTATGGGGCTGAGGGGTAAGGGTAAGGGAGCTCGATGCTGTCGAGACGTGACTGACCATCGATGGTGCACGAGATGCGTGCCGTATATTGCGCTTCGAGGGGATTTGGGGCGTAAAGCCTGAGGTTGTTTCTGGCAGCGTTGATCGTGGGTACGCCGCATATGTGCCGCTGTGGGAGGATGTTGACATCCCGATCAAACGACGGGAGATCCTGCGTTGTGTTCGGTAGCCTGACGTAGTACCTGAACTGAATCTTGTGGCCGATCGAGTCGATAATCACTCGGCGAGGAATCAAAACAAGCAATTCCTGCCCGGCGGCAGGACCTGGCTGGGGTTGAGTAGTATAGGTTTCTGCGCGTCCCATGCATTCAACGTAGACTCTTTGTGCTGGATCAGAGCCCGTGTACTTCACCCTCACCGTAGCGTGTGTCGCGGTGTAAAAGTCATTGTTGAAATCCAGGACATTACCGTTAGATAACCTGGCTTCCAGTACATCGGGCTTTGTCAGGTTCAGGGGAGGCTGTTTCACATGCACATCAATGTAGATGGGTGCTGACCAGATGGCCAGCGGGCCCGAGGTGTTGCCGAGACTGTCGGTCACTCGGAAACGAATGGCGAACCGTTGATTGTCCTGCCAGAAATCCTTGGCGAAGAGCTTTATCACGACTCGACCCAATTGCGCCTCTGTTGCACTCACTTTATGCGGATAGGTTCGACCGTCCAGATCAAGGTTGATGTCGTCGCCTTCTCGCATGTAGGGGTAGGTGAGTTTGGCGTCGACTCCGTTTGCAGCCTCTGTGGGGCCCACGTTTGTGTGGGACATGGACAGGATCAGGTTCGGATTGTCCCCGGAACCTGCGACCTCTCCTCCCGGGCGAGGTGTGTGGACGAGGACCAGAAGGTCAATTGAATCCGTTCCTCCGGGCTGGACAGTGTTTATGACTCGCACTACCAGCGTGTTGATGCCATCAGTCAAAAAAGCTTTAGGCACGGAATAGTCGAAAGGCCTGCCTACGTCCCCCGGTTGAATGGTTTTCATGAATTGGGGGGAGCCGTTGTTGACGATCAAATATGCAGAATCGTTTGTCGCTTGCGCGTCCCAGGGGACAATCTCAAGACGCAGCAGGTCGCCGGGCAAGGTGAAGAGTGCAAGCGGTACGCCGTAGTGAGGCTTCACGTTGGGGTTGGGGTAGTAAACGGGATTCAGAATCCCCCCGACAACTTTGGCGGGATACACCACAAACGGACTGTTCATCTTCTGCACTCCGGTTTCCGTGACGGTGGTTGCATGCGTTGCAACGGGTACCGTCATCAAACACCGCCCATCCGTGCCTGCCTACTGTCAGATCTGACAGGTGAAGCGTGAAAAGACCTGCCGTTCGTCTTTTTTCTGCTGAAACGTTGTCCAACACACCGGGGTCCTGAGGCGTTCCCACACAGCGTAGGAACGCCTCAAGGCTGAAGCACTTTACATCTCGAGATTGACCCACCCCGGCTTCGCCACCTCCGGCGCCACCGCTTTCACGGTTTTACCGATGGCCAGCTCAACCCGCCGAGCCACCTCCGGATCATCCGCAAACGGCGTCAGGCTCGCATCATCCAGACTTTCAGCCGTTTCATGGCGCAAGCAATACTCCACCGACAACCACAAAAACAGCACGCCCAACACATTCAAAACGATATCGAACATGACCGGCTCCCTTGATCAGGCGATCTGCGCTTCACGGTGGGCAATCGCAACGTCCGCCACCCGCACCGTGCGCCATACGTTGTAGGCCATCAGCAACATGCCCGTCAGGAAGAACACCCCGCCGGCAAACCGTACGACGAATCCCGGATGACTGGCCTGCAGCGCCTCGACGAACGAGTAGGTCAGCGTGCCGTCTTCGTTGATCGCCCGCCACATCAGGCCCTGTGTTATCCCGTTGACCCACATCGAAGCGATGTACAACACGGTGCCGATGGTCGCCAGCCAGAAGTGCAGGTTGATCAACGGCGTGCTGTGCATCCGCTCGCGCCCGAAGACCTTGGGCACCATGTGGTAAGTCGCGCCGAAGGTGATCATCGCCACCCAGCCGAGGGCACCGGCGTGTACGTGGCCGATGGTCCAGTCGGTGTAGTGGGAGAGGGCGTTGACGGTCTTGATCGCCATCATCGGGCCTTCGAAGGTCGACATGCCGTAGAACGCCAGCGACAGCACGAGGAAGCGCAGGATCGGGTCGGTGCGCAACTGATGCCAGGCGCCGGACAGGGTCATCATCCCGTTGATCATCCCGCCCCAGCTCGGCGCCAGCAGGATCAGCGACATCGCCATGCCCAACGACTGCGCCCAGTCCGGCAGCGCGGTGTAGTGCAAGTGGTGGGGGCCGGCCCAGATGTACAGGGTGATCAGCGCCCAGAAGTGCACGATCGACAACCGGTACGAATACACCGGCCGATTCACTTGCTTGGGCACAAAGTAATACATCATCCCGAGGAAGCCGGTAGTCAGGAAGAACCCCACCGCGTTGTGCCCGTACCACCACTGCACCATGGCATCGGTGGCGCCGGAATACACCGGATAGGACTTGAACCAGTCCACCGGAATCGACAGGTGATTGACCACGTGCAGCATGGCGATCACCAGGATGAACGCGCCGAAAAACCAGTTGCCGACGTAGATGTGCTTGGTCTTGCGCTGCACCACGGTGGTGAAGAACACCACGGCATACGCGACCCAGACCACCGCCATCCACACCGCGCCAGAGAATTCGATCTCGGCGTATTCCTTGGTGGTGGTGTAGCCCATCGGCAGGGTGACCAGCATGATCACGATCACCGATTGCCAGCCCCAGAAGGTGAAGGCGGCGAGTTTGTCCGAGTACAGTCGTACCTGGCAGGTACGCTGCACCGCGTAGTAGCTGGCGGCGAATTGCGCGCTGCCGGCGAAGCCGAAAATCACCAGGCTGGTGTGTAACGGTCGCAAGCGGCCGAAGGTGGTCCACGGCAGGTCCAGATTCATGTCCGGCCATACCAGTTGCGAGGCGATCCATACCCCCATCGCCATGCCCACGACACCCCAGAAAACCGTCGCGATGACGAATTGGCGGACGACCTTGTAGTTATAAGCCTGTCCGATTGTTGCTGTGCTCATGGTCAATTCTTCCACGGTCAAAGTCTTGCCAGGCCACCCGGTCTGGCACGAGCTGCACTGTAGAAACCCCGCCAGAAACAAAACAGGCTCAGGAAATGTTCATTTATGCGGATCAGATCGAAGCGCTGCCTGCGGCCATCTGCCGCGCCCTGATACGGTTTTTATGCGTTCAGGTGAATCTGTTGTGCACTGCGCCGTTCGTCCATAGTCAGGGAAAATACTGTGGGAGCGAGGCTGCTCGCGAATGCGGTGTGTCAGGGAGCACACCGCATTCGCGAGCAGCCTCGCTCCCACAGGAGTCTTTGCATTCCTGATGAGGTAGCCGATGTACCAGTACGATGATTACGACCGGGCGCTGGTGTTCGAGCGCGTTGCGCAGTTTCGCGATCAGGTCGAGCGTTTCATGGCCGGGGAGTTGAGCGAAGAAGAGTTCCTGCCGCTGCGCCTGCAGAACGGCCTGTACATGCAAAAGCACGCCTACATGCTGCGGGTGGCGATTCCCTACGGCACCCTGAGCGCCGGGCAGATGCGCACGTTGGCGAGCATTGCCAGTGACTACGACCGTGGTTACGGCCACTTCACCACGCGGCAGAACATGCAGTTCAACTGGATCGAACTGCATGAAGTGCCGGACATCCTCGAACGTCTGGCGCAGGTCAACATGCATGCGATCCAGACCTCGGGCAACTGCGTGCGCAACATCACCACCGAAGCCTTCGCCGGGGTCGCGGCGGACGAGTTGATCGACCCGCGTCCGCTGGCCGAAATCCTGCGGCAATGGTCGACGATCAATCCGGAATTCCTGTTCCTGCCGCGCAAGTTCAAGATCGCCATCTGCTCGGCGAAGCAGGATCGCGCGGCGATCATGATGCACGACATCGGCCTCTATCTTTACCCCGGTCGGGACGGGCAGATGCTGCTGCGGGTGATCGTCGGCGGCGGTCTGGGGCGTACGCCGATTCTCGGTCTGCAGATTCGCGACGGCCTGCCGTGGCAGCATTTGCTGTCCTATGTCGAGGCGGTGCTGCGGGTCTACAACCGCCACGGTCGGCGCGACAACAAGTACAAGGCGCGGATCAAGATTCTGGTCAAGGCGCTGGGCATCGAAGCGTTCGCCAAGGAAGTCGAAGAGGAATGGCAGCACATCAAGGACGGCCCGGCACAACTGACCGAGGATGAGTACCTGCGGGTTGCCAACGCCTTTGTGCCGCCGAACTACCGCACGCTGGCCGGCACCGATCTGGATTTCGGCACGCACCTGGCCGACAACCCGGCGTTCGCCCGCTGGGTCGCGCGCAATGTGCAGCCGCACAAGGTTCCGGGCTACACCAGTGTGGTGCTGTCGACCAAGCCGGGCGTTGCGGCCGCACCGGGTGATGTCACTGGTTTGCAGATGCTGGCGGTGGCCGACTGGTCCGAGCGCTTCGGTTTCGGCGAAATCCGCATCGCCCACGAGCAGAACATCGTCCTGCCTGACGTGCCCAAGTCCGAGCTGTATGCGCTGTGGCAACTGGCGAAAGAGCAGGGACTGGGCGCCGCCAACGTCGGCCTGCTGACCGACATCATTGCCTGCCCCGGCGGTGATTTCTGTGCGCTGGCCAACGCCAAGTCGATCCCGATTGCCCAGGCGATTCAGGCGCGTTTCGACAACCTCGATTACCTGCATGATCTGGGCGACATCAGCCTGAACATCTCCGGCTGCATGAACGCCTGCGGCCATCACCACATCGGCAACATCGGGATCCTCGGCGTCGATAAAAACGGCAGCGAGTGGTACCAGATCACCCTCGGCGGGGCGCAGGGCAAGAACAGCGCACTGGGCAAAGTCATCGGCCCGTCGTTCAGTGCCGCCGAAGTGCCGCAGGTGATCGAGCGGATCATCGGCACCTTCGTGCGCTATCGCGAGGCGGAAGAGCTGTTCGTCGATACCGTGGCACGCATCGGCCTGGAGCCGTTCAAGGAACGGGTCTACCCGAAAGCGCTGGAGGTGTCGGCATGAACAATCTGCTGCGGATGGACGAGAGCGGGGCGCGGATCGTGCTCGATGATCCGTGGACGCTGATCCGTTCACCTGAAACAGCGTCCGGTTCCGGGATGCTGATTCTGCCGCTGGCCCACTGGCTCGAATCGCCCTCGACCCACGCAGTCTGGCTGGGTCCGGACGATAGCGTCGAAAGCCTGCTGCCATGGTTGACCTCGCTGCCACTGATCGCCCTCGACTTCCCGAGTTTCCGTGACGGTCGCGCCTATAGCCAGGCCTACCTGCTGCGTAGCCGCTTCGGCTGGAAAGGCGAGTTACGGGCGATTGGCGATGTGCTGCGCGA
Source organism: Pseudomonas kribbensis (assembly GCF_003352185.1). Taxonomy (GTDB): domain Bacteria; phylum Pseudomonadota; class Gammaproteobacteria; order Pseudomonadales; family Pseudomonadaceae; genus Aquipseudomonas; species Aquipseudomonas kribbensis. The sequence goes on from NZ_CP029608.1 coordinate 2,887,952, forward strand.
CCAGCTCAGCCACATGCGCCAGTGTGGTTTCGACAGCTTCGCCGTGCGTGAGGACAAATCCGCCGAGGATGCGCTCAAGGGGCTGGCGGGGATGAGCGTGTTGTACGGGCGTTCGGTGATCGAGCCGCGGCCGTTGTTTCGGCGCAGGTGATGCAGGGGAAACCCTTAGAACCCTGATGAATCGGGGATTTTTCCTTGGGTCGATGCTGGCCTTTTGGTAGAGTCCCCGTCGCCAGCGGGTTTTCGGCTGGACGACGGAACGAAGAAGGGAGTCTGATCAGTGGGTCCGGGCAAAAAGATTCTGGGCCTCACCGCGTTGCTTTTGATGCTGACGCTGTGGGCCGGTTACATCTACGTATTCAACGAAAACCGTGGCGGTCAGCTCGGCGGTGTCGGCGAAAGCACCGCCTGGTGCGGCACGCCGCCGTCCTCGGATGCAGCGCTGCTGGGCAAGGATCAGCTGACCTTGCGCATCACCAACAACCTGCGCGGCGAGTTCATGCTCAGCGGCGCGGTGGTGGTCTCCGAGCGCACCTTCAACCGCTATGACCTGGGCCGCAACGAACTGCGTCTGCGCCTGGAACCGTTGCAGTGGTCCTACGGCGTTACGCCGATCTTCCTTGAGCAAGTGAAGGTTCTGCCCCTGAGCCGCAACCTCGCCTCGACCGACAAGAGTGCTTTCGCCCAGCTCGAATCGCGCCCGATCGGCGTTCAGGGCCGGGTCACCGAGTTTCCTTTCGACACCTATCGCTACGGCTACAAACCGGTGCTGTATTACGTCAAGGGCAACGAGCGCGTCGACCTGCGCTTCAAGAACATCACCACGCTGATGGAAATGTCGAACACCTTCACGCCGATCCAGAAGTACAACCGCGCCGACTACATCAACGAGAAAAACGTGATGGTTCGCGACGAGGACTACAAAGCCTACGGCCACCACGAATGCGCGTTCAGCGTCGAGCGCAAAGGCGCGTTCAAGGTTGTGGTGCTGTTGATGCTGCTGGTGTTGTGCCTGCCGTTGCTGCTGGTGTTCTACCGCGACGAGCCGGGAATCGACTTCCTCGCCACCCTGGTGGGGATCGGCGTGGTGCGTACAGTGCTGGTGGGGCCGGTGCAGGACTTCCAGCTGTACAACATCGACTTCCTGTTTGGCGCGGCGTTGCTGCTGGTGGGCACGGTGTCGCTGATCAAGGCGATGCGGCTTCACAGTCGGCGGGAGATGGCGTTGCGCAGCGGGGAGACGTCGACCTGGTGAATCTGATCTGAGTCGGGTTCTATCGTGCTTCAGTCCGGGGGCGGGATTCATTTCCCGTCCGGCAAGCGCAAAGGCTGTGGTTTTAGCTATACCTGTAACTCCCCGATGCAATAAATCAGGCCTTCTGACAGGAGTTACAGCATGAAGCTAGCCCTAATGATGAGCACCCTGTGCATTGCCACGCTTGGCGTGGTGGGTTGCTCCAGCAAGACCGTCGCTCCGGATGAGTATTCAGGCTTCCTCAAGGACTACAGCCAGCTCAAGGAGGCCAAGTCACCGTCCGGTGCCGAGGTGATGCGCTGGGTCGATCCCAAACTCGATATCAACAAGTTCACCAGCGTCTACATCGAACCGACCCAGCTCTATCCCAAGCCTCAGCCAACGGTAAAAATCCCGCAGCAGACCCTCAACGGCATCACGGCTTACTATGATCAGGCGCTCAAGCGTGAAGTGGGCAAATCCCTGCCGTTGGCCAGCGGGCCAGGCCCGGGCGTGATCGTGGTGCGCGCGGCCATCACCGCCGTCAGCAGCAAGACCGAAGGCCTGCATGCCTATGAAGTGATCCCGATTGCCCTGGTGGCGGCAGCGGTCACGACCGCCAGCGGCAGTCGCGATCAGGAAACCACCTTGGCCACCGAGGCGGTGTTCATCGATGGCGGCAACAACAAGGTGGTGGCGCAGGTCGTGCGCAAGGGCACCGGCAAACCTCTGGAAAACGACTCCCAAGTGATGAAGGCCGATGACGTGAAAGCCGTGATCGATGGCTGGGCGTCGGACATGCACCAGTCCTATCTGAAAATGAAGTCCAGATAAGACGGGCCTGATGGCCTCCACGGCGTGAGTCGTGGAGGCCGGTTTACGAGAACGGGGCTGTCAGTGCTTTTTCGCCTGTTCGCGAATCCGTTCTTCCTGCTCGCGCAGTTCCGGGGTGAACTCGGCGCCAAAGTCTTCCGGGCAGAATATCTGGCGAATCTCGATCTCGGCCTCGGTGCCCGGCATGGGATTAGGGCAGCGCTTGACCCACTCGATAGCTTCCTCCTTCGATTTCACGTCCCAGATCCAGTAACCGGCGATCAGCTCCTTGGTTTCGGCGAACGGGCCGTCGATCACGCTGCGTTTTTCGCCGCTGAACCGTACCCGGGCGCCTTTGCTGCTCGGGTGCAGGCCATCGGCGGACACCAGGATGCCGGCCTTGGACAGTTCTTCGTTGTAGTTGCCCATGTCGGTCAGCAACTGTTCGCTGGGCATCACGCCGGCTTCGGAATCCTGGCTGGCTTTGACAATGATCATGAAGCGCATGGTGTTTCTCCGTGAGAAATGGGGGGGTCACTGCTTTGTCGAACGGCCAGGGCTTGAATCGACAGCTCGTTAAATAAAAGATGCAGACTCGCGTTTTAACAAGCATCGCCTTCATACGGAATGTGTCCGCCATGCCCACCCTGGAACTCACCACGCTGATCCCCGACCGCACCTCAAAAGAAGTGCTCGATTTCTGTCTGGAGGGCGTCAATTTCCCGAAGATCTTCCCCGAACGCGTTACGCCGCTGGGAGACATCGACCTGAGCAACTTGCGCATCGAGGCCGGCCGGCAATTTCGTTTCCGGCACTGGATGTTCAACCTGATTCCGTCGAACTGGACGGTGACGATCCGCGAAGTCGGCGACACGCATTTCGTCGATGAAATGCTCAAGGGGCCGTTGCGTGCCTTTCGTCATGAACATCGGGTGGCAGCGGGTGAGGGCGGTACGCTGTACACCGACCGCGTGACGTATTCGGCGATTGGCGGGGCGTTCAGCGAAGGACTGCTGGTGAACGGTTACATGCGCCGCATCTTCGAGGCCCGGCATCGCAACATGCTGCAATTGCTCAGTTAGCGCTCAGGGTTGTATCCAATCTTGAGTGATGGCACATGACAATTTCGGTTCAGGCATAGGTCGTCGGACAATTTCGTGGTTAACTTCCGCCTCTTGCATGCTTTCCCAACAACGTTAAGAAGGACTCCGTTCATGGCTCAAGTCACTCTCAAAGGCAACCCGGTTCAAGTCAACGGCCAACTGCCACAAGCCGGTTCCAAGGCGCCAGCCTTTTCCCTGGTAGCCGGCAATCTGTCCGACGTCACCCTGAAAGACTTCGCCGGCAAGCGCAAAGTGCTGAACATCTTCCCAAGCGTCGACACCCCGACCTGCGCCACTTCCGTGCGCAAGTTCAACGCTCAGGCCAACGAACTGGCCAACACCGTGGTGCTGTGCATCTCGGCTGACCTGCCATTCGCCCAGGCTCGCTTCTGCGGCGCCGAAGGCCTGGAAAACGTACAGAACCTGTCGACTCTGCGTGGCGCCGAATTCATTCAGAACTACGGCGTGGCCATCGCTGACGGCCCGCTGAAAGGCCTGACTGCCCGTGCGGTGGTTGTTCTGGACGAAAACGACAACGTCCTGCACAGCGAACTGGTCAAGGAAATCGCTGAAGAGCCGAACTACGATGCAGCGCTCGCCGTATTGAAATAAGCGCTTTTACAATTGTTAACGGCCTGGCCCTGTCCAGGCCGTTTTCATTTGTGTATCAGTGTTTTGGCTCACACCTTGAAACGTAAGTTGAAGGTAAATTGCCGGTAAAGCTGCTTTGCTTTACCCCCACCAGTGCTTATCGTTCAGCCTCCCGTAAAAGAAGCCCACGCGCCCAATGGTTAATCAATCCATGCAATCGTCTTCCCGAAACTCCCGTCGCTGGCTGCTGAGCCTGCTTGTCCTGCTGGTCATCGCCGGCCTGTGCTGGAAATTCTGGCCCGCCGGATCGACCCACAAGGAGGGCGGCGAGAAAGCCGCGGCCGGTCATACCGGTCGTTCGGGGATGATGCGTCCGGGCTTCGGCGGGGCGGCAGGTCCCATCCCGGTGCGCGTGGCGCCGGCGGTGACCGGTGACTTCCCGCTGTACTACAAGGCGCTCGGCACCGTTACCGCGCTCAACACCATCAATGTGCGCAGCCGGGTTGGCGGCGAGCTGGTGAAGATCTATTTCGAAGAGGGGCAGATGGTCAAGGCCGGCGACCTGCTGGCGGAGATCGACCCGCGCCCGTACCAGAACGCCTTGCTTCAGGCTGAAGGCACCTTGCTGCAGAACCAGGCACAGCTGAAAAACGCCCAGGTCGATGTCGAGCGCTATCGTGGCCTGTATAAAGAGGACAGCATCGCCAAGCAGACCCTGGACACCGCCGAAGCACAGGTCGGCCAGTTCCTCGGCACCGTGAAGACCAATCAGGCGGCGGTCAACGACGCCAAGCTCAATCTCGAATTCACCAAGATCCGCGCACCGATTGCCGGTCGCGTCGGTCTGCGCCAGCTCGACGTCGGCAACCTGGTAGCCGCGAACGACACCACATTCCTCGCGGTCATCACCCAGACCCAACCTATCAGCGTGGTCTTCACGCTGCCGGAAAACACCCTCGAAACCGTACTCGCCCGTTATCACAGCGGCGCCAAACTGCCGGCCGAAGCCTGGGACCGTGGTGACACGAAAATTCAGGCCACGGGCGTACTGCAAAGCCTCGACAACCAGATCGACGTGACCACCGGCACCCTGAAGTTCAAGGCACGCTACGAAAACCGCGATCAGTCGCTGTTCCCCAACCAGTTCGTCAACGTCCACTTGCTGGCCGATACCCTCAAGGGCGTGGTGCTGGCACCGTCGGCAGCGATTCAGTTCGGTACCAACGGTACCTTCGTCTACGCACTGGACGGCGACAAGAAAGTCACCATCCGCCAGTTGAAGATCGGCGCCAGCGACGGGCAAAACACCGTGATTACCGAAGGCCTGGCCGCCGGCGACCGCGTGGTGCTGGAAGGCACCGACCGCTTGAAGGAAGGTAGTGAAGTGGAAGTGGTCAACGACAGTCAGGATGTACCGACCACCCCGACCGGGCACCTGCAAGGCAAATCTGCCGCCAGTGCTCCTGATGCTGCCGTCACCGACAAGGCCAAGAAGGGCGCATGAACATTTCGCGCCTGTTCATCCTCCGCCCGGTCGCCACCACGCTGAGCATGCTGGCCATCGTGCTGGCCGGCCTGATCGCCTATCGCCTGCTGCCGGTCTCGGCCTTGCCGCAGGTGGATTACCCGACCATCCGGGTCATGACCTTGTACCCGGGCGCCAGTCCGGACGTGATGACCAGCGCCGTCACCGCACCGCTTGAACGCCAGTTCGGGCAAATGCCGGGCCTGACGCAAATGGCCTCGACCAGTTCCGGCGGCGCCTCGGTGTTGACCCTGCGTTTCAGCCTCGACATCAACATGGATGTCGCCGAACAGCAGGTGCAGGCCGCGATCAACGCCGCCACCAACCTGCTGCCGACCGACTTGCCGGCGCCACCGGTGTACAACAAGGTCAACCCGGCGGACACCCCGGTACTGACCCTGGCCATCACCTCCAAAACCATGCTGCTGCCCAAGCTCAACGATCTGGTCGATACGCGCATGGCGCAGAAGATCGCCCAGATCAGCGGCGTCGGCATGGTCAGCATCGCCGGCGGCCAGCGTCAGGCGGTGCGGATCAAGGTCAACCCGGAGGCACTGGCGGCCAACGGCCTGAACCTGTCGGACGTGCGCACGCTGATCGGTGCGTCCAACGTCAACCAGCCCAAGGGTAACTTTGACGGCCCGACGCGGGTGTCGATGCTCGATGCCAACGACCAGCTGACTTCGCCCAAGGACTACGCCAACCTGATCCTGGCCTACAAGAACGGCGCGCCGCTGCGGCTCAAGGATGTCGCGCAGATCGTCGATGGCGCCGAGAACGAGCGTCTGGCAGCGTGGGCCAACCAGAATCAGGCGGTGTTGCTGAACATCCAGCGTCAGCCGGGTGCCAACGTGATCGAGGTGGTCGACCGGATCAAGGCGTTGCTGCCGAGCATTACCGACAACCTGCCGGCCGGCCTCGAAGTGACCGTGCTGACCGACCGCACCCAGACCATCCGTGCCTCGGTCACCGATGTGCAGCACGAACTGCTGATCGCCATCGCGCTGGTGGTGATGGTGACGTTCCTGTTCCTGCGTCGGGCCAGTGCGACCATTATTCCGTCGGTGGCGGTTCCGCTGTCGCTGATCGGTACGTTCGGCGTGATGTATCTGGCCGGGTTCTCGGTCAACAACCTGACCCTGATGGCCCTGACCATCGCCACCGGTTTCGTGGTCGACGATGCGATCGTGATGCTGGAGAACATTGCCCGCTTCATCGAAGAAGGCGACAGCCCGATGCAGGCTGCGCTCAAGGGCGCGAAGCAGATCGGCTTCACCCTGATTTCCCTGACCCTGTCGCTGATTGCGGTACTGATTCCGCTGCTGTTCATGGCCGATGTAGTGGGGCGGCTGTTCCGCGAGTTCGCCATCACCCTGGCAGTGGCGATCCTGATTTCCCTGGTGGTCTCGCTGACCCTGACGCCGATGATGTGCGCGCGTCTGCTCAAGCGTGAGCCTGAGGAACATGAGCAGGGCCGTTTCTACCGGGTCAGTGGCGCGTTCATCGACTGGATGATCGCCGCCTACGGGCGCAAGTTGCAGTGGGTGCTCAAGCACCAGCCGCTGACCCTGCTGGTGGCCATCGGCACCCTGGCGCTGACCGTGTTCCTTTACATGGTGGTGCCCAAGGGCTTCTTCCCGGTGCAGGACACCGGGGTGATCCAGGGCATTTCCGAAGCGCCGCAGTCGATTTCCTTTGCCGCCATGGGCGAGCGTCAACAGGCGCTGGCCAAGGTAATTCTCGAAGATCCGGCGGTGGAAAGCCTGTCGTCCTACATTGGCGTCGACGGTGACAACGCCACTCTCAACAGCGGTCGTCTGCTGATCAACCTCAAACCCCACGGTCAGCGTGATCTGACCGCCGCCGAGGTGATCACCCGCCTGCAACCGCAACTGGACAAACTGGTGGGCATCCGTCTGTTCATGCAGCCGGTGCAGGACCTGACCATCGAAGACCGTGTCAGCCGCACCCAATACCAGTTCAGCATGTCTTCGCCGGACGCCGAACTGCTCAGCCTGTGGAGCGGACGTCTGGTGGAGGCACTGGCCCAGCGCCCTGAGCTGACCGACGTCGCCAGCGATTTGCAGGACAAGGGGTTGCAGGTGTTTCTGGTGATCGACCGTGACGCGGCCTCGCGCCTTGGCGTGTCGGTGGCGAACATCACCGACGCACTGTACGACGCCTTCGGCCAGCGGCAGATCTCGACCATTTACACCCAGGCCAGCCAGTACCGCGTGGTGCTGCAGGCCCAGGCCGGGGAGAAGATCGGGCCGCAGGCGCTGGATCAGATTCACGTCAAGACCACCGATGGCGGACAGGTGCGGTTGTCGAGCCTGGCCCATGTCGAGGAGCGTCAGGCGCAACTGGCGATCACTCACATTGGCCAATTCCCGGCGGTGATGATGTCCTTCAACCTGGCCCAAGGCGTGGCGCTGGGGCATGCGGTGGACATCATCGAGCAGGTGCAGAAGGACATCGGCATGCCGATTGGTGTGCAGACCCAGTTCCAGGGTGCAGCCGAAGCGTTCCAGGCTTCGCTGTCGAGCACCTTGCTGCTGATCCTGGCGGCGGTGGTGACCATGTACATCGTGCTGGGCGTGCTCTACGAGAGCTACATCCATCCGATCACCATTCTTTCGACGTTGCCGTCGGCAGCGGTCGGTGCCTTGCTGGCATTGCTGCTCAGCGGCAATGACCTGGGCATGATCGCGATCATCGGCATCATCCTGCTGATCGGTATCGTCAAGAAGAACGCGATCATGATGATCGACTTCGCTCTTGACGCCGAGCGCAACCAGGGCATGGCGCCGGAACAGGCGATCTATCAGGCGGCGCTGCTGCGCTTCCGCCCGATCCTGATGACCACGCTGGCGGCGCTGTTCGGTGCAGTGCCGCTGATGCTGGCCACCGGTTCCGGTGCTGAATTGCGTCAGCCGCTGGGTCTGGTGATGGTCGGCGGATTGCTGCTGAGCCAGATCCTGACGCTGTTCACCACGCCGGTGATCTACCTGTACTTCGACCGCCTCGGTCGGCGCTGGGGCCGCGCGCCTTCGGCCGTGGAGCCGGTAGAACAGCCATGAACCTGTCCGGTCCTTTCATCAAGCGCCCGGTGGCGACCATGCTCCTGAGCCTGGCGATCATGCTGCTGGGCGGCGTGAGCTTCGGCCTGCTGCCGGTGTCGCCGCTGCCACAAATGGACTTCCCGGTGATCGTGGTGCAGGCGAGCCTGCCCGGCGCAAGCCCGGAGGTCATGGCGTCCACCGTGGCCACGCCGCTGGAGCGCTCGTTCGGCGCCATCGCCGGCGTCAACACCATGAGCAGCCGTTCCAGCCAGGGTTCGACCCGGGTCATTCTGCAATTCGACCTCGACCGCGACATCAATGGCGCGGCGCGGGAAGTGCAGGCGGCGATCAATGCTTCGCGCAATCTGTTGCCGAGCGGGATGCGCAGCATGCCGACCTACAAGAAGGTCAACCCGTCGCAAGCGCCGATCATGGTGCTGTCGCTGACCTCGGACGTGCTGGAAAAAGGCCAGCTCTACGACCTGGCCTCGACCATCCTGTCCCAGAGCCTGTCCCAGGTGCAGGGCGTCGGCGAAGTGCAGATCGGCGGCAGCTCCCTGCCGGCGGTACGCATCGAGCTCGAACCCCAGGCACTGAACCAGTACGGCGTGGCGCTGGACGATGTGCGCAAGACCATCGCCGGCGCCAACGTCCGCCGGCCGAAGGGCTCGGTCGAGGACGACCAGCGCCTGTGGCAGATCCAGGCCAACGACCAGCTGGAGAAAGCCAAGGACTACGAATCGCTGATCATCCACTACAACGGCGGTGCAGCCCTGCGTCTGAAGGACGTGGCCAAGGTCACCGACGGCGTGGAGGACCGCTACAACAGCGGTTTCTTCAACGATGACGCAGCGGTGCTGCTGGTGATCAACCGGCAGGCCGGCGCCAACATCATCGAGACGGTCAACGAGATCAAGGCGCAGTTGCCGGCATTGCAGGCCGTGCTGCCGGCCAGTGTGAAGCTGAACCTGGCGATGGACCGTTCGCCGGTGATCAAGGCCACGCTGCACGAAGCGGAGATGACCCTGCTGATCGCCGTGGCGCTGGTGATCCTGGTGGTGTTCCTGTTCCTCGGCAATTTCCGAGCTTCGCTGATTCCGACCCTGGCGGTGCCGGTGTCGCTGGTCGGTACCTTTGCGGTGATGTACCTCTACGGCTTCTCGCTGAACAACCTGTCGCTGATGGCGCTGATTCTCGCCACCGGGCTGGTGGTGGACGATGCCATCGTGGTGCTGGAGAACATTTCCCGGCACATCGACGAAGGCGTCAAACCGATGAAGGCCGCGTACCTCGGGGCCAAGGAAGTCGGGTTCACCTTGCTGTCGATGAACGTGTCGCTGGTGGCGGTGTTCCTGTCGATCCTGTTCATGGGCGGGATCATCGAGAGCCTGTTCCGCGAGTTTTCCATCACCCTGGCCGCTGCCATCGTGGTGTCGCTGGTGGTTTCCCTGACCCTGACACCGATGCTCTGCGCCCGCTGGCTCAAGCCGCACACGCCAGGCCAGGAAAACCGTCTGCAACGCTGGAGCCGTCGTACCAACGACTGGATGGTCGGCAAGTACGCCACCAGCCTCGACTGGGTGTTGCGTCACCGACGCCTGACATTGTTGAGTCTGATCATCACGGTCGGTGTCAACGTCGCGCTGTACGTGGTGGTGCCGAAGACCTTCCTGCCGCAACAGGACACCGGCCAGTTGATCGGTTTCGTGCGCGGTGACGACGGCCTGTCGTTCAGTGTGATGCAGCCGAAAATGGAGACCTTCCGCCGCGCCGTGCTCAAGGACGAAGCGGTCGAGAGCGTTGCCGGGTTCATCGGCGGCAACAACGGCACCAACAACGCTTTCATGCTGGTGCGCCTGAAGCCGATCAAGGACCGCAATATTTCGGCGCAAAAAGTCATCGAGCGCCTGCGAAAGGAAATGCCCAAGGTGCCCGGCGCGCAATTGATGCTGATGGCCGACCAGGACCTGCAATTCGGCGGTGGTCGCGAGCAGACTACCTCGCAGTACAGCTACATCCTGCAAAGCGGTGATCTGGGCGCCTTGCGCGAGTGGTACCCGAAAGTGGTCACCGCGTTGCGCGCCTTGCCGGAACTGACCGCCATCGACGCCCGTGAGGGGCGCGGTGCGCAGCAGGTGACGCTGATCGTCGACCGCGATCAGGCCAAGCGCCTGGGCGTGGACATGAACATGGTCACCGCCGTGCTCAACAACGCCTATAGCCAGCGGCAGATTTCGACGATCTACGACAGCCTCAACCAGTACCAGGTGGTGATGGAGGTCAATCCGAAATACGCCCAGGACCCGGTCACCCTCAATCAGGTGCAGGTCATCACGGCCGATGGTGCGCGGATTCCGCTGTCGACCATCGCTCACTACGAAAGCAGTCTGGAAGACGACCGGGTCAGCCACGAAGGCCAGTTCGCTTCCGAAAGCATCTCGTTCGACATGGCCGAAGGCGTAACGGTCGAGAAGGGCAGCGCGGCCATCGAGCGGGCGATTGCCAAGGTCGGCCTGCCGGAAGACGTGATTGCGAAAATGGCCGGCACCGCCGACGCCTTCGCGGCCACCCAGAAGAGCCAGCCGTTCATGATCCTCGGCGCGCTGCTGGCGGTGTATCTGGTGTTGGGCGTGCTGTATGAAAGCTACATTCATCCGTTGACGATTCTATCGACATTGCCGTCGGCCGGGGTCGGTGCGTTGCTGTCGATCTATGTGCTGGGCGGCGAGTTCAGCCTGATTTCGCTGCTCGGGCTGTTCCTGCTGATCGGTGTGGTGAAGAAGAACGCGATCCTGATGATCGACCTGGCGCTGCAACTGGAACGTCATCAGGGCATGGCGCCGCTGGAGTCGATTCGCAGTGCCTGTCTGCAACGTCTGCGGCCGATCCTGATGACCACGCTGGCAGCGATTCTCGGTGCCTTGCCGTTGCTGCTCAGCCGGGCCGAAGGCGCGGAAATGCGCCAGCCGCTGGGCCTGACCATCATCGGCGGGCTGATCTTCAGCCAGATCCTGACCCTTTACACCACGCCTGTGGTTTACCTCTATCTCGACAAGGCCCGCCATCGCTTCAATAAATGGCGTGGCGTACGTACCGATGCCGCACTGGAAACTCCGCTATGAATGACCGTTCGCTTATCCAACTGGCCAGTGTTCGCGGCTCGCGTCTGCTGAGCCTGTCGCTGTGTGTGGCGATGCTCAGTGCGTGCGCCGTCGGCCCGGACTACCAGCGCCCGCAGACCGCCGAAGTCGCCCAATACAAGGAGGCCGAAGGGTGGCGTCAAGCCAGTCCGGCCGACTCTCTGGCCCGTGGCGCGTGGTGGGAACTGTACGGCGACCGTCAGCTCAACGAGTTGATCGAGAAACTCAACAGTTCCAACCAGACCGTCGCCCAGTCCGAGGCGCAGTACCGTCAGGCCCAGGCCCTGGTGCGCGATGCCCGTGGAGCGTTTTACCCGACGCTCGACCTGAGCCTGGGCAAGACCCGCTCCAGCCAGGGCACCGGCAGCAGCAGTTCGAGCCTGAGCAGTTCTTCCAGCGGTATTCGTGACACCTACAACGCCCAGTTGGGCGTGAGCTGGGAAGCCGATGTCTGGGGCAAGTTGCGTCGTGGCCTGGAAGCCAATGAGGCCAGCGCCCAGGCCAGCTTCGCCGATCTGGCCGCGATGCGTCTGAGCCAGCAATCGGAACTGGTGCAGAACTACCTGCAATTGCGCGTGATCGATCAGCAGAAGCGTTTGCTCGAGTCGACGGTGGAGGCCTACGAGCGTTCGCTGAAAATGACCCAGAACCAGTACAACGCCGGAATCTCCGGCCGTGATGCGGTGGCACAGGCACAGACGCAGCTCAAATCCACTCAGGGCGATCTGGTGGACCTCATCTGGCAGCGGGCACAGTTCGAAAACGCCATCGCGGTACTCATCGGCCAGCCGCCGGCACAGTTCAAGCTCGCCGAAACCCAGGACATCCCGAAGCTGCCGCAGATTCCGTTGAGCCTGCCGTCGCAATTGCTGGAACGTCGCCCGGACATCGCCTCGGCGGAACGCTCGGTCATCGCAGCGAACGCCAATATCGGTGTTGCCAAAGCGGCGTATTACCCGGATTTCAGCCTGAGCATGAGCGGCGGCTATAGCAGCAGTACTTCGCGAGATCTGATCAGCCTGCCGAACCGTTTCTGGTCGGTCGGGCCGAAAATGAGCCTGCCGCTGTTCGACGGTGGCCGTCGCTCGGCGGAAGTCGACCGCACCGAGGCGAAGTACGACGAGACCGTGGCCAAATACCGGCAGACCGTGCTCGACGGCTTCCGCGAGGTGGAAAACTACCTGGTGCAGTTGAAGGTGTACGAGGACGAAGCGGCGGTGCGTCAGGAAGCGCTGGATGCCGCGCGGGACTCCCTGCGTCTGACTCAGAACCAGTACAAGGCCGGGCTGATTGCCTACATCGACGTGGTGGTGGTGCAGGCGACAGCGCTGAGCAACGAGCGGACGGTGCTCAACATCCTGCAAAGTCGACTGATCGCCAGCGTGCAGTTGATTGCGGCGCTGGGCGGTGGCTGGGACGGGCAACTGGAAACCAGCCAGAATCCGTAGCCCTGAATTCCCACGCAAAGCGTGGGAACGATCAGTGCCGTGACTGCCGGTCTAGAGCCTTGTCGAACGATCAAACAAGCGTTTCATCGGCTTGATGGCCATTTGATTACTTTGTCAGTGCGTTCTTCTGTGCAATCAGTACAATCGGCGCATTTGGCCCCGCCGAGAACGGAAGCAGTACGGCGGGGTGGTCACGAGAATTCCCATGCTCATCGGTAGTTATTCCTTCACGCTGGTTTTCATTTCGCTGTGTGTGGCGATCCTCGCGTCTTACACCGCGCTCGACCTCACCGGGCGCATCGCCACCGCCAAGGGTCGCGCCGTGCATTTATGGACGGCCGGCGGCGCCTTTGCCATGGGGGTTGGCGTCTGGTCGATGCACTTCATCGGCATGCTGGCCTTCAAACTGCCGATCAACCTGGGCTATGACATTCCGATCACCGCGCTGTCGCTGTTAATCGCGGTGCTGTCCTGCGGTTTTGCCTTGTGGCTGGTCAGCCAGCCGAAACTGCCGGCCTGGCAACTGGCCTTCGGTGCCTTGATCATGGGCGCCGGCATCAGCGCCATGCATTACACCGGCATGGCCGCGATGCGCATGCAGCCGGGCATCGATTACGACCCGACCCTGTTTGGCGCTTCACTGTTGATCGCGGTTGGCGCTTCGGCGGCGGCATTGTGGATTGCCTTCCGCCTGCGGCAGCAATCGCCTTATGTGCGCCTGTTCCGTGCCGGCGCTGCCATCGTCATGGGCATCGCGATTGTCGGCATGCACTACACCGGTATGGCGGCGGCGCGGTTTCCCGATGGCAGTTTCTGCGGTGCGGCGCTCAGCGGTCTGAACGGCAATGGCCTGGACAACCTGGTGCTGATCACCACGCTGGCGGTGCTGACCATTGCGCTACTGACCTCGATTCTCGATGCCCGCCTCGAAGCGCGCACCGCCGATCTGGCCCATTCGTTGACCGTGGCCAACCGCGAACTCACCCAATTGGCCTTGCACGACACCCTGACCGGCCTGCCGAACCGCATGCTGCTGGACGACCGGATCAATCAGGCGATGAAAAAGGTCAACGAGCAGGGCGGCTGTTTCGCGCTGATGTTCATCGATCTGGACGGCTTCAAACCGGTCAACGACGCGTTCGGTCACCACATGGGTGATCAGTTGCTGCGTGAAGTGGCGGTGCGTCTGCGCGAAGATCTGCGCAGCCTCGACACCCTGGCGCGGATCGGCGGCGATGAATTTGTGCTGCTGGTGCGTCTGAGCGAGCCCGACGATGCGCTGGGTCTGGCGGCGCGTCAGGTCGGTTTGATCGCGCAGTCGTTCCGGGTCGCCGAGCATGAGCTGCAGATCTCTGCCAGTGTCGGCATCGCGGTGTATCCGGGCAACGGCCAGAACGCCCAGGAATTGCTGATGAATGCCGACGCTGCGATGTACCACGCCAAGGGCGGCGGCAAGAACGGCTACAGCTTCTTCGACGCCTCGATGAACAGCAACGCCCGCAAGCAACTGCAACTGTTGCAGGACCTGCGCGCGGCGCTCGAACACAATCAGTTCAGCCTGCATTACCAGCCCAAGTTCCATGCCGCCGATGGTCACCCGGTCGGTGCCGAGGCGTTGCTGCGCTGGGAGCACCCGCTCCACGGCATGCTGATGCCGGACAAGTTCATCGACCTGGCGGAGAAAACCGGGTTGATCATTCCAATCGGCGAATGGGTGCTCAACGAAGCCTGCCGGCAGATGCGCGAATGGTACGTGCTGGGGTACACCGACTGGCGCATCGCGGTGAACCTCTCGGCCTTGCAGTTCTGTCACACCGGACTGGTGCGCAGCGTGGCCAAGGCGTTGGCCATGCACCACTTGCCGGCCAACAGCCTGACCCTGGAAATCACCGAAACCACCGCCATGAGCGATGCCGACGCGAGCATGACGGTGCTGCAGGAACTCTCCGACATGGGCGTCGACCTGTCCATCGACGACTTCGGCACCGGTTATTCGAGCCTGATGTACCTCAAGCGTCTGCCGGCCAACGAACTGAAGATCGATCGTGGTTTCGTTCGTGACCTAGAGCATGACAGCGATGACGCGGCCATCGTCTCGGCGATAGTCGCCCTGGGTCAGGCACTGGGCCTGCGCATTGTCGCCGAAGGTGTGGAGACCGGCGTGCAGCAGGACTTCCTGACGCAACTGGGCTGTGATTCGCTGCAAGGTTATCTGCTGGGCCATCCGATGCCGGCCGATCGCTTCCTGCAGGATATCGAGCGCGGCAAACAGTTGGCGGCGAGCTGAACGGCTGACGCAGGCCATGCAAAACCCCGCAATGACGGTTATTCTTGCCCCGACTGTTACGTGTGCATTGGGGGAAGGCCAGCATGGATAAAGTCATTGTGATCACTGGCGGCGGGCGCGGAATCGGGGCCGCCACGGCGCTGTTGGCTGCCGAGCAAGGCTATCGGATCTGCATCAATTATCAGTCTGACGAACAGGCGGCCCACCACGTACTCGACCAGGTACGCGAGCGCGGCGCCACCGCCATTGCCGTTCGCGCCGATGTCAGCATCGAAGACGAAGTGATCGGCCTGTTTCACCGGGTCGACACCGAGCTGGGCCGGGTCACCGCACTGGTGAACAACGCCGGCACCGTCGGGCACAAATCGCGGGTCGACGAAATGTCCGAATTCCGCATCCTCAAAATCATGAAAACCAACGTCCTGGCGCCGATCCTCTGCGCCAAGCACGCGATCCTGCGCATGTCGCCCAAACACGGCGGGCAGGGCGGCAGCATCGTCAACGTGTCTTCGGTCGCCGCGCGTCTGGGCTCGCCGAACGAGTACGTCGACTACGCCGCGTCCAAAGGCGCCCTCGACACGTTCACCATCGGTCTGTCCAAGGAAGTGGCGGGCGAGGGGATTCGGGTCAATGCGGTGCGGCCGGGCTATATCTACACCGATTTCCACGCGTTGAGCGGCGATCCGGATCGGGTCAGCAAGCTGGAGTCGGCGATTCCGATGGCCCGTGGCGGGCGGCCGGATGAAGTGGCGGAGGCGATTGTGTGGTTGCTGTCGGACAAGGCGTCGTATGCGACCGGGACTTTCGTCGATCTTGGCGGCGGACGTTAGTGAAGGATCGTTCCCACGCGTTGCGTGGGAACGATCGCATCAGAACGACCGCACAATCCGCCCCAACGTCTCCATCGCCTTCTCCGAAGCCTCGGTCCACGGGCTACCGTAGTTCAACCGGATGCAATTCCTGAAGCGCTGGGTCGGCGAGAAGATCGGCCCCGGCGCAATGCTGATCCCCTGCGCCAGCGCCATCTGAAACAACTTCAACGAATCCATCTGCGGTGGCAGTTCCAGCCACAGGAAATAGCCGCCGGCCGGTTGGCTCACGCGGGTCTGCGCCGGAAAGTAGCGGGCGATGGCCGCGAGCATCGCGCTTTGTTGTTCTTCGAGGGCGTAGCGCAGTTTGCGCAAGTGCCGGTCGTAGCCGCCGTGTTGCAGGTAGTCGGCAATGGCCGCCTGGGCCGGCATCGAGGCGCACAGCGAGGTCATCAGTTTCAGGCGCTCGATTTTCTGCGCGTAGCGCCCGGCAGCCACCCAGCCGATGCGGTAGCCGGGGGCCAGGCTTTTGGCGAACGAGCCGCAATGCATCACCAGGCCTTCGGTGTCGAAAGCCTTGGCCGGTTTCGGTGCTTGTTGGCCGTAATAGAGTTCGGCGTAGACATCGTCTTCGATCAGCGGCACCTGATGCCGCTTCAGCAATTCCACCAGTTCCTGTTTTTTGGTTTCGGGCATGGTTGCGCCCATCGGGTTCTGGAAGCTGGTCATGCACCAGCAGGCCTTGATCGGATGGCGCTCCAGGGTCTGGGCGAGCACGCCGAGGTCGATGCCGTCGCGCGGGTGCACGGGGATTTCCACGGCTTTGAGTTTCAGCCGCTCCAGCACTTGCAGGCTGGCGTAGAACGCCGGGGCCTCGATGGCCACCAGATCGCCGGGTTCGGTCACCGCTTGCAGGCACAGGTTCAGCGCTTCCAGGGCGCCGTTGGTGATCAGCAGTTCTTCCATCGGCAGCATCAGTCCGCCGACCATGTAGCGCAGGGCGATCTGTCGGCGCAATTGCGGATTGCCCGGCGACATGTCGGTGACCACCATGCGCGGGTCCATCTCCCGGGCGGCGCTGGCCAGCGAGCGTGACAGGCGTTGCAACGGGAACAGTTCCGGGCTCGGGAAGGCCGAGCCGAACGGCACGGTGCTCGGGTCCTTGATCGATTCCAGCACCGAGAACACCAGTTCGCTGACGTCGACCTTGGTGGATTCGTTGACCTGGCTGCTGATCACCGGTTCCGAGAACGGGCTCGGGGCGTGGGTGTTGACGAAGTAGCCGGAGCGTGGCCGGGCGCGGATCAGGCCGCGACGTTCCAGCAGGTAATAGGCCTGGAACACCGTGGACGGGCTGACGCCATAGGTCTGGCTCGCGTAGCGCACCGACGGCACCCGCTGGCCGGGGCCGAGGACGCCGGAGCGGATCAGTTCAGCGATGTCGTCGGCGAATTTTTCGTAGCGTTTCATCGGTGTCCTGCATTGAGTGGGATTCGGAAAACGGTTGTGCCAATGGACGCAGCGCCATTGGCACAAAGGGTTGCATCTTAAAGGTTCAACGATTCATCGGCGCAACAAACCGGCTCTTCGCCACGCTATAAACCTCGGGCTCATCGCTGTCGGCAATTTTGAAGCTCAAGGTCTGCGAGCTGCTGGCCGGGCGTTCCGTGGTCATGGCCACCGACACCGGTACATCGACGATCTCGCCCGGGGCCAGGCTCAGTTCGGTCTTGCCTTGCAGCTGGAAGCCGTCGCCGTCCACCAGGCTCAGGTTGTAGTCCTGGCGCTGTTGGGTCTTGTTGATGACTTTGAGGGTGTAGATGTTTTCGATCTGGCCCTGACCGTTTTCACGGAACAGGCCACGGTCCTTGGTCACGTCCAGCGACACCATTGGCCGCTCGACCAGGGCCAGGGCGAGAGCGCCGATCATCACCACCAGCACTGCGACGTAACCAATCAGTCGCGGACGCAGCAGATGCGTCTTGCCACCCTGCAATTCACGCTCGGAGGTGTAGCGGATCAGGCCCCGCGCATAGTTCATCTTGTCCATGATCGAATCGCAGGCGTCGATGCACGCCGCGCAGCCGATGCATTCCATTTGCAGGCCGTCGCGGATGTCGATACCGGTCGGGCAGACCTGCACGCACAGCTGACAATCGATGCAATCGCCGAGGCCGGCTTCGGCGGGTTTCACGTCGCGTTTGCGGGGGCCACGGTTTTCGCCACGGGCTGCGTCGTAGGAAATCGCCAGGGTGTCCTTGTCGAACATCACGCTCTGGAACCGCGCATACGGGCACATGTGCATGCACACCGCTTCGCGCAGCCAGCCAGCGTTGATGTAGGTGGCGGCGGTGAAGAACAGCACCCAGAACAGGCTGACACCGCCGATCTGCAAGGTCAGCAGCTCTTCGGCCAACGGTCGGATCGGGGTGAAGTAGCCGACGAAGGTCAGACCGGTCAGTACGCTGATCGCCAGCCACAACGTGTGCTTGGCCGCACGCCGCGCCAGTTTGTTCAGGCTCCAGGGCGCGGCTTGCAGCTTGATCCGCTGGTTGCGTTCACCTTCGGTGATCTTCTCGCACCACATGAAGATCCACGTCCACGAACTCTGCGGGCAGGTGTAGCCACACCAGACCCGGCCGGCGAATACGGTAATGGCGAACAGGCCGAACGCGGCGATGATCAGCAGCGCCGACAGCAGAATGAAATCCTGCGGCCAGAAGGTCGCACCAAAGATGTGGAACTTGCTTTCGGAAAGGTCCCACAGCACCGCCTGACGCCCGCCCCAGTTCAGCCACACGGTGCCGAAAAACAGCAGAAACAGAAATCCCGCGCCGCTCATGCGCAAGGTGCGGAACAGGCCGGTGAAGCTGCGGGTGAAAATCTGGTTGTCGCTGGTGGCGTGTTTCGCCTTCATCGGGCGCGCCGGTACTTTTTTTATCTGGGGAGATGCTTCTACGGTTCGGACGGGGATTCGTTCGCTCATGGTCGTTCGCTCATCAGCCTCCATCAGGCCAGTGAACTATGAGCGCCGATCTGTTTGCATAACAGACTCAGGTATTTCAATAAAAAGCGTATCAGATGGGTTTTGCGCCCGGCCCTGCGACAACTTGAAGCAGTTGGCAGAGCGGGGCGCAGACGCCTATCCCGGACGGCTGCGCGGGATATTGACCGGGGTCAGTCAAATCACCGAATCACTGTCGGTGGCCTTGAGGTGTTTGCGTCCGTCGGTGGCGCCTGCGACGGTCAGCGCATCGGCTTCAGCCTCGGTGATGTAAATGCGCCGGCCTTCGATTTCCACGGCCGACATCGATTTGTCGCTGTCGGTGATGACCGTCAGGTCGCCGCACAGGCGAATCTGTTCACCGTTTTCGGTGGCGAAAAAACAGGTCTGGTTTTCGATGCGCACGGTCATGGGGCTGTCCTTTTTCCAAGGGGTGTTGAAAGGTTAGGGCGCAGCCCCGGGGGATCGTTCTGTGCAACCGATTAATGGTCACCGGGCGATCAGACAATCACCGGCGGCATGGTCGACGGTGGCTCTTCCTTGGGCGGTGGCGTGGTGCCCGGTGGCTCCTGTTCCGGGATCGGTTGCGGCTCGGTTTCGGGCAGCACCGGTTTGTCGATGTTCGGATCGGGCGTTTCAGCGGGGATCGGAATCGTCATCAGATGAACCTCCGTGTGGCACATGGCGTGAGAAGTGCTTAAGTGGGTTGACCACTTCTGCGCGAAATCGATCCGATTTTGTGACGGGGCAAATCCCTGTGAACTTTTGTCGCCGAGGTTCGCTCGGAACCTGAGAGCGTTCATGGTTGGGCACAGGTCCGGCCGTGAGTATCGAACAGGCAAACGAGCGTCCTTGGGGCGTTAAGGAGAGATGCTCAATGACTGCTGAAAAACCCTCCGAACAGAGCTACAACCCGCACATTCCGCTGTCGCAGGCGTTGCTGCTGCCGCGCATTGTCATTGAAAACACCCGGCCGACCCTCGATGGCGGCCAATTTGCCGTCAAGGCTGTGGTCGGGCGCGAGATCGTGGTCACCAGCAAGATCTTCGCCGACGGTCACGACAAACTGGCGGTGCGCATCCGCTGGCGCGAGGAAGGCGAGGAAGGCGAGGAAGTCTGGCAAAGCGAAGTCATGAACGATCAGGGCAACAACGGCTGGGAAGGCCGGTTCCGGCCCCAGCGCATGGGCCGCTATCTGTACCTGATCGAAGCCTGGATCGACCAGTTCGCCAGTTTTCAGTACGAACTGGAGAAGAAACACCTGGCCGCCGTCCCGGTCAGCCTGGAGCTGCAGGAAGGCCGCACCATGGTGCAACAAGCGGCCGAACGCAGCGAAGGCCAACTCAGCGAACGGCTGGCGGCGCTGCACCACGAATTGTCCGGCCTGCTCGAAACCGAGCAGGTCGCGTTGTTTCTGCACCCGCAAAGTGCGCAATTGATGGCCGAGGCCGATCACCGCCCGTATCTGAGCATCAGCCCGGAGTTTCCGCTGGATGTTGAACGGGAACTGGCCGAGTTCGCCAGTTGGTACGAGCTGTTTCCCCGCTCGATCACCGACGATCCCGCCCGTCACGGCACCTTCAACGATGTGCACTCGCGGTTGCCGATGATTCAGGACATGGGCTTCGACGTGTTGTATTTCACGCCGATTCACCCCATCGGTCGCAGCCATCGCAAGGGCCGCAACAATTCTCTGACGGCTGGCCCGGACGATCCTGGCAGCCCTTATGCGATCGGAAGCGAAGAGGGCGGCCACGAAGCGATTCACTCGCAGCTTGGTACCCGCGAAGACTTCCGTCGCCTGGTGGCGGCGGCCGCTGATCATGGTCTGGAAATCGCCCTCGATTTCGCCATCCAGTGTTCCCAGGATCATCCATGGCTCAAGCAGCATCCCGGCTGGTTCAACTGGCGGCCAGACGGCACGATCAAGTACGCGGAGAACCCGCCGAAGAAATACCAGGACATCGTCAACGTCGACTTCTATGCGCCGGAAGCGATTCCGAGCCTGTGGGTCGAACTGCGGGACATCGTTGTCGGGTGGGTCGAGGAGGGCGTGAAGATCTTTCGCGTCGACAACCCGCACACCAAACCGCTGCCGTTCTGGCAATGGTTGATCGCCGATGTGCGCACGCTACATCCCGAAGTGATCTTCCTCGCCGAGGCGTTCACCACCCCGGCGATGATGGCGCGGCTGGGCAAGGTCGGTTACACCCAGAGCTACACCTATTTCACCTGGCGCAATACCAAGGCCGAACTGGCGAGTTACTTCAGCGAACTCAATGAATCGCCCTGGCGCGAGTGCTACCGGCCGAATTTTTTCGTCAACACGCCGGACATCAACCCGGCGTTCCTGCATCAATCGGGGCGCCCGGGATTTCTCATCCGGGCGGCGCTGGCGACCATGGGCTCGGGCCTGTGGGGCATGTATTCGGGGTTCGAACTGTGCGAATCGGCGCCGGTGCCGGGCAAGGAGGAATACCTCGATTCGGAGAAGTACGAGATCCGCGTCCGCGACTTCAACCAGCCCGGCAACATCATCGCCGAGATCGCCCAGCTCAACCGTATCCGCCGGCAGAACCCGGCGCTGCACAGTCATCTGGGCCTGAAGATCTACAACGCCTGGAACGACAACATTCTGTATTTCGGCAAGCGCAGCGCCGATGGCAGCAATTTCATCCTGGTGGCCGTCAGCCTCGACCCGCATCACCCGCAGGAGGCGAATTTCGAATTGCCGCTGTGGGAAATGGGCCTGCCGGACGACGCCACCACCCACGGCGAGGACCTGATGAACGGCCATCGCTGGGACTGGCACGGCAAGTACCAGTTCATGCGGATCGACCCGGCTTATCAGCCGTTCGGGATCTGGCGCATCACCGCGTCTTGATCCGGGCCGACGCATTCATGCATTGAACAGGAGTTTCACATGGCGAAGAAACCCAAGTCAGCCACCTTCATCAAGGACCCGCTCTGGTACAAGGACGCGGTGATCTATCAGGTTCACGTCAAATCCTTTTTCGACTCCAACAATGACGGAATCGGCGATTTTCCCGGCCTGATCGCCAAACTCGATTACATTGCCGAGCTGGGCGTCAACACCATCTGGCTGTTGCCGTTCTATCCCTCGCCACGCCGTGACGACGGTTACGACATCGCCGAATACCGTGGCGTACACAGCGATTACGGGACCATGGCCGACGCCAAACGCTTCATCGCCGAGGCGCACAAACGGGGTTTGCGGGTCATTACCGAGCTGGTCATCAACCACACTTCGGATCAGCACCCGTGGTTCCAGCGGGCGCGCAAGGCCAAGCCCGGTTCAGCGGCCCGCGACTTCTATGTGTGGTCGGATGACGACCAGAAATACGACGGCACGCGGATCATTTTCCTCGACACCGAAAAGTCCAACTGGACCTGGGACCCGGTGGCCGGCCAGTACTTCTGGCACCGTTTCTATTCGCACCAGCCGGACCTCAATTTCGACAACCCGCAAGTCATGAAAGCCGTGCTGTCGGTGATGCGTTATTGGCTGGACATGGGCATCGACGGTCTGCGCCTGGACGCGATTCCGTACCTGATCGAACGCGACGGCACCAACAACGAAAACCTGCCGGAGACTCACGACGTTCTCAAGCAGATCCGTGCCGAAATCGACGCCAACTACCCGGATCGCATGCTGCTGGCTGAGGCCAACCAATGGCCGGAAGACACCCAGTTGTACTTCGGCGATACCGACGCCGAGGGCGTCAATGGCGACGAATGCCACATGGCGTTCCACTTCCCGCTGATGCCGCGCATGTACATGGCGCTGGCCCAGGAAGATCGCTTCCCGATCACCGACATCCTGCGC
The DNA here is from genome assembly GCF_003352185.1 of Pseudomonas kribbensis. GTDB lineage: Bacteria > Pseudomonadota > Gammaproteobacteria > Pseudomonadales > Pseudomonadaceae > Aquipseudomonas > Aquipseudomonas kribbensis. Next base: position 2,910,815 of record NZ_CP029608.1, read on the forward strand.
CAGACCCCGGAGATCCCGGCCAATTGCCAATGGGCGATCTTCCTGCGCAACCACGATGAATTGACGCTGGAGATGGTCACCGACAAGGAGCGCGACTACCTCTGGAATTACTACGCCGCCGACCGTCGTGCGCGGATCAACCTCGGCATCCGCCGGCGTCTGGCGCCGCTGATGGAGCGCGACCGTCGGCGCATCGAACTGCTCAACAGTCTGCTGTTGTCGATGCCCGGCACGCCGACCCTGTATTACGGCGATGAAATCGGCATGGGCGACAACATCTACCTCGGCGACCGTGACGGCGTGCGCACGCCGATGCAGTGGTCAATCGACCGCAACGGTGGATTCTCCCGGGCCGATCCGGCCAGTCTGGTGCTGCCGCCGATCATGGACCCGCAGTACGGCTTTCAGTCGGTCAACGTCGAAACCCAGGCCGGCGATCCGCATTCGTTGTTGAACTGGACTCGTCGCCTGCTGACGGTACGCAAGCAATCCAAGGCGTTCGGTCGCGGCACCCTGAAAATGCTGTCGCCGGCCAACCGCCGCGTGCTGGCCTACACCCGCGAATACACCGGGCCGGACGGCAAACACGAAATCATCCTGTGCGTGGCCAACGTTTCGCGCAGCGCCCAGGCGGTGGAGCTGGACCTGTCGGCCTACGTCGGCATGGTGCCGGTGGAGATGCTCGGCGGTAACGCCTTTCCGCCCATCGGCCAGCTCAACTTTCTGCTGACCCTCGCGCCATATGGTTTCTACTGGTTCGGCCTGGCGGCGGAAAACCAGATGCCGAGCTGGCACGTCGAGCCGGCGCAGAGCCTGCCGGACTTCACCACGCTGGTGCTGAAAAAACGCATGGAAGAACTGCTGGAGGCGCCGTCCCGGGCCACACTCGAACAGGGCATCCTGCCGAACTGGTTGCAGAACCGCCGCTGGTTCGCCGGCAAGGATGCGGCCATCGAGCACGTCCGGCTGGCCTACGGTGTGCGCTTCGGCGACGCACAGCATCCGGTGTTGCTCAGCGAAATCGAAGTCAGCAGCGGCGGGCAGACCAGCCGTTACCAACTGCCGTTCGGCTTTATCTCGGAAGATCAGGTCGGGCCCGCGTTGCCGCAGCAACTGGCGTTGTCCCGTGTGCGTCGGGTCCGGCAGGTCGGTCTGATTACCGATGCGTTCAGCCTCGAAGCGTTTATCCGTGCGGTTTTACAAGGCATGCAAAGTGGCACGGTGCTGGACTCCAGCGATGGTGAAATCCGTTTCGAAGCCACGCCGCAGCTCGACAAACTTGGCCTCGGTGCCGAATCCGAAGTGCGCTACCTGTCCGCCGAGCAATCCAACAGTTCGGTGGTAATCGGCAACAGTCTGGTGCTCAAGCTGATCCGTAAAGTCGCTTCTGGCGTACACCCGGAACTGGAAATGAGCGCTTATCTGACCGCCGCCGGATTTGCCAATATTTCCCCGCTGTTGGGCTCGGTGATTCGCCGCGACGGGCAGGGCGAAGACAATCTGCTGATGATTGCCCAGGGCTACCTGAGCAATCAGGGCGACGCCTGGGAATGGACGCAGAACAACCTCGAGCGAGCATTGCGCGATGAGCTGGCGGACGCCGTGTCCGAACAGTCGCAGCACTACAACGCCCTCGGCGAACTGAAGGATTTTGCCGGCATGCTGGGGCAGCGACTGGGGGAAATGCATCAGGTAATGGCGGCGCCCACCGACAACCCGGACTTCGCGCCGCAGGTCAGTTCGGCCAAGGATGCGCAAGCCACTGGCAAGGATGTCGGCGCTCAGGTCGAGCACGCGCTCAAGCTGCTCAAGCAGCATCAGGGCGAACTGGATGTGGCGGATCAGAAGCTTGTCGCTCGTCTGCTCGACCACAAAAAAACCATCCTCGCCCATGTGCAGGAACTGGCGAAGAAATCCGCCGGCGGTTTGCGCATTCGGGTGCACGGCGACCTGCATCTGGGGCAGGTGCTGGTGATCAAGGGCGATGCGTACCTGATCGATTTCGAAGGCGAACCGGCGCGGCCACTGGCCGAGCGTCGCGGCAGGCACAGTCCGTACAAGGATGTCAGCGGTGTGCTGCGTTCCTTCGATTACGCCGCCGCGATGACCATCAACGTGCACAACGTCGACAACAGTCCCGAGGCCGAAGCGGCGCGTCGGCGGGTGGCCGAGCGTTATCTGCGTGAGGCCCGCGAGGCATTTGTCGAGGCATATCAGCGAGCGGCAGCTAGTCTTGATCATGCCTGGCAGGATCCTGAAGGTGCCGACGCCGCACTGGCGTTGTTCGGTCTGGAGAAAGCGGCCTACGAAGTGGCCTATGAAGCCGAAAATCGCCCCACCTGGCTGCCCGTGCCGTTGCACGGTCTGTATGGGTTATTGACGGGGCTGGAACCCTTTTCCGATCTTGGTGGAGAGTAGTCATGAGTTTCTCGAACAAGGAACAGGGTCAGGTTAAAGAGCGTTTGCTGCCCGGGGCCAGGGACATCGATGCCCTGGTGCGCGCAGAACATCAGGACCCGTTTTCCATTCTCGGGCCCCACGGCGATGGTGCCGGCGGGCAGTTCATCCGGGCGTACCTGCCCGGCGCATTGAGTGTCAGCGTGCTGGACAAGGACAGCGGCGAGGAGCGCGGCCCGCTGGAGGCGACCGAGACGCCGGGGCTGTTTGTCGGGCATTTCGAATCGGCGCGGCCTTATCTGTTGCGTACGCGTTGGGCCGGTGGCGAGCAGGTTGCGGAAGATCCCTACAGCTTTGGCCAGTTGCTCGGTGAAATGGATTTGTATCTGTTCGCCGAAGGCAATCATCGCGACCTCAGCAGGTGCCTCGGTGCGCAACTGAAAACCGTGGATGGCGTCGACGGTGTGCGCTTCGCCGTGTGGGCGCCGAATGCCCGGCGGGTGTCGGTGGTCGGCGACTTCAACGTCTGGGACGGGCGCCGGCATCCGATGCGGCTGCGCCATCCGTCCGGGGTCTGGGAGCTGTTCATTCCGCGTCTGCAGGCGGGGGACCTGTACAAATACGAAATCCTTGGCGCCCACGGCATCCTGCCGCTCAAGGCCGACCCGATGGCGCTGGCCACCAGCCTGCCGCCGGACACCGCGTCCAAAGTCGCCTCGCCGTTGCAGATCGACTGGCAGGATCAGGACTGGATGACCGGCCGCCGCGAGCGCCAGCAACACAATGCGCCGCTGTCGATCTATGAGCTGCATGCCGGATCCTGGCAATGCGAATTGGACGATCTGGGTGAAGTGGCCCGTCAGTACACCTGGCCGGAGCTGGCCGAGCGGTTGATTCCCTACGTCAAGGAGCTGGGCTTCACCCACATCGAACTGATGCCGATCATGGAGCACCCGTTCGGTGGCTCCTGGGGTTACCAGTTGCTGTCGCAATTCGCCCCGAGCGCCCGTTACGGCACACCGGACGAGTTCGCGGCGTTCGTCAACGCCTGCCATCAGGCCGATATCGGGGTGATTCTCGACTGGGTGCCCGCGCATTTTCCAACCGATACCCATGGCTTGGCGCAATTCGACGGTACGGCGCTGTACGAGTACGGCAACCCGCTGGAAGGCTTCCATCAGGACTGGGACACGCTGATCTACAACCTCGGCCGCACCGAAGTGCACGGCTACATGCTGGCGTCGGCACTGCACTGGCTGAAGCATTTCCACGTCGACGGGCTGCGGGTCGATGCGGTGGCGTCGATGCTCTATCGCGACTATTCACGCAAGGCCGGGGAGTGGGTGCCCAATCGCCATGGCGGACGGGAGAATCTGGAAGCCATCGACTTCCTTCGCCACCTCAACGATGTGGTGGCGCTGGAAGCACCGGGCGCGCTGGTGATCGCCGAGGAATCCACGGCCTGGCCGGGCGTCAGTCAGAGCACCCAGCAGGGCGGCCTCGGCTTTGCCTACAAATGGAACATGGGCTGGATGCACGATTCGCTGCATTACATCCAGCAGGATCCGGTGTACCGCGCCCATCATCACAACGAGTTGAGTTTTGGTCTGGTGTACGCCTGGTCAGAGCGCTTCATCCTGCCGATCTCCCACGACGAAGTGGTGCACGGCAAGCATTCGCTGATCGACAAGATGCCCGGCGACCGCTGGCAGAAATTCGCCAACCTGCGGGCCTATCTGAGCTTCATGTGGACCCATCCGGGCAAGAAGCTGCTGTTCATGGGTTGCGAGTTCGGCCAGTGGCGCGAGTGGAATCACGATCAGCAGCTGGACTGGTATCTGCTGCAGTATTCCGAGCACAAAGGCGTGCAGAAACTGGTTGGCGATCTGAATCGGTTGTACCGCGAAGAGCCGGCACTGCACGAGCAGGATGATGCACCGCAAGGGTTCCAGTGGTTGATCGGTGACGATGCGATCAACAGCGTCTATGCGTGGCTGCGCTGGAGCAAGGAGGGGACGCCGGTGCTGGTGGTGGCCAACTTCACGCCGGTGCCGCGTCAGTCGTACCGGGTGGGCGTGCCGTTTGCCGGGCGCTGGAAGGAGCTGCTCAACAGTGATGCCGACACCTATGCCGGTTCCAACTATGGCAACGGCGGCGGGGCGTTCACCGAAGACGTGGCCAGTCATGGTCAGGCGTTGTCGCTGGAGCTGAATCTGCCGCCGCTGGCGGTGTTAATCCTCAAGCCCGAGGGTTGAGGATGAACCTGCGGGAGCAAACGGCTTGCTCCCGCAGGAACGTCGTTACCACCGCATCCGCACCCCCAGACTGCCGATCAGCCCGTTCAGATCATTGTCATCCACATCACTGCTGTAGTCGGCGCTCACGTACAGGCTCACGCTCGGCGTGACCTTCGCCACCAGACCCAGACCAAGTTCCACCGTCGACGACTTGCGGCTGCTGCTGATCCTGTCCACTTGATCGAGCGTCACGGCGTTGCCGGTGTACACGGTGTGCAGTTTTCACTCAGGCCGATCGGGAAACCGCCTTCCACCGAAAGGGTCATCGCGCTGCCTTCCGTGGCCAGGCGCGCGCCCTGTTCATTGCGGCTGAAACCACTGACCCGGCCACCGCTGGCCGACAGATCCACGTGCCAGCCTGCGGAACCCGTGAGGCTGTAATAGGCGCCGAGGCTCTGGCCCTGCAGATTGAGGGTGTCGGTGGTTGGGTCGGCGAGGGCACGGTTGACGATCAGGCCGCTGCCGTTGGCCTGGATCTGATTCAGGCCGCCAATCAGTCCGATGCGCTGGGTCTGGCCGCCGCTGCCGTGCAAGGTCAGCACGGCCGGCCCTTTGACTTCCCCCGAGCCGGGCACCGCAAACCCGGTGCCAAGGATGTCGCTCTGTGCCAGGCGAGAGGGCTGCCCGTAAAGCTGATCCCACTCCGAGGGGGCGAGATCCTCGGTGAGCAAATGCGTGCCGCGCAGGTCAGGGCGCGGGCTCAGGCGTTGCGGATCGGGCGTGATGACGGTCGCGGGCAGTGTCATGATCGGGATGTCCTGGCGATACCAGGGGGTGGTCTCATCCGCCACAGGACCCGCCTGCGCCTCCATGGATGAGCAGAGCAAGATAGAACTTGAAACGGTGCAAAAGGTGATTTTGATCTCGTGTGGGGTGAGTGAGGTTTTCATGAAGGTCTACCTTGCTAGCGCATGCGGTATCTCGCCTTGGCGTCTCTCCTACCCCGAACGAGGGGCGACCGAATGGAGCGAGGCGAACCTGGGGCAGCCCGTTTCACGAGTGTCCGAAGGCACGCCCCGAGTAGTGATTCCGGGGGTAGTAAGGTAGAGCTAAGAAGACGGCTGACATTGCGTCAAGAAAATGGACGATGAGCGGTATGGCGAAATCAGAGATCACAAGCGTTTGTTTTTCTGCACATATCTAAGTTGTTGTTTGCAGGGAGAAACACGCCTTGAACCGCGAGACAGAGCGTTTGCTTAGTCTGCTATCGGCTTTCCAATTGATGCGATCGCCCCTGTTTTCTGCCAGTCCACGCAGGTCATTACTGTCAATATTGCTACTGTAATCGGCACTGGCGTAAACACTCACTGCGCGGTCGAACTACAAATGCACTTCGACCGCCAACGGCAGATGATCCGACAAATGTGTCCATGGCTTGCTGCCAAGAATCTGCGGGTCATGACTGCTGGCATTGCGCAGGTAGACCCGGTCCAGCCGCAGCAGCGGAAAGCGCGCCGGGTAGGTCTTGGCGGGCCGCCCGTGATGGCGCTCGAACGCTTCGTGCAGGTAGTCGCGACGGGCGAGGGCGACGTTGCCTTGCATCTGCCAGTCGTTGAAGTCGCCGGCGATGATCACCGGTGCATCGTCCGGCAGGGATTCGAGCAACTGGCAGAGCAGCTGCAGCTGCAATTGCCGGTGGCTTTCCAGCAGGCTCAGGTGCACGCAGATGGCGTGCACCTCGGCATGCCCCGGTACGTCCAGTACACAATGCAGCAGGCCCCGTCGTTCGGGGCCGGTGATCGAGACATCGAGGTTGCGGTATTCGCGGATCGGGTACTTCGACAGCAGTGCATTGCCGTGGTGGCCGTCGGGGTAGACGGCATTGCGCCCGTAGGCGAAATCGCTCCACATGCTGTCGGCGAGAAATTCGTATTGCGAGGTTTGCGGCCACTCGTTGTAGCGGTTCGAGTGCCGTTCGTGTTCGCCCACCACTTCCTGAAGAAACACCAGATCGGCGCTGGTGCTGCGTACCGCTTCACGCAGCTCCGGGAGGATGAAACGCCGATTGAGTGCGGTGAAACCCTTGTGTGTATTGACCGTCAACACCCGCAGGCGATGAATGGCGGACACGTCGATGGCATGACGCTTGGGATCGCTGGACACGGTCGCTCCTATGAATCATGACTGCCTCTTCTTGCGACTGATCCGGGCGCGGGCAGTTCACCTTGAGTGACTGCCCGCGCCCATTTGTCAGTCAACGAAGACAATTTCATAAGGCAGACGCATGCGCTCCAGAATAGCCTTGGGCAGCAGCGGTGCAATGCCGATGGCCGGCTCGCCGTTCAACTGACTGGCGTAGGCATGCGTCGCGTGGCTCTTGCGTGCGACGGTCCAGGTGTCGAGGCGCAGCTTGCGGGCGCGGTGCCACGGGATCTGTGCCTGGTCGCGTTCCGGCCAGTGCCAGGCCCAGACCGGCACATCGTGGTACGTGGCGCCGGCCTGTCGGGCGGCTTTGGCGCTGGCCCGGCCGACCACTTCATGATCGGCGCTGCCGTCCTCGCACCAGGTGCTGAACACCACGTCACCGGGGCGCAGGTAGCGGGAAATGAATTCCGTCAGCTGGGTTTCCTGATCGAGCAGCGCATTGTCGGTGAAACCGCCGCGCACCCATTTCAGGCTATGCATCGGCAGGCCCAGACGGCGCAGGGCCTCGACGCTTTCCTGGGGGCGGAACACGCTCAGGCGTTTTTCTGACCACTGGCGCGATCCGGGGTGACTGGCGCTGCCATCGGTGATCGAGAGCAATTGCAGGGGATGGCCGAGGGCCGACAACAGTTGCAGCAGGCCGCCGCAGGTCACCACTTCATCGCCGGGATGTGGCGCAATGACCACCGCACGGGCACCGGGCGGCACGAGGCTGTGGGTGTTGATGACCGGAATATTGTCGAGTTGCGCGGCGCTGTTCCATATTTGCGCCGGCAGGCCGCTTTCGTTGAGAGATAACGGTTTCATGAGGCAGGACGTCCTTGTTGTGTCTGGCCTTCAGTCGCACACGACCACGCATGTACGACCCCTGAAGACTGGTTGATTACCCGGCAGCGCTCCGAACCCTGGATTGCCGCGATGCAGAGTATTGCTCAAGAAGGGCGGTTCGTCGCGTCGCAGATCAATCTGCTCCGCTTTTTTTTATTCAGTCTGTGCCAAGTGTCGCAGATAGTCGCCAAAACCACCGCGCGCGCGACTGTCCAGGCGTGCGCTGGTAATGACCTGCGGGCGATGGCTCCAGGCGATGCTGGCCCCGCAACGCTCCAGTTGCCGGACCAGTTGCACATCCTCGTCACAGGGCAACGGCTCGAACCCGCCGGCGCGGACGTAGGCTTGCGCACTGACACCCAGATTGGCGCCATGGATGTGCCGGTGACCTTCGCAGGCCTGGTAATCACGTTGATAGCGAATCTGCGCCACTTCATCGAACGATTCATGCCAGCGTTCGACCGTCACCGTGCCGCACACGGCATCCATGCCCAGCCCCAGTTGTGCCACCAGCCAGTCTTCGGCGACCCGGCTGTCGGCGTCCGAGCAGGAAATCCAGCGCGCTCCGCGTTCAAGCAGTTGTTGTGCGCCAATGGCGCGAGCCTGCCCGACATTGCGCGCGTCGATGCTCAGCGCCAGCACCGGGTACTGGCTGACGATGTGCGCCGAACGATCGGTGCAACTGTCGAGCACCACCAGGATTTCCACCGGTTCACCCGCCAGCAAAGGATGGTCACCCGCGCGCAGGGCGGCGCAGAGGCAGTCATCGAGCCAGTCTTCTTCGTTGTGGGCAGGAATCAGGATGCCAATCATCGCAACCCCTCCAGCGCGGCCACCGAGCGGGGCTCGCGGCTCCAGACTTCGAGCAGGAAATCCGCTTCCTGATGCAGGACCAGTCGCGGCAGATTCAAGTGCTCATGAATCAGGTCGTGAACCTGTCGGGCATTGAGCGGGCAGCCTTCGATAGGCGGCCGCCAGTGACACGCGAGCAATTGCCCGTCTGCCGTCAGTGAATCGCTGACGCGGCGGATGACCTCTGTCAGATCCTGTCGATCGAGGTAGTAGCCGATTTCGCTGAAGACGATCAGGTCGAATTTTTCCTCAGGCCAGTCGCCAGGCAGACGTCCGTGACGCACCTCGGTGTGGTCGAACAGGCTCAGTCGGGTACGCGCCAGATTGACCGCAGCGGTAGACGTGTCGTAGCACACCAATCGGTCGCAGTGTTCGGCCAGTGCCGCACTCAGTTCACCGTTGGCGCATCCCGGTTCAAAGATTGCCCGGTAGTGCGGGCGGGGCAGGGCCGCCAGGGTCACGAGGCGTTTGCGCTGCTCGTACCAGCGCTGGCGGAATCCCCAAGGGTCGTTATTGCCCGCGAACAGGCCTTCGAAGTAGCGATTCTCGACACTCACAGGAAGACCACCTCGAACGGTTGCAGCAGTCGATCGATGACATAGGGCGCGAGCACCGGTGGCAGGCCTGCTTCGGGATCGCCCTCCAGTTGACTGGCAAACGCATGCACCGCATGACGCTTGCGCGCGACCTGTGCCGGGCTGAGCAGGATTTTGCGCGCCCGTTCCCAGGGCACGATGGCGTCTTCCGGGGTTGCCCAGTGCCAGGTCCAGACCGGCAGTTCGTGGCAAATCGCGCCTACGTGTTGCGCCGCTTTGATGCTGGCGCGGCCGACGGCTTCGTGGTCGCTGTGGCCGTCCTCGCGCCAGGTGGTGAAGATCACGTCGTCGGGTTGCAGGTAGTGGATCAGGTATTCGCACAGCATCGACTCGCGCGCGGCGACTTGCGTGTCGGGGAAGCCACCACGCAACCATTGCAACTTATGCATGGGCAGGCCGAGGCGGCGCAGGGCTTCTGCGGACTCCTGCGGGCGCACCACGCTCAGGCGCTCAACCGGCCAGCGATCCGAGCCGGGATGACTGGCGCTACCATCCGTGACCGAAATCAATTGAAGTGTGCGTCCCGCCGCGGTGACCAGCTGCAGCAATCCGCCGCTTCCCAGAACCTCGTCGTCCGGGTGTGGAGCAATCACAACGGCCCTCGATCCCGGCGGCACCAGGTCGAGGATGTCGATGCTGTCCAACGCCGTCAGATGACGTGAACACTGCCATTCATGCAGGGAGGTTCCCTCGCCGACGATCGGGTTACGTTTCATAACGCCCAGCACCCGCGTGGTTGTTGCGCAATCAATTGACCCAGTACCGCCAGATCCCGTTCGGCGTGGCTCTGGCGCAGGTAAACCGGCAGGTCGGCCGCCAGGCGGGCAAAGTGCGGATCCTTGCAGAACGGCCCGGCCCCGAGTGCCCGTCCGGTCTCGCGGATGACCTGCTCGGCGGCGTCCTCGACCACGGCGCGAACGCGGCGGGCCAGCAGTTCGGCGTAGGCGTGGGGATCGCTGTCGATGTCCAGAGCGCTGACACGCAGCACTTGAGACGCGGCGTGCAAGGCGCTGTCGACGGCGCCGAGACTGGCCAGCGCGTGAGGCTCTTCATGTCGTGCACACTGCTGGCGCAAGCGCTCGGCGATCTCTTTCGCGGCGCCGTACCAGCACGCGGCGATCCCGATCCCGCCGTGCCAGAAACCCGGACGTTGCAGGTAGTCGCCAGGGTCGCCGATCGCCTGTGCCTCCACATCATCGAACAGCACCTCGACGCTGCCGGTGGCCGCCATGCCGACGGCTTGCCAGCCCTGATCGGTCACGCTCACCCCCGGTTGATCGAGCGCCACGGCCACCAGTTGTTGTCGATCCTCCTCATCCCAGGCCGTGAGCAGGGCATGACTGAGCACCGCCGCCCCGGAGCACCAGGCCTTGCGCCCGTTTAACCGCACCAGTTGCCCCGAACGGCTGACCCGAACCCGCGCCTGCGGTGGTTCGGCCGCCCACATGCCCCACGTACTGTCGGGTGTCGGTGTGCCGCCGAGTTGCTCGATGATCGCCAAGGCATCGGTATGACCTTCGTAGAGTTTGCACAAACCCAGATCATGGCCGCCGACTTCGGACAGTCGTTGCCAGCGCTCCAGCGTGCGACCGCTGCCGGGCAACGGCAGTCGGTCCAGTCCGGCCTCGACCATTTCCCGCAGGCACCGCCCCAGCGCTGCGCTATCCCGGTAGTCCGGCGTGTGACGCGAGAAATAGTCTGAAAGATCCATCTCAGTCTTCCTCGTCGCGTTGCAGTTCGAACAACAACAGCGAGCGCCCGGTGACCGAGTACTGATGGCCGAAATCGAAGCGTTCCTGACCCCGGATCGACGGTTGATTGGTGTCGACCATGCAGGTCCAGAAACTGCCTTCAGGCACTTCCGGCAAGGTGAAGTTGACGATGTCGTGGTGGGCGTTGACCACCAGCAGCAACGTCGCGTCGGCACCCTTGCGGCGGATGCCGGTTTCCTGGGCACGGCCATCGAGCAGCATGCCCAGGCAGCGGTTGTGCGCATCGTGCCAGTGCTCGGTGGTCATCTCCGTGGCGTCCGGTGCCAGCCAGGTCACGTCCTTGACCCCGATGTCTTCGTTATATTCGCCCACCAGAAAGCGTCCGCGACGCAGGATCGGGTAGGTCAGCCGCAGCTTGATCAGGCGTTTGACGAATTTCAGCAGCGCCTTGCCGTCCTCGCTCAGGTCCCAGTTGACCCAGCCGATCTCGCTGTCCTGGCAGTAGGCGTTGTTGTTGCCGTCCTGGGTGCGGGCGAATTCGTCACCGGCCACCAGCATCGGCGTGCCTTGGGCCAGCAACAGGGTGGCGAAGAAATTGCGCATCTGCCGATGACGCAGCGCATTGATTTCCGGATCGTCGGTGGGCCCTTCGACGCCGTGGTTCCAGGACAGGTTGTTGTTGCTGCCGTCCTGATTATTCTCGTCGTTGGCCTCGTTGTGCTTGTCGTTGTAGGACACCAGATCGTTGAGGGTGAAACCGTCGTGGGCGGTGACGAAATTCACCGACGAATAAGGCCGGCGGCCACGCTGGTTGAACATCTCGCCGGAAGCGGTCATGCGGCTGGCGAAATCGGCGAGCTGGCCGTCGTCGCCTTTCCAGAACGCGCGCACGGTGTCGCGGAATTTGTCGTTCCATTCGACCCAGCCCGGCGGGAAGTTACCGACCTGATAACCACCGGGCCCGCAGTCCCAGGGTTCGGCGATCAGTTTTACCTGACGCAGCACCGGATCCTGACGGCAGGCGACGAGGAAGCTGTGGCGTTCGTCGAAACCGTCGTGGTAGCGCCCGAGGATGGTCGCCAAATCGAAGCGGAAACCGTCGACGTGCATTTCGCTGGCCCAGTAACGCAACGAGTCGGTGACCATTTGCAGTACGCACGGGTGACTCAGATCCAGGGTGTTGCCGGTACCGGAATCGTTGATATAGAAGCGCTTGTCGTCCGGCATCAGCCGGTAGTACGAAGCGTTGTCGATCCCACGCATCGACAGGGTCGGGCCTTGTTCGTTGCCCTCGGCGGTGTGGTTGTAGACCACGTCGAGGATCACTTCGAGATTGGCTTCGTGCAGGTGCGCGACCATCTCCTTGAACTCGGCGATCTTGCCACTGGCCAGGTAACGCGGGTCCGGGGCGAAGAACGCAATGCTGTTGTAGCCCCAATAATTGGTCATGCCCTTGTGCAGCAGGTGCTGGTCGTTGACGAAGGCGTGGATCGGCAAGAGCTCGACGGTGGATACGCCGAGTTTGCGGATGTGCTCCAGCACATCGTCGACCATCAGCCCGGCAAATGTGCCGCGCACGTTATCCGGCACGGCGGGGTGACGCATGCTGATGCCGCGCACATGAGTCTCGTAAATGATGGTCTTGTCCCACGGTACGCTGACACGGTGGTCGTTGCCCCAGGTGTGCGCCGGGTCGATGACCTTGCATTTGGGCACGAACGGCGCGCTGTCACGCTCGTCGAAACTGAGGTCGGCGTCCGGGTGGCCGATGGTGTAGCCGAACAGCGCTTCAGACCATTTCAGTTGCCCGACCAGTTGCTTGGCATAGGGGTCGATCAGCAATTTGTTGTGGTTGAAGCGGTGGCCGTTGGCCGGATCGTAAGGGCCGTAGACCCGGTAGCCATAAATCAGCCCCGGATGGGCGTCGGGCAGATAACCGTGGAAAATTTCGTCGGTATATTCCGGCAGTTCGATGCGTTCGAGTTCGACTTCGCCGGCATCGTCGAAAATGCACAGTTCGACCCGGGTGGCGTTGGCGGAAAACAGCGCAAAGTTCACCCCCAGCCCATCCCAGGTGGCACCGAGCGGGAAGGGCAGACCCTCGCGGATTCGCGTGGGCTCGGCATGTGCGGCGGGCTCGGCTTTCTTTGGACGGGTCATGATTGCTCCTGCAAATCGGGGTGGGCATTTTTAAAGGGCGAGTGAACCCGCTGTGGCGAGCGAACCCGCCACACGGTCATTCAGTTCTACGGTTGGAAAAGCCTCAGATGGCCGGGGGCTTGCGCGGTGCGCGGGGCTTTTTCTCGGCGGCTTTTTCGCCCGGGGGAATCACTTTGGCGGCGCTGGCTGGCTTGGCTTTTGCCGATGCGGCTTTGGGCTTGGCCGTCGTTGCCTTGGGGGCAGAGGCCTTGGTACTCGCCGTTTTGCCAGCAGTTGCCTTCGGCGATTTCTTCGGAGCCAGTGCTTCGGCTTCGGCCAGTTTGCGCGCCATCTCCCAGTGGCGTGATTCCTGACCCTCGGGCTTACCTTCCGATTCCCAGATCTGATAGGCGAATTCGCGGATGCGTTTATCGTCGGTACTCATCGCAATGCTCCTGAACTGAACTCATGCTTCTAGAAGTGTTGGATAAACAGATTGACCGGGAAGTCCCCCAGCGCAGCGCTGACCTCCAGCTCCCTGTTTTTTGTGACTGCGGTGCTCGAAAAAAGTCCCTTCAGATTTTCGTCGGAGGCGGCGAACGGTAATTCCACCCGCGTATCGCCCCAACGCAGCGCATCGACCTGCGGGACGGCACCGTTTTCCAGCAGGGTCGCGCAACGGATCGGCACGATGACGATGGCCCGTTTCCCCTCGTGCTCGCGGGCAAACGCCAGCACGTTGTGCGCCTGACTGCCCAGCACCTCCAGGGCCTGGTACGAACCCCGGCGGAACAGCTCGGTGTGCTCGGCGCGCAGGTTCAGTACTTGCGCGATCAATGCTTGCTTGATGCGCCCGTCGCGCCAGTTCGACAGCAGTTCCGCTATGGGCGCAGGTTTCACGGACTGCTCACGCAGGCCGTAATCCACCGGTCGGCGGTTGTCCGGATCCACCAGGCTGAAATCCCAGAACTCGTTGCCCTGATACAGATCCGGCACGCCCGGTACGGTCATGTGCAGCAAGGTTTGCGCCAGACTGTTGAGGGCGCCGGCAGCAGCGATGCTGTTGACGCTCTTGGCCAGCGCCCCGCGCAGCAGCTCACCTTCGGGCGCCAGCAAAAGCTGCTCGGTGAATGACTGGGCGGCGTTTTCATAGGCTTCGTTCGGCGCACTCCAGCTGCTTTGCAGCTTGGCTTCGCGCAGGGCTTTCTGCTGCCATTGCCAGATGCGTCTGGCGTAGTCGGTGAATCCGCCCTGATCGTCGTTGTGCAGCTCCAGCGGCCAACTGCCGAGCAACGCTTGATAGAGGATCAATTCGTCAGCGGACGACGGCATCTGATCGTCATTACGCAATGGCCGCGCGAGGGCACGCCACAGCTCGACCTGTTCGGCGTACCAGTGGCTGCGCTCGCTGAGCACGGCCAGCCGTGCACGGGTGTCTTCGCCGCGCTTGTGGTCGTGGGTGGCGGTGGCCAGCAGGTTGTCGGGGAATGTCGCCAGACGTTGCTGGTTTGCCGCATGAAAGTCGCTGACCGGGGCGCTGAACTGTTCGGTGTTGTAGCCCACGTCATTGCGCGACAGCAGCACCGCCGAGCGATACAGCGCCGTGTCTTCCACGGCTTTGGCGGCAGCAGGCGAGGTGAGTTGCTGAAAGCGTACGCAGGCGTGGCGCAGGATCTTGCGCGAACGCCCACGGGGTTTGCGCCGCCACGGCTGGCCGCCGAGCCAGCCGGCGACGGAGTCAAGCACCGGCCAGTCGCTTTCGCTCAGTGTCTGCCGCGCACCTTCCATGGCCTGCTGGAAAAACACCTCGTCTTGCGCCGAGCGGCCCATCGCACTGATGTAGGTGCGATACACCGGAAAGTGCACGATCAACGCCTGCAACACCCGGCGGATCGAGCCGAGCGTGAGGTCGCGGGTCATCAGGTCGTCCCGGGCCACTTGCAGCAGCGCCTGGGCAACGCTTTCGCAATCGCTGGCCAATGAACCGTTGAGAATCTGCTGACGCGCCAGCCGTGCCTCTTCGATAAACGCGGCGGGGCGCTCGGTGCGGCGCTGCCACAAGTCGCCGAGCACATGCTCGCCGGCCGGGTCGTGTTGCAGCAGCGACAGCTGATTCATGAACTCGTAACCGGTGCTGCCATCCACCGCCCAGTCGGTGCGCAGGGTTTCGCCGTCGCCGAGAATCTTCTCGACGTAGATCGGCAAGTGTCGTCCCGGTGCCAGAAAGTCGAGGCGTCGCCGCAGCTTTCGGCAATAACCCCGTGGGTCGGCGAGCCCGTCGATGTGGTCGATGCGCAAGCCGTCGATCAGGCCTTCTTCGATCAACTGGAAGATCTTGCCGTGGGTCGCCTCGAACACGGCAGGCCGCTCGACCCGCAGGCCGCCGAGTTCGTTGATGTCGAAGAAACGCCGCCAGTTGATGTCGTCCGCGGCGGTGCGCCAACTGGCCAGGCGATAGCTTTGCCGTTCCAGCAGTTGATGGAGGCGCTGGAAACCGTCTTCGGTCTTCGAGTCGTAGCCCGTCAGATTGCGCTGGATGGCTTGCAGGATGTGCGGGTCGCTTGCCAGTTGCTGCAGTTCTTCCTTGAGCGGGATGGCCAGCGAGCGGGCATCGGTCTGGTAGCTGAGGCTGCCGAAACGATCGGCCAGCGACTTGAGCGCTTCGCTCACTGGCTCGTCGGCTTTCAGCAGTTCGCCGTAATCCGCGGGGCAGATCGGGAAGTGATGCTCGTAATGCTCGACGTGAAAAGTGCCCGACCTGGCGTTGAACACCAGCGGCAGCGTGCCGTCCTGCAATGCAATGCCGTAATCGCTGCCAAGAAAGGGCAGCAACAACTGGCCTTCCATCAACGGGTCCGGCGAGTGCCATTGAATGTCGAAGAACTCGCCATAGGGACTGAGCCGACCCCATTCCAGCAGGTCGAGCCACCACGGGTTGTCACCGCCACCGACCGCCATGTGATTGGAGACGATGTCGAGGATCAGCCCCATACCGTGTTCACGCAGGGCCGCGACCAACCGGCGCAGCGCCGGTTCGCCGCCAAGTTCCGGGTTGACCCGGGTCGGGTCGACCACGTCGTAGCCGTGCATGGAGCCTGCACGGGCCGCGAGCAGCGGTGAGGCGTAAACATGGCTGATGCCGAGGCGGGCAAAGTACGCCACCAACGGCACCGCCTCATCGAGAGTGAAACCCTTGTGAAACTGCAGGCGCAGCGTGGCGCGCAAGGTCAGGTTTTGCACTGCACTCATTGGTCACGCTCGGCGGCCTGAAGGCGGGCGCAGGCGATCAGTTCCAGACGCCGCGCGGCATCGACGCCATCGAGCAAGGTGTCACTGGTGCCCGGCAGGCGCCGCGACCAGTTCGGATGAGTGTCGATGGTGCCAGGCAGGTTGGCCTGTTCGTCCAGGCCCAGCGCGTCCTCCAGCGGCAGCAGCACCAGCGGCGCGCGGGTGTGGCCAAGGAAGCGGACACTGGCGTCGACCACCTGATCGGCTTCGTGGGATTCCTCGCGAAAGTTCTGCGGGTCCTGGCTCAGGGCATTGCGCAAACCGTCGCGCTCGCGCTCGCGATAGCGGCGCCAGTCGATTTCGCCGTTGGCGTCGATCAGCCCGAGTCGCGAATTCCAGTCGATATCCCGGCCATGCCACCAGCCGTTGAGGGTCGGCAGATCGTGGGTGCTGGTGGTGGCCAAAGCGTTGTCCGGCCAGTCGAGGATCGGTTTGAACCAGGTGTTGTCCTGTTCGAACAACAGCACGCGCATGCCGAGCATGGCCCGGGCGACCAGTTTTTCCCGCAGGCCATCGGGCACGGTGCCGAGATCTTCGCCCAGCACGATCGCTTGATGGCGGTGGGATTCCAGGGTCAGCAGACGCAGCAGGTCGTCCACCGGGTAATACAGGTACGCGCCGTCCGCCGGCGCTGCGCCGTTGGGAATCACCCACAGCCGTTGCAGGCCCATGACATGGTCGATACGCAGGCCGCCGGCGTGGGCGAAGTTGGCGCGCAGCATGTCGATGAACGCCCGAAAGCCATTGCGCACCAGACCTTCCGGGGAGAACGCCGAGATGCCCCAGCCCTGGCCGGAGCGATTGAGAATGTCCGGTGGCGCACCGACCGTCAGTGACGCCAGCAATTCGTCCTGAAAACTCCAAGCCTGACTGCCGGCTCCATCGGCGCCCACCGCGAGGTCGGCGATCAGACCGATGCCCATGCCGGCGCTGCGGGCGGCGTTTTGCGCGCGCTCAAGACAGCGGTGAATCAACCACTGGCAAAACGCGAAGTAGCCGATGCGGTCGGCGTATTCCTCGGCAAACGCACTGAGCGCCGCGCCGCGCGGGTCGTGCCAATGTTCTGGCCATTCGCGCCAGTCGAGGTTTTCGCCACGGGCGGCGCGCATTTCCTGGATGGCTTCGAAGCGGCAGTGGTTTTCCAGCGCTTCGCCACCCGCGTCGCGGTAGCTGGAGAAATCCGCCTGCAACGGATGCTCGCCACGGATAAAACCTTCGTATAGCGCTTGCAGGAGTTTTTGCTTGGCGTCGGCGGCGCTGGGCCAGTCGATCAGTTTCAGGTTCTCCAGTTGCTGGAACTGATCATTCAGACCTGCGGCGTCGATGGCATCGCGCAGGGCGCGCTCGCCGAGAATCGTCCCCGGCGCGGCATACAAGGAATTGAGGAACAGTCGGCTGGACGGCGAGTACGGGCTGTAGCGCCCGGTGTCGGCGCTGAACATTGCGTGCAGCGGGCTGATTGCCAGGGCGTCGGCCCCGCGTTCGCCGGCGCTGCGGGCCAGTTCCTCAAGGGCCTGGGTGTCGCCGAAACCGCCGTCGCCGGGGCGGCGCAGGCTGTAAAGCTGCACGCTCAGGCCCCAGGCGCGGGGGATCGGGTTGTCCACGGCATCGCCCACGCTGTAGCAGCGCTCGGGGGCTACGGCCAAGGTGAAATGTTGATCGGCGATATGGACTTGCTGATACCCGACCGGGATTTCACCGGGCAGCACCGCATTGGCATCAAGTTTGAGCGACAGCCGCGTGCCGTCCTCAAGATGAATCTCACAGGGGCTTCCGGGTTCGAAGTAACGCGCCAGATCCAGGCCCAAGCCGACATCGGCGGTCAGCAGCGGCGGCAATTGGCGGTCCTGTTGCACTTGTTGCAGTTCCAGCAGGCTGGCGTCGATTTCCTGGGCCGAGCCGGCCGGGTGACCGAGCCCGGTGAGGACATTGCGCAGCACCGCCGGGGCGACTTTTTGCTGACGGCCATTGGCGTCGATCCAGTCGACCGCAAGGCCGGCTCGGCTGGCGAGAATTTCCAGTTGCGCATCGCTCATAGGCGCTCTCCATCCAGGGGTGGCAAAGGGGTTGCGGCCGTGAGGCTGACGAGCGCGCAATACGGGGGCAGTTGCCCTTCATCCGTCAGGTCGGCAGCGGGCGGCTGGCGCAGCAGCCACACCGATTCGGCCTGTGGTGGGTTGACCACCGGGCTGTCGCCGAGGTTCAGGTCGATTCGCAGCTCGCTGCCATTCCCCAGACGCCAGCGCGCGCTGACGGCGCCAGGCCCCAGCACTTGAGCGCCGAGCGCCTGGGTTCCGGGCAAGTGCGGAATGATGTGTTGGTGGCGCAGTTGCAACAGCTGTCGATACAGCGCCAGGGTGGCCTGCTGTTTCGGCGTGCCGCTGCCGATCAGCCGGGGTTGCGAGGCGTGGAACGTCTGCTCGGCGTTGGGATCGGGAATCTGCTCGCGGCGCTGTGGATCGGCAAACGCACTGAACGCGGCGAACTCGTTGCGCCGGCCTTCGCGCACCAATTTGGCGAGTTCGCCGTGGTGACTGGTGAAAAACAGGAACGGTTGCTCGGCGGCAAACTCGTCGCCCATGAACATCAACGGAATCATCGGTGACAACAGCAACAACACGGTGGCGGCCTGCAGGGCACGGGGATCTGCCAGTTGATGCAGGCGTTCGCCGAAGGCGCGGTTGCCGATCTGGTCGTGGTTCTGCAGGAACAGCACGAACGCGGTGGATGGCAGATGTTCGCTCGGCTCGCCACGGGGCGTGCCGTGGCGGGTCAGGTGACCCTGAAACACAAAACCCTGGCTCAGACACCGAGCCAGTTGTTCGGTGGGATGTTCGGCGTAGTCGGCGTAATAGGCATCGGTTTCGCCGGTCAGCAGCACATGCAGGGCATTGTGACCGTCGTCGTTCCACTGGGCATCGTAGGCATCTTCCAGCAGGCTGGCCTGATTGTGCTCGTTCTCCACGGTCAGCCAGACATGCCGCGCAGGGTCTATCTGTTGCCGGATGCACTGCGCCAGTTCTTGCAGGAAATCCGGGTCTTCGATGGCATGCACCGCGTCCAGGCGCAGACCGTCGAAACGGTATTCCAGCAGCCACATCAATGCGTTTTCGACGAAGAAGTCCCGCACTTCGCGGCGACGGAAATCGATGGCCGCACCCCAGGGCGTGTGTTTGTCCTCGCGAAAAAAGCCCTTGGCATAGCGATGCAGATAGTTGCCGTCGGGGCCGAAGTGGTTGTAGACCACGTCGAGAATCACCGCCAGACCATAACCGTGGGCGCTGTCGATCAGGTGTTTGAGCTGTTCCGGCGTGCCATAGGAAGCCTGCGGCGCGAAGTGCAGCACGCCGTCGTAGCCCCAGTTGCGAGCGCCGGGAAACTGCGCGATCGGCATCAGCTCGATGGCGGTGATGCCCAGCCCGGCGAGGCGCGCCAGATGCTGCTCGACCTCGGCAAAACCGCCGAGGGCGCCGACGTGCAGTTCGTAGATCACCGCTTCGTTCCATGGCCGGCCTTGCCATGTACTGTGCCGCCAGTGATAAGCGTGCGGATCGACCACCACGCTGTGACGGTCGAGGTCGCCGTCCTGCGCCCTGGAGGCCGGGTCGGGCACCTCCAGTTCGCCGTCGATGTTATAGCGGTAGCGACAGCCGGCGGGGCAGTGACTTTTGATCACGAACCAGCCATCACCCTGCGGCAGCATCGGCAGGGACTGGCCATTGTCCAGCTCGACGCTGACGTAAAACGCATCCGGCGCCCACAACGCGAATTGCGTGTGGTCGGCATCCAGCATGATCGCGCCGTGGGGCCAGGTTTCAGGGGACCGTGACGGCATCGTTGACAACCTCCCTGGTTATTTGTGGTGCGTTTTACCCAGCGCCTTGGCCACCAGTTGTTCGTAGAGTTCGGCGTAGGGTTCGACGGCCTGGCACCAGTTGAACGGTGCCGCCATCGCCCGGCAGCGCATGGCGTGCAGCAGGTCCGGAAAGGCAAACACCTTGAACGCGCGGCTCAGGGCTTCGCGGTAGCTGTCGGAAGTGGACTCGTTGAACAGGAACCCGGTGACGCCGTTTTCAATGGTGTCGGCCAGCCCGCCGGTGTTGCGTGCTACCGGCAGCGAGCCGAAACGCTGGGCGTACATCTGGCTCAAACCGCAAGGTTCGTAACGCGAAGGCATCAGCAGGAAATCGCTGCCGGCGAACATCCGCCGGGCGTCGGTTTCATTGAAGCCGATGCGCACGCCGATCTGGCCGGGGAAGCGCAGGGCCAGTTCGCGCATGGCCTGTTCTTCTTCGGGTTCGCCACGTCCGATGATCGCGATCTGACCGCCGTTCTGCACGATGTATTCCGACACGGCTTCGGTCAGGTCCAGGCCTTTTTGATAGACCAGTCGCGACACCACGGCAAACAGCGGGCCTTCGGAGTCTTTCAGGCCGAACAGTTCGCGTACATGGGCGGCGTTGATCGCTTTGCCTTCCCAGTCACCGATGGCAAACGGCGCGAACAGGTGGGGATCGGTGGCGGCGTCCCAGCTCTCGTCGATGCCGTTGGGAATGCCGCTGAGCAAGCCTTGCTGGGTCTTGGCGGCGAGAAAACCGTCGAGACCGCAGCCGAAATCCGGGGTGGTGATTTCCTGCGCGTAGGTGGCGCTGACTGTGGTGATGTGGCTCGAATAGGCCATGCCGGCCTTGAGGAACGACATCTTGCCGTAGAACTCCATGCCTTCCTGTTGCAGGGCATGGGCGGGAATCCCGAGTTCCGGGCACGAACCGAGGCTGGTCACGCCTTGATAGGCGAGGTTGTGAATGGTGAACAGGGTCGGCGTGCGTTGCCCGCGCCAGTGCATGTAGGCGGGCGCCAGCCCGGCCGGCCAGTCGTGGGCGTGCACCAGATCCGGGCACCAATGGATTTGGGCGAGGTTGGCGGCGATATCGGCGGCGGCCAGGCCCAGGCGGGCGAAACGGATGTGGTTGTCCGGCCAGTCACGACCGTTGTTGGCACCGTAAGGGCCGCCGTCGCGGGCGTAGAGCTCAGGGCAGATCAACACATAAATGACCAGACCGTCAGGCATGTCCATGCGCCCGATCTTGCAGGGAGGCAGCGCGGCATGGCCGCCCAGTTCACCGATGATATGAATCGGATTCTCGCTGTTCATCACTTGCGGGTAACCGGGGATCAGCACCCGGACATCATGCAGATGCGCCATCGCGCGGGGCAGGGCGGCAGAAACGTCACCAAGACCGCCGGTCTTCACCAGATCGGCGATTTCCGAGGTCACGAACAACACTTTCTTCTTGTTGGGATTCTGACTGGCTACCGGTGCCAGCGTCCTGGTGCCCGGGACGTTGATCGACCGGCTGCCGGGAACGCTCGCGGTGCTCGACTCGCCGACCGGCTGGTGAGCGCGCTCTCCCTGAATATCCAATGCCGCACTGATCATATGAATCTCCCGTTTTGTTGATCTGATTCTTGTCTTGAACAAGCGATGTCCATGGCCAAATCCTGTGGCCGGGCGCAAACGCGCCACGCATCGGTGAGCAAACGCTACCCAACACGCGCAAGCAGAATGGGTGAAGAGGCCGTTGCAAGGAATGAACCAGTCGCTTTGGCCCTGTCTTTCAGATGACCCGTCGCGATCAGCAAAAGTTTCGACAAAATTTCCGCGTTGTGACCGGTCGGTTTCGCCTCGCGAAAACCAGTCTAGGCCAGATCCTAGAGCGGGCCAGGGCAATCGGACGAATTGTTCGACAATGTGTTGCAGGGCCACGGAAACCGCGGCTTTGAGCGGGGCATCGCACCGACGAAGTGCATGTTTGGAGGGGCGGACGGTGCAAAACGGTGACCGGTCGGTCACGTTTTCGGGCGCGAGGGAAGTGCGAGTGCACTGTTGCGGTGCGGACAGTTGTGTTGGCGGGCGGTCAGCGGGTGCTGCTTCACGGGCACGGGCTGCCCGCGAAGCAGGCGTGGATCAATTCAGCAGACGGATCGGTTCTCCCGCCGACCAGGCCTGAATGTCCTCGATCATCTGCGAAAAGAATTGTTCATAGTTCTGTCGGCTGACATACCCGACATGGGGCGTGGCCAGCACATTGTCCAGCGTGCGAAACGGGTGCAGCGCCGGCAGCGGTTCTTCATCAAACACATCCAGCGCTGCACCACCGATGCGCTGTTTCTGCAAAGCCTTGATCAACGCCGCTTCTTCGACAATCGGCCCGCGCGCGGTGTTGACCAGCAGGGCGGTCGGCTTCATCCAGTCCAGCGCCTGGGCATCGACCAGACCCCGGCTGCGGTCGCTGAGCACCAGGTGCACCGACAGCACGTCGGCCTGTTCGAACAATTGCTGCTTGCTGACATAGGTGACGCCGGCCTGTTCGGCGCGCTCGGCGGTGAGGTTTTCACTCCACGCAATGACGCGCATGCCGAACACCTGTCCGAACTGCGCCACCCGCTGGCCGATACTGCCGAGCCCGAGAATGCCAAGGGTCTTGCCGTGCAGGTCGCCACCCAGGCCTTGCTGCCATTGGCCGGCACGCAGGGCGTTGGCTTCGTTCACCAGATTGCGGGTGGCGGCCATGATCAGCGCCCAGGTCAGTTCCGGTGCGGCATGTTTGTAGCTGTCAGTGCCGCAGACCTTGATCCCGAGGCGGGCGGCGGCGGGCATGTCCAGCGCCGCATTGCGCATGCCGCCAGTGACCAGTAATTTGAGGTTCGGCAAACGCTTGAGCAGGTCTTCATCGAAGCGCGTGCGTTCGCGCATCACGCAAATCACCTCGAACCGCCCCAGTCGTTCGGCCAGTGTGGCGTTGTCCGCCGGGTACTCATGAACGAAGGTCACTTCGCCGATACTGTCCAGCACCGACCAGTCGACCACGTCCCGCGCCACGTCCTGCCAGTCATCGATCACTGCAATCTGCACCGCCATCAGCCTTGACTCCTCAACGAACGGGATTGGTTTTGTTCAGCCAGCCGAGCAGCGCCTGGTGGAACTGCGCCGGTTCTTCCATCTGCGGGGCATGGCCCAGGCCGGGGAATTCCACCAGTGTGGATTGCGGAATCAGCTTGGCGACCTGCTTGCCCAGCACCTCGTAGTGGCCGATTTTCGCTTTCACCTCGGGTGGCGCAATGTCCTTGCCGATGGCCGTGGTGTCGGACGTGCCGATCAGCAACAGGGTCGGCATTTTCAGATCCTTGAACTCGTAGTAGACCGGCTGGGTGAAGATCATGTCGTAGATCAGCGCCGAGTTCCATGCGACCTGAGTCTTGCCCGGGCCATTGCTCAGGCCGGCGAGCATGTCCACCCAGCGGTCGAATTCTGGTTTCCAGCGGCCGTCGTAATAGGTGCTGCGCTCGTAGTCGCGGATACCCTGGGCGGTAACTTTCAGTTCGCGCTGATACCACTGGTCAACGCTGCGATACGGCACGCCGAGGGCTTTCCAGTCTTCCAGGCCGATCGGGTTGACCAGTGCCAGTTGCTCGACCTGATCCGGGTATTGCAGGGCGTAGCGGGTGGCCAGCATGCCGCCGGTGGAGTGGCCGAGGAGAGTGGCTTTCTGGATGCCCAGCGCCTTGAGCAGTTGCTGGGTGTTGGCCGCCAGTTGCTGGAACGTGTACTGGTAATGATCGGGCTTGCTGGAGGTACAGAAACCGATCTGATCCGGGGCAACCACCCGGTAACCGGCCTCGCTCAGGGCCTGGATCGAACTGTCCCAGGTCGCGCCGCAAAAATTCTTGCCGTGCATCAGCACCACGGTGCGTCCGTTGGCCTTGCCGTGAGCGGCGACGTCCATGTAACCCATTTGCAGAGACTGGCCCTGGGACTGAAAGGCAAAGTGCTTGAGGGTATAGGGATAATCGAAACCCTGCAGTTCCGGGCCGTATTGCGGGCCTTCGGCGTGAGCCAGCAGGGGCAGGGCAGCGGTCAACAGCAGGCCGGGCAGCCAGCGGGTCAGCGACACAGACATGGGACAACTCCACAGGAAATCGACCGATGCTGGAACGGCCGGATTAGGGCGACGTTAAACACAGGCAATGTCGGCGCCCGATCGTTCAACCGAGCCAGCCCAGGGTGAGCATGGCCAGCACGCCGTAACGGGCGCCTTTGGCCAAGGTGACGATCAACAGGAATCGCCCGAGCGGTTCGCGCATGACCCCGGCAATCAGCGTCAGGGGATCGCCGATGACCGGCAGCCAGCTGAGCAGCAGCGACCAGTGGCCGTAACGTTGATAGTGAATACGGGCGCGGTCCATGTGCTTCGCGCTGACCGGAAACCAGCGCCGCCCCTGAAACCGCTCCAGTCCACGTCCCAGCCACCAGTTCACCAGTGAGCCAAGGACGTTGCCCATCGTCGCCACCGTCAGCAGGCCCCAAAGCCAGTAACGATCGCTGACCAGCAGCCCGACCAACACGGCTTCCGATTGCAGCGGCAACAGCGTTGCCGCGCCAAATGCAGCGAAGAACAGTCCGAGATAACCCGCCGTCATCAATGGGCCGGGTAATCCGCCACCACCACGTCGGCACCGTCCTTCTTCAGGCCGATCACCTGATAGGCATCACTCATGCCGTCCATTTCCATCCCCGGCGAGCCCATCGGCATGCCCGGAGCAGCCACGCCGAGCAGGTCGTCACGCTTGCTCAGTGCCAGCACCTGTTCTGCGGGAACGTGGCCTTCGACGAATTTGCCGTTGATGATTGCGGTGTGGCAGGACGCGAGGCGTGGGGGCACACCGTGTTGTTGCTTGAAGCGGCTCATGTCCGCTTCGACATGATCTTCGACCTTGAAGCCGTTGGCTTCCAGATGGCTGATCCACTTTTTGCAGCAGCCGCAGTTGGCGTCGCGATGGACTTTGATGGGGATCAGGTCGGCCGCCTGGGCAAGCGACCCAATCATCAACATGGGCAATAGCAAAAGGTGAAAGGTTTTTTTCATGAAGATGCTCTCGTGAGGACTCTGAGGAAGCGCTGAAAACAGGAGCGGGACGATACAGCAAGGATAGAGGGTTGATGCAGGGCTTTAGGGAGCAAGAAAATATTTCGCATTGTTTCTGTCTGTAGGAAAAATCATTCAGCAATCGATGCGAGAGCACGAGCAAAAACAACGACTTGGCATCGTTTTGTAGGCTGTTTTGCAGGTCGATGTAAGTCATTTCCATTTGAGTCTGACTTGCAAAAAGAGAGCTCGGCGCTAAGGTTCGAAACGACGGGATATGGAAGTTCCCGCCAGCCACGTATCGACCGAAACACCTGACAAGGAAAACGTCATGACCCGAAAAACAGCCGAACAACCGATTGCACCTACCCCGGAAAACGCTGCGTTCTTCAGCAAGGAAGAATTGCAGGCACTGCGTGAAACCATCAAGAAATCCCGGACCCGGGTTTCTGAAACCAAAGCTCAAAGCTGCGCCTATCACCGTTGACTGACAGGCCGGGAAGAGCAGGAAAGGATCTTCCTGTTCTTCCTTCCGGCCCAGTACATCCATTCAGATTTTCATACCGTCTCTAGGGAAGGAACGTCGTATGAGGGCAACATTCATTGGCCATCAAACATGGCTGATCGAGCATGGTGCAACCCGGATTCTTGTCGACCCATTGTTGTGTGAAGATTTTGGTCTGGTGGATCAGTACCGGATCGACATCTATCCGCCCAGGACGGTGGATCATCGAGCGCTCGCGGACGTTGATCTGATTTTTCTCAGCCATGAACACTCCGATCATTTCGATATCCAGTCGCTGAACCTGCTGCCTCGCAGTGCCAGGTTCGTGGTCGGTTCGACCATCGTCGAACCGGTCAAGCAATGCATTCGTGACCTGGGTTTCGAGCTGACGGAGGTGGACAGCACCGAGCCGATGCTGATCAAAGACCTGAGTCTGAGGTTCTATCCGGCCGATCCGAAGACCGCCTTCTGGGAAAGCCGGGTTACCCAGATCTACCTGGAAGAGCGGCATGGTCCCTGTTCGGGGATATTCATCGCCGTGGACGCCCTGATTTCCGAAGTTTTCAAAACAGATATCGTTGAAGAGCGGGTTTCCTCACCCAGTTTGGTGATCGTTTCCAACAACTCCCGGGTGTCGCCACCGGGAGCTTTCCAGTCACTGGAAAACTGGGGAAAGAACGCGGCCGACAGCAATCGCAAAACCGGTCCCCTTGGTCTTGGGGTGCTGAACTCGGTACTCACAGCGTATCTGGAAGACTTTCCGGCACAGCCCGAACATATAGCCATGTGCGGTGGCGGCTTCATCAAGCGTTTCGACGGTTTTGCAGCCTTTCCCTTTTCCGAGCAGCCGATGCTCAGCCAGCTCGCCAATCAGTTGAGTCTGGACGTGAACGTCGTGGGCCTGCTGCCGGGACAGGGCATTCGACTGGATGCACCACAGGAGTCACAGATCGATATCGATTGGGTCACTGTCGATCACCTTCAGCACCAGCAGTTGATCCGGGAACTTGAAACGTTCATCGACGACAGGAAGTCAATCGAAGTCGCCAGCTCGGTCCTGCCCGACTTGGAGACACCCGCCGAATACGCCGAATGCCTGGAACGGTGTGAGGTGGAGCTGAACCGGATGGCCAGAAGCCTGATGCTGTTCATCACTGGGCGCAAGGTCCTGCAGATGTCCCATTACCGGGGCAGACCGCTGGGCCCGCAGCGTATCGTCTTCAGCTTCGTGTGCCATCGTCTCGGACTGCGCAGCAGCTATGGGCTGAACATGGTCAGCGGGCGCTTTGAAGTTGAACCGCTGACAGAGCTTGATGCACTGATCGCTCACTACCCCTACGGTGTCTGTCTGCCACTGGTGGATTTCATGGGCGTTGCCGACGGCACGCTCCAGATCTGGGACGTCGTGGGCGTGTCCATCCAGTCATGGTTTGAGCACGGGATCTTTGACGGGCTGATTCCGTTTTTCTACAGCTACTACGGCGAAAACGGCAGCCCGCATCTGCTGGACAGGATCATTCGTCGCAACATGGCAACTCTGGAGATTGCGCAATGCAACTGACCAGCATCGGACACCTCAGCTGGTCGGTATGCGCGGGGGACACTCACGTGCTTGTTGATCCGCTTCTCGGCGAGGGGTTTGGCTCCGACCCCGGGAGGCCTTTCCATATCGTCCCCGCTCGAATGGTTTGCCTGGAGGACATGCCGCCCGTCGACGCGATCATTCTGACCACCGAACACCTCCAGCATTTCCACCCGGCGACCCTTGCCCGGCTGCAGCGGGAGTTCCCGCACAAGCTCAAGACCCTTCGTGTGTACGTTCCCCAGATGTTCCCGCAGGCAGCGCGGGACCTTCTTCACCATTGCGGTTATGAAATTCACGTCATGGACATCCGGCATGACGTTCAGGTTGGCGAACTGACCTGTCGTTTCTATATGCCCTATACGGACGTGCTGTTCTGGGACAGCCGGGTCGCTTCGCTCTATCTGAGGGACACCCGCGACCAGTCCGTGTTTATCCAGTCGGATACCCGGATTGCCGACAGCTTTTACGCTGACGTCAGCGCCGGGACAGTGCCGTCTCCTCGGGTCATGGTTGTCACCAACAACTTCCAGAGCAGTGCCGAGGGGCAAGCGATCGGTCTGGATAACCTGCTTCCGGTTGCGGACCCCAAATATGCGCGGATTTCCGGTTTGCGCTTGTTGAACGAAATAATCTCCCAGCCTGCAAGAAAGCTCGACAAGTCCGTCATTCTCGTGATTGCCGGTAACGGTTACCTCGATAAGGATCGGAAGATCCGGCACTTGTGGAGCAATGCCCAGCTGGCTGGAATCGCGAGTCAATTGTCGTTGCTCAGTACCGTCCATGCTCTCGATCCGGGGGAGAGTCTCGATGCGGGCACAGCCTGTCCGGGGCAGGTAGCCGGCTGGATCGCTCCCACGGAACCATCACGGCATTGGCTATCGGTTGAACGCCTCGGATGCGGACCTCGGACCAGCCTTGTCCAGGTAAAAGAGCATCTGGATGAAATGGCCAGAACCTGGCTCATCACGGGATACGGACAGTCGCTGATGACGCAGACGCATTACCTGGGTCGTCCGTTAGGCGCTCGCCGTCTGGTGATTCAGTTGATGGACGAGGGACGGCAGTCGATCGACTTCGTACTGGATGTATCGCGGGTTGAATTCGTTCGGGTCGACAGTCTGGGGGCCAGGGCAATCAAACAATATCCCTTTGGTATCCGTGTTGACCTTCGGGATTTCAAGAGCCTGCTTGCGGGCGAGCTGCAAGTCTGGGAGCTGCTGAACCTGTCGGCCTCGCAATGGTATGTCTGTGATCGCTATGACAGCCCATTGGCGTTCTGGCTCGAGTTCTACAGCGAACAGGTCGACAGCGAACGAGCGCGTCGTAGTTATCAGCTATCTCTGGATTCTGTGTCATGAGTGGTTCAAGCGTTTTTCGCCATGTGTGTCTTGAGTCGATGCCCGAAGCCCAGGTGTCAAACCTCGCCCGGGACACGCTGGCATGGTTGCGCACGGTTGACGGGATGCATGAATGCGGACCATTGGAGCTGATGACGCAATCAATGAAGTCGTTGGTCTGGTCCAGCCAGATTGCCGGGAGCGGGGCACGGGTGGTGGTCAAACGCTATGTGGAGGCATTTCAGTACCAGTCTGAAATCGGTGGATACCTGATTTTTCGCGGTGGCCCCATCGCGCAGGTGCTGCATCATGATGCGGTGCGCCAGACAATTGTCTTCAGTCATTTGACGGGGCGCCCTCCGCACAAATCCGTCAGTGACTTGAATCTTGCGATTTGCGCCTATGCATCGATGCACGAGGCAGCCATGGCGAATATCTCCCTCGGCTCGGAAGGGATAGCGCAAGACCGGGATTCATGCAGCTCAGGGTGGGGAAGGGCTGAATGCATCCGGTATCCGGTCAGTGTCGGAGACGTCAAGCCCGAACACGTCATCGTGACCCGGGAGGGGGCACGGATCATTGATCTCGAAACCTGGTCGTTGCAACGCACGGTCTGGTTCGATGTTCTGTCCCTGGCACGGTTCCTGGTGCCTGGCATGCAGCGTTCCGGGCTGGAATGGCTCGTTCACCGATATTGTTACTACCGTGGCTGCCCTTCAGACGCCTACGAAATGTCCAGGATCGAGCGCTGCTGGCACGCCATCAGGGACTTGTCGCCGGACCATGACTATGTCGAAGGGGCTGCCCGATGAAGTGGATGTACTGCTTCACGCCTGCCATCGAATATGCAGGATCCGATCACGACACCGTGCAGAATCTCAGCGGCGGCATGCTTCGGGTGGCGTTCAGGTTGTCGGTGCCGGCGACCGCAGGCTATCTCGCACTGTTGACCCTCCAGCACATCATTCCACTCTTGTTCATTTACAGGTTATCGACTCAGATCGGTGCTCAGGGCGCCGTCCGGTTCTCGGTGGCAGAAGGTCTGACGTTGCTGGGGCTGGGGTTCTGTTCGTTCTTCCTCATCATCGGACAGCTCAATCTCGAGCGCTGGTTCAGCTTGAAGCTCTGCGGCATGTTCGAGCGGCGGTTGTCGGCTTGCGAGCGCCAGGATCTTCCTCTTGCTTCCATGGAAAGACTGGCCGCGCGGGATCTTGGCATCGTGCTCGACGGGACCGGGGCTTCGCTGGGCCTGTTTGCCATACCGCTGTTTCTGTTGTTGGCGACTTTGGGGGCATGGGTGGTTTATGGGGCATCCGGGCTCCTTGTCCTTGGTTTCATTGCGGTGTTCATCCCGGTTTCCTATGGCTTGTCGAGGTTGTCCGACCGCAACTATGAGCGAGTCATGGAGAAGCATGGCGAGCGGATCGAGCAATGCTCCCGGTGGCTGAAAGAAGGGCCATTGCGCAAACAGTTTCCCGACCCGCCACTGCTGAATAGCATTCGTACGACGCTGGCCGAAGAGTTGCGCTTGCGAAATCGGGACACCTTGTTGCGTGGTGCCGACAGTTACATCGTTGGTTTCGGACGCCTGATTCCGTTCGTCCTTTTGGCAGCCTTCGGTATGTCGACCTCGCTCTGGCCCTGGCAAGGCGCCGTGCTATGGCTGGCAATACCCTTGCTCCACGCAATGCTGGGGTTGCCTCGTGCCTATCTCGGATATCGCGCCGTCGGTCGGTCGCTGAACGAACTGAATCAGTTGTTCACGGAACCTGATTCGAAGCTCGACGTTTCGTTCGACGAACAGGGTGATGTCCTGTTCGATGAGAACTGGCCGATCTGGCCGTCCTCGCTCCTTGGATTGATTCCCGGCGCCCGGGACAGCGATCAACCGCTGATCGCAGAACTGTTGAGCGCATTTCGCCTGATTCCGGAACTGGAACGCGAGGCGCCGTTGGCAATGGCCAGGTTCATTGAAATGGACGCCGAGAATCTGTCGAACGGGCAACGGTTGCGGCTTCAGATTCTTCGCGGCGTATTTCTCTCCCGTGCTCTGAACCGTGGATTATTGATCGATAACGATCTTTCAGCCCTGGACAGTGATTCCCTGTCCAGTGTGACTGAGGCACTGGGGAAGCTGGAAGGAGTAAGGTTCAGTCCGTCGGCCATCCAGGCAATCGGATGCAGAAGACCGAATACAGGCAAGAATTACCCGGTAGGTGCGCCGAAACTCGCTGAAGAGATGCCTGTCGGCACCAAACCATTCGATTGGAGGGCATTTTTGCACGGCGCCATTGCGGGTTGGCTGGCTTTGCTGATTCCCGCTGCCATGATGAGTTATGCCGGTAATGTCACGCTTTCGATGCAGTATTGGGGTGCCGGCTGGGTGGTGTTCTATATCATCGCGGGCATTGCCATTGGTGTCGGCGCCGGGCTTTTTCTCGAGTCCTCGTTGCGCAATCGGCTGGCTAGAGCGGTTATGCGGGGCATGGAAGATGTTCGCGAAGGGGATCCGGTCAACAAGTTGCAGGTGGTCTCCCGTGACGTGACGACCGGCTTCGAGCGAATTGCCTGGTATACACACGACATCGTATGGATAGGCGCATTGCTGGCATGCAGCGTGGCGGCCCTCGGCTTTGGTTTTGGCCTGTTTGGCCTGCTGCTGGCTGCGGGGTTCGCCGTGATGCTGGCGGGGCTTTATCGTCTGTCGATCGGCGAGCTTTACCGCACACGCATGGCGACCGTAGCCGGATTCGATGCATTGCTCGGATCGGCCCGAGCCAGCCATGTCATTTCAAGCGCACTCGCCTCAAGCCTGTCCGACTTGCCCGGATGGTTGGCGGCCGTGCGGCAAAAGAGTGCCGTTGAAGGTGTGGCTCACTTTTACCGGAGTCGCATGCACAGTGTGATCGCCAGAACCGTAACAGCGGCAGGTTGTACGCTGCTGAGCGATCTGGTCATCGTGTTGATGGTCTTTCTAGGGGCCATTCATCAGACCTCGGAGGCGCACTTCGTGCTGGCGGTGACTGCGCTGTTGCTGGTGCGCTCCGACCTGGCCAACGTTTTTCTTGCCATTACCGGATACAAGTCCCAGATCATTTCCGTCGAGCGACTGCTGCATTTCAGCGCGCCAAAAAACAGGGTGCTCCTGCAAGACGACGGCCTTTTCATCCGGGTTGACGGGTTTACCGGTCGGCGCATCTATCTTGCGCAGACGCTCATCAAAGGCTCCGTCCAGATACTCAAGGGAGCGTCGGGGGCGGGCAAGAGCGACTACCTGAAAGGTGTCGGCGCTGTGGTCGATATCACCGGAGCGTCAGCCAGACATGAAACCCTCGGTCATGCATTTCGTACCTGGTACATCGATGCCTGGACGCTCAAGGAGATCCTCGGGGCAGGTGATTCTGCTGAAGAATTGATGGAATGGCTGAAAACGCTGCCTGGCGATGGCCGGCAACTGGTCTTGTTGGATGAGGCTTTTCTTCAGTTGTCTTTGCCCGACTGTGTCGCAATGACGGACCGACTCGAGGAGTATTGCGCGGTGTCCGGCAATACGCTGGTACTGGTCGACCATCGTCTCGAACATGAGCGAAGCATCGATGTAGCGGAGTTCGCCCAGTGAACGCTCGAATGGAAAACTCACTGGAGTCCAACCCGAAAATCTATCTGGGCGATCGAGGCTTCCTCAAGCGCTATGGCAGTCTTCATACCCTTGATGAAACCCGGCACTGGTTCAGGAAGGTGGCTCAAGACAGCTGCCTCGGACTGGCCAGTGGTGACTGGCGAACCGCGATGGAAATCAATCGGACACTGGATCGCAACAGCGGCCGTCATCTCTACCATTCGCGTTTTCTGACCAATGCCCACGAAAAGCTTTCTGGAAGGCTGCTCGGTGTCAGCGAGTTACAGCGCAATGCTCGTCTATACGGTTGCTCTCGAGAGTTTCGTTTTTCGCCCGACTGGCGCCAGATCAATGAGGATATTGAAATCATCAAACGTTTCAGACCTCGGCGCGTGAGCATCGGTGGGGACTGGCTCGACATGCTGCTTGAGCAGGGACAGAACGCGTTGATCGAGGAGATTCTCCAATGCCTGCAGTCCTCCGTCGATGACGTCGAAATCGAATGGCTGATGCTGACTTTCAAACCCTCGCGACAAGCGCTGAGTCTTCTGGATCGATTCAGGTTCGACGGCGTACTGGCTCCTGTCAATCTTCTGCAACCGGACTGTAATGAGAACCGCGTCTGTCTCGATGAGATCAGGCGACACAGTGCTCTGTACGCCCTGCATTGTCTGGCTGGCGGTGTCATTCCCGTTATGCCGGCCATCGATTATGCACTCAACCATATGGGTGCGAGCGCCTGTGTGGTGGGGGCGGGCAAGTCGAAGCACATCATGGAGTTGATGAGGTGTGAAGCCCTGTATCGGAGAGCCTGCCCGTGATCGTGATACTCATGCGCGGTGCCACCCGTCTGGACCCTGATCTGGTAAGCGATGGATTTCGCGCCGTTGCCGCAGCACACCCGAAGGCATTGTTCATCTCGGGCGACTGTCGCTTTCATGAGCAAGGCTTGCGACTGGCGGCTGATGCAGGCCTGGAAACCTTCCGGCTGACAGCGCTTTACGACCCGGAGATCATTTTCGGGCCCTGTAAAGCCAACTGGCTGTTGAACGAGCATGCACGTTTGAACGGCGGGGACTCATTGGTCGGTACCTATCACAAATTTGCCTGCCAGTTACAAGGGGTGATCGAAGCCTGGCCGGGCAGAACCCTGGTGCTGTATTTCGATCTGTTGATGCTCGAAATGGCCATGGCGTTTCTCGCCGGTCAGGGGCTTTCCCTGCTCAGAGTTTTTTCGCTGTATCTGGATGAACAGGCGCTGGCGATTTTTACACGCGCTTCTTTTGGCGAGGGAGGCCAATGGGCGTTGCTGAAATCCAATGTAAAACCGGTGGATGCCTTTTTTGCGAAACCACCGCTCAGGCTTGTGACCTGAGTGTTTTCGATGACGGACGTTTCAATTGACAAGGAGTTTTCATGGATCCCCGAAGAACGGACTATCTGGAAGCTGAAGCACTGTACAGCGAACAGTCGCTTCGAATTGGCGAGTCGTATGTGATGCATGAATGGGAGCGTCCTCTCATTCGGCGCATGGTCGATGACCTGGCGCTGACGCATAAGGACGAAGTGCTGGAAGTCGGCTTCGGCATGGGCATTTCAGCGACCATGATCCAGCAGGCTTTACCTGCCCGTCATACTATCGTCGAGCCTCACCCCACGGTGCTTCAACGTGCGCGGGAGTGGAAGAGTGGACGCTTGGGCGTTCAACTTGTTCCGGGTTACTGGCAGAGCCTCGAGGGGACGCACAAGCGCTTCAGTGCCATCTTCTTTGACCCTTTCAGCGATGACATGGGCTCGGTGATCGAAGAGAACCTTGGTTTCATCAAGTTCGCCTCACAATCCCTGCTGAACGACGGCGGGCGGTTGGCCATGTTCTGTATTCATCCCTGGCTCGACGAACAGTATCAACAGCATATCTTCCGGTTTTATCGACGGGTCGAGATCAGCCCGGTGCACGTCAAGGTCAGGGAAACCGAAGACCCGACCCTCCAGTCGGAAGGGCGAATGATTTCGGTGATTCTGCACAAATGACCCCGGGTGCCGGGACAAGCCATCGGACGAACTTCAATTTTTACAGGTGAAATCATGAAAGCAATTCCAGCGATCTTAAGTATGGCGGGGCTGCTGTGGACCTTCGGTATACATCCGGCACTTGCAGAGTCCGCGCCTCCCGCCACAGGCGAAAGCAAAGCCATGACCATTGTGTTCGAGCCACCGAAGGGCAAGGAAAAGGAGTTTCTGGAGCAATTCGTCCAGTCCCAGGCCGCCTACATGAAAACCTATGGGCGCAGCGCCAATTCGGGGGTGAAAGTGATCAACCTGGTACCTACCGAACCGGGTGAGCCGCTGATCCATTTGATGATCTATCGGGACATGCATGCGTATGAACGGGCGAAGAAGATCTTCGCTTCCCGTGAATCGCTTTCGGGTTACATAGACGGTCATGTCAAAAACTACGGTGGCTACGAGATCCCCCGCGAGTATCTGGCCAGCAGCAAGGTATATCTGAGCAACGTGCTGACGGAGTAGGAGCATGCTGAAAACGATCGGCATGTTGCTTCTCTGCACGGTGCTGATGTCTGCGCCTGTCCTTGCACAGGCGCAGACCGAGCACCTGATGTACAGCAATGGTTGCGTGAATTGTCATGGCCTGCACGGGGTGCGCACCGGTGGAATGATTCCTTCGATTGCCGGACAGCCTGAGCAATACCTTTATCAGGTCCTGTCCGGTTATCGCGATGGCTCGCTCAAGGGCACGATCATGAATCGGGTCATGGAGCGTATGGACGGCGACAGGGTGAAAGCGCTGGCCGAAGGATTCGGTCGCATTGACGTTCGGACCGTACTGGTCGCGCCGGTATCGGAGCCAGTGGGTGAGAGGCACTATCTGGAACACTGCGCCGGCTGTCACGATGCTCCAACAGCCGGAGCGCCGTGGGTGCGGGGGCAGAATGTCGAATACACGAGGGCGGTCATCGATGACCTTCGAAAGGGACGACGAACGATGTCAGAGGAAATGACCAGGGCGGTCGCGGCGTTGAATGATGCCGAGCTGCAAAGTGTTCTGACGTATCTGGCTCAATGGACGCTGGAGCGCAGTCACTGATGAATGATCAGAGAAGACGCCTGCTCAAATGGTTGGCGACAGGCGTGGGAGTTTCAGCGATCAGTGCATTTGCGGGCAATGGCCGAAGCGAGCCGGGACGTCGAACCCGGGTCGTTGTGATTGGTGGCGGGTTTGCCGGAGCCACTTTCGCCCGTACGTTGCATCAGCTGGATGAGTCGATTCATATCGTTCTTATAGAGCCGAACAGGTTCTATCACTGCTGTCCGCTGGGGGCGGAGTTTCTCGTGGGCAAGCGCAGCGAGCAATCGTTGATGTTCGACTACGACAAGCTAGCGCGCAGCGGGATCGAGGTGGTGCATGAGCATGCGCTATCGATCAATGCGCAAGCGCGACAGGTGTCTACCCGCAGTGGAAGGATTTTCGGCTATGACCGCTGTGTGGTGGCTACCGGAATCGGCTTTCGCCATCACACGATTGCCGGGTATGACGCTGCTGCCGCAGAAATCTTTCCTCACGCATGGGCCGGAGGCGGGCAATTGCGCTTGCTCGGCCGGCAGCTGGCGGAAATGCGCAACGGCGGAACCGTGCTCATAGCGGCACCACCGGATGACTACCGTTGCCCGCCCGGTCCCTACGAGCGGGCGAGCCTGATTGCCGAATACCTGATGAGGCACAAGCCTGCTTCACAGCTGATCGTGCTGGATGCCAAGCATCGCTTTGCCAAACAGGCTCAATTCGAACTCGCATGGAAGCGTCTGTACGGTTACGGTTCAGCCGATAGTGTCATCCGCTGGATCGGTTCCAGAGAGGGCGGAACGGTGCGTGGGGTGGATGTAGCGAAACGGCGGGTGCTGACCGATGGCGGGCCGATGGAGGGGGATGTGATCAATATCATTCCCGCCCAGCGTGCGGATGATTTCAGTCACCGCAATGGTCTGGCGGCGGATCATGGCTGGTGCCCCGTTGACACTCAGACACTGGAGTCACTACAGGTGCCGGGGGTTCATGTCATCGGCGATGCGGCCTATGCCGAACGATTGCCCAAGTCGGCATTTGCCGCCACCTGCCAGGCGCGGGTCTGTGCGTTGGCCATTCACCATCAGTTGCACGGGCTGCCACTGCTTGAACCGCGATTCATGAATGTGTGCTACAGCTTGTGTGGTGATGATTACGGGATTTCGGTGTTTCTGGATTATCAACGTGATGCCGCCAGCAACATCCTGGAAGTCGAAACGTTGCGCGTGACACCTCTGGAGGCAAGCCGGGAGGACTACCGGCGCGAGGCAATGTCGGCCTACAGCATGTTCGACAGCATGGTCGAAGAGGCATTTGGCTGATGGGGTGACGAGGGAGTTTGTCCCTCGTCTTCTATACGGCTCAGTTGACCTTGAACCGTCCCATGATCGCACTCACCCGGCTGTTGGCTTCCAGCAGCTGGCGGGTATTGGTTTCACTGGCCTGACCGCTTTGTACCAGCTCATCCACCATGTGGCGGATCTGCACCATGCTGCGGTTGATCTCCTCGGTGACGGCGCTCTGCTGCTCGGCGGCCGTGGCAATCTGGGCGCTGAGGCTGTTGATATGGCTGACGGAACCGGCCATGTCATCGAGTCCGGTGGTGACGCGTGCGGTGGCGTCGGCAGCCGACTGGCAACTGGCCTGGGTGTTTTCCATGGCGCTGACCGACGAGCTCACGCCCTGAGTCAGGCGCGCCAGCATTTCGTTGATCTCCGAGGTGCTGGCCTGGGTGCGGGCGGCGAGGGCGCGTACTTCGTCGGCTACCACCGCGAAACCGCGACCCTGTTCACCGGCACGGGCCGCTTCGATGGCGGCGTTCAGTGCCAGCAGGTTGGT
Source organism: Pseudomonas kribbensis (assembly GCF_003352185.1). GTDB lineage: Bacteria > Pseudomonadota > Gammaproteobacteria > Pseudomonadales > Pseudomonadaceae > Aquipseudomonas > Aquipseudomonas kribbensis. The sequence continues at coordinate 2,947,963 of NZ_CP029608.1, forward strand.
CTGGCCGGCGATGGCGCCGATCACACCGAGGATTTCGGTAATGCGCTGGGCGTCCTGCTGCATGTTTTCGACCTTGTGGGTGGCGCTGGCCACTTCATCGATCAGCGCGACGACGCTGCTGGTCGCTTCTCCGACCACCACCCGCGAACGGTCGGCGTTTTCGTTGGCACGTTGGGTAAATGCAGCGGTTTCGGCAGCATTCTGCGCGACGCTTTCGGCGGTCGAACTCATCTCGTTGATGGCGGTGACGGTCTGGTCGGTTTCCGAGGCATGGCGCAGCAGGATCTGGCTGGTGTGCGCCGAGGTGCGTTGCAGGTTGTCGAGGCTGGAAGCCATGGCGCCGGTGGCCTGGGTGACTTCGCCGATCATGTTCTGCAGGTAGGCGATGAAGGTATTGACCGAGTGACCGATTGCGCCGAGCTCGTCTTCGGCGCGTATGGTGATGCGGCGGGTCAGGTCGGCGTCGCCGCTGGACAGCGAATCGATGTTGGCCTTGAGCGCTTTCATGCGCGCAACCAGTTGGCGAATCACATAGACCTGCAGCAGCACCAGCAGGATCACCAGCGGAATCTGCAACAGGCTCAGGCTGCTGAGTACGTCGTCACGTTGCGCGGTGAGCATTTTGGTCGGCAGGGCTGTGGCGAGGAACCAGGGCGTGCCTTCGATCGGGCGCATGAAGAAGGTGCTGGCTACGCCGTTGTTGTCGAACTCGACACGCTGGGCCTGATCACGTTGTTGCAGCCCAGCCTTAACCTGGCTGGCGAATGGCGAACCGGCGGCCAGCTCGCTGATGTTTTTCAGCACGATCGGGCCGTTGATGCGCGAGCTGTTGCTGATGATCTTGCCGTCGGCCTCGACGATCAGCATTTCGGCGTTGAGGTCTTTTTCCTTGCGGGCCACCAGGTCGTTGAAAAAGCCCAGGGTCACGTCGATGGTCGATACGCCCCAGGTCGTGCCGTTTTTCTGGATGGCCATGGCGCAGTTGGTGCGCGGCTCGGCACTGGCATCATCTTTATAGGCGGCGGCCCAGGCGCATTGGCCACGCGGAGTCTGCAGGCCGCCCTTGTACCAGCTCTGGTCGTAGTAATTGGGGGCTGCGTCGCTGTTCCAGAATGTGTTCACGGCGAGCTTGCCGGAACTGTCACGGTGCCAGAAGGTGCTGAACTTGTTGCGTCCAGCCTCGCGTTGACCGGGTAACGGCCAGATACCGCCGCCGAACACTTTCAGTTCACCGTACTGGTCCACCAGCCCCGGCAGCACCGTATCGATGGCGGCGCTGTCGAGCAGCGGGATGGTCTGGGTGATGCTGCGTTGCTGCGACTGAACCTTGTTCAGTTCGCCCTGGATCTGTTCAGCGACTTCGGCGATGCGGTTGAGCACCACTTGCTCTTCGGTATGCCGCAGCTTGGGGGCGACCAGTTGACTGATACCCACCACGGTCAGGACCGACAGCAACAGGATGAACAGAACCAGAAACAACGTATAGCGAGCCTGAATGGTACGGAATGCGGGCATGGAGACCGGTCCTTCGTTTCTTGTTAGGGGCAAGGAGCAAAACAGTAGGGGTATCCCTTACGTATCGTCGTTGCGAGAGGAAGCTTTAGGTACTCACGTACTAAAAAGTGTTGAAACGAAGATCGGCAAGTAACAGGCTCGACACATTCAAACTAACCAGCCCGTTCGTTAGAGTAAAAAGTCGAATCAAGCCAGGCTCTTTAGAAGGCTCCAGGCCAGCGCCTGCGGGGATTCTGCGCATTTGTATCGAGAATGTACGAAATTTGTAAAAAAGTGAAAAACAGATTGGTGCCATCGGTTTGCCGGCCGATACTCCGGGCAATTCAAGACGTTCCACAAGGATATTTTCATGTTCTTCTCGCAAGGAGCACGCTCATGACCGTTGGTTATACCGGCGCCTGGCAGCCCAAGGCAGGTTTGTTGGTCCGCGATAATGCGCACTCGAGCAAACCGGTTTCGCAAAGTCTGAAGGTCAAGCAGATGCTGGCCAAGGTCGGCAACGATCCGACCGTACTCAATACCCGGGAGATGGATAAGCAGGGTATTCACAAGAGCATCAAGGGGTTTGACCCGGAAAACGTTACGCCCGCTCAATTGGGCAAGCTGAGTGATTTCCTGCGCAGCCGGGGGCTTATTTCCGAGATCACTTCGATGACACTGCTCAATGCCGGTGACAAGTTCGATCGTTTCGGCATTCAGAAAGACCCCGACACCAAATTCAATGCGCTGGAGTATTTCGCCACGCAACTGGACACGATCCAGAACAACAACCTGAAGGGCAACAAGTACGCCAACGGGCTGATCCCCGAGTACAAGAAAGCCATCTACGTACTGCAGAACCTGAAAGTCTACGGGCAGGGTGGTGATCGTCCGCCTCCGCCGACCGACAAAGGCGTCAGCGCCAAGGCATGACCCTGCAACGACAAGCCCCCGACAAGGGGGCTTGTCGTTATTGCGCCACGCTCGCCAGCTTCAGTTGCAGGTCATCCTGCAGTTGCTGCATCTGCGGGCAAATCAATGTCAGCGAAGGTGGTTTTGCGCCGCGATGAAACAACGCCAGCCATCCTGCTCCTCGTTCATCCGGCGCCAGTCCGCTGAACACGAAACCCGCCGTCGTCAGCACGTGGCAAGCGCTATCAAACCCCTGCGCCAGCCTCAGCCGGATTGAAATGAGCCAATGCACCGGCAGTTCCTGCAACTGCTTGAGCAAACAGCTATCAAGTGCCTTGAAAGTCCCTTCATATCGATCCCACCGCTGTTCAAGATGCACCGGTTCGCCCACCCATGGCGCGACCCTTTCCTGCGTCCCGAACACACTGCACATCTGCTGCATGAAGTCTCGACAGCTGTCGGGCCATGCCAGGGCTGGAAGCGGCCGCCGGTTTCCATCGATGGGCAGGTACCCGATGACGAGCGACTCCCGTGCCGAGGCGTCATGCGGAGACGGGACACCGTCGGGCAGCCATCCCGTATTGTGAAAGCCGAGGCCGGCTGCCATGCGCTGGGTGTAGGGGTGACAGGTCACCTGTTTGATCGTCACCCCCCGGCATCCCAGCGCCTGGGCATGGATCAACAGATGGTGGCCCAGACGGGTGGCAATACTCTGACCCCGGGTTTGCGGGTCAACCACGCTGAGTGCCAATTCTGCGAGGCGTGAGTCTTTGGCGCGAATCAATGCCGCGTGTCCCACTACATTATTTTCGGCTACCGCCACCAGCGAGTGCCAATGACCTTGCGCATGGTTGCGGTCAATCATGCAGGGCAGATAAACGTGGGCCTGGGCATAGAGATCGCCATAGATCTTGCGAAACAGCCTGCTCACGGCGTTTGCGTCGCCGTTGCGGTAGTTCCGCAGCGTTACGCGCTCCATCAGCGAAGCTCCGCACGGGGACTGTTGTAGACGCGCAGGTCCAGCACGCGCTGGCGCTTGCCGGAGCGTGGGTGGCGTGTCAGGTCTTGAACCGTGCAACAGTCAATCCGTAAATCCAGCAGATGATCGGCGTTCAATTGCGAAATCAACGGATAGCGCTTGATCAATGCGTTGCGCAGCATGCGCTCTGACTCCGGCGACGCGGATCGCACGGCATCTGGAGCCCATTTCAGGGTCAGGATGTCTTTTGTGCCGGTCTGCTCGATCACCAGTTGCCAGTCGTCACTGCGAGTAATGCGTTGCACGGCATTACCGATTTCATCAGGCAGTAACGTCAGAATGCCCACCCGGACTCGCTGGCTGTCGGCGCTACGGCCCATCAATGCGAATTTGCGTGCGGGGGTTTGCTCAACCTCTCGCCAGCAGGCGCGGTCGCCGACCGGGTAGCGAATCAACGGCATCAACCGCCGGGTGAGATTGGTCATCACCAGGCGTCCGGTGCGATCGCAGTCCTCGATGACTTCGCCGGTCTGCTCGTCGAGGATTTCCAGCACGCTGTGACCCTGGGGCATTCGATGTTCACCCAAGGCGCAGTCGGGATGACTGGCACCGATGAAACCGGCGTCGACACTGGCGTAACCCATGGACGCAACGAGTACATTGGGGAACACCCGACCGAGCAGTTGCAACTGCGCCGGGAACAGGCTTTCACCTGCATAGAGCAGGGATTCGACGCACTCCAGCCGCCGTCCCTGGCGCTCCAGCCATGCGGCAAAGGACAGCAAATGCGCGGGTAAACCTGCCAGCGCATTGATCCGGTGCCGGAAAATCGCCTCTGCCAGGACGGCCGACTCGACGTGGCCGGTGAAAGGAAACTCCACGATGCCCGGCTGTACATGGGCCAGGGCGTCGTGTGTGAAGATGAAACTGGCATACAGATCGCCGACGAAAAACAGGTTGGCGACCCGGTCACCCTTGTTCAACCGACCCTTGAGGCTGCCTGCGAAATCTTCCACCAGCGTTTGCCATTCACGGCGCTCGAAAACCGACAATTTGCCATCGCCGGTCGTCCCACCGGTCTTGAAGACCAATGCGTTGTCCAGGCCTGCGGTCAGCACCGGCCAGCGGTCGAGGTCGTGGCTGTCTTGCCAGTAGTGCGCAGGGTCAATGACCGGCAGTTCGGAGAGCGACGTTATCTGCTCGGGCACCTCGCTGAAGTGGCTGGCGTAAAAGCTTGAATGCTGACGCGCAAAAGCCACCAGCTCTTGCCAATCAGTTACTGGCTTCATGGTGTGCTCCTTGCAGAACGGAGGACGCGCGAACTCTCCGGTTATCGATCAGCAGCGGCGTCTTGCCGCTGTGTTTGTTTCGGGTGAAACCGTCGATGGCGCACATTTGTGCCTCTACCGTCAGCAGCCCGGTCTGCACGAGGGTGGCCAGCGTCGGGTAGCCCAGCAATCGTTCATGTACCTCGTGGGGTTCGAGCTCACTTCGGACTTTCATGCATTCGAGCCCGTCGGGGGCATGTTCGAGGATCACCTGGAATTCGCTCTGCAGGTGCTGCGCCAGCTGCGACAGACAGATGAAATCCGTGCCGATGCGCACCAGCCTGCCATGGCGCTGAAGCAATTCGAAACGGGGCGTCGTCAGGCCGCAGCCACACTGTCCGGGCACCCAGCGACCGCTGTCACCGACGTCATAACGCTGCACGTTCTGACCTTGCCGTTCGATGGAGGTGAACACCAGGCGACCGGTTTCGGTGTCATGGACAGGACGATCGGCCTCGAACGCGACAATTTCCAGGTGCTGGATATCGCTCAAAAGATGAAACACACCGTCGCCGGTGGCTGAGCACGCGTGACCGAGCGGGCCGGCGTCGACGCTGCCGTAGATCGCCGAGCGGATCAGGCTGACGCCGCAATCCTGCAGCAACTGGCGGCTCTGTTCGCCGAGGTGCTCGCCGCCCAGAAATACTTTTTCGACTCCGCCATAGGCGCGCAGACGCGTTTGTTCGTTGAGGAACAAGCGGTGCAGGGTACTCGGCATGCCGATCAGCGTGTTTACCCGCTGATCGACGATCAATTGCGCAATCTCCCGGTAATCGTCATCGGCCGGGGCACCCATCGGCAGGTGTGTGACGTCCAATTGTTCCAGCACGTTGGAGAAGCTGAAAAAACCACCATACAGACCGCCGCTGAAAAACAGGTTCATCACGCGGTCCCGGCTCGGATCGAGTCCGGCGGCGAACAGACCGTCGGCGGTAGCGCGCATCTGCCGGTGGAAGTCGCGATAACTGAAACCCGAGAGCGCCGGTACACCGCTGCTGCCACCGGAGCGGAAATACAGCTGGGCTGAAGGGTTGATCGGCCGTGCGATGAAATCTTCCTTGCTCATGATCGGCAGGTTCGTCACGCAGGGCGCAATGGCTGAGCCGTTGAGCGAGGCGTGAGAGGGCAGCTGTGTCGGAGGCAGGCTTACCGAGACTCGCCGGCTCAGGCGCTGCAAGGCGTAGACACCGTCATGCGGTTCGCCTTCGTAGCCATCGTGAATCGCCTCAATCGGGGCAATCCGGGTGACGCCGGCGGCGATCAGGCGCCGTGAAAGCGCTGCAATCCGCTGTTCCGGGCAGATCAGGGCGCAGCTTTGCAGCACGTTTCGCCATGGCAGTAACGTCTCGACCAACCGTGCGTGCGGCAGGGGCTTGAGCAGCAGGCTGCGAAACAACGGTGAAGGCTGCAATGACTGGTCGTGGGTCCAGATCACCCGCCAGCCCGGTGTTGCCCAGACTTCGCCAGCCACCTCGGTAAAACTGTGCGTGAGCCGAGCCATGGCCGTATCGGTGGTGATTTGCGAGGCTTCCTGTAGGGTTGGCGGCAAGGGCGGCCATTGTCCCGCGCGGCGTTCGAATGCTTCGGACAGGCGTAAACCGATTTCACGCAGTACGGCCGGGTCGTCGCTGTCCACCAGCACCCATTGCGGGCTGGAGCAGGCTTGCTGATCGAGTCGGCAGACTTCATCCACAACGTCATCCAGTATCTGTGGCGAGACGGCGTCCGGGGTCAGATAAACGAAGCTGATGCGATGTCCCCAATCGATCCAGCGGCACCCGGCGGGAATCTGTTCACGGATCGCTTGTAGCGCCGATTCACCACCCCAGGCCGAGACACCGTTGGCCCATCGGCACAACTGGCCGATTTGTGCGGTGGTCGCTGGAACGACAGCGACATGCCCGGCCAGTTGGCCGCTGGGGTCACATTGCGTCAGCGCATGGAGCAATTGCGCGGTCAGACCCTCGTCGCTGCTGCTGGGGCGCAGCCAGTTGACGTTGCCGGCCAGCAGGCTCTCGATTACCGCACAGAACGCCAGCAGTGTCGCGTTGCCGGGGGTGATGTGAACCACCAGGCCCAAGGGGCTCCAGCGCTCGAAGCGTGGTTGGCGATAATCGGGGCGGCGCAGCGCAGCGGGTTGATCGCCCAGCTCACGTTCGAGTTTGCGCAACAGCCCTTGCGGTTGGCAGAACTCGATCAGCGACTGGCGTTGTCCGGCGTCGAGTGGCAGGGCCAGCGTGCTGTCGCCCAACCGGACGGCAAACGCGGCCGCTGCCTGGATGACCGTCCCGCTGTGCAAGGGCAGGTTCAGCTGAAATGGCAGCGTCTGGCGCAGTTGATCCAGCGCGGCATCAAGGCTGAACTCATCGTGAAGTTGTCCATTGATCAGGTACATATCAGTGTCTCCCCAGCAATTCGGAAGCCGCCATGGCGCAGCTTCTGCCGGCGTTGGTGGCGGCGCGGCCATGCAGTTCGAACCAGTCGCTGTTCAGGCCGCAGCCGCAGCTCGTGCCGGGGTGCAGGGTGATCAGGTCGCTCATGACGACGGCATGGGCCGGGCTCGAGGAAATATAGGGCGAGACCGCACTCAGCAGGCCCGGCCGGCCATAAGGCAGAACGGAGAAATCGGAAGGGTTGCGCACAAACACCTTTGAATAGACGGGGACATGGAAATGATGGTGAGCGCACTCGAAGTAAGGCACCGGGTGCTCGACCGCGCCGTAGCCGTCGCGGCAACGGGACGGTTCGATCCCGAGTTGGTGATGGATACGCTCGTACAAATGCTTGCGAGGGATTTCCTGCGCTGCGCTGGTTTTCCAGCCGCCGCCAAACAGCGCCAGTGAATCCGTTGCCAGCTGCAGATTTGCCACTGCGGTGGCCTGCATGCGTTGCAGGGTCTGCCAGAGAAACGCAGGGAAACCGATGATCCGCACCGGCAGGCCTTCTTCGGCAAATGACTGTAGGGCCGAGATCACGCCGAAGCCGTCGAACTCGTGGCCGCCTCCGGTTCGTCGCAATGCGTAGGCCACGCGGTTGACCGGAGCGAACCGGCACAGGAACTGATCGGTGAACGACGTGCCCAGGGTGATGCTGGCTTCGGGCTCGTAGCTCAGCAGCAAGTAGTTGCACGGCGTTTGCGGACTGTCCCAGTCATAGTGGTGGAAGATCCGTTCGACCATGTATTGAGCGGCGGCCAGACTGCGTTCGTCATAACGCATGCGGCTTTTCTGGCCGCTGGTGCCGGACGATGTCAGTTCCAGTGCGTCTGCGCCGGTCGGGCTGAGCAGTTGTTGCTGTTTGAAAAAACTGGCGAAGATCGGCGGCAGTCGCGACCAGTCGTCGAGGCTGTCCGGGTCTGCCACGTTCAGTCCGTTGGCCTTCAGCCAATGTTCATAACCGGGCGTGTGCTCGCTGTGAAACCGGCTGATTTCGGCCATGGCCCGATCGAAAAGCCCTGCCGGCACGGATTCCGGACAATAGGGTTGCGTCAACGCACAGAGTGCGTCGCTATGGGGGAAATGGAACATCAGGCGTCCTTGTTATTGATGTGGCGAGGAAGCGGTTTCTGCCGAAGCGTTTCGAAGAAACCGGTACAAGAGGGGCAGGCTCGACAGCCCGCCCACGGCCGCCCAGAGGGCGAAGGATTCGAGGCGGGCACCGCCGCCGATGGCTGCGATGAGTGAACCGCCGGTGCCCATCATGGCAATCGAGATCATGCCCACGGCTGCCGAGACCAGCCCCTTGCTGTCATCGCTGGAAAACAGCGCCAGCCGATACAGCACGGCATTGCTCATGCCCAGGCCGACGGCATAGAGCACGAGGCCGGCAATCAGCACACCGAGGGATACGCCGATCAGCGCGCCAGCCAGCAAGATCAGCAACCCGAGGCAAAACGGCCAGAGCGCGAGGCCAATCAATTGCGGCAGCCTGCGTGAGGCCAGCAGTCGGTCAAGGATCAGATTGCCGGCAATGACCGCCGAAAAGATCGGGATCTGCCACAGCGCGTACTCTCGCGTCGACAGGCCAAGCCCCTGGATCAGCAACAGTGGCGCGAGCCCGATCCAGGCGATCAACGGCAGGCTCATCAGCCCGAGCGCAAGGCTCGCGCCAAGGAACTCGGAGTTGCGCAGCAGCGCCAGGTAGCGACGACGGGTCTCTCGCCAGGACAGCGGAATCGGAGCCTGTTGGCCGCCATCACGGCGAACCACTCCGATGGTTTCCGGCAGGCAGGCATAGAGCCCGATCCATGCGATAGCGGCAGCCAGCCCCAGGGCCAGAAACAGGTCGCGCCAGCTCATCCACTCCAGCAACAGGCTGCCGAGCAGCGGCCCCAGCAACGGTGACAGCAGTGCGATATTGCCCAGCAGCGCCATCAGCCGCACGGCATCGGCTTCAGAGAAGACTTCCTGGAGCACGGGATAACTGACAGCGACCACGAACCCCAGTCCCATGCCTTGCAACAGCCGTAATGCGTTGAAGACTTCAATACCCGGGGTGACGATCGCCGCAGCGCAGGTTACTGCGAAGAGCGCACAGCCGACGAGCAATACGGGGCGACGGCCAAACCGGTCGGACAGTGGTCCGATCAGCCATTGCAGGCAGACGCCTCCGATCAGATACAGATTGAAAGCATTGGGAATATGCAGTGGATCGGCGCCGAGGTCTTCGGTGACGGTGAGCATGGCCGGCATGATCATGTCGCTGGCCATGTAGGTCAGCCACTCGAACAGCGTGATGGCCAGACAGAAGCCAAGTGTTTTGAGCAGGGAGATATCGATGAGTGTTCTTTGCATGCGCTTCCATGGCCTTCAAAGGGGAGAGCGCAAAGGGTAGGGGCGAAGGGGGAGTGTTCCTACGTCATTGCTGCGACGTTGTATGTCGCAGGTTTGCAGGATATTGCCGACGGCGGATTACTTGCTGATGTTGGCGAAACGTCCGACATTTTGAGGGGGAACATATACGGAAAATGCCCACATCCTCGTGGGCATTTTTCACAGGCATTCAATCAAATGTTGCATTTGAAGAGACGATTGTCAGTGCTCTTGCGATGTCGGATTTACCGATGTTGGTAGTAACCAGGGCCTCCGCCGTAATAGCGATGATCGCCATGCCAGCCGCCGTGGGGGAAAATGATACAGCCGCTCAGCGTGAGCAGCGCCAGAACTGGAATCAGCCAGGTGATTCGACGCAGCATTTCAAAAGTCCTCATGGTTAACGCCGTATGGAGTCAAAACTCTTCATCGGCTGTAACATGTGACCTCGTTTGCAGCGGCGCATCCCCGTGACACGGTATGCCCATGGCATGAAAGCCGATACAAACCCGATACATTTCAAAGTTTCAGGAATTCGCAATGACTCAGTCGCAACGTTTGAAGTACTCGATTCTGATCGCCCTTACCGTACTGGCGATCATGTTCGGCCTGTCCTGGTTGCAGAATGCCGGGATGATCAGCCAAAAAGTGTTCCAGTACATCGCCATTGGCGTGGCGGTGGTCGTGGTGGTGATCAACGGTGTGATGCGCCGCAAGGTCAAACCCTGACGGCGCTCGAGAAGGGAATCAATCGCTGTTGAGGACGGCGGCAGCCTGTGGATGCAGGCTGTAGCTCTTGTCGGCGTTGAAGGTGATCACACCTTCGGCGCACAAGCGCTTCAAGACTTCGCGCACGCTGAGAAAGGACAGCGGAATGCCCAGTTCCAGCAATTGGCTGTGGACACCGCGCACACCCAGGCTGCGCTCGCTTTCGGCGGCGACCAGCAGGGCATCGATGACTTTCAGGCGAATCAGGCTGGTGCGCAGGCCGAAGCTCTTGAGCAGCAGGCGAATACGTTCATTGCCGTGGCGTTCGACTCGTGGTCCGAATACGCCGGCGTGCGAACCCATGGAAGCTCCTTGTGGTGCCTGGCTACCGTCCGATGGTAGTTGCGGGATGTACATGCGATTTCTCCTTTTCAGAGCCTGATCAGGAAGGGTTATGGGTGCTCTCTCTAAACAAGACGTATCAGCCCGACAAATCATGAAGCGAAAAATGTAGAAAATTTGTCGATGATTCGTCTTTTCTCCGTGATCCGGGCTTTAAACGGTCTGGTAATCCCCTAAATTTTTTTTCATCGGTTTCGTTTCCCGGTCAGGCTCATTGCGCGTGGACGCGTGGGTGATTTCAGGGCGGGGCTGCTACGCATGGCTTTTCGATCACGGCGCGCTCCGCTCTCAGGCATTTCGATCAGGAGCGAACGTGATTATTTCCAGGCAGTTAACCGGGCTGACCCTTGCCGGCATGTTTCTCGGGCTGAGCCTGTCGGCGCAGGCGTTCAGTCCTTCCACCCAGGCCGGAGCCGACATTCGTCGCACGGGATTTGGCGTGCCGCATATCCGCGCCGAAAACGAACGCGGCCTCGGATTCGGCATCGGTTATGCCTATGCGCAAGACAATCTGTGCCTGCTGGCTAACGAGGTCGTCACGGTCAATGGTGAGCGGTCGCGCTACTTCGGGCCCGATCAGTTGACGGTCGAAGAGCGTGAGAACCGCGTCAGTGATGTGTTCTTTCAATGGCTCAATACCCCTCAAGCAGTCAGCGCCTTCTGGCAGGCGCAGCCGGTCGAAGTGCGTGATCTGGTGGAGGGTTATGCCGCCGGCTACAACCGCTATCTGGCCGAGCGTCGCCAGCAAGGGCTGCCGCAACAGTGCCAGGGCGAATGGGTGCGTGATATTGCGGCCGAGGATCTGGTGAAGTTGACGCGCCGGTTACTGGTCGAGGGCGGCGTCGGTCAGTTCGCCGAGGCACTGGCCGGGGCCACACCGCCGCAAGCCACTGCACAAAATCCAAGCCACGCCCGCGCCTATGACCTGGCCGCCACGCGCCTGCAACGTTTCGCCCTGGACCGCGGCAGTAACGCGGTGGCCGTGGGCAGCGAACGTTCCTTCAACGGCCGTGGAATGTTGCTGGCGAACCCGCATTTTCCGTGGGTTGGTGGCATGCGGTTCTATCAGATGCATCTGACCATTCCCGGCAAACTGGATGTGATGGGCGCGGCGCTGCCGGGGCTGCCGATGATCAATATCGGTTTCAACCAGCACCTGGCCTGGACCCACACCGTTGACTCTTCCAAACACTTCACCCTGTATCGCCTGCAACTCGATCCGAAGGACCCGACCCGCTACCTGCTCGATGGCAAATCGTTGCCGCTGAACAAGCAGACGGTGACGGTGCAGGTCAAACAGGCGGACGGGCAGGTGACGCCGGTATCGCGCGATATCTACAGTTCGCAGTTCGGCCCGATCGTGCAGTGGCCGGGCAAGCTCGACTGGGACAACCAGTACGCCTACAGCCTGCGCGATGCCAACCTCGACAATGATCGTGTGCTGACGCAGTGGTATGCGATGAACCGCGCCGTCAACCTCAAGGACCTGCAGGATTCGGTGCACAAGATCCAGGGCATTCCGTGGGTCAATACCCTGGCGGTGGATGACCAGGGGCAGACGCTGTATATGAACCTGTCGGTGGTGCCGAACGTCAGTGCCGACAAACTGGCCAAGTGCAGCGACCCGCGTATCGGCCTGCAAATGATCGTCCTCGACGGTTCCAACAGCGCCTGTGCCTGGGACATCGATCCGCAAGCGGCGCAGCAAGGCATTTACGCGTCGAGCCAATTGCCGCAATTGCTGCGCAAGGATTTCGTCCAGCACTCCAACGATTCGGCCTGGCTGGCCAACCCGGCGCAACCGCTGACCGGTTTCTCGCCGCTGATCAGTCAGGAAGGCCAGCCACTGGGGCTGCGCTCGCGTTTTGCGCTGGATCGTCTGGCGACCCTGAGCAAAAAAGGTTCGGTGTCGGTGCAGGACCTGCAACACATGGTGATGGATGATCAGGTGTTTCTGGCCGCTCAGGTGCTGCCGGATCTGCTGAAATTCTGCGCCTCGCAAACCAGCGCCGAGGCCGCATTGAAATCGGTGTGCAGCAGTCTCAAGGCCTGGGACGGTCGGGCGAACCTGGATTCGGGAATGGGCCTGGTGCATTTCCAGAACATCATGCAAGCCTTGCAGAAATCGCCGGCAATCTGGCGTGTGGCATTCGATCCGAAGGACGCGCAGCACACCCCGCGCGGACTGGCGACTGAAAAAACCGAAGTGGCCAAGGCGTTGCGCGAAGCGATGCTGGCGTCAGCGGAGTCGGTGGGCAAAATGGGCCTGACCGCACAAACCCGCTGGGGCGATGTCCAGGTGGTCAGCAGTGGTGGTCAGCAGACGCCGATCCATGGCGGTCCGGGTACGCTGGGGATCTACAACGCAATCCAGAGCGTGCCCCGTGAGGACGGCAAACTCGAAGTGGTCAGCGGGACGAGTTATCTGCAGGTGGTGACGTTCGACGACAAGGGCCCGCACGCTCAGGGCCTGCTTGCGTTCTCGTTGTCCAGCGATCCGGCGTCGAAGTACTCGCGGGATCAGACCGAAGCCTTCTCGAAGAAACAGTGGAGTGCACTGCCTTTCACCGAACAGCAGATCAAGGCCGATCCGCAGTATCAGGTGCAAAGCGTGCGTGAAGAACTGGATAAGGCAGGAAAGGTAGCAGCGCAGTAATCAGTCGTCACGATGTCGCAACAAGCACTGAAGGCCGCTCCCGCAAAGGGGCGGCCTTCAGCTTTTTGGCGGTTGCTGCGGCATCGGATTGATCACCGGATTGCCGTCCTGGTTGCGGGTGATGAACACTGGCAGGACTTTGGGCATCGAGCCGGCGAAGCTGTTCAGCTCTTTGATGTTGTAGATGCCGCCGACCCGGATCGACCCCGTGGCGCTATCGGCCAGCATCAGCGGTTTGTCCAGGTAACGGTTGATCAGTGGCAGGGCTTCGTTCAACGCCAGATTGTCGAGGATCAGCTTGCCGCTGCGCCAGGCCAGCGAGGTATCGCTGGCGTAGGTCTGGCTGATTTGCGGCATGTAGTCGCCGTGCTTGTAGCGAGCCTGCATCGAAGGCCCCAGACGCAGGCCGTCACCGGACAACTGAGTGTTGCTGGTGACCAGCACGGAACCCTCGACCAGATTGACCTTCACCTGATCTTCATACATCCAGACGTTGAACCGGGTACCGGTGACGCGAATTCTGCCTTCAGCCGCCTTCACGATGAACGGGTGGCTCAGGTCGTGGCTGACTTCAAAGAACGCCTCGCCCTTTTTCAGGGTGACGCGGCGCTCGTCCTTGTAATTGCTGAAGGTCAGATCGGTATAGAGGTTCAGCTCGACCTGGCTGCCATCGCTCAAGGTGACGTGGCGGACGTTGTCGGTGGCCGCGAAATGCTGATAACTGTTGGGTAGCCAGCCAAGGTTCCATCCGGTCCAGGCCGCCAGTGGCAGCGCCAGCGCGCAAACGGAGGCGGCTGCCGCATATTGACGCCAGGTCCGGGCCGGTGGGCGGATCGGTACGATTACCGCTGGCTCCGGGCGCGGCAGGTGCTCGGCGACATCCCAGATTTCCAGCATGGCCTCGTATTCGAACGCGTGCAGCGGGTGCGCGTCGCGCCATTGCTCGAATGCCAGCCGTTCCTCGGCGGTGCAATCGACGGCGTGCAGGCGCATGCACCAATGCGCAGCGGCATCGGTGATCGCATCGTATTCGGCTTCGGAAAGGGTGTTCTGGGTCATTGACTCGTCCTGATTTGCTGCATTCTAACCTTGACGGGAAGGCGACGAGAACCGGGGTCATGGCGATTTCCCATCAATGAGGCGCTGCTTCCTCCGTCATACCCCTGAAACACGGGATGTATTGAGCACAGTATTCACGATGCAGAGTGAAAAAATGATCAAAAGCGCACTGTTCGCAATTGCGCGCGGGCGCCGAGCCCGCGCGCAACGTGCGTCAAGGGGACTGAACCGGATCGAGCTGGCGGCCGATCTCGCAGATCAGGCGAGCGATGGAGTCGGCGTTGCGCAGGATGACGTCGATACGCACGTCCGGTGAGTGTTGATCGAGAAAGGCATTGCGCGCTTCCTGCATGTTTTTACTGCCGGTCAGTTTAAGAATTTCCTCGCCGATGACCTGCATCTCCGGGACGCTGGTGATGTCGACCCAGGACTTGAGGGTCGTATTCCATTCCGCGAACAGTTGTGCCCGTGGGGTGCTCAGCGACAATGCAGAGGTCTGATCGAACTCCAGTTCCTGAAGCAACAGGGCGCCGGAAGCGGTGATGGTCGAGATCAAATCGCTGAACGGCTCCCGGGCCCTCACCGAAGCAATATCCAGCGCCTTGCTGAACTGATGGGAAAACTCGTGAATCAACGTCGAGGCCTGAGCATGGCCATCGACATCGAACGGCGCCAGCAGATGGCTCTTGAACTGATCCAGTTGCTGGTTGAAAAAATGCTCGGTGAAATGCACCAGTTTTTTCTCGTCACCGTCCAGTACGAACGCAATCACATCGTGCATGAACCGGTTCGAACCCACGATAAATCTATCGGTATCCAGCAATTCATCGGCCGGATCCACCAGTGCCCGACAGATCGGCAGGATCGTCGTGCTGATCTTGGCAAGTGTTGCTGTAGTGACGGTTGGCACATCAAAAAAACGTTCAATGAATCGGCTCACCCGGGGATTGTCGGTGCCGTGGCTGAGCGGTGTCAGATTATGCAGGCAGTAAAAGGCATAGCGTCGGGCGAGGTCGATGGCGTGCACCAGCATTCGGGCCTTGTCCGGGTATTTGCGGCGAATTTCATCCATCCCGCGAGCCTCGATGTTCAACATCGTGCGCCGCAGTCGGGAGATGGTATTGCGCTCGGCCATTTTCCTGAATGCCTGGCCGTAGTGAACCGTCTGGTGAGCCGGCACCTGCACCATGGCCAGGCCGCTTTTCTGAAAAAGGGGGCCGTGTTTTCCCGCGCCGCTCAGTTGCCAGTACGCGTCGTGCCGGGTGACCTGGTAAACCTTGCCGTTGATGGCTGCGTAATCGCGATTGGTGCTGGATTGGCTGTAGGCTCCCGTTGTCGAGCCGTACGCCAGATCCTTGAGCGCAACGTGGGTGGCTTCGAATGATTGCATCAAGGTGCGTATTGGCGAAGTCGGCTCGACTTCACCGATATCGGGCGACGCGGCTTCTCGGGTTTGTTGCCCGGCAGTTGCGGCATCGGTCGAGATCTCCGGCAGCAACGCCATCTGCACCATTTGCACGCCGCCGGCAATAAACGACTGCATGACCCGTTTCCAGTGATGGTCCTGCAAGGCTTCGGCCGAATCTTTGAATTCGTCGTAGGCGCGCCAGAGAAAGGGCACAAAGGCCAGTTTGCCTTGCAACGTTGTCGCGACCTGCCTGATGCCATGGCTGAACAGGGTCTTGACGTTTTCCCAATCGGACTGTGCTTCGCGTTCGGTCTGCGATTCGAGCTGCTGCTGCAGGAGCTTGAGGTTGTCGTTATACAGCTGCTCCAGCAGGTTGCCTTCGATGGGGTGACTGGCCAGGGTCATTTCGCTGGTCTGGCCCGCCGTGGCTGTCAGCAGGCTGCGAAAAACCGCCTGCCGGCCGGCGGGCAGGCGCCGAAGCAACAGGTTCTGCAGAGGCCCCGGCGTATTCAGGGCTGCGATCAGTTCCTCCTCGTTCCTGAATTCGTGAAACAGCGGTTCGGCATACGGTGCGTACAACACCAGAGGCCCGTCGTGCCGCTGACCCGGAGCAAAGACGTAAAGTCCCAACGCAGTTTCTGCGCTGGCACCGATTGTCTTGACCAGTGCCAGCGGGCTCACGACGACATGGGCGCCGGGCACGGTGGCGCGAGCATAGCCATCAGGCATGTCCAGTGCCTGGCAGACCTGGGTGTAAGCGGCAGTCGACAAATGCTGCTGAAGTTTCAATGCGTGGGCATGCTGCATCAATTGCCAGGGCACCTGGTGGAAAAAGCGTTGCTTGCGTTCACGACCTTCAAGCGTGTCCGTCGAGAGTGCCGCCGCTACCTTGTGTCCATAGGTCGTCGGGATCTCCAGCGACAGCAGCAGTTGATCGACCGCTCTGCGATCCAATCCGGGAGGCAGCGATTCGGTGGTTTTCGATACCACCCTGTAACCTGTGCCCTGGAGTACGTTGACGTGATTGAGGGCAAATTCGACCAGGTCGCGTGGCGGGCCGGCCAGCGCCAGATTGGGGATGATTTCGATCTGTCGGGGATCGAGATGCTCGCTCGGAAAGCGCAGGGCGAGCGAGGTTTTCAGTGCGTGTTCGACATGCTCGACCAGCGGTGTGACGTTTGTCAGATAGTCCTTGTCGTCGACGACATTGCGGTTCCAGCGTTCAAGCAGTTCGACGTGTCGCTTCTGATCCATGACCGGTGCCATGCTGAGCCAGGCAGGAAATGTCTGTTGGTTCTCGATGGCCCGGGCATGCTCACTCGCCAGGCGCAGGTTGGTCTGGGGTGGCATCCCGCGCAGCGCTGACAAGGCTTTTTCCCGTTTCGTGCTGTCCTGCAGGCGCTGACGTACTTGCTCGCATCGCGACAGATAGTGCTCGACGGCCGACTGAATACGGTCTTGCAACACGTTGCCATGAAGGGTACGCAACCGCCCGAGGGTATAACGCTGATGAGGCTGGTACTGCTCGGGAAGGATATTCTCCAGCACGGACAGGCTTTGAACGTTGTCGAGCAGCCGCCGGTCCAGCGCCTGTCGGGCATTGGCGATGCTGTCGAACGCCTCCAGCCCCAGTGCCGGCGTCCACAAAACGGCACGTCCCGAGTGATGGGCGTCGAGGCCGCCGCGTTCGGTCATGAAGACGCAATGGGCCAGGGGCCAGACGGTCTTGCCGTCGGGCGTCTCGAGGGTGAGGGCAAAGGCATCGGGCCGGAAACCTCCAAGCCCCGGACGTTCCAGGCGACTCGGTCGGTCAGCATTGATGACGGTTTCGACGACGGCCTGGGCCCAGGCCGGCAGACTGCCACTCGATGCCCTGAGCCGGGCTTCACCGTTCACGCCGACGAACCAGGCGTGGGCCAGATCCGCTTTCATGTTCTCAAGCCACGCGCGCTGGGTGTCCCGGGTTGTCATGGGCTGTCTGTCGAGATTCTCCAGCAGTGGCGTCTCGACCGCATGGTACGTCCTGATCGCCGCGCGGGCCTTGTCGGCCAGAAGGATCGAAGGCTGCTGGCTGCCGGACCAGACCGGTTGTGTGCTCCAGCGCCCCTGGGCATCGAGTTGCAGCAGATGTTCGTGAATCATCGAGCGGATATCCACGCTCTTGTCGAACAGTGCATGGAGGTTTACCGCTCCGTCGCTCAGACGAAACACTTGCAGGGCGTACTCGACGTTCTGTCGTTGCTTGGTGATGATCGATTCGCACAGGAACCGGAACACCTCGCCGGCCACCCGGTCTCCCGAAACCTGAGGCTGATCGAAGCCCAGGAAGCGGCCGCGTTCCTGCAGGCTCAGCAGGGCATAGAGTTCATCCTCGTGGCCTTCGGCCATGAACTTGCTCTGCAAAGTTGCTTTCAGGTCCTGATAGTCTTTGAGCTGGTGCAGTCCTTGAGATGGCGTATAGAGAAACGCATCAGAACCGCTGCTGATCATCAGTGAGCCTGCCAGCTCGACATAATTGGCCGGGTTTTCCCAGAGACGGACGGTTTCGGTGATGGGGGCAGCGGGGTGGTCGGCTGTCGGCCGGATCAACTGATGCAGCGTGTCGAACTGATTTGCGTCGAGGATTCCGGCTTCGCGCTTGCGCATCCAGTCGACTCGCGCCTGATCCTCCAGTATCCGGGCCAGGAAAGAGCGGCGCGTCGAACCCAAAACTGCGGCAGCGTTCCAGTAATATTCCAGCTGCCGGAACAGCAACGCCGGCAGCATGCCGGAGGCCTGGATGACGGCATTTCTCCATTGTTCCTGGTCGTGGGTGCCCGGTGTCCTGGCGGGATGGGAAAACCCGGGCTGGCGAGTACCCGGCCAGCGCTGGTGGCGGTAGTGCATCAACACGGCCTCGCTCAGGCTCATGGAATCGACCCTGGGGGCATCTCCGGCGGGCTCGGAGTTGCCATCCGTGTCGCGAGCCGAGTAAACGCTGACGCGGGTGCGACTCTGCTGCAACGCCCCGAAGTGGGGCTGGAGCAGTTCATCCAGCGCGCTGTCCAGCAATTGCGTGAGGGTCGGCAGTTTCTTCAGTTCGTCCAGCATGGCCTGGGCATTGAGCAGCGGACCTTGCCGGAGGGAGGTATCGCGTTCCTCGAACACATCTTCTTCGATGATCGAAAACGTCACCGAAATGCGCTCGGCATCCAGCAGTCGTCGTTGCTGGGCCAAGGGTAGAAAGGCCAGCAGGGTGTCCTGATCGTCGATTGTTCTGAGGCGTGCTTCGAGCTGTGCCCTCAGGTTGGCGCGACTGTGATATTTGCGGATGCCGTCATACGGGGTGTAGAGGATCTGGCCCTTGTCGTAAGGGGTTTCACTCAGAACGAATGCGCCCGGCAGCGTGACGGGTAACTGGTTGTCGGCGGTGAGCAGAATACGTTCGGCCGACATCGGCGGCCTCTGCTGGCGCCGTAATCTATCGGACGCCAGCCGGACATCGGCCAGCCAGCGGAAATCCTTGTCTTCAAGGCCGTGGATTCTGCCCAGTTCGGGCCACAGCCCCGGGGAGTCGAGGGCTTCTGGGAACAGCAATGCAGGTGTGGGCATCTCAAGTCTCGAAAAGTGTGCGTGGGCACGTGAATGGCGAGACGTGAGGCTAGGGACCGGGGAGCCGTCGCAGGTGGTATATGAATATTGCCTGGAAGTTTCACCACAGACATTGCAGGGTTGACAGGCCACCGGCTGCCCGTGGTTAATCCGGAGGCGTCAGTTCGTACGCTGTTGTTCCCTCCAATAATTATTCTGGAGCTTCAGATGTCTGCGCCACACGATCATGCGGTCTCGTCCACGGTGTCCCTGGACGAGCTGACTCAACTGCTGGAAACGATCTTTATCCGTCACGGCACCTCGGCCGAGGTGGCCGCAACGCTGGCCGCCAATTGCGCCAACGCCGAGCGGGACGGTGCTCACAGTCATGGTGTATTCCGGATTCCGGGATACGTGTCGACCCTCAACAGCGGCTGGGTCAACGGTAAGGCCGTGCCGAAGGTCGAGGACGTCGCATCAGGGTTTGTCAGTGTCGATGCCGGTAACGGTTTCGCCCAGCCTGCGCTGGCGGCGGCACGTCCGCTGCTGGTGGAAAAGGCCCGCAGTGCCGGGATCGCGATATTGGCGATCCGCAATTCCCATCACTTTGCTGCGCTGTGGCCGGACGTCGAACCGTTCGCCGACGAAGGCCTGGTGGCGCTGAGTGTGGTCAACAGCATGACCTGCGTGGTGCCGCACGGCGCCGACCGACCACTGTTCGGCACCAATCCGATTGCTTTCGCCGCGCCTCGGGCCGACGGGGCACCGATCGTGTTCGACCTGGCCACCAGCGCCATCGCCCACGGCGACGTGCAGATCGCCGCACGCAAAGGTGAAAAACTGCCGACGGGCATGGGCGTGGACAGCCTCGGCCAGCCGACCTGCGATCCGAAGGCGATTCTTGAAGGCGGCGCGCTGCTGCCGTTTGGCGGGCACAAGGGCTCGGCGCTGTCGATGATGGTTGAGCTGCTCGCCGCGGCGTTGACCGGTGGCAATTTCTCGTTCGAATTCGACTGGAAGAATCATCCCGGGGCTAAAACCCCATGGACCGGTCAGTTGCTGATCGTGATCGACCCGAGCAAGACCGCCGGGCAGAGTTTTGCCGAACGCAGTCAGGAACTGGTCAGGCAGATGCACGGGGTAGGGCTCAAGCGTTTGCCGGGTGACCGGCGGCATTTGCAGCGGGCCAGATCATTGGCCGAGGGCATCGTGCTGGACGAGCAGACCCTGGCGCAGTTGCGTGAGCTGGCGGGCGAATGACGTTTTGCCGGACATGAAAAAGGCGAGCCCGATGGCTCGCCTTTTTTGTCCTCGCTCAGCGGCGGCCGAGCAACAGACCGACCACCAGACCGAAACCGGCCGAGATCGCCACGGTCTGCCATGGGTGACCGCCGATGTAGCTTTCGGTGGCATCCACCGCCGGTTTGGTGCGGTCACGGACACTGGACACCGAATCCAGTGCCTGCTGCAGTTTCAGGGCGATTTGTCCGCGCAGGGTTTCCGCTTCCTCGCCGACCAGTGAGGCACTGCTTTTGAGCAGTTTGTCCGACTCTTCGATCAGAGCCTGAAGTTCGCTGAACGCTTGATCCTTGATTTGGTCTTCAGCGGCTTGAACGGCGCTTTTGCGGGCCATTGGGTGACTCCTTGCAGGTGAATGGACAGTGAACAATGGAGTGTGGCGCTGCTTGAAAAGTTGCAGTGAATTTCCGTCAGGAAGAAAAACCAGCGCCGGAGATTTCCCTCCAGCGTGTAAGATGTCGCCATTTCATGCAGCAGGTAATTCCCCATGAGTTTCAATCTGGCCGACAAATCCCTCGCAGAGCGCGCTGCGCTGGAAGACGAGAAATCCCGACTGTTCGAACTCTGGCAGAACAATCTGGGCAAAGCCAAGGGCGAAGCCGCACGATTGTTCGGCGAGCGCTCCAAGCGCAAGGGCAAATGGGCCGAATTCGTTCGCGCCGAACTGGACGGCATGTCGCCGCCTGAGTTCGCCAACATGGTGCGCAGTGAAGTCAACCGGTTGATGGCGGCCAACAAGTAATCATTCGGTCTTGAAACTGGCAACAATCGCTTCGCGCACTTTCAGCACCACCGGATCGATCTGGGTATTGGTACGCCAGCCCAGTTCGACAGGATAGCGCGGCAAGTCCAGCGGGCAGGGCAGCAGGGCCAGCCCGCTCAGTGACGCAATGGCCTGCGCCGCGTGGGTCGGGATGGTCGCCACAGCGGTACTGCCCTTGAGCAGGTGCGGCAACGCGGCGAAATGCGTGGTCGAGGCGCACACCCGGCGACTCAAGCCGAGCGCCGCCAGCCCCTCATCGGTGATCCCGATAAAACCGCCCGACGACACCAGAATGTGCTCCCGGGTGACGAACTCCTCCAGACCGATCTGCTGCTGGCCGGGCGCAAGGCTCGCCGGATCCACCAGACACGCATAACCCCCTTCACCCAAGACCTGACGGCTGAGCAGCCGTTCTGCGAACCCGCCTGCGGTGATCGCCAGGTCGATGCTGCGCTCCATCAGGGCCCGGGCGACGATCTGGCTGTGGGTCTGGCGGAAGATCAACCGCAGCTTCGGCGCGTGCCGCCCGATTTCTTCGATCAGACGCCGCCCGTAGGCGATTTCGAAATCATCCGACAGCCCGATACTGACCGAACGCCCGTCGTACTGATTGGCCGCCGGGTCGACCATCGCCAGGCTTTGCCGGCACTTGTTCAGGGCATCGCTGACCACCGGTTTCAACTGATTGGCCTTGAGCGTGGGCGCCAGACCCCGGCCGGTGCGCACGAACAATTGATCGCCGTACACCTCACGCAACCGGCGCAACGCGGCGCTGACCGCTGATTGCGTCACACCCAGACGCAACGCCGCACGACTGGCACTGGACTCTTCATGCAGCGCTTCAAAGACTTTCAGCAGGTTGAGATCGACGGTGGCGATATTCATTTGGCTCATATCATTCAGCAGTGAGTCGGGCTTTATTCATGATCCCGTGGCGCCGGAGAATGAGCAACACCTGAACTTCACGGAGTGACCGCCATGCCCAAATCAATCGTTGCCGCCCTGCAGATCGGTACCTTGCCCGGTGGCAAGGCTGAAACCCTGGAACAGATCCTGAGCTGGGAAGGCGCCATCATCGAATCCGGCGCCTCGCTGGTAGTGATGCCCGAAGCGCTGCTCGGCGGTTACCCGAAAGGCGAGGGCTTCGGCACGCAACTGGGTTATCGCTTGCCCGAAGGGCGCGAGGCCTACGCCCGTTACTTCGCCAACGCCATCGATGTGCCGGGCGTGGAAACCGAAGCACTGGCCGGACTGTCGGCGCGCACCGGGGCCAATCTGGTAATCGGCGTGATCGAACGGGCCGGCAGCACCCTGCATTGCACCGCCCTGTATTTCGACCCGCAGGCGGGGCTGGTCGCCAAACACCGCAAACTCATGCCCACCGGCACCGAGCGGCTGATCTGGGGCAAGGGCGACGGTTCGACCCTGCCGGTGCTCGATACTCAGGTCGGCAAACTCGGCGCGGTGATCTGCTGGGAAAACATGATGCCGCTGCTGCGCACGGCGATGTACGCCAAGGGCATTGAGGTCTGGTGCGCGCCGACCGTGGACGAGCGCGAGATGTGGCAAGTGAGCATGCGCCACATCGCCCATGAAGGGCGCTGCTTTGTGGTCAGCGCCTGTCAGGTGCAGGCCTCGCCGAATGAACTGGGCGTGGAGATCGCCAACTGGCCGGGGGATCGACCACTGATTGCCGGCGGCAGCGTGATCGTCGGGCCGATGGGCGATGTGCTGGCCGGGCCGTTGCGCGGCGAGGCCGGATTGCTCACCGCCGAGATCGACACCGATGAACTGGTGCGGGCCCGCTATGACTACGACGTGGTCGGCCACTATGCACGGCCGGATGTGTTCGAATTGAGCGTGGACGAGCGCGCCAAAGCCGGTGTGCGCTTCACCGCTTGAGGCGTTGCTGTTGCCACTCCTCACGGGTGATTTCCCAGATTTCCCGTGGGAAGCGGCCGCTGACGAAGTCATCTTCATCGGTGCGGATCAGCCGCATGCCGGTGCGCTCCGAGAGCTTGCGCGAGCCAATGTTCGGCGCGGCCTTCGGCACGCGCATCAGCGGTTGACCGAGGGCTTCGAACCAGTAGCGGGTCACGGCTTCGCTGGCTTCGGTCATCAGGCCCTGACCCTGCCAGGCCGGGGCGAGCCAGAACCCGCGATGGTTATCCGGCTCGTCCATCAGGCTGATGTTGCCGATCAATTGCTCAGGTGCCGACTTGAGGCGAATCGTCCAGTGCCACTCTTTGCCCGCCGCAATCGCCGGCAGCGCAATGTCCCGCAGGTAGGTGAGGGCGCCATCGTCCGGATAGGGCCAGGGCACCAAAGCGTTCAGGTAACGCACCACTTCCCAGTGCGCAAACTGCTGCTGGATGGCCTCGGCATCCGCCAGCTCCAGCGGGCGCAGAATCAGCCGTTCGGTGTACAGCGTGGGCGTTTGTTCCATAAACCAGCGACTTCCCTGTTTTCTGACCGTGAGCGCTGCAGGCTACCGCATCTTTACCAGGTTGCGGCACTTGCTCGCGGCAGGCTGAGCTTGCCGCTGTCGACAAACCGCATGGTGCCAAACACACCGCCCGCCAGTTTGCCGCGCAGCACATAGGGCAGGTTGTCGAGGGTTTGGGTCTGACTCAGGCCGAGAGTCTGGCGCAGCACCGAGAACGCCGAAATGCTCACCGGGACGCTGACGATGGCTTCGGAGAACCGTGGAATGGAACCGCTTTGATCGCTGACACCGGACGCGAACGAATGCCCGTTCACGTCAAGGTCCAGCGCAATGCCGTTGTAGTCGATGGCGGTTTCGTTGGGGTTCTGCACCCGCAGCTTGATGGCGAAGCGCACTTCCAGATCCTGGCTCGGCAGCGGTTCGACGCCCACCACGTTGATGTTCACCGGGTCGCGGTTGGGAAACAGCGCACAGGCGCTGAGGGAGAGCAGAAGCAGGGACAGGATGACGGCTTGGATACGACGCATTGATGCTCTCTCATTGAAAAAGGGCTGAACCGTTGCCGGTATCAGCCCTTTTTTCATTGAGCGGACAGGATCAACGGTTCAACTGTGCGACAGCGGCCGGGGAGGCAGGTTCAGCTTTGGCCGGCATGTCCGGGTTTTCCATGACCTGAAGGATAGAGGCTTCCGGGTCGAAATCATCCTCTTCCAGTTCGATGAACTCTTCCGGCAGGAAGATGTTCAGCACGATCGCACACAGCGCACCGACGGTGATCGGCGATTCGAAAATATTGCGCAGCGCCTGCGGCAGTTCGCGCAGCACTTCCGGCACGGCGGCGATGCCCAGGCCCATGCCGACGGAAATTGCCACGATCAGCATGTTGCGCCGATGCAGGCCGGCCTCGGCGAGGATCTTGATCCCGGCCACGGCGACGGTTCCGAACATCACCAGCTCCGCGCCACCGAGCACCGGTTTCGGCATCAGTTGCAGCACCGCGCCGATCATCGGGAACAGACCCAGCAACACCAGCAGGCCGGCAATGAAGAACGCGACGTAACGACTGGCGACGCCGGTGAGCTGAATCACCCCGTTGTTCTGGGCGAAGGTCACCATCGGCATGCTGTTGAACACGGCCGCCATCGCGGAGTTGAGGCCGTCGGCCAACAACCCGGACTTGATCCGGCGGATGTACAACGGGCCTTTGACCGGTTGCCGGGAAATCATCGAGTTGGCGGTCAGGTCACCGGCAGCTTCCAGCGGCGACACCAGGAAGATCACCGCCACCGGCACGAACGCCACCCAGTCGAAGTTGAAGCCGTACTTGAACGGTACCGGCACGCTCACCACTGGTACTTGGGGCAGATTGGCGAAATCCACGGTGCCCATCAGCCACGCCACCACGTAGCCGAGGGTCAGGCCGATGACGATCGCGCCCAGGCGCAGGAACGGCACGTCGACCCGGTTCAACACCACAATGGTGCCCAGCACCAGCGCCGCCAGAAACACATGGCTGCCCGCGCCCAGGTCCGCCGCGCCGAAGCCGCCGGCAATGTCGGTCATCGCCACCTTGATCAGCGACAGGCCCATCAGCGTGATGATGGTGCCGGTCACCACCGGGGTGATCAGCATGCGCAATTTGCCGATGAACTGGCTCAGGACCACTTCGATGAACGCGGCGAAGAAACACACGCCGAAGATCGTCGACAGGATTTCATCGGTGCCGCCGCCCCGGGCCTTGACCATGAAACCAGCGCTGAGAATCACGCTGATAAAGGAAAAACTGGTGCCTTGCAGACACAGCAGCCCCGAACCGACCGGGCCGAAACGCTTGGCCTGAACGAAGGTGCCGAGGCCGGACACGAACAGCGCCATGCTGATCAGGTACGGGATTTCACTTTGCAGACCGAGGGCGCCGCCCATGATCAGGGTCGGGGTGATGATGCCGACGAAGCTGGCCAATACGTGTTGCAGCGCGGCAAACACCGTCGCGGTGAAGTGCGGACGGTCGTTGAGACCGTAGATGAGATCGTTGTTGCGCGGGGCTTTTTCAGAGACGGTCATGGTGGTTTGCGTGCCGCAATGCGGGGCCGGGTCGGAAAATGGGTGCGCAGGATGCCGCAAGCGGGGAGCGAGGGCAACGCATTAAAACTGCCCAAAAGGTCAGGTTCGACCAAAGGCTGACAGCAGATCTTCTTCAAAGGCCTTCTGCGCATCCCCCGGTACCTGTGCCCGATGGCGAGCCAGATGGAACGCCACTTCGAAGCTCAACTCGCCTTCCAGCACCGGACGCAGCAGCCCTTTGTCCTGCCATTGGCGGGCGTAATGGCTGGGCAGGTAACCAACATGTCTACCGGACAGGATGAAGGCGAGGGTGCCTTCGACCTGCTCAGAGCGCGCCGAGCAGACCTTGCCCTGAAACGGTTCGTCACTGCGCAGAAAACGGTACGGATGATCGACCCGGTCACACGCCTGCAACGCCGCTTCATCGGGGGCATCGTTGGTAAACAGCGGATGGCCGGGCGCGCAATACAGATGCTGGGTTTCGCTGAACAGTTCGCGGTAGTCGAACGCGCTCTGCACCTGGGAGAAGTAACCGATGGCCAGATCCAGCCGTTGTTGCAGCAGCAGGCGCTCCATTTCGCCGGGCATGGCGCTGATCAGCTCGATGCGCACCGATTCGTCCCGATCGCGAAACCGCCGGATCGCCTCGGCCACCCGTTGCAGCACCGATTGATCGACCGCTTCCGACAGGCCCAGCCGCACTTCGCCGATCAGGCGCCCGGCGACACCGTTGGATTGATGGCGGAAGGTTTCAATGGAATCGAACAGGCTGCGCGCCGCAATCAGCAGTTGCTCGCCCTTGGGTGTCAGGCTGAAACCACCCTTGCCACGGTTGCACACCCGATAGCCGAGGCGGGTTTCCAGCTTGGCCATTTGCTGACTGATGCTCGACTGGCTCAGCCCCAGTTCGCCTTGGGCGGCGCTGAAACCATTGGATTCGACCACGCCGAGAAACAGCCGCAGGAGCTGTAAATCGACATCGTGGAGCTGACTGAGCATCACATTACTCCGGCATAAAGTCAGGTTAACAAACTTGATATTTTTCCAATGTATCCGACGGCGCATCCTGCCACCACTTCCTCTGGTCAGGTGTTCGTCATGGCTCCCTTGTTCAAGCTGTGTTTGCCCGCGCTGTTGCTTTCCGTCTCCATCGCCGCCCAGGCCGAGGACAAGACGCTCAACCTCTACAGCTGGGCCGATTACGTGGCGCCCGACACCTTGCAGCGCTTCGAAAAGGAAACCGGTATTCATGTGCGCTACGACACCTTCGATACCTCCGAGGTGCTGGAAACCAAACTGTTGACAGGCGGCAGCGGCTACGACGTGGTGGTGCCGTCGTCCAGTGTGCTGGCCCGTGGGCTGGCGGCGGGAGCACTCAAGGAAATCCCCCACGAACGGCTCAAGGGTTACGCCAATCTTGATCCGGATTTGTTGGAAAAACTGGCGGCTGTTGATCCCGGCAATCGCTACGGCGTGCCCTACACCTGGGGCACCCTCGGCCTGGGCATGAACGTTGAAGCGGTCAAACAGCGGCTGCCGGATGTACCGCTCAACAGCCTCGATCTGCTGTTCAAGCCTGAATTCGCCAGCAAGCTCAAGGACTGCGGGATCGCCATTCTCGATTCGCCGCAGGAAGTGATCGGTCTGGCGCTGCACTACCTCGGCAAGGACCCGTACAGCACCGACAAGAACGATCTGGCCGCCGCCGAAGCCTTGTTGCAGAAGTTGCAGCCGTCGGTGCTCTACGTCGCCACGGGCCGGCAGATCAGTGACCTGGCCAACGGCAGCGTGTGCCTGGCGCTGACCTACAACGGTGACGCAAGCATGGCCGCCGATCAGGCGCGCAAGGCCAACAAGCCGTTCGAGGTGGCCTACCGGATCCCGAAAGAGGGCACGCTGGTGTGGCAGGACAACCTGGCCATCCCCAAGGACGCGCCGCACCCGGAAGCGGCGCGGGCCTTCATCGAGTTCATGTTGCGCCCCGAATCCGTGGCGGCGCTGACCAATACGTTGTTCTTCGCCACCGCCAACCAGGCCGCCACGCCGCTGGTGGACGAAGCGGTGCGCAACGACCCGGACATCTACCCGAAACCCGAGGTGCGCGAACGGCTATACGCCGACCGCAGCATGAGCCTCAAGGACATGCGTCAGCGCACGCGTCTGTGGACCACTTTCCGTAGCCATCAATAACCCTGGATAAATACCAAAGGAGCACATCGATGGACGTGCCAATGCAGAACGATCAGGCCCTGACCCGTCACAGCCTTTACGGCACCGCTGCCGAAAGCACCTACGCCGGGATCACCAGTTTCATGCGCCGGCGCTACAGCCGTGACCTGCGCGGCGTGGACGTGGCGGTCAGCGGCGTGCCGTTCGACACCGCTACCAGCAACCGTCCGGGCGCCCGTTTCGGGCCTCGCGGGATTCGAGCGGCGTCCACCGGGATTGCCTGGGAACGGCACTGGCCCTGGGCGTTCGACCCGTTCGATCATCTGGCGGTGATCGATTACGGCGATTGCGACTTCGATTACGGCTCGCCGCACACCATCCCGGAAAGCATCGAGGCCCACGCCGAGCACATCCTCAGCTCCGGCAGTGCGATGCTCACCTTCGGCGGCGATCATTTCATCAGCTATCCGCTGCTCAAGGCCCATGCGCGCAAGCACGGCACGCTGTCGCTGATCCACTTCGACGCCCACAGCGACACCTGGCCGGACGAGGGCGGCAAACGGGTCGACCACGGCACCATGTTCTGGCACGCGGCGCGGGAAGGGCTGGTGGATCCGGCGCGTTCGGTGCAGATCGGTTTGCGCACCACCAACGACGATCATCAGGGCTTTCAGGTGCTGGACGCACGGCAGGTGCATCGCCGTGGCTGCGAGGCGATTGTCGAGGCCATTCGTGCGCGGGTCGGGGACAATCCGGTTTACCTGACGTTCGACATCGACTGTCTGGATCCGGCCTTCGCACCGGGCACCGGGACGCCGGTCTGCGGCGGGTTGAGCACGGTGCAGGCGCTGGAAATCCTCGGAGGCCTGCGCGGGATCAATCTGGTGGGCATGGACGTGGTAGAAGTGGCCCCGGCCTATGACCATGCAGACGTGACGTCGCTGGCGGCGGCAACGCTGGCGATGGAGATGCTGTGTCTGTACGCGGCGAGGCACAAAGTCGACGCGTAATCAGCTCTGAGCCTGGTGAAAGCTCCTGACAATTTCTGACACCAGGCTCTGCTAAGCTCCGGCAAATTTCCGTCCTGAGCCCCGCATCGTGTCGCGAACCACTCGTTTACTGACTTTGCTGCAAGTGTTGCGCGGCAAGAAACGCCCGGTGACGGCGGCGACGCTGGCGTCCGAGCTGGAAATCTCCGAACGCACCCTCTATCGCGACATCGCCGAACTGACGGCCCTCGGCGCGCCGATCCACGGCGAGGCGGGCATTGGTTATGTGCTGCGCAGCGGTCTGTTTCTACCGCCGCTGATGCTCAACGCCGATGAGACCGAAGCCATCGTTCTGGGCTTGCGTTACGTCGATCAGCGTGGCGACGAGGTCCTGAGCAAAGCCGCAGCGGATGCGTTGGCGAAAATCGCGGCGGTGCTGGACCCGCAGGCTCAGGAGGCGATGCGCAATCCGACGGTGATGCCCGGGCCGCCCGGTTACGGGTTCCCGCAGAACGTGGTGCCGTTGAATGTGTTTCGTCAGGCGATCCGCGATCAGGCCAAGCTGCACATCGATTACGCCGACGCACAGCAGGTGCCGAGCCAGCGCTTGATCTGGCCTTTGGCGCTGGGGTTTCTCAACGAGGTGCGGATCATCGTCGCGTGGTGCGAGTTGCGCAGTGCGTATCGCACGTTTCGCACCGACCGCATTGCCGCTGCCAGCCTGCAGGGCGAGCGTTATCCGGGACGCCGCAGCGACCTGCTGCGCACCTGGCAGCGACAGATGCAACTGGACGACAACGGGCGTTTCACTCCTGACAAAAACTGACGCAGGGCTGTTCTAGGATGGCGTCAGAACCGAAAACAAGGAGCTGCACTCATGTTCCATCCCACCTCGATACTCGCCCCGGCCATCGTTGAGTACATCAATGCCGCCAATGCTCGCGATACGTCCCGGGTCGGCAGTTTTTTTGCCGAGGATGCCCATGTGTTTGATGAAGGCCGGCATCAGGTCGGCCCGCAGGCCATCGCCGACTGGATGCAAGATACCGCCCAGCGCTATCAGCCACGGGTCGAGGTGCTGGGCGTCCAGCAGCGCACCGGCAAAGTGCTGGTGCAAGGGCTGATTTCCGGGACGTTTCCTGGCAGCCCGCTGGAGCTGCGCTACACCTTTCGCCTCAACGAGCAGGGCAAAATCGCACGGCTGGATATTTCCGTGTAGCCGTCGTGGCATACTGCCGCGCATGACTTTCGACTCTCCCTTAAGCGCCTGGCAACATGCCGTCGAGCACAAGGGCTTCATCCAGGATGAAGCCCAGGAGCACGCGGTCTGGGCGTTGCAAAAATGCCATGAGGCCCTGCACGCCGGTGCCCGCTCGGTCACCGGTGTATACCTGTGGGGCCCGGTCGGGCGCGGCAAGACCTGGCTGATGGACCAGTTCCATCAAAGCCTGCGGGTGCCGGCGCGGCGGCAGCACTTTCATCACTTCATGGGCTGGGTCCATCAGCGCTCGTTTCAACTGACGGGTATCGCCGATCCGCTGCGGGCCTTGGCGCGTGAGCTGGCGGCCGAAGTACGGGTGCTGTGTTTCGACGAGTTGTTCGTCAATGACATCGGCGATGCGATCATCCTCGGGCGGTTGTTCCAGGTGATGTTCGACGAAGGCGTGGTGGTGGTCTGCACCTCCAACCTGCCGCCGGATCAGTTGTATGCCGACGGATTCAACCGTGACCGCTTCCTGCCGGCCATCACGGCGATCAAGCAACACATGCAGGTGGTGGCGGTGAACGGCGCCGAAGATCATCGATTGCATCCGGGGGCCATCGAACAACGCTATTGGGTTGCATCACCGGGGCAGGGTCGCGCGCTAAACCAGGTGTTCGACGCATTGGCCGCCGGGCAAACCGTCAGCGCCGAACCGGTGCCGGTCGGTTACCGCGCCTTGAACGTGGTGCAGGCCAGCGATTCAGTGTTGTGGTGCCGTTACGCCGACCTGTGCGAGCAACCGTTCGCCGCCATGGACTTCATCGCGCTGTGCGACACCTACCGGGCTATTCTGTTGAGCGAGGTGCCGAACCTGAGCGCGCAGAAGCGTGAAGGGCGGATCGCTCGTGGCACCGAGGACGGCGCGGAGCGGGTGGTGGCCGGCGACCGCGAGTTGCCGCAGTTGTCGGTGCATGACGACGGCGTGCGCCGCTTTATTGCGCTGGTCGACGAGTGTTACGACCGCAAGGTGCCGCTGTACATCGAGGCCGATGTGCCGATGGACGCGCTGTACACCGAGGGTTATCTGGAGTTCCCGTTCCGCCGGACCCTCAGCCGTTTGCAGGAGATGCAGCTGCAACGCTTTGCCGACACTTGATGCACGGAGGGCGCGACATGCCTCAGCCACTGTCCCACCATTTGCTGACCATGGCCTATCAGAACGCCTGGGCCAACCATCGACTGGCCAAGGCCTGGAGCCAGCTCGAAGACAGGGAGCTGGCAGCACCACGGGTCAGCTTCTTCCCGAGCATTCGCCTGACCCTCAATCACATCCTCACGTGCGACTGGTTCTACGTCGATGCGCTGGAACGCGAGTTGCGCGGTGACGAACCGCATCCTGACTGCTACGTGTTCTTCAATGCAGACGAACCCTTCACCGAGGCACAGGCCTTGCGCCGCGAACAGGCCCATGTCGACCGCCGCTTGATCGCCTATTGCGAGCAACTGCGCGATGCCGATCTGGGTCGCATCGTCACCATTGCCCGGGACACGCCGCAGCACGACAGCCGTCTGCGGATGATCTCGCACCTGTTCGAACATCAGACCCACCATCGTGGCCAGGTCCACGCCATGCTCAGCGGCACACCGGTGAAACCGCCGCAACTGGACGAGTTTTTCTGCGCCGGCGAATCCGGGTTGCGGGCCGAGGATTTCGCCGAGCTGGGCTGGACGGAAGAATTGATCTGGGGCCACTGAGACGGTCGGGTTGTGGTCGGAGGTTGCCTCGCGCTAAGGTCGGTGAGCCTTTCAGTGCGTATGAAATGCACCGGGGCCCGTGCGATCGAGGATGGAAATGGATTCCGCAGAGATTCTTGTACTTCAAGCCAGCTATACCAACCCGCTGCATGCCGAGGCCATCGGTGTGGTGCTCAATCATTACGCCGAAGACCCGATGGGTGGCGGTCATCCCATTGCCCCCGAACTGTTGCAGCAACTGCCCGTAGAGCTGGCCAAGCGGCCTCACGCGTTCAGCGTTCTTGCCTTTGTCGGTGGCGAACCGGCAGGGCTGGTCAACTGCTTCGAGGGTTTTTCGACCTTTGCCTGCAAACCGCTGGTCAACGTGCACGATGTGTCGGTGGTGTCGAAATTTCGCGGCTTGGGGCTGAGCCAGAAAATGCTGCACAAGGTCGAGGAAATCGCCCGTCAGCGCGGCTGCTGCAAGATCACCCTGGAAGTGCTCGAAGGTAATGCCGTTGCTCAGGGCTCCTACACAAAATTCGGCTTTGCGCCGGGCATGTTCGACCCGAATCACGGGCGCATGCTGTTCTGGATCAAGGAATTGCAGGCATAAAAAAGGCGCCCCGAAGGGCGCCCAACTGTCATCTGCGAAGCCAGAGCGGAGCCATCGCAGGTCCATCGGTAAACCTTGTTACATCACGGACGGTAATGCTCGGTGACCTGTGCTGTCTGGTCGTCCGGAACGCGGAGTTCGTTGGTTTTGGTGTCAGCCTGCTGGCTTTGGGCGGTGTGGACCGGGAAGTTTTCCCAGTGATTGCGCATCCGCTCGGCACCGCCCTCGGCGAAAGCGCTGGCGGATGCCAGTGTGATCAGACCGGCAAGGAGTGCAGTCGTGGTTTTCATGGTTGTCTCCTGCGAAAAAATGTCGGAGCCGTTCGTCCATGAATCAGTGCCTCGAGGCGCAGTGTCCGTTGAGGGCATTAACCAGGGGTTAACGCGCGCCCTGTGCAGGTTTTACCGATTGTTTCCGAAGGGGCGGAGAGGGCGATTCAGGAGAAAACAGGGAGTAGTGTCATTTCTGGGTGTGGCGAGAGCATGAAAAAAGGGCCGTTTCCGGCCCTTTCTGGTTATTGCTTGACGACTTCCTTCGGCGCCTCTTCGGGCTTTTTCGGCTTCATCAGGCTGAAGTCGATCAGTGCTCGCTGTTCGCGTTCGTAAGGGTTGCCGATCAACAGGGGACGCTGTTTGAAGCTGTCGCTGACCACGCTTTTGCTGCGGTCCAGTTCATCGAAACTCAAACCGGCCAGATCCGCCCAGGTGTGGATCAGGTGGGCGCTGCTGTAAGGCCGGCTCAGATCCGCAGCGAAACTCCAGTCGTGGTTTTCAAGCCACTTCGGCGAGGCCCAGGCCATGAACGGAATGGTGTACATCGGCGCGGTCGGTTTGTTTTCGTTACGACCCAGGGTGGTGTGACCCGCCGAGTCGAACACGTCTTCACCGTGGTCGGAGAGGTAAAGCAGGAAACCGTTCGGATCGGACTTGGCGTAGTCCTTGATCAGGCTCGACACCACGAAGTCGTTGTACAGCACCGCGTTGTCGTAGCTGTTGTAGGTCGGCACCTGATCGTCACGCACGCCGGCCGGGACGCCAGTGCGGTCCTGGAACTTGTCGAAGCTCGGCGGATAACGGTACTGGTAGCTCATGTGCGTACCGAGCAGGTGCACGACGATCAGCTTGCGCGGTGCCGGGTCGGTCAGGGCCTTGTTGAACGGCTCGATCACGTCACCGTCGTACTGCGCGGCGTTCTGGTTGCGGTTGTTGTTCAGGTACACCTGCTCGTCGGCCTGTTCGGAGAAGGTCGTGAGCATGGTGTTGCGCTTGGTCATGGTCTGCTGGTTGGTGATCCAGAACGTCTTGTAGCCCGCCTGTTTCATCATGCTGACCAGCGATGGCGTGGACAGGTACAGATCCGGGTTTTCTTCGTCGGCGAAGGTCAGCACCTGCTGCAGCGCTTCGATGGTGTACGGACGCGGGGTGACGACGTTATCGAAGACCGACAGCTGGTCCTTGAGCTTGTCCAGTTCCGGCGTGGTCTTGCGCTGATACCCATAGAGGCTCATGCGCTGGCGGTTGGTGGACTCGCCGATCACCAGCACCAGGGTCGCAGGCTGGTTGGCGCCGGCATCCTTGAGGTTGTGCAGCGGCGGGATCTTGCTCGCGCTGTGGAGCATGCCCTGCATCTCGCCCAGGGTTTCCAGGTAGCGGTGGTAGGCCACGGCCATCTGCCATGGCACGGCCGGTTCGATGCGGGTTTCGAATTTCTCGAAACCGCCGGCGAAGCTGCCGGTGCGCTGGGTCTGCTTGATCAGTGGGTAACCGACCACCGCGAACAGGATCGCCATGGCCGCCACGAAGGCCCGGCCACGGGGCATGTAGACCGGACGCAGGCGGGTCCACAGGAAGTAGGCGAACGCAGTGTGAGCGAGGAACGCAGGAATCATCCACCAGGCGAAGTACTGGGTGATGTACTCGCCGGCTTCCGACACGTTCGACTCGAACATGATGAAGATGACGCTCTGGGAGAATTCCTGCTGATAGATGAAGAAGTAGCCCAGGCTGGCCATCGAGCAGGCCCACAGCACCACGCCGATCACGGCGGCGAGCAGGCGGGTGCGTTTGGGGAACAGCAGCATCGGCGCCAGCCAGACTGCGCTCATCACGAATGCCTGACGGAACCCGGTGAAGCCAGAGGTGCCGGTCAGCTGGATCAGTAGTTGAGTGATACCGGAGAAGTACCAGAAGAACACAAACAGCCAGATGAAACCGGCCCAGTCAAAACCTGCCGCAGCAGTCTTGCTGCGTTTAAACCATGCCATTCAGCACTCCAACTCAGTCACCATTGCCACCGCCGGGACGTTTCATGAAATCGGGAGCATGAAACCGACGAACGGAAGCCGCGCGCGGACACGCACGGCAGAATGGGCCGGAGTATCAACAAGCCAATGTGAAAACTTCGTTAGTTGCCGTGAATGGCAGAGGGCGGATCATGTCGGGAACGGCTGGGCAGCGGTTCCCGATCAGGCGGGCGGTCAGGCGTGGGGTGAGCGCTGGACGCGTGGCAGAGGCTTTGGCTCGACGCCTTGGGTCATCAGACGCAGTTGCGCCAGCTCTTGTTTAAGCTGGTCGCGTTCGTCTTTCAATTGACGCAGTTCATCGCGGCGGATCGTGACGTACAGGGTTTGTGGCGGCATTGCTGTGTGTACTGTGCCCATTGCTCACCTCGCAAATGGCGTGTCTCAACTGCAGATCGCTCCCGATAGCGGGCGCTGATCTGCTATCGGCGCCGATTCTGGTTTCTTTTGCTCGTGAATGGAACTTTTTTATTTTTCATGGTCGTTGTGTCTTCGCCACGTTTCCCGACGTTATCAGTCTGGATCGGGCACAATGCCCGGAAACTTCACACCGACGCTCTGGACTAACCTCCATGAGAGCGTTGGGCTATAACCTTTGACACACTTTTATTTGTAGTAAGGAGCATCAGCACATGCAACTCGGGATTATTGGACTGGGCCGCATGGGCGGCAATATTGCACGGCGTCTGATGCTCAACGGTCACACCACCGTTGTTTACGACCGCAATACCGCCTTTGTCGACACCCTGGCCGCCGAGGGCTCTACCGGCGTTGCCGATCTGCCTGCGCTGGTTGCGGGCCTGGCCAAGCCGCGTGCCGTGTGGGTCATGCTGCCGGCCGGCGCGCCGACCGAAGACACCATCGAAACCCTGAGCACGCTCCTTGAGGCGGGCGATACCATCATCGATGGCGGCAACACCAACTATAAGGACGACATCCGCCGGGCCAAGACCCTGGCCGAGAAGGGCCTGCACTACATCGACGTCGGCACCTCCGGCGGCGTCTGGGGCCTTGAGCGCGGCTACTGCATGATGATCGGCGGCGATGCCGAGACCGTTAAGCGCCTGGACCCGCTGTTCGCCGCACTGGCCCCGGGCATGGGCGACATCCCGCGCACCAAGGACCGCAAATCCGATGATCACCGTGCCGAGCACGGCTACATCCATGCCGGTCCTGCCGGTGCCGGTCACTTCGTGAAGATGATTCACAACGGTATCGAGTACGGCATGATGGCGGCCTTCGCCGAAGGCTTCGACATCCTCAAGACCAAGTCCAGCGAGCTTCTGCCGGAAGATCAGCGTTTCGACCTGAATGTGGCCGACATCGCCGAAGTCTGGCGTCGTGGTAGCGTGGTGTCGTCGTGGCTGCTCGACCTGACCGCCGATGCCCTGGCGGTCGACCCGAAACTCGACGGATTCTCCGGTTCCGTAGCCGATAGCGGTGAAGGTCAATGGACCATCGAAGCGGCAATGGAACAAAAGGTGCCGGTACCGGTGCTGTCCAACTCGCTGTTCTCGCGCTACCGCTCCCGCGGACAGGGCACGTTCGGTGACAAGATCCTCTCGGCCCAGCGCTTCGGCTTCGGCGGCCACGTAGAGACTGCGAAGAAATGACCCATACGATCCGCAGAAAATCCAAGGCAGAACCCGCACCACCGACCACGCTGTTTTTGTTCGGTGCCCACGGCGACCTGGTCAAGCGCTTGCTGATGCCGGCGCTGTACAACCTCAGTCGCGACGGCTTGCTTGACGAAAATCTGCGGATCGTTGGCGTTGACCACAACGCCATCACGGATGAAGCCTTCGCCCAGAAGCTCGAAGACTTCATCCGTACCGAAGTGGCGGCGAAGGTCGGCAAGGGCGATCAGATGCTTGATCCGGCCTTGTGGGCCAAACTCGCCAAAGGTATCAGCTACGTCCAGGGCGACTTCCTGGACGACAGCACTTATTCCGCGCTGGCGGCGAAAATCGCCGACAGCGGCACCGGTAATGCGGTGTTCTACCTGGCCACCGCGCCGCGTTTCTTCAGCGAAGTGGTGCGTCGTCTCGGCGCCGCGAAACTGCTGGAAGAAACCCCGGAAGCCTTCAGAAGGGTGGTGATCGAAAAACCGTTCGGCTCCGACCTGCAAACCGCCGAGGCGTTGAACGCCTGCCTGCTCAAGGTCATGTCGGAAAAGCAGATCTACCGGATCGATCACTACCTGGGCAAGGAAACCGTGCAGAACATTCTGGTCAGCCGGTTTTCCAACAGCCTGTTCGAAGCGTTCTGGAACAACCACTACATCGACCACGTGCAGATCACCGCCGCCGAAACCGTCGGCGTCGAAACCCGTGGCAGTTTCTACGAACACACCGGCGCCCTGCGGGACATGGTGCCCAATCACCTGTTCCAGCTGCTGGCCATGGTGGCGATGGAGCCGCCGGCCGCGTT
Organism: Pseudomonas kribbensis; assembly: GCF_003352185.1. Classification (GTDB taxonomy): domain Bacteria; phylum Pseudomonadota; class Gammaproteobacteria; order Pseudomonadales; family Pseudomonadaceae; genus Aquipseudomonas; species Aquipseudomonas kribbensis. The sequence continues at coordinate 2,985,303 of NZ_CP029608.1, forward strand.
CGGCGCCGATGCGGTGCGGGGCGAGAAGGCCAAGGTGGTCGGCGCGATCCGTCCATGGACCACCGAAGAAGCGCGGGCCAACTCGGTGCGCGGCCAGTACAGTGCCGGCGAAATCGACGGCAAGCCACTGGCCGGTTATCGCGAAGAAGCCAACGTATCGCCCGACAGCACCACCGAAACCTACGTGGCGCTCAAGGTGATGATCGACAACTGGCGCTGGGTCGGCGTGCCGTTCTACCTGCGTACCGGCAAACGCATGAGCGTGCGCGACACCGAGATCGTCATCTGCTTCAAACCGGCGCCGTATGCGCAGTTCCGCGACACCGAGGTCGACGAACTGCAGCCGACCTACCTGCGTATCCAGATCCAGCCCAACGAGGGCATGTGGTTCGACCTGCTGGCCAAGCGACCGGGGCCGGCGCTGAACATGGCCAACATCGAGCTTGGGTTTGCCTACAAGGATTTCTTCGAAATGCAGCCGTCCACCGGCTACGAAACCCTGATCTACGACTGCCTGACCGGTGACCAGACGCTGTTCCAGCGCGCCGACAACATCGAAAACGGCTGGCGTGCGGTGCAGCCGTTCCTCGATGCCTGGCAACAGGACGCGAGCGTGCAAAGTTACGCCGCCGGCGAAGACGGGCCTCAGGCCGCCGATGATCTGCTGACTCGCGATGGTCGCGTCTGGCATGGTCTCGGATGAGTGAGCCTATCCGTTTTCTGCTGAGCGACATGGACGGCACGCTGTTGCTGCCCGATCACAGCCTCAGTCAGCGCACCATAGATGCGGTTCGTGCGTTGCGCGAAGCGGGCGTGTTGTTCAGCCTCGCTACCGGGCGACCGCCAAAGGCCATGCTGCAGCAGATCGAAGCCCTGGGCGTCGATCTGCCGACGGCGGCATTCAACGGCGGCACGATCGTCAATCCGGACGGCAGCATTCTGGTCGCTCACTACCTGCCAGCCACTGCGGCACTCACGGCGCTGGCGTTGTTCGCCGATCAGCCGGATGTCGAGATCTGGGTGTTCAGCGGTGGTGACTGGCTGCTCAAGGATCCGCACGGGCCGATGGTCCCGCGCGAGCAGCATGGTCTCGGCTATCCGCCGGTGGCGGTCGAGAGCTTCGAGCCTTATCTGGAACGCATCGACAAGATCGTCGCGACCAGCCACAACACCGACCTGTTGATCGAGCTGGAGGCGCGTTTGCTGCCGAAGGTCGAGGGCATGGCGCAGGTCTCGCGTTCGCAGCCGGTGTATCTGGACGTGACGGCGCTGGAGGCCAACAAGGGCGCCGCATTGACGACTCTGGCCAAGCATCTCGGCGTGCCGCTGGCGCAGACCGCAGCGATTGGCGATGGTGGCAACGACCCGGCGATGTTCCATGTTGCCGGCCTGTCGATCGCCATGGGCCAGGCAGAAGACGCCGTGAAGCGTCAGGCAGACGTGGTGACCGGGACGAACACCGAGGACGGTGTGGCGCAGGCCATCGAGAAATACATCTTGCCGCGTTGATCGACGCATAAAAAACGGGAGCCCCAGGGCTCCCGTTGTTGTTTCTACAGCCAGTAACTCACGGCATACCAGCCGAGCAGCCCCATCACCACGGTGTAGGGCAACGCCATCCATACCATCCGCCCGTAGGACAACCGCACCAGCGGTGCAATCGCCGACGTCAGCAGAAACAGGAACGCGGCCTGACCATTGGGCGTCGCCACGCTCGGCAGGTTGGTGCCGGTGTTGATCGCGATGGCCAGGGTCTCGAAATGTTCGCGGCTCATGTGGCCGGACAGGAATGCCTGTTTCACTTCGGTGATGTAGATCGTCGCCACGAACACGTTGTCACTGATCGCCGACAACAGGCCGTTAGCGATGAACAGCATCCCCGGTTGCTGGTCGGCAGGCAGTGCCAGTACCCACTGGATCAACGGCGCGAACAGTTGCTGATCATGGATCACCGCCACCACGGCAAAAAACACCACCAGCAGCGCAGTGAACGGCATGGCGTCCTTGAACGCGCTGCCCAGGCGATGCTCGTCGGTAATGCCGGTAAACGCGGTGATCAGGACAATGACCATCAGACCGATCAGGCCCACTTCGGCGACATGGAACGCCAGGCCGGCAATCAGGATCAATGCGGCCGCGCCTTGCACCAACAGCGCGGCGCGCTGGCGAGGCGTGCGTTCGGCATCGTCTTCACGGGCGTAATCGGCCAGCACTGCGCGGACATTGTCCGGCAGCAAGGTGCCGTAGCCGAACCAGCGCAGTTTCTCCAGCAGCATGCAGGTCAACAGACCGGCCACCAGCACCGGCAGGGACACCGGCGCGACCTTGAGGAAGAATTCGGCGAAGTGCCAGCCCATCTCGTGGCCGATCAGCAGGTTCTGCGGCTCGCCAACCAGTGTGCAGACGCCGCCCAGCGCAGTCCCGACAGCGCCATGCATCAGCAGGCTGCGCAGGAAGGCGCGGAATTGTTCCAGATCCTCGTGATGCAGCTTCGGCAAGTGCTGATCGTCGTGGAACTCACTGTCCTGGCGCGGATCGTTGCCGGAGGCGACACGGTGATAGACCGAATAGAAGCCGACGGCCGCGCTGATGATCACGGCGGTGACGGTCAGCGCGTCGAGAAAGGCTGAAAGAAACGCCGATAAAAAGCAGAACATCAGCGCCAACAGCATCTTCGAGCGCACGCCGAGCAGCAGCCGCGAGAACAGGAACAGCAGCAGATCCTTCATGAAGTAGATGCCGGCGACCATGAACATCAACAGCAGGATCACTGGAAAGTTGTGCTGTAACTCTTCGTACAGCGCCTGGGGCGTAGTCATCTTCAACAGCAGTGCTTCGATCAGCAGCAAGCCGCCGGGCATCAGCGGATAGCATTTGAGCGCCATGGCCAGGGTGAAAATGAACTCGATCACCAGCAGCCAGCCGGCAGCGACAGGACCTGCCGACCACAGCACCACGGCGTTGAGAATCAGGAACCCGACGATGCACGCCTTGTACCAGCGGGGCGAATGCCCGAGAAAATTGTGCGCGAACGCCTGGGCCATCGAACCGGACATCGGTTGCTCCTTGCTTTAAGAAGCGCGCAAGGTGCCGTAAGCGTTGAGCAAGATCAAGTGTAGGAAGTTTCTGTTTATGGGTTCAGATAGCGCGCAACCACGGCGCGGTAGTTGCCATCCAGCGAATAACCGCCGACCAGAATCCCGCCTTCCGGTTGCACGGCCAGCGATGTAGCGGTATCGAGGCTGCGGCCCAGTCGCGTACGCAACCAACCGTGGCCGGCACCGAAGTTGTGGTCGAGGCGACCGTCGGCCAGATAGCGCGCAACGATGAAATCGGCCTCGACCCCGCCAATCGTCGCGCCTGCCGCGATAAGTCGACCGTCCGGCATGCGTTGTGCGGCGCTCCACTGGCAACCGCTGGGGCCGATGTCCAGCAGGGTGGGTTGACCGTTGTTGCTGTGCAGGTCGGCGCGACCGTTGCCATGGACAGACAGCGCCATGCAGCGGATCGGGTCGCGGCTGCTGCCAAAGCAATGCAGGTGATTCGCGGATTCGATGACCTGGTTGACCAGCGCGCTGTGTCCTTGAGCCTTGAAGGCGAGGAAACCGTCCAGTGCAAAGCGTTCGTCGAGCTGCCCGTCCGGCAGGTAGCGTGCGAGCAGGCCTTCCTGGGGGAAGTCGATGGCGCCGGCCACCACGATTCGTCCGTCCTCTTGCAGCAACAAGCTTCCCAGCCAGGTATTGAGCAGCAAGTGCCGGACCATGACAAACCCTCGGCCATTGAAGGTTGCGTCAAGATTACCGTCGGGTTTGACGCGGATCAGCATGCCGACATGGTCGGCCAATGAGCAGTGGTGGTTGGCAATCAACAGAATATGTCCATCATTCTGGACTACAAAATCACAGGCTTCTGCTCCCGGGACACCGGGTGGCAGCCACGTGTCGCGAGTGCCCATGGACAGATCGCCGGGCAAACGCACTATTTTCCGGCCGTTGTCGCCGAATTCCGGGGCCGGCCGACCCTCTGCATCGAACAGGGCGAGGGCGGGCAAGGTGCGATGTTCGGACTCGTAATGCAGGCCTGCCAGCAGGATTCGCCCGTCAGGCAAGACCTGGACCTTGCTGCCCGTGGCTTCGAAACCAGAGGCGAACTGGCCGATCACGCTGCCCTGAAAGCCAAAGCCAAGGTCCGCAGAACCGTCATCCAGCAGACGGGCCAGGCCGAATCGGCTGCCTTGAGGCGTGCCGACCTTGGCGGCGATCAGGATGCGACCTTGTGGGTCAAGTGCGACATGCTGGGTCAGGCTGGATGTGCTGCCGGAAAAATAAACCTGAGCCACGCCGTTATTGGCAAATCTCTTGTCGAGTTGTCCGGCGTTATTCGCGAGCGCCGGAAGCGCAATAGCGGACTGGATTGACATACCTGCTCCTCCTTGCAAGTTGACCAATAGCCGGGAACCGGGTCGGTAACTGCATGGCGAAACATTCAATCCCTGTAGTCGCACAAGTACAACTGACAGAACTAACAGGTGGAGCGTCGCTGTGTGCCAGAACAGTGACTTTTTGACCCAGTCGCAAGCCTGCCAAGCATTCAGGCGCGAAAGTGTGGAGGAAAGTTGTACAAAGTGGCTGAAGTTAAAAAGGATTCAGCAACTTGAAAGAAGAGGGCGGATGACTTGAAAGTCATCCGCATTGCCCTCCGATCAGTGTGGCATCGACCAGGACTGCAGTGCATAACCTTCATCGCTCAGTTCAGCGCGAGCCTGTTGCAACAGGCATTCGAGCTGGGCCGGATCGGAATAGGCGCTGCTTGGGATGCGCGTGCGACCGATCTGCGAGTTGGTGCGGTCGATAACGGTCAGGCTCAGTTCGCCATTACCGTCTTGTGGGGCCCAGGCCACGCACTGAAAAGGTTTGAACGCGTGGTTGGCAATCAAAAGAGCTTCGTTGATACGGAGCGGGGCGGTCATGGGATCTTCTCTCTGTAGTGCCCAATCAAGTGATGTGCCGTCGGTTGGGCTTACCGTGCGGCGAGTTACTTGTACTGATGCACGCAACCCGCTGGCAGGTCACACAGGATTTGAAGAAATTTCGACTTTCTTTCATACAATCTCTGTTACGGCGTTTTTTGAAAGCTGGGTGAAAGATTCGAGTCGATAGCTAACTAATAAAACAGGTTCTTATAACTGCTTCACTTGTACGCCTATAAGCAATCGATACAAGGCGCCGTCAAATTCTTGCTAATGTTACAGCCAGGTCTGCCAAATGACTGTTTTTACAATCATTTCCTATAATTTGGCGCCAAGGAACAGTCATGAGCGAAGCGCCTGCGTTAAGACGTTTATTGGTCGTCGACCCTTGTGACGACTGTCACCGATTGTTGCCCGGCTTGCGCGCGGTCGGCTGGGATGTCGACAGCTGTAGCCTGGAAAACGCCGCCGACCGCAGTTGCGATGTCGGCCTGCTGCGTTTGCAGCCCTTTCACCTGGAACGTCCCGAAGCCGTTAAAGAGTTGATCAGCCGCAGCGGCACTGAGTGGATCGCCGTGCTGAATCAGGAAGTGCTGCGTCTGCAGAACGTCGGGGACTTCGTTTGTGAATGGTTTTTCGACTTTCATACCTTGCCGTTCGACGTGTCGCGGGTCCAGGTCACCCTCGGGCGGGCGTTCGGCATGGCGCGCCTGCGCGGCCAGGGCAATGTCCATGTGGACCAGCCGGAGCACGAGCTGCTCGGCGACAGCAAACCGATCCGCGAACTGCGCAAACTTCTGAGCAAACTGGCTCCCACCGAGTCGCCGGTACTGATTCGCGGGGAGAGTGGTACCGGTAAAGAACTGGTCGCCCGCACCCTGCATCGACAATCACAGCGCCACAGCAAACCGTTCGTGGCCATCAACTGCGGGGCGATTCCCGAACACTTGATCCAGTCCGAACTGTTTGGCCATGAAAAAGGCGCATTCACCGGCGCCCATCAACGCAAGGTCGGACGCATCGAGGCGGCCAATGGCGGCACATTGTTTCTCGATGAAATCGGCGATCTGCCGCTGGAGCTGCAAGCCAATCTGCTGCGCTTTCTCCAGGAAAAACACATTGAGCGAGTCGGCGGCAGCCAGCCGATCCCGGTAGATGTCCGGGTGCTGGCAGCCACCCACGTCGATCTTGAAGCGGCGATCGAGAAGAAGCGTTTTCGTGAGGATTTGTATTACCGGCTCAATGTGCTGCAAGTCGTGACCGCGCCCTTGCGTGAGCGGCATGGCGATCTGTCGATGCTGGCCAACCACTTTTCCCATTTCTACAGCCACGAAACCGGCCGCCGGCCGCGCAGTTTCAGTGAAGACGCGCTGATCGCCATGGGCAAGCACGACTGGCCGGGCAATGTTCGTGAACTGGCCAACCGTGTACGCCGGGGGCTGGTGCTGGCTGAAGGGCGGCAGATCGAGGCTCGCGACCTGGGGCTGATCAGTCAGCAGTCGCTGGCCACTCCGATGGGCACCCTCGAAGACTACAAGACCCGGGCCGAACGCCAGGCGTTGTGCGATGTGCTCAACCGGCACAGCGACAACCTCAGCGTGGCCGCCAAAGTGCTGGGGGTTTCACGGCCGACGTTCTACCGCTTGCTGCACAAACACCAGATCCGCTAGGGCGCGGTGCTTCTTCGGGGAAGGAGCTGAAAAGGCCCGCTGCGAGTGCATCGCAGCGGGCCTTTTTATGATGTTGCGGGTTAGAAGTAGTACGGGAATTTCAGGCTGAACGTAAAGTCTGGTGCGTCCGGCGTCATGCCAAGGGAAAGCTGCGGAACGATCGTCAGGTTGGGGCTGGCCGCAATGGTCATGCCGATGTTGAAGTAGCCGGCGTTCGCGTCGCTGGAAACGACCGATTGCCAGTCCTGGCCATCAGGCTTGAGGCTGCTGCGGCGCTGGATCAGGTCCGACATCGAGAACGACATACTCATTTTCTCGTTCAGGGCGAAAGCTACACCCATGCCGACCTGGAAGCTGTCGCCGATCCGGACCTTGCCCGGGGTTTTCTGATTGACTGTGGAGCTGATGTCGCTGAAGGACTCCTCGAGGTTGTGCGTATAGGAAAGCGAACCGAACAGTACCGCCGGGTCGAAGGTCTTGACCAGGGAAATGCCTGGCGTGATTGCCCAGACGCCGTTACCGGTCGGCAGGCTTTCAGGCACAAACAGGTTGTTGTTGTCCGCCGACTGAATCAGCTTGATACCGAACGGGTCCTTGCCGGTTGGCGCCTTCACGCGAAGGGTAAACACGGCATCCGGCAAACTGTCGGATTCGTCGAGGAACTTGTAGGCCACCCCGGCATTGATATCGCCAATGGTCGGATCCTGGGTGACGGAACCTTCGGTGGTGATTTGTGAGCCGCCGTTGTTGCCGCCACCGGACTGGTAGGTCGAGTCCCGGTAGACCACAGGGACGTTCAGGTCGAACTGCCAGCGGTTGTTGTAGTTGTAGCGACCGGTGAGGTCGAGGGTATAGGTGTCGGCCTTGATCCGGTCCAGGTTGATGTTGCCCAGGAAAATGGAGTCAAGTGCGAGGAACCCGTTGAGCACAAGCTGCCGGGTATCGTAGTGCGAGTAGGTGAGCCCGGTTTCGAAGCTGAACTTGCCCCCGCCAAAGAACCCGCTGGCCTCGTCATAGAGGTTGGTCACGCTCTGCGCCGGTTGTGAATCATCAGCCAGCGATTGGCCATAGGATGCGCCGCTACCCCCGGCAGCGCCCCCCGACGCAGCCGCTGCGCCTGTGCCGGTTGCGACCTGCTGGCCACCCTTGCGCAGGTCGGCAGGTGATTTGACCAGGCGTTTAGGCTGTGGCGCGGCAGGTTGATCTTCAACCTGGCGAACCCGCTGCTCCAGCACCGCCAACGCCTTTTGTTGAGTCTCGTATCGTTGTTTAAGCTCCAACAACTCCTGTTTAAGTGTTTCAACATCAGGATCCGTCGCCGCCTGCAACCCTACGGCCGGAAAAAGTGTACTCAAACATACGACTGCGCGCAGTGATGCCGATCGATACATGGAAAAGCCGTCCCTTTAAGGCTAATGATCGAAACTCAGCGTAGATCAATATCCGGAACTGCGTAGTCCTTTGAGTTGATTAAGATTCTGTGCGGCGCCCGCGCCAGGATTGATGTTGCTGTTAAGAACGACATTGAGCAGGGTCTGGTTGGTCACGGCATTGCTGTTGCCCAGCAAAGTGGTGTTTTGCAACAAACCTCGCTGAGCCACCTGCTGCAGGGCCGAGCCCTGATTATTGCTGGCCTGAATGGCCATCTGTACGCCGCCACTGATCGCGGAAACGGCGACACTGCCGGCGCCGTTGCTGGCGCTGATGGACTGGCCACTCGTCAATACTTGACCTTGAGACGGGGTAAACGCCGGTGCGGAGCTGGCTTGTGTCACGTTTATACCGACGTCGTTGTTTGCCTGGTTGCTGTCGCCTGCAACGCGAACGCTCTGTGTCACACCTTGCGTAGTGTTCAGCCCGGCGCCACCGATGACGTTGCCTGTCCCCTGGGACGCCACTGCGCCATTGCCGGTTTGCTGGATGGTGGATACGTAGAATTGGGGGGTAACGGTGGAAGACTGGATCTGCATGGAGCTCGAGGCTCCAATCAGGTCGCCGCTGGCATTGCGCCAGGTGCTGTTCATCACGATGCCGAAGCTGATGATCCGCCCGGGCATGACGAAGCGACCGCGCAGTTCGCTGAGCTGCTGATCGCTGATTTCGATAGGTTTGAAGCCTTCATTGGCGAAGCTTGATGCGCTTGCCGCCAGACAAGCGGCGGCCAGCCAGTATGAGGTTTTCATCATCTGCTCCCGGAGCATCCTGCCCCTTTTATCGTTATTGGACGCTAAAAGAAGTCGCTCTGAATGAAACCGAACTCCATCAATTCGGCATCTCTGACCGGGTAGAACTGATCAAGCTTGTTTTTCGCTGTCAGCGGAGTCGGTGGGTCGCGCAGGGCGTTGGCCCTGTCGTAACCGGGGCCGACGATGGCAAATACGATGCCGTTCCAGCCGGCGCTGAAGTCAGCGCGGGAGTAACGCTTGTGGCCAAGTACAGGGTCGCCGACGTAGACCCAGTCCTTGTCAGCACGCTGCATCACGACAAAATGTTTGTAGCCGCGAACGTCCATCAGGACCACGACCGGGATCGTGACAGCATCGAGTTTTTCAGGTGGAATCTTGTAGCCCCTGGCGCGCATGCCGATGCTTTCGATGTAGCGTTTCATGTCGAGCATGGAGAAACCTTGCGTGCGTACAAGGTCCTGGTCAGCGTTGACCAGCATGCCTTTGATGATGTGGTCTTCATCGACATCGAGCCAATAAGCCTGGCGCAACACGGTTGCCAGAGCAGCCGCGCCGCAACTGAAATCGGTTTTCTGTTCAACAAGGTCGGCGAACTTACGCTCACGAATACTCTGTACCTGTTTGTAGACAAGCATACCGCCGGGAAGGGCGGCGACGGGCATCTGCGCAGCCTGAGTGGCACCACACAGGCACAGCAGGAAGGTGAGGGCGGTCATACGCATGATCGGTACGCCTTGTCCGTGGTGTGGAAAAGCCCCGTTGCCGGGGCTTTTGTGAGCGGTCGCGATTAATGGCCGGCCGACGAGATGGAGATTGCGTTGACTTGCTGGTTGCCTACACCGGCGGCGCTGTTGAAGCCCATGTTGCCCGAAGAGCCGTTGCCAACGTTGCTGAGGTAGGAAGTGTTGGTTACAGGGTTTTTCCAGCCGTTTTGATACATGACTTGCTGGGTGGTAGTACCTGCCAGTTCCACGGCGCCTACAGCCACGAATTTGGAGGTGCTGTCTTTGTCGCCTTTGCCACCCCGATCGCCATAACCACCGTGACCGCCGTGGTCGTCGCCCTCGGTTTTGGCCACACCGGCTGCCACGAAGACACCGCCAGCATTGAAGGTCCCGTTGAGGGTTTCTTTGCCATAGGTAGCCGTGCCCTGGTTTTCAACCACAAGATTGCTCGAAGTCTGGCTGGCTGCCGAGGCGGCCTGAGCTACGCGACCACCGGAGGAAGCAATGGCCAGGTCGTTTTTCTGTTGGTTGAAGTTGCCGGCGGCCGAGTTGCCGGTGATGTTACCCGAGCTGCCGTTGCCGGAGTTGGCGATGGCCGAGGTGTTGGTCACCGACATGTTGTTTACATAGTTGTTGTTGTTGTACTGCGTTGCGCTTGCTGCGGCAGTCGAGGTGCCGAAGATGAAGCTTTCGTCGGAGGACGCAATGGCAGCCAGGTTGGCCTGTTCGTTGCCGTCGCCGGCGGCCGAGTTGCCATTCATGTTGCCGCTCGAACTGTTCATCGAGTTGGTGATCGACGAGCTGTTTTGAGTGCCCTGGTTATTCACTACGTTGGTGGTGCTGCTTTGAGTGTCCACCGATACGGCGCTTGCGCCTGCACCGATCTGCAGCAGTTCTTCCAGAGTCGGGCCTTTTGGTTGATGTCCATGGTCATGGTCATCGCCGCGACCGCCTGCTTGTGCTGCCATTGCCATCACTGCTGCCAGAGCGAAAACCAGTGGTTTGAGGGCCATTGTAGATTTCATTTTATTTCCCCTTGCTCGTGTGTTGGTAAGTGTTGGAACTTTCTTGCACTGCAATTGGGTCAGTTAGCGACCCGGATGCTCAGGGTGTTTGCAATCTGGTTTCCCACCCCGGCACTCTGGTTCACCTGAATCACTCCCCGGCTGCCGGTGAAGGCCTGGTCGCCAGTGACGACCTGGCGGCTGCCTTTTGGAGTGTCAGTTGCTCCTGAGCTCATGGACGGCGTCACGTTCTGTTGGGAAAGGACGCTATCGTCGATACTTTGCGGCCCGGTGCTGGTGCTGATATGCACCACGTTGGCCATCTGGTTGCCGGCACCGGCCGACTGGTTCACGCCCAGTACACCGTTGCCGTTGCTGAAAGAGTTGCCGCTGATGGTGGCGGTCGCATTCATCCGCGGATCTGCCGGGGTGTTGATGCGCTGGGTGACGGTGGTCGTCGCCGATGCGCTGTGACCAACGGCTATCGAGCGGAGGTTGGCTTGCTGGGACTGGTCGCCGGCTGCCTGGTTGACACCCACGTTTCCGCTGTACTGGGCGCCGGTGCTGTCGATGCTGGCGCTGTTGACCACGGGCACATTCGAGTCAGCCATGGCGCTGGCGCTGGCCAGTAGAGCAATGAAGATCAGAGAAAACTTCATTTCATGGTCCCCCCGATGGCACCGAGCGGCGCAAGCCCTGTACTCAAGGCGCGGTTGATCGTGCCGGAGATCGCTGCGCCTGAACCGGCGCCGTTACCGCTGCCGCCAGCTGCACCCGGCAGGCCGTTGCTCATCCCGTTGAGGTTGTTGAGGTTCGTAGCACCCATACCATTGGTGACCATGTTGCCGATCGACGAGCCGCTGGCGATGCCGGCGAATTCGTTATCGCTGAGTTCGGCATGGCTGGTGGCGGCGACGACAGCCGCGGACGGATTGGCGTTGACGGTGGTAGGGTAGGGATCCTTGCCGCCGTTACGACCCAGTGGTACGGGTTGAACATTGCGGTTCAGAACGATCACGCCATTGCCATCGGCATGGGCGGCAACGCTGATCAGAGAACTGGTAGCGGCAGAACCGATCAGCAGGAGGCAGGTCAAGCCTTTATTGAAGTTCCCCACGGCTGCAATTCCTTCTTCAGTGGGCTGGCTCTTGTCAGCGTTGTGAAGGAGATAGCGAATGCTGTGCCGGTTTTTAATTGTTTTTTTAATTCAATGGCTTGGGTGTTGGGCGAGCGATCTTGATACAGAAAGTGTCTCAGCGCTGAAACAGCCGGACACAACGAAGCCCGCGTGAATGCGATGTAATGCTCTGGAATGAGGGTTTGCGGCCAGGTGTTTCATTGACGTAACAAGTCACGGGGCAAACCCGGCAAGTGCGCAAAGACAGGCACTATGGGCCGAGGTGAGTGTTTCAGGAATGGACACATTTCCCCCGAATCGGGGGAAATGCACGGGTCAACCTGCCAAAAGAACGCGCACGGCATCGAAAGCCCGGAGCTGTCGCTCGGCCCAGTCGCCCTGGATGATTTGCAAGGGTTGTCGATGCTCTTCCAGCCAGGTTTTGGTGGCGTCGTAGAAGGCCAGGCGTTCGCGGAGCGCTGGCTGACAACGCTGGCCATCGTCGGTCCAGTCGATCTGCTCCGGGGAGAGCAGCAGGTGCAGGTCGTAATGACGCGCCAGCAGTTCCGGTTCCAGCCAGTCGGGACAATCCCCGAACAACGTCTGGCTCCAGAGAATATTGCTCAACAAATGAGTGTCGAGAATCAGCAACGACGGCTGCTGCGCTCGCGCCTCGTCTTCCCACTGCAATTGGCCGCGAGCAATCTCGGGAATGTCTGCGAGGCGGGTGTCCCGAGGATTCTGCTCGATGAACCAGCGCACGTACTCGTCCACCCGCAAGCCGCCGAACTGTTGCTGCAGCCCGGCCGCCAGCCAGCTCTTGCCGGTGGATTCCGGCCCGGTCAGAACAACGACTTTCATGCGCGCAACGCCGGATCGGCGCGCCATTCCCGCCAGCCCTGCACCGCGATCAGGGTGAACAGGGCGTACAACGCAGCGGTGAGGTAAAGGCCCTTGTAAAGGAACAGGCCGACGAAGATCACATCCAGCACGAACCACAGCGCCCAGCATTGCAGGCGTTTATGCGCCATCCAGAATTGTGCGACCAGGCTGAACGCGGTCAGCGCCGCGTCGAGCCAGGGCTGCGCGGCATCGGTCCAGTGCGCCATGGCGGCACCCAGCAGCAGGCTGCCGACGGCGCCGATGGCCAACCCTTGCAGAATCGAACGGGAGTCGAGCCGGCTGACCTCGCGCCCGTCATGCATCGTCCCGGCCCGGGTCCATTGCCACCAGCCGTAGACTTGCAGCGCGGCGTAAACCACCTGCAGCAACATGTCCGAATACAGCTTCACCTCGAAGAAGATCCAGCTGTAGAGCAGCACCATGACCAGCCCGATCGGCCAGCACCAGGGGTTCTGTTTGACCGTCAGCCAGACGGCGATCACACCGAGGGCGGCGGCAAACAGTTCGAGCCCGGACATGCAAGATCCTTGGAGGGAGTAAAAGAGGGAGCGGATTGTACCCAAAAACCGGTGGGAGTGAGCTCCCACCGGTGACCGGGATCAGACGCGGAACTGGCGCAGCAAACCGTTCAGTTGCTCGCTCAACTGGCCGAGCCGCACGCTGGCGGCGCTCGATTGCTCGGCAGCCAGTGCGGTGCTGTGTGAAAGGCCGGCAGCCTGGGTGACGTTCTGGTTGATGTCCTCGACCACGTGCGCCTGTTGCAGGGTCGCACTGGCGATCGAGGCGTTCAGGCCATTGAGGTTGCGCAGCGCCTGGCCGATGGCATTGAGGCTGGCCCCGGCCAGTCCGGCCTGCTCGATGGTCAGTTGCGAGGCCTTGCTGCTGTCGCCGATCACCTTCACCGCCGCTTCGGAATGATTTTGCAGCCGCTCGATCATCGACTGGATTTCCGCCGTGGATTTCTGCGTGCGTTGCGCCAGCAAACGAACCTCATCGGCCACCACGGCAAAACCACGGCCCTGTTCGCCGGCCCGGGCGGCTTCGATGGCGGCATTGAGTGCCAGCAGGTTGGTCTGCTCGGCAATCGAACGGATCACCTCCAGAACGCTGCCGATCTGCGTGCTTTCGGTTGCCAGCGTACGAATCACTTCGACGGCCTGATCGATGGTGCCGGACAACTTGTCGATCTGTTGCAGGCTGCCGTCGATGTTGATCTGGCCCTGTTGCGCCTGGGCTTCGGCATCGCGCATTTCGTTGGCGGCATGCTCGGCGTTCTTCGCCACATCCTGCACGCCGTAGGTGACTTCGTTGATGGCCGTCGCCACCAGCTCCATCTGCTGCGATTGTTGCTGGCTGCGTTGTTGGGCCTGGCTCGCGTCGTTGCCCAGTTCAGTGGAAGACTGGCCCAGTGCACTGGCCGACACCTGTAAATCGCCGATCACCCGGCGCAGTTTGGCGGTGAAGGCATTGAAGTGATGGGCCAATTGCGTGACTTCGTCCTGACCGTGGGTATCGAGGCTGCGGGTCAGGTCGCTTTCGCCGCTGGCAATGTTGGCCATGGCGTTCACGGTTTCCTGCAACGGGCGGACGATGCTGCGGGCAATCAGGATCACCAGCACGCCCATGATCAGCGCAATGACCAGGCCGACGACGGACGCCTTGACCACCTGGCCCTGAAACTCGGCCTGCACATCGTCGACGTACACACCGGAACCCAGCACCCAGCCCCATGGCTCGAACAGTTTCACGTAGGAGGTCTTGGCCACCGGCTCACTGGCACCGGGTTTCGGCCAACGGTAATCGACCATGCCGGCGCCCTTGGCTTTGGCAATGGCAACCATCTCGTTAAACACCGCAAATCCGTCCGGGTCGCGGATCGCCGAGAGGTTCTGGCCTTCGAGCTTGGGATTGGTCGGGTGCATGACCATCACGGGCGTGAGGTCATTGATCCAGAAGTAATCGTTCTGGTCGTAGCGCAGGCCGCGAATCGCGGTCAGTGCCTGTTTCTGGGCGGCATCGCGGGTCAGGGTTCCGGCCGCTTCCAGGCCCTGGTAGTAGGTCAGCAGGCCACTGGCGGTCTGCACCACATGCTGGGTTTTCTGGGCCTTGGCGTGATACAGGTCA